>NZ_JTHP01000007.1 GCF_000943545.1 Paenibacillus terrae
TCCCGTTATGTATTTCCTTCTCTATCGATTCACGGATAAAGGATGGGTTGTGACCAAACAAATTGACCCCAAACCCCATCGTCAAATCAATATATTCATTATCATCCAAATCCCAAATTTTAGAACCCTCTGCACGCTGGGATATAATCTGATACACCATTTCCTTGTGAGCAAGCCTAAATCCGGCCACATTCCGGTTATTGGCGTATACAGACCTGTATTGCTGAGTATACTCTTTGGTCTTTCGTGTGCGCATCGTGTAATGCTCAATCAGCTTTTGCATATGCATTTCCTGCCTAAGTGAAAGCGAATTATGGGCTTGCACATTTATTTTTTGATAGGGAACAAATGCTTTAGATTCTTTTCTGTCTGGCAAAACAGCTGAGACGGAAGCCTGGACGGGGGAAACAGAAGTAACTGTGGCAGCTACCTCCTGCATCGCGGATGTCTGAGGCTCGACAGCAGTTTGTAGTGAATGCGATTCAGACATTGCCACTGGTGCAAGCCGAGACTGACGCAGTATTTCCATCTGCTGCAACATGAGTTGAAGTTGCATTTCTAAAATTTGTTCTCTCTCCGCAAATACATCCTTATTTGATAGCTTGCTTTCTTGTGGTGCAGGATCTTCTACAGGGATAGCGGATTTTTGACTCCGGCCCGGCAAGACGGAAGGCACCGAAGAAGTGACACTGGACGATGCAGCCAACTGATGCTCCTCCGAATTCCGGGCCAATTCTTCAGAGGTCGAGGCTACCCTATCAGCAATATAGTTTGTCAGCAACTCCAGCGTAGTCAGTGATTCAAAAAACTCGTTCATCGGGATATCCAAGCCAAACATACTTTTAATGCTGTGTCTAACCTGAGACAGAAGAATAGAGTCTAAACCCAGTTCTAAAAAATGTTTTTGCGGCTCTAATTCGTCTGGACTGAGTTGGGATACACTTCCGATTATTTTTGACAGTTTATTAGCAATAGTAGATTTATGCGGATTGGAAGCAGATTCCGTCGAGAAATACTCATTCACCATCTTTTCAGACTCCTTTACTATGGGGTATTCAAGGAATTAATTTTATCCTTTCCAGCTGTGACGCTAGCCTAAAAAGTGCGATATAACCTAGCTAGGGATACAAGATAAAGTTTTCATAGGAAGGTAAATATGAACGGTCCACTGTATAAGGAAACCATCCTCATACTAATAAAATATAATTATCCATCTGGTAAAACGAGGATCTAATTTGTTTTATTAAACCATTAATGGCTAAATTCTTTTATTCAACTTATTATGCAGGATATAGTTTTTTTCCAGTATTGATTCTTAAAAACTCAAATCTTTTCTTTTACTCGCTGACATGCGTCAATTATGAACAATTGAACTCGATGAAGCTATACGTATTGTAAGAATTCACGATGACGAATAAAGTTATGTCTACTCTGGTAAGCTTTAATTTAGTTGCTCTACACTTTGCAAACGATTACAACCACCTGCAAAATATGACCTTTGTTGACTCCTGTCGATTCAGCGCAGCCTCACGGCCCAATTACGATTTTCTTCCTCTCCGAATGGCTTTTTCATAACTGATGCCCACACTACTAAAAATGCCAAGTCCTAAGAATAGAACCTGACATTTTATCAAATTTGGAGCGTAAAGACGCCGAAGTGCACTTTACTCAATTCTTCGGCAAAATCAATACGGGATTGGACAGTTCACTTAACGTCTCACATTAATATACGTTCGCGTGTCAAGATGTAAGTCACTTCGTTTCTTGACATTAAGCGAACCAGAAATGCCTTTGATCCGGGGTTAGTGGGATGACCATTTCATCCACGTCCACTGTCGATACTTCTGAAGGGTCGGCTATAGACACTCTTTGCTTACCTGGCCGTTCGGGGTCAGATCAGGTAAGAAGTCCCCTTTACGCAGCTCATCTACACTGTCCTTGACAGCTTGTATGATCCGCGCAATATCCTCCTCCGTATGAGCGGTCGACAAGAAGCAGTTCCGCCCTTCCCAGATGTAAATCCCCCTTTCCAGCAAGTGATAGAAGAAAAGCTCCAGATCACTCTTGAGTACGAAGCGAAATAGTGAACCAAACTGTAACATTGGTTGTTTGAGTGTCAGAGCTTTTAGTGATAATCAGTAAGTATTTAATATTGTTTTTCTCTACTGATATTACCTTGTTGCTCTCGACTTCAATTATTCCCCATCCCTCACCTTTGAGTTTTTCTTGATATGAAGCATTAAAATTTTCAAAGGACTGATGAATTTTATAGTTCTTCAAATCTCTAGAAGATTTTCCATCGACTTCAGTGGCAGTGCTGGGAACAGGTAAATTGTTAAGTTCCTGAACATTTTCATATTCAGTACTAGCCTCCTTGGTCGAACTGTCTGTTACATTTGAGCATGATGCAAGGATTATTAATAATACTAAACAAATCAAGCGCATAAAATACCTCAGTCATTTGGGCTTCTTTTTGCAGTACTCATTTTCCATGCATAAACCTTGTACCCATTTGAATACCAAGTAGATAGGGGAGCATCTTTTCTATCTGTTGTATACTGAGTCAAAAAGAAACGGCCATTCGTAAACTCAGTTATGATAGCATTGTTTCTTTTTCTCCATTCCATTAGATCAGGACTGTGTAACAAAAGAATTTTCCTCATCGGAACATTCCTTATATGTTTACTCAGCCCAACATATTATGCAAAAAGACCGTTAATAGTAACGGTCCATGTCAATTATTCAGTACTTTCTTTGGCATTCGGTATGTACTCCAGAAGATCACCGGGAGTAACACCTAATCCGCGACACAATGCACCGAGCGTATCGTAATCTATACGTTTGGTGGCATTGCCAGCAAGCGAGGTAATTGTGTTTCGACTCACGCCTGTTAACTCCACTACATCTTTGTTTTGTAATCCACGTTCTCTCATCATTTCTCCAAGGCGACAACGTATACTCAAAGGTTCCATAGAAATCCCTCCAAAAAAATAAGCACTACATGTTGACATACGGAAAATATTTAGGTATTATTCAATCATGACCAAAATGTTGACATATTGAAATGTTAACTAATATTCACGTACAACCATCGTAGCAAAACCATTCGTTATTAGCAATATGTTAAAGTTCCAAAGCATTTTTCAACTATCCAATAGGAGGCACAATTATATGTTTATAGCACCAGAAACTAATTCACTCGCACTAGAACGGGCAGCGATGGTATTTGGACCCTATGATCAAGCACATATGTATGAGATATTTGAGGGAATCATTTACGGTGAACACTACTTCTTTCACATTGAGCATGGTTGCTTGTGGCTCCGTCATGTACTTAAGATAGACCATCCTGAACATACACACTTATTCGTCGACGGTGACAGTGGTGGACTACAACTTGCAGAAAACATTCAGTGTGATCTTATGACAGTTGTATCGGATACTATTGAAAGACTACATACTATGGATAGCATGACATTTTTACTCAACGAGCTGCTGTGGCTAGAGAATCGTGGAGATATCAAATTAAATTTCGTAAGAAACAATAAATAAGCACGCTTAGATGACCAATATAAACGAACTCACCATCGTCCGGCAGAAAAGCATCGAGCAACACAAGATGTGCGAAAGATGTCATCATCGAACCTCCTTATCTCTTGCAATATACTTATCTCGCAAAGGGGTCATCATTTTTATCGGAATTCCAGATGTATTCAATTTGATTAGCCATCTGTTGAGCTTTTTCAAGACCTAAGTGGTCGGAAACAAAGCCTAAGGACATATCTATTCCAGCGGATACACCCGATGAAGTATAGAACTTTCCATCTACTACCCATCTTGCCTTTGGAATCCACTCAACCTCTGTGTCGATGGATTTCACCCAATCAAAGGCTAATTTATTGGATGTGGCGCGCCTGTTTTTTAACAAGCCTGTTTTGGCAAGCAGCGCAGAACCTGTACAGACGGTTATACAAAAACAGGACTGTTCCGCAAATTCTTTGACCTGTTTCATAAATTGATCATCATGGATTAAACTTCTTGTCCCCTGTCCGCCCGGGATCATGAATATGCCATCGGGCTTTGCTTGTGCAATAGGTTCTGTAACAATCTTGGTTTTTTGCCGACTCTCAATAATTCCCCCGTTCATAGAGAAATATTTTAAGTCATACTCTTCTGGCAGGCGGCCAAAAATCTCAACGGGTCCGAATACATCCAGTGTTTCAAAATCATCGAACAAGCATATGTTAAAGTCCATATGTCTTACCTCCCTCAAAGATTAACCATACTATACACCCTGTTTCCTGGATTAAACAATATAAAAAGCGCCTTTTCGGGCACTTATTCAGGCCACATCAACTTAGCAATGAAAGAGCTCTTGAATTTCCTTCTGTGGAGATTCAGGACTTTTTGTGTAGTTGGGGTGACACCGTTAACAAGAAGCAAGCTGGCACAATTATGACGAAGATCATGAATATTTAATGGCAAAGCCGTCTTCAGAAAATTCTGAAGGGCTTTTTTTCCCAGCGATGAGTTAGGTGTTATTTGCAAAGAAAAGGAGGGGCGTGATTAAGAGGAAAGTGTGCAAATTCAACGATTAGCCTCGTTTTTTCACGTGCTGATTAGAAATTTCATTTTTAACATAAAATTCATTTTATGATCATGATTTTCAGAAAAATCGAGAAATTAACAGAAAACATTAGAATGGCCTATCTATTTTGGAGTATATGGCTTTATAAACATCTGTATACAAATATATGTAAATATTTGAACATTGAGCAAAATCTGCATTGGGACTATGATGAAACTGGTTTTAATTTCCAATGGAAGAAGGAAGGCGATCGAACCGTCACACTCACCGTCTTAGGCACCATGATATGCCCGCATGTAAATGTATCTTGCAGTCGCTGCGTTTCGTAAGTTAAGCGCGGAAATTACGAATTGAATTGCAATCATGGATGAATTGTGTCTTGAACACAGCGAAAGGAATGTGAATTTTTAATGAAAAAAGTAGCTTTAGTAAGCCCGTTGAGAACAGCGGTCGGCTCTTTTAACAAAACCCTTGCGCCCCTAAGCGCTCCTGAACTGGGAGCAATTGTGATGACAGCATGCCTTCAGCAAAGTAAATTAGAGCCTGCTTTGATTGATCAAATTTATTTGGGAAATGTTCTTCAGGCGGGCAATGGCCAAAATCCTGCTAGACAGGCGGCACTAAAAGCCGGTATCCCCATTGATGTACCCGAATCAACGATAAACACGGTTTGCGGGTCAGGACTTCATGCCGTCGGTTTAGCCTACGATTCAATATTGGCGGAACAAAGCAACATCGTCTTGGCTGGAGGCATGGAGAGCATGTCGAACGCCCCTTATCTGCTAAGGAATGCAAGAAACGGCTACAAGCTTGGCAACGGTGAATTGGTAGACTCCCTGGTGGCCGACGGCCTAACGTGCCCGATCAACAATTACCATATGGGAATTACCGCAGAAAATGTTGCCGAGAAATATGGAATTTCAAGACTTGAGCAGGATGAATTCGCCTATGAAAGCCAATTAAAGGCTTTAGAAGCAAAAAACAACAAGGTTTTTGAAGAGCAGATTGTTCCGGTCATGATCAAAACCAAAAAAGAAACTATTTATTTCACGGAGGATGAACACATAAGAGGAAATACAACGAAAGAAAAACTTTCTCATTTAAAAACTGCGTTTAAGGAGAACGGAACGGTTACCGCCGGAAATTCTTCGGGGATCAATGATGGCGCGGCAGCTATGCTTGTAGTGTCGGAAGACAAATGTAAGGAACATGCGTTAAAGCCGTTGGCATATATCAAGGGTTATTCACTTGTTGGCGTTGACCCTGCATATATGGGAATGGGACCGGTGAAAGCCATTTCGTCACTTCTTAAGCAACAGGGAATATCCATCGATGCCATTGATCTTTTTGAAATTAATGAAGCGTTCGCCTCACAAGCATTAGCGGTATTAAAAGAGCTTGGGGTCAGTCCGGAGAAGGTGAATGTCAATGGCGGCGCGATCGCGATCGGGCATCCTGTCGGTGCAAGCGGTGCTAGGGTATTGGTTACGTTGGTTCATGAAATGGTGCGAAGATCTTCACGTTACGGCATAGCCTCGTTATGTATCGGAACGGGAATGGGAATAGCGATGCTGGTTGAAAATGCACTCATTTAAAGTACGTGTTCAAAAGATGACTTTTGGAGCTACCTCTTAAAAGGAAGGGAGATCGCTATGAATCAAAAAGATGTACTTTCACTCCAATCCATGCCTGCGGCCAGTGCCAGTTATGGGCGCCCACCATGCCGCTTCATCAACCGGGAATTTTTTATCATTACCTATGAATCCGACCCCACTGCGATTAGACAAGCGGTCCCGGAACCTCTTCAGCCGGATGGAAGCAATACCGTTTCCTATGAATGGATCAAGATGCCCGATTCATCCGGTTTAGGAAGCTATGAGGAAAGCGGTATTGTCATTCCGTGTACCTTTCAAGGAGAACCCTGTAATTTTGTTGCCCAAATGTATTTGGATAACGCGCCTGCCATTCTTGGGGGACGTGAAATCTGGGGATTTCCGAAAAAATGGGCGAAGCCTCATCTGATCGTTGAGGATACGGAGACGCTGACAGGTACATTGCATTATAATCACGTTCTCGTGGCCACGGGAACCATGCCTTTCAAATATAACATTCTCGATGAACAGGAAACGGCTAAAGCGATCGCAAAAACGCAAGTTAATTTAAAATTAATTCCTGATGTTGACGGTACTCCTAAAATTGCTCAGTTAGTAGCGTATAATCTCGACAACATTACTGTAAAAGGCGCCTGGTCAGGGCCTGCCAGATTAAGCCTGATCCCCCATGTCAATGCTCCTGTGGCAGATTTGCCGGTTCAAGCTTATGTTGGCGGAAAACATTTTATTGCCGATTTAACGCTTCCATATGGAAGAGTCCTCTACGATTATCTCCAATAAAGTTTGCTTTCCTAAAAATATATATATATAAGGAGAAGGAACCATGAATAACAAAGTAATCTCCGCTGAAGAAGCAGTTAAGAAGGTCAAAGACGGAGACACGGTGATGGTTGGAGGTTTTCTGGCAGGAGGTTTCCCGGAGGATCTGGTACGTGCGCTTGTCGACACAAATTCCGCCAGCAATCTAACAATTATTTCCAATGACACAGGCACGCCGGAATTATCTATCTATAACCTTGTAAAAAGCGGCAGAGTAAAACGGATTTTTGCATCCTATATCGGCTCCAATCCGGAAACGGGAAGGCTCCTTATGACGAAAGAAGCAGAGGTTCAGCTCTTCCCGCAAGGCACGCTCGCTGAAAAAATACGCGCAGGGGGAGCCGGTTTGGGCGGTGTTTTAACACCTGTAGGTGTAGGCACCATGGTAGAGGAAGGAAAAAAGAAAATAGAAATTGACGAAAGGGAATATTTGCTCGAACTGCCGCTCAAAGCGGATGTGGCGCTAATCAGAGCCCACAAGGCTGATGAAGAGGGGAATCTTGTCATTAACGGCTCTTCACGCAACTTCAATTTGGTTATGGCTACAGCGGCAGAGTATGTAGTGGCTCAGATAGACGAATACGTAAAGACGGGAGAAATTGACCCCAATCATGTCAACGTTCCCGGAATATTTGTCGACGCAATTGTAAAGGTGGGTGGAAACGCATGAATAACAGAGAATTTATTGCTCGAAGAATAGCCCAGGAATTCAAAGATGGCGAAGTTGTCAATCTTGGTGTTGGAATGCCTACAATGGTAGTGGACTATATCCCCGAAAACATTCATATTATGCTGCAGGCGGAGAACGGAATCCTCGGTGTAGGTCCCAAAGCGGCTCAGGGAAAAGAAAGACTCGATTGTATCGATTCAGGCGGAAACTACGTTACATCTGTGGAAGGAGCTTGCTTTTTTGACAGTGCGCTTTCATTTTCCATCATCCGCGGAGGACATGTGGATATCACCGTTTTGGGCGCCCTGGAGGTCGATGAGAAAGGCAACCTTGCAAGCTGGATGATCCCGGGGAAAAAGGTACCCGGTATGGGGGGAGCCATGGATTTGGTGGTCGGAGCCAAGAGAGTGATTATAGCCATGGAGCATGTGAACAAAAATGGGGCGCCGAAAATACTCAAACAATGCAAGCTGCCCCTGACCGCTGTAAATGTTGTAAAGACCATAGTAACCGAAAAGGCTGTCATCGATGTTATTCCGGGTAGAGGGCTGATGCTAAAGGAAATTGCTCCGGGTTTGTCGGTAGAAGATGTTCAAATGGCGACAGAGGCTGAACTGATGGTTTCACCACATTTGAAGGCCATTGCAGTGTAAAGGTCATGAGAACGGAACAAGCCCTTAAGGGGAGATGGGTACTGACTCCGAAGAAGTTTCAGGTCCGTGTGGGCTAATCCCCCGTGAAGGCTTGAGTTCTCTCGACCGCATTCATTTTTACAAGTAGGGTTCGCTAATTGCTCAATGAGCAATTGCGAGCCTTTTTTTGTTGGAGTGGGACCATTCAAGCAGCATTCATGCGATGAAAGTCTACAGCTGTGCAAATAAAATGCTCCTTTTATGGGCGTAAAATCCAATCCGCTACATGCTCAGCCACCTTCGTATGGTTAAGATAAGCAAAGAAGTTGTGGGGATTGGAACGCCCAGTGTGACTATCTTTCCAGAATGTCTGAATAAGAGGCTGATCATCAATACTTTCTATTAAATTTCGATTCAGCATCAGATGGAAATCATCTTCAACCGTTGCATCATGCGCAATGTAGTCATCCTCGGCGTTAATATTGGTCCAATGTCTGATATTTGCGGAATACATACCGTCGTCAGGCTCATTGGAATCATACAAGCTGCGCTTTACGGCTGGCTCGCCTAGCGGATTACCCAATGTTAGCCATTCGTTAACTTTGTATTCCCATAGATGTTTGTATTCGCTCATACGTGAAAATTTCCATAAAACATCGTAAGCCACCATGCATCCCATACTATGGGAAAGCAGCATGACATCCTCTCCACTACTTAAAGCCTCGGCTAGAGGGGACTGTAGCCTTTCGCGAATTTGGGAGCCTATTACACGACTGGTTAAATAGGCTCCCAGATCAGGGAGAATCCTTTTGATCGCACGGGTACTCATACCAAACAAAGAGAGGTAAGGGCTGAGTATTTTTGCAGCATCATCATAGAAGTGTATAGTGGGTTCATTGGCTATCAGACGCTCGTATTCCTCCGGGGTCATATGATCCGTTGGTCGATTAATTAATTGTTCCATACTTTCGTCGTAATAATGGTCTGGAACGTAGAAATCTCCATCGTCTTCTTCAAAAAGTTTTCTGTACCGAGGCCGACTCTCTAATAAGAGCCGATTGTTGATGTCACCATAATAACTAAATGTCAGTAAAATCTGCTCTTGCTCCAGCTTTTGTGCCGCTTCCTCGTTCACTCGACGCAATCCTGCGATCAGCGCTTTTTTAATGAGACGAAGCATTTCGTCGCATCTGGGCTTTTTGTCACGGCCATGGATAATGACCAGATGTTTGGTTCCCATCTCCTATCGCTCTTCCAGACGATCCACACGGACGGTTTGAGTATTGCCGGGATTGCTGCCCACCTGTACGGTAGCCATACCGTTTGCTTCATCCACATGCTCGATCCAGATTGGTTTACCCTCTAATTGCACGGCAATGTTTTCGGATGAATTGTAAATCGCTTTTGCTCGTTCCACGTTCATGCTGATCTCCTCCTGATGATTTGTTTTGTATCCATTTATTTCAGAAATACAGGTTCACCTAGTCCTCATCTATAATCCGTTCAATGTCCAATGAAGGGATGCTATGAGAAGGCGAAGTTGAAACCACAGCCTCCAAATCCACATGACCCACAGCTACAGGAAAAGGCGGCTGGGTTCCATGGGAAAGGGCAAACTCGGGCGGCAATGCATCCTGTTCGCCTCCGGCGGGTCCCCGAAAGGCGATATGGCTTTGACCCACACGATGTCTGATTTGCCGAGGATAGGATTTTCCGGGCATAAATTGTACCTCCTTTTGAATCGGATATACCTTACTATGCACCAAAAAAGCTGTAACCATGCGCAAGCGGGAGCAATTAGTAGCCTTCATTTACACCTCATACTCGTGAGCTTAAACATCAAACAGCCCCAGCTTCTCACGAAGACCGGGGCTATCTATGATTCCATCACCATAAATGAGTTATTATTTTTATGCTTTAGCTGCCCAAATTTCAATTTCAATTTTTATTTCAGGCAATCCTAGAGCAGTAAGGTAGCCGATAGTCATTGCAGGATAATCATTCCCAAATAACTTTTCCCATTGGGAATACATGTAATCCCAATCTATCTGCTCAGTTGCCCATACATTTACTTTAATAATATTGTCAGCGGTTAATTGTTCAGCGTCCAAAACTGATTTAATGTTATTAAAAGTATTACTGATTTGCAGGTTAAAGCTTTCTGGGAATTGGCCATTCTGATCTACTCCAATTTGACCTGAAGTCACGAATAGCTCTGAATTTCTGGGAATTTTAGTTATATGTGTGTAATTCCCTACTGGTTTCGGCATACCTGCCGGGTTTTTTCTAATAATTTTTTCATTCTTCATTTAATCAACCTCGTCATTTTAAAATTTTTCTACCGTTTCTTCTAACCATTTTTAGGCAGACTCCACCCATAAAAATGATTTTAGAAAAAAACAGCAGTAGAGTATCCATATCCAAAAGATATAAAGTTTAATGATCTTTTCTTCATGACATGAACACTCCTTTCTTATAAAATGGCAAGATTATTTATTATCCCTTATTTTAATATAACAAATGTAACTTAACAACTTCAAATCATGGTGCTATGCGATGTAGTCATACCTCAGAAGGCAGATTAATTGGCTTGCTCTTTTCTTTACACCTCATACATTCCTTTCTCCGAAGCATACTAAGTGAAAATGCATAGCTCACGGCCGAGCGTTGGAATCGAAGGATACAAAATGCGGATTAAAGAAACGGAGGACTGGCGGTATGCATACGGTCTGGAAAGGCGCGATCAGCTTTGGGCTGGTTCATGTGCCCGTTAAGATGTTTTCGGCTACAGAGGATAAGGATATTTCCATGCGTTATATTCACAAGGAATGCGGAAGTCCGCTCAGTTATGTACGCAAGTGTCCCGTTTGTGACAAGGAGGTCGAATGGGAGGAAATTGGAAAAGGCTATGAATACGAAAAAGGGAAGTTTGTCATGTTCGATAAGGAGGAACTGGAGCAAATCAGCGGACAAGCGGATAAAAATATCGTTATTTTGGATTTTGTGGACTTGCAGGAGATTGATCCGATTTATTTTCAAAAAACGTATTATTTGTCCCCGGATCAGGCAGGCTCTAATGCTTACAAGCTTCTTATGAATGCGATGAAGGATACCGGGAAAATTGGCATTGCCCAAATCTCGATCCGATCCAAAAGCAGTCTGGCGGCTATTCGTGTGCTGGATGAATGTTTGGCGGTGGAGACGATGTTTTACCCGGATGAAATCCGACCGGTGTCCCAGGTTCCTAATCTGCCGGGGCAGGAGGAAGTTAAAGAGAAGGAGCTGACCATGGCAAAAATGCTCATTGAGCAGCTATCTACACCTTTTGATGCAGCAAAATATACGGACCAGTACCGCGAGCGGCTGCTGGATCTCATTCAGCATAAAGTGGCTGGAGAAGAGATCCGAATCGCCCCGTCCCAGCCGCAGACCAATGTCGTGGACCTGATGGCTGCACTCCAGGCCAGCATCGAGGCAGTGAAGCCTGTTGTTACCGATCCCGGCACTGCTGTGAAAAAACGCCCTGCGCGTAAAACAGCAGCCACAACAACACAACAAGCTGTGGCAGGAGATTCCATTTCCCCGACTCCGATCAAAAAGAAAAGAAGCACGGCCAAATGCAAGGAAACCTGAGACTGCGGCGACTCAGGTTTAGCATATGCTTACGGAAGACAAGCCCATTTAAATCCAGTGGGGAGTTAAGCTTGTCAACAGAACAGGCAGCTAAGGGGTGGCGATGACACTGCTTTGGTATGACAGCAGTTGGCTGAACGCCCCCCGCTCCTCCTGCACCAATTGGCGGTAATTCCCCTGCTGTATAATCTCGCCCTGTTCCAGAACGACAATTTGATCGGCATGACGAATGGTCGACAGACGATGAGCAATGACGATCAGCGTCATTTGACCTTTCATCCGCTCCAGCGCCGCCTGGATATCGGCTTCATGCTCTCCATCCAGCGCACTTGTCGCCTCATCCAGAATGAGTACCGGAGGACGATGCAGGACAGCCCTTGCCAACACAAGCCGCTGACGTTCCCCTCCTGACAGACGAATGCCGCGATCCCCGATTACCGTATCCAGCCCTTCGGGCAATTTGGCAACAAACCCGTCTGCGGCTGCAAAATGTAACGCTTCCCATAACTGCTGCTCGCTCGCATCTGCATCCGCCAGCTTCAAATTTTCACGGACGGTGGCATGGAATAAAAAAGGGTCCTGCGACACATAGCCAAATGATTGCCGCCACTGTGGCAAAAGCTCGTCGTCCAGCACATGTCCGTCCATTTTAATCTGGCCCTGGGTTGGGCGTAAAAATCCCATCAGGACGTCAACCATTGTACTTTTGCCTGCGCCCGATTTCCCCACAATGGCCGTCATTCCCCGAGCGGGGATGAACAGATTTATTTGGTGTAATGCAAGCTCTGCTGTACCCTCATACCGATAATCCAGACCACTGCATTCAATGCCCGTGCGGAGATACAAGGGCTGGCGTGCAGATGCAGTTGTAGATGCAGATTCATGGGTTGCCGATAAATCGCTTGAAACGCGAGTCTCAAAGGTTGTAAGTGCGTTCAGCGATGGATCTGAGAAAGCTTCGCATTCCTGCTGTACCTTGGTCACACTTTCAAAGGCAGACAGCATGGACATGATATATTCCAGACTCGCTTGAATAAGGGCAAACCTTGGCCATAAGCGGGAAAATATAAGAATGAGCACAATCAATTTTTCAGGAGAGACATGTAGCCATTGCAGTGACACAAACATGATGCAAGCAACAAATACGGCAGCCGCTGTGCGATGGAAAAATTGTGTAGTGGCATTTTGCCGGACAAACTGGGTTGTATTGTCCTCCATACGTTGGGTCAAAGAGCGAAACCAGTCTATATTCGCGGCTTCCAGCAGATTGCTTTTAATATCCTTCATCCCGTTCATATGGTCGGTAATTCCGGCAAAATAAATCTGCGATAGCTCGGTGGTACGGTCGCCCAGTTGTTTAGCGTTTTGAATGGACCTGCGAAACACGACAAACAGCCCCAATCCGCATAGAAACACCAGTCCGGTTAAAGAAGGAGACAGCCAAAAAGCCAGTGCAATCTGGATCAGCGTAAAAATAACGGCTGTGGCGAGCTGAAGGAGCAGATTGGTTCCCTGACTGACACGCGCCAGCTCGGTTGTCATCACATGGCTGAAATCAGACTTCCGCTGACGCAAATAAAAAGTCCATTGAGCCTTCATAAAGGAGGTATATACATCTATTCGAAGGGAACGCATGAATCGTTGCTGAATCCGCGAATTCAGAATGGACTGGTAACGCTGAAGCAGAGCCTGCCCTATGAGCAGCAACGCAAAAAGCAGCAGCATTCCCGGCAACAGCCAGCTTTTAGGGATGTTTGACAAGAAAAGATCAAATCCGCCTGACAGGAAGGGTATCCCTCCATGACCGCCAAATATGCCGATAGCCGCCAGCATGGGAACAAGCATGTAAATACCCAGTCCCTCCAGCAAGCTGACGATGATCATACAACCAATATTGAGAAATAACGCACCGCCGTTCACGGCATACAGCTTAGTCATGTATAATCGCAGGTGGTACATAATGCACGCTCCTTATCAGGTCAGTGCTTTGAGAGTCGCCGTTTTAGCCAGAGAAATGGACGTAGAGGGATGTACAGAAAATGCAGCTGGCGAGGCAGCGGTAAAACCGCCGGATCGCCCGTAGAAGGAAGCAAACGGCTTATCAGGTACATCAATCGGTGGCTCGGCCCCTTTAGGGAGAGCAAATAGGATCGACTGGTTGGCTGGTGGGTAGCTGGTTCGGCTACCGGGTACGCCGCGGGTACGCTGGCCTGAATGAAGTCCAGCGCGCTCAGCGCGAGCCTGTGCGCCAGCCGTGTAGCCGCTACCTGACGCAGCGGCTCCGGTATCGAGGTGCCCAGCAGCGCGGCGGCGAGCGCCCAAGCCTGCCCGCCCGCAGGCAGGCCCCCATATCGGCGCATCATCGGCAGAAGCGCCTCCCAATCGACGGCGCGTACCGCAAGCCTGTCGATGTCCACCAGCCAGCGCAGCCTGAACCAGCCGTGACGTGCCCCGTGTGCGCTGAGGTACAGAAACTGGTGCTCGCTGCCAAGCGTGTACACACAGGGTACTCCTGTGGCTGTGACTTCACCGATTTGCCTGTGTTTCCACAGGTCCTCAAAAGAAGGTTCTCCGCCTGCATCCGGGTGGAGCCGCCAATGCAGCTCTATCTCTACCCGCTTATGCGGATGAAGAAAGGATGCATGATGGTCCTTCCATTTCCAACTGCCCAGGACACGCGCTTCTCCGCTTTTGGGTACATACCCGGCTTCCTGCATCCAATGCTCAGCCTGATCCATGTCGTCCGGGGCAATGAGTAAATCTACGTCCTTGGAGGTACGCAGGGAAACATCCCCGTACAATTGCTGCGCCAAGGCAGGACCCTTGAGCATAAGTACACGGATGCCATGATTCATGAGCAGCCCGGTCACCCGCCCAGCTTCCGCTTGCAGGTGCAACATACGCAGGGTGTTCCGGTGATATTGCGCCTGAAGGTTGCGCAGCAATTCAGCGGGGATGGCCGGATGATTTATTCTTTTCAGCTGGAGATATACTGCAGGTACCACCCGATGGTGTTCTGCCAGCCGCAGCAAGCGGGCCCAATCCAATCCATACAGAGCAGCAGCATCGACTGTATCCAGCCTTGGAGTGGCGTCTTTTCGCAGTAAAAAGAGCAGCAGTGTTAATTCCTGATCCTCATTCCAGCGGTCAGGTTTCAGAGCAGTATGGGTGGACATGCTTTCAGCAATCTTCGTATTTGGGTCCGTCACAGCACGCCTGCCGAAGGTGCCCACTATGGTAAACGCCCCCATCTCCCGTTCGCCCGTAACATAAATCGGTCCACTCCGCACCCAGGCATGTGCCGCCAAACGTCCCGCATCATTCTTGGCTGTGCCAAGATACAGTGTGCAGTCCAGCTTTCTGCGACCAAGCAACGTCATTGCGGCAGCAGCCTGCACAAGACAGCTACTGCGCCAAGGGGTATAACGGCTTGCCAACTCCACCGCATGTGAAATATGCCGAACGGCTTGCTTCTGCCGGGCATCACACTCCCAAGAGGTTTCTTCCATCCGTATTCCCCAGCCGCGTGCATAATCTTCAAACGGACGATGCTGGTGAAGACGCGCCCATCCCAGTTGCAGCCAGGCTTCCGGCAGCAGTCTCCTGACCTCCGGGGATAGACGGCGAAGGCGTTGAACCCACATTTTAAACCGTCTCCCGCAGAAGCTTTAGCAGTCCTTCCCGCTCCAGTTCAGTCACAAAGGTATGTACCTGCTGTCTGCACCGTTCCTCGTCCACTTCATATTCTTCCGTCAGAGCAGCTACGATCTCCCCGAGTGAAGGGCAGGATTCAGCCAGTTCCCAGATTCGTCCTCCCGTGAAGCCGAGATTATAATATTTTCCTGTGTTGATGCTCATCATGACCTTTTCCCCGTCCATGTCACTGACATAGACTTCCTCACCGTGAATAACACGGTCATGATCCTTCATCGAATGAGTAGCTGCCATAGCTGTTTTCCTCCTTACGAATGATATCAAGTACCCGATCTACAACCTCGGACGCGGTAAAAGCAGAGCTATCCCTCAGTAGTCGCCAGCCCTCCACCTGCCGGGCCATCCGGGCTGCCGTTCCAAAATGCCATTCACCCAGACTCATTCGCGGAATGATCACCCTGCGATATGTATGAAGCAATAACGTATGCAAGAACTCCAGCATGTTCAAGGGTTGTTCCGTAACCGCCGCCAACTCCCCTTCACGTTGGAACTCACGGTTGGGAGACTCTGCCACCAGCTCGAATACACCTCCCAAGGGAAGCGGTTTGTTGTGGAAGTAGTCCACTCTCGGCACGGCATATTTATTCAGCTCACCTGTAAGCTTACGCAAATGTCCATTTTTGAGCATCGCAGGATTTCCGTCCATTAAAGCAAGCCCGTGATTACTTTTGCGTGCATGCTTGTTTCCCTGTAAAGCCTTCAGATGGAGCAAGCTTTCCAGACCCAACTTTTGCTGCGGGTAAGCCGGATAGACTATGGTTTCGGAAGCCGTAGCTTGCATAGCAATAACATCATCACTGACCATCCGATACCCTGCCTGTGTAAAAGCAGCAGCCAGCGTTGATTTTCCTGCTCCAGATTCGCCCACGAAAGCATAGGCCCTGCCTCCGATCACTACTGCACTCCCGTGAATAGGCAGTATCCGTCTTTGCATCAGAAGGACACCCATACATGTGCCCAGCATAAACAACCGCACCGTATCCGGATCAGCGCCAGAGTAAGAACATACTTCAATTTCCCTGCCCCCCCTGACGGCGTAAATGGCTGTGTCCGGTATATGGAACATAAAGTGCTCACCCTGCATCACAAAATTAGCCTGCTCCAGCTGATCGCTCCATGCTGTCAAATCAGCCTGACGAATGACCACATCCTCCACCGCTCCCGGCGCTGCGGGTATCAATTCAGGCAGGTACAGCTCGCTGGCAAGTTTGAGTCCAAAGGCTGTATACATCGTCAGGTTAACATGGGTACTCCTGTCATGCACGATAGGACTCACTCCCTCTGCCCTTTAAAAATCCCGCCTTTATTTCTTCGAGCAAAGCCTCCAACCCCCAAGAAATAAAGACGGCTGTGTATTGAATAATTGCCACTCTCTAGCTTGGGTTATACAAATCGGCATCGTGGTCAGATACCCAGTCAATCTGTTTCCAGCCCTTACCCGCCATCGTCTGGTTAATATCCAGCACCTCTATGGTTGGCTCTTGCCATTCTTTTTTACTCATGTCATCACCTCCCCTCCAACGAACGACGTATCTGTCTGACCGGATAGACTGGATCAGTTAAATCCGCGTATAAAACGGTACACAATCAGACTGTGCATCAGCAGCCGTATGTTGGGATCGGACGCCTGCTCCGGTCGCGGTTGACGAAACTTCGCCATAGCCGTTTTAATGACATCGATATTGAGAAATTCGGCGGCATGTAAATCATGGCACAGCAGTTGAAGTTCCCCCATAAACGTCTCCCAGCAGGGGAGCATACGGTGCAGCCAATCCGCAGGCTGGACACCGCGTACACGCTGGTTTAACCGGACATCATCGGGCAAATAATCCCGCATGGCTCCGCGAATAAGTGCGCGATCCCGGCCGTTTTGCACGTATTGCTCAAAGGGCACCGACAGGCAAAAGCGGATCACCCGGCTGTCTCCGGTCGGATCACGTTCCCACAGTCCGTAACGCAGCGACAGTTTGGTCGCAACCACACCATTTTTGTTCGCAATCGCCAAATTCGTGAACTTCTCTTTTCTCGCCTGATCTGCATTCTTCATCCACCCGGTTCCGCTCAAAGTCGGAATGTCCTCCACATTCATCCGCTTGGCAAACTCCGGGTGAATGAGCGAAGGAAGCGGACTCCGATTACCGCCGCGTAACCAGGAACGAGAATCGAGCGAGATCGCTTTTTTCAGCATCACGGGTAATAAATGCGATACTCGCCTTCCGGTCAGCTTGCTGTACTGCCACAATCCCTGAAAAGATTGCAGCCAGTGCAAACGAAGAAGCTGACGGGCATAATAGTCCAGCGCAGGCCCCCACGAAATGGTAAAATTTCCTCGCGCTCCGGTTAGCAGCACACCCACATTTTGTTCCTGTGCTTTTTCATAAAAGCCTCTGATCCAGAACGAATTTTCAAAATATTTATAAGGAGCTTCCATCAATTCCAGCCAGATATCAATTTCTGAAAATGGGCTTTTCCCCTCAAAATCCAGGTAATTTTCGTGAATGTTGCCCACATATCGAGCCGTGGATTGGATATAAGCCCGTTCATTCGCCAGCAGTGTCGATGGTGTCCAATCCGTAAAATCCTGTACGGGCACATAGCTGTACGCATGAAGAGGCTTTTGCTGCAATCGCAGCGACGGCGCGGCAAAGCTGGCAACCGCACCGGAATCTAGACCGCCACTCAAGGCCGCTCCCACGCCACGATGCGTGCGCAATCTGGCATTCACCGCCTGTGAGAATACCTCGCGAAAAGCCTCCACGTAATCGCCGCCGGTTTTGAGCCGCAGCGGCTCCACATTATCCAAAGAAGCATATTTTTGGATGGTTGACTTTCCCTCCTCCATGGTGAACCAATGGGCGGGCGGGAGCTGGTTTATATGCTTGTAGCCAGTAGTCCCAATATCGATGGATTCCTGCATGGCGCGGATCGACAGAAATTCCGCCAGCCACGGCTCATGCAATTCTTTTCGCAGGGAAGACAGCGTCAGAAGAGGGGCTACTACTGTACTGAATGCAAACCCTCGGTCATGTTGGTATGTATACAGCGTGCGGCTTCCTGCCATATCACGAGCGCCATATAATCTGTGCCGCCCGGCATCCCAAATGACAAAGGCAAAATCGCCTATCAGATAGCGGGCCGCGTCGAGCGCCCATTTGTCGTATGTCAGCAAAATCAACTCACTGTCCGTGATATCTTGCCGCCGTTCCTGTCCCACCCCCAGCCGTTCAAACAGCTCGGAACGATTGTCAATAATCGCATCCGCCGTGATTGCCAAATTCCGTTCCTCGTCATAGAAAGGGAGACGCTCATGGACGGATTCCGGTGTCACATGCTGCGCGTGGCAGCCCAAGAAAATGGAACCCTCACACCAGGCACAAACGCGGTCGGCGGGATATTTTCGCAGAACTTGCATCATTTTACCGCCTTCTTCGGTGCATACGGGCTCATGTCCAAAGCTGTATATTCCAGCAATCGCACTCACGTTTTCCCCCCTTTTTCTTTTTCCATACCCGATAACGCTACGGATGCCCAGCGACCCAGCTGACGGGCAAAGGGAATACGAGATCGGAGCCGTTGATTTCTGCGTTGGTAGGTTTGGAGCTGTGCGATAAGACGATTCCGCTCCTCATAGCTATGTGCCAGCCTGTTTTCCAGCGATTGGAGCCGTCTATCATTTACAACCTGTACAACGTCCTGCTCTAGAGAATCATGAAGTGCTGGTTTCTGCCCTGCTTTTATTATGAATTCCCTGTTATCCGCATCCTTCTCTTCCAGCATCCGATAAGCGTTCTTCCACTCAAAGCCGCTTTGCTGGAGAAACTGGCTCGTACGCCGACTTAGTAGCTCCACATCGGCTTCCTCTTCAAACCTTACCCCGGTGATATGCTCGGCCTGCTCCAGTGCTTCCCCGTAGCCAAGCTGTGTAAACATACGAGCTCCGATGCTTCTGCAATACAGCTCGATTTCCTTTTTGTTCAACAGATGTTGCCAGCTATGTACCGAGTCCTGATGCGTCTGTTCATGCTCCCCCACGAACGGATCACCCGCTCCCATGCTGTAAAACAGACTGGATTTAGGCGTATCCGCAAAATCCCCATACTTTTCTATACCTGGTTCATAATCGACACCCAGAAAATCGCACAGCCTCCCGATCTCCACCGCCGGATTGGCTACAAGTTGCTCATACACAAGCGGGTATGCAAGCGGATGAGGCGTGGCAAAATAATGTGCATAACGGAACAAACCGACCGTAATATCCGTCATTTTCATATTAAAATTCGGGCTTTCCAGCTCCTCCAGCAGATGAAAGCGTTCGCCGCGCATCTGATTAACTTTTTTGAATGAAGCCGCGATAGATAAAGGATTACGGATAAGCCATACCCTGCGGGCTGCCGGGAAAAGACGGTCTATAAATTCCAGCACCGTATAGTAACGCGGGGATTTGTCGATAACCATATTTGCGTTAGTCCCTTCAAGCAGACCGTTATAGATCTCAAGTGCATACGACCGGGAAGCCTGCTCCAATACGTGCGGAGGAACCATACCGTTAAAAAATTGCCGGATAATTCCAGTCCCCCCATAGGGACGTGTTTGCGACTGGGGAAGATCATGCAGGCTGAGCAGGAACCACATTTCCTGCGTGGCAAACAGGCGGGAGTGGTTTTGCAAAATGGTAGTCACTAGCGAGCTTCCACTTCGGGGGACACTAAGCAGGAAAACCAGTCCCTCGCCTTGCTTATCAATCAAGGAAACTCCTCCTCTACCTCTGCTCAAGACATTTAACAGATACATTACGTATTTTATTATAAATTTATGATACATATTGTATCTTGTCAATCCCTTTGACGGATAATTTCTGTACATGACGCTCATGTTAATCCATAACTACATCTACAGGTGCATCATTCCGTCTACTCCGTTTCCATGTACATTTTTTCGAGTTCAGCTTATAAGAGGTTAAAAGAAGGAGCGTAGCACTATGGGACAAGCTGTTAAAGGCATCATTACCATCGAAGGTCTGGAAATTCCTATCACCAATCCGGATAAACCGCTGTGGCCCGAAGCTGGTATCACCAAAGCGCTGTATCTTCGCAAGCTTGCGGTGCTGGCCCCTTTTCTGCTCAAATATAGCCACAACCGTTTGCTAACCGTCATCCGTTGGCCGCACGGCATTCACGGGGATTTTTTTTACCAGAAAAATGCCCCGCAGCCCCGTCCGGGCTATATCGAGACTTTCCTGCATGACGGCATTGAATATATGGTGCTTGGTACGCTACCGCAACTGCTATGGCTCGGCAATCAGGCGGCGCTGGAGTTTCACCCATCCCTGCATCAAGCGGGCAGCACGCTGCCGTGTGAATGGATGATTGACCTTGATCCGTCCAGAGAAGTGGAGCCACGCATTATGGAAGCGGCGTCCATCGTCGGGGAGGTGCTGGCTTCGCTTGGTTTGCAATCTGTACCCAAAACGTCCGGGGCCACGGGTGTACAAATTATCGTCCCAATCCGCACAGGCATCACCTTCGACGAACTTCGCAGCATCGGTCTGCTGGTGGGACAGTTCGTGACCGAAAAACACCCGCACCTGTTCACACTGGAACGGTTAAAAAAGGATCGGGGAACCGCTATCTATTTTGATTATTTGCAGCATTATCAAGGAAAAACCCTGGCCGCTCCCTATACCCCGCGGGCACGCCCTGGCGCTACGGTGTCCACCCCACTGACATGGGACGAGGTGCGACAAGACGTATCGCCACTTGACTATCATTTGCTGAATATTGAGGAACGGCTAAATCAGGTGGGCGACTTGATCGCCAAGATCCCTCCCCAGCCCATCGAGGATGTTCTCAAGCATATGCGCACCAAATAAAAAAGGGGACGAACTCCACAGCCGTAAAATCGACCGAGGAATCGTCCCCTTGCGCTAGTGTATTCCTTTTTTCTTAAAGCGTCCGCCCTTCACATCATGAATGTTACCAATTGCCACAAAGGCATGCGGGTCCCAATCTTCAACGATGTTCTTCAGCTTCGCTTCTTCCAGACGGGTGATGACGACGAAAATGACTTTCTTGCTTTCACCTGTAAAGCCGCCCTCACCTTCCAGATAGGTTACGCCCCGTCCAAGACGGTCCGTCAGGGCATCCCCGATGTCACGGTATTTTTCACTAATAATCCAGACCGATTTGGACTGATCCAGACCTTCGATGGTAATATCAATCATTTTCATCGCAATATAATAAGCAATCATGGAATACAGGGCATTCGGCCAACCGAATACAAAGCCTGCGCTGCCCAGAATGAAGATGTTAACGAAAAGTACGATCTCACCGACCGAAAAAGGAGTTTTTTCACTGACGAGAATAGCTACGATCTCTGTTCCATCCAGCGAGCCGCCGGACCGGATGACGAGACCTACCCCAACGCCGAGAATGACACCACCAAAAATAGCGCCCAACAGCGGTTCGCCAGGGGTTAACGCATTTACACTGTGAAGTAACGTGGTTCCGATGGACATCACGATAATGCCGAATAATGTGGATAAAGCGAAGGTTTTACCGATTTGCTTGTAGCCGATAACCAAAAAGGGAAGGTTCAACAGGGTCAGGAAAATGCCGAGTGGGTAGCCAGTAATCTTGGAGGCCATAATGGAAATACCTGTGACCCCACCGTCGATAACGCCGTTAGGAACCAGGAAGATTTCGAGGCCCACTGCCATGAGCGCTGCACCGAAAATAATCATGGCTGCACGCTGAAACAGGCGTTTTGCTTTGTTTTTAGGATTGGCTGGAATTTTGCTGATCTTGGTCAACTCTCCGGTCACATCTGTGATCTCAGACAGATTGTGGACTTCCTTGCTCACTACACTCATATATAAATCCCCCCGTTACAGTATGGTATTATTGGACCGAAAAAGGGGCTGCGATCCGCAGTCCCTTCTCCTTTACCGCGCTTGTGTTATATGAATACTATACCATAAAACAGTGATTTTGCGCAAAAAAGTTAGCAAAAAGCACATAAATCTCAATAAAGCGGGATTATATTGATAAAAACGGCGAAAACCGCCTTTAAAGGAGCGGAGAGAGCATGCGAGCCAGAATTTCAGCTGTTTTCTGTAATCGTGGCCGTCTGCGGAACACCTTTAAATCAATGTGCGAGGAGTTGGACAGGTCCTCTTCAAAATCGGCCGAAAGGTGTTCCAGCGCTGACCGGGCAAAGAGTACAGCGGTCAACTCAAAATTATAGAAAAAGCTGCGCATGTCCATATTGGCAGTCCCGACCGAGCCGAGCAAATCATCCACAATGATGATTTTAGCGTGAATAAATCCTTTACGGTATTGATAGAACTCCACACCCGCCTCCAGCAGCTCTTGCACATAGGACAGGGACGCCAGATGCACCAGCTTTGAGTCCGATTTGTATGGAATAATAATTCGCACATCTACGCCGCTGACCGCCGCCAGCTTAAGCGCTTCATAAATCCCCAGATCGGGAATAAAATACGGCGTGGTAATCCAAATCCGCTTCTTGGCAACCGCCAGCGCACCAAAGCACATTTCCTGAATCGTATCCCATACCTGATCGGGACCGCTGCTCAAAATCTGTACTTCCTCATCTCCTTCACAAGTATGCGGCGGAAATAAATTCTCATCCATCAGCCGTTCCCCGGAGGCCAGCTTCCAGTCGCTCAAAAAAGCATTTTGCAGAAAATAGACGCTATCTCCCTCAATCTGCAAATGCGTATCCCGCCAAAATCCCACCTTGGGGTATTGGCCGAGATAATCGTCGCCCACATTGATTCCTCCAACAAACCCGATCAGTCCGTCCACCACTACGATTTTACGGTGGTTACGGTAGTTAATCCGGCGATCCAGCGTTGCGAAAAACGGGGGCAGAAAATAATGAAACTCTACACCTGCCTCACTACAGGCACGAATAAAAGAATAGGGCAGATTGTAGCTCCCCACGCCGTCCACCACGAATCGAACCTTCACACCCTCGCGCGCCTTGCGGATCATGACCTCCTGAAACCGGGTACCGATGTCGTCCGCCCGGAATATGTAAAACTCTACATGGATATGATGCTGCGCCCGTTCCAGCGCCGTCAGCATCGCCTCGAAGGTTTCCTCCCCATTCGTTAGCACACGTGTGCGATTGCAGCCGGTCAACGGATTTTCCGACATACGGATGAGCTGGTTAAAGAGACGCTCTTGTTGCTTGAAATGAGGATTATGCATTTGTTCCACATTCTCAATCACCCTCGATTGCGACCATAGGCGCTCGCGGAATTCACGAAACAGCTGTGATCCCCCTTTTCGCACCATTTTGCGCTTCTTATAATCCTGTGCAACAAAGTAGTACACGACAAAGCCGATAAGCGGGAAGCAGAACAAAATAAATAGCCAGGCTACCGCCTTGGACGGCTTGCGAAATTCAAAGAGCAGGATCGTCCCGGTCTGAAAAATAAAAACAATTAAAACCAACAGCAACCACAGCATGTCTAAGCCTCCTTATACATCTACGTTTTATACCAAGCTCCAATTTTTTTGACATGTTTGCCCCTTAAGCTGAATAGATAGTAACCAAGCACTATAGTATAGGAGCGATGTCCGGAAAGGAGCGATTATGAAAAAAGGAAGCCTAAATCGCCGGATGACCTTGCTCGTCATTCGAGATGCACAGCAACCGCCCAAGCAGCTACAATGCTCTACAGCCGCTGTCATTCTCGTCCCAACCCTTGTGATCGCGTCCATCTCTACACTCGTGATCGGGCTGCAAATCCGTTCTTCCCATATTATCTCCCAAATGGAAACGAATCTTGCTGTCCAGAGCTTGCAGATGGAGGTTACGGTAGCGGACAAGGATGCGGCAATCGGGCGACTGCGCCGCGAAGTGATGGAGCTGACGAATCAGGCCACCAGTATTCGCGAACGCCTCCAGCGTGTAACGGAACTGGAGCAGCAAATGCAGCAATTTATCCGTAAATACGGAAAATCCTCTGCCACCAGTAGCAGCAAAGCAGCCATGACCCCACTCTCCTGGGATGCCTCCGGCTATACCGGGGGCGAATTGATTACAGTACATGAAAATACAGCCATGCTTACTCGTCAAGCCATGGATGATTTTCAGGAAATCGAATCCCTGCTGGACACGGTAGAGCGCACGGTTCCCCGCTCTATTCAGCAGGCGAACGCCGTACAGCAGAACCTTGAGCAGAAGCAAGCCGCACAGTTGCTCCAGACCCGCAGACTGGCGCTTGCCGAACAAGGCAAGCCTTCGGCCTGGCCTGTCAGTTCACGCCAGATGACCTCCAGCTTCGGCTATCGCAGCGATCCGTTTACGGGCAAATCGGCTTTCCATTCGGGCATGGATATTGCCGGACAAACGGGGGATCCCGTCTATGCCGCAGGAGCGGGCACCGTGCTGGAGGCAGCCTCCAGCGGGGCACGGGGCAAGTGCATTATCATCCAGCATCCTGACGGATTCCAGTCCTGGTATATGCACCTGAGCGGTATGCAGGTGACTCCGGGGGAACGAGTCCGTAAAGGGCAGACCATCGGCCTTCTGGGAAGTACGGGAAGAAGCACGGGGCCTCATCTTCATTTTCAGATCGTCAAGCATAGTCAGCCTGTCGATCCGTTACTGTATGTACAATAAAGGATTGGAGGAAAACAACATGTTCAAGGACTCCAAAAAAAAGCTTTCCGCTCCTGCGACCGATACGCTGTTGGCTAACGGCACCAGCTTTGAAGGTACGATTGAGGCTGAGGCCAATATTCGGATTGATGGCCATTTTCAGGGCGATATCCGCAGCACTCGCACCGTTGTAATCGGGGAATCTGCTGTCGTGCGTTCGGATATCATCGCACGAGACGTCATCCTGGCCGGCAAGGTATTCGGCAGCATCACCACAGAGGGACGGCTGACGATCACGCCTACGGGCGAACTGTACGGAAAGGTAGCCGTCGCCGCGCTGGTCATCTCCGAAGGCGGCGTACTGGACGGTACGAGTCAGATGATCCGCACGAAAGACGCAGAACCGTCTGCTTCAACTGACGATTCTGATCTTGAAACACAATCCGGTACTCGCAAAGACAGAGATACCAGTCAAGCGACCCTGCAATCAGAGACGGGATAATTCCATTTACTCCATCCTATCCTTCATTCATTCCATCATATCCTCTACCCTGTGTTCCAAAAATAAATGATACACCTTGCGTATCACTATTTTAGCGCACATGTAAAGCGGAATAACCAAAACGATACCCAAAATGCCGAGCAAGTCACCACCGACCAATAACAGTATGACGACAGTCAGCGGATGAATATCCAGTTGCTTGCCAAACACAACAGGTGACAACCAATTGTCCTGAATTTGCTGGGCAGCGATCACGACGACCAGCGACCAGATCGCCATGGAAGGTGATTCAAGAAACCCGATAATGACGACGGGTATGGAAGCCGCCACAGCCCCCACGTAGGGGATAAAATTAAGAAAAACCGAAATGACCGCGAGCAGCAAGGCGTAAGGCAGACCGATAATTAGAAAGCCAAGGAACATCATAATACCCAGCGCGACATTTATCAGCACCCGACTCACGATAAAGCTGCTGAGCGCACTGTCGATATCCTCCATGACCTCCAGCGCGTCCTTGTGATATTTTTTAGGAAAGAAGTTTAGCATTTTGGGACCAAACTTGCTCCCCTCCTTCAGCATGTAATAGAGCAAAATCGGAAAGGTAGCCAAGACGATAAAAAAGTAGGATACGAACGATACCAGCTTAACCGAATAATCGGACAGAGCTGAAAAAGCCTCATTCAACGTATCCGACAGTCGTGACAGCGGATCTTCCCCCGGAGGCAACACTTGTCTCAAGGATTGATTATGCCGCCATTGGCTCAATTGATCAACAAGACTGCTAATGAGCTTCGGCGCATTTTCAAATAAATTCGTTACCTGATCACGCAATGTAGGCCATACACCCCATGAGAAAATAAACAGCAGCGCGGCAATGACCAGATAAATCAGCAAAATGGAGACGGGACGCTTGATTTTTCTTCGTTCCATCAAATCTACCACTGGCCTCAATAAATAGTAGAAAAAAAAGGACAGCATCAACGGTACAACCAGCAAGCTGACCAGAGATACGATGGGGCTGAATATAAAACTTACTTTGGTGCCCAAGTAAATGATGAGCAAGAGCATGACAATACCTGTAGTCAGGCGAAAAAAACGATTATTGGGCAGCATATCATGCAGCACCCCCTTCTGATCTGTTTCTCTCTACCTCTTTAAACGCAAAACGACCCTATTGATTGATTCTTGCTGAAAATAAGTTGCAATATACCCCGGCACGCAGAATCTGTAGTGGTAATTGTATAGATACAGCTCCAAAACAGCGCAAAAAGGACGTGCAAATGGATGGATAGCCATTTAACACGTCCTTTTTTGCTGCTTTCAGAATATTGTAAAATCCTCGTGTTATAAAAATCAGATCGAACCAGAGGATCGGGTTTAGGTTGAAACATCCCGTTTTACAAAAACTACCCAGGCAATTGCGATAAAAACTACATAATAGGTGGCCAGCACGGTGAGCGAGAAGGCCAAACCAGAACTTACCGTGCCCGGCGGCATTTCGAGATATTTTTTCAGGTCCATATGCGTAAACAGCACGTATTTGGTCCATTCATAACGATCTGTACTAAACAAACCGATTGAATTATAGATTGTTTTGGTGAACATCATGAACAAAGACAGGCCAATCGCCAAGGCGCTGGAACGAAAAACAGCGGACAGCATAAAAGCAAAGGCGATGGTCACGAATAGAGCGATATAGCTGTACAAGAAGTTCAGTGTTACATAAGAAATCGGATCACTGAACGGCGGAATCGAACCGGCTGGCGTATCTTTGGATAACATCAGCCAAGAGGACAGCGTAACCATCGCTATTAAAATGAACGTTCCAAGCAAACTGAACAGGATGACCGATATATATTTGGACAAAAGAATTTTACTGCGGGTCCAAGGGCGGATAAGCAGCAGCTTGATGGTTCCCCATGTAAATTCACCCGCCACCGAATCAGCCGCTATAATGACCGTAAACGTCGTATTGAGGAAAAATGTAAACATCGCCGTCAACACGATACCATCCCACACGCTGACCTGATCGGAAACCAGGGCAATCAGCATCGGAATCACAGCCGTGATGACCGCCAGCAGCCCTAGCATAATCCACGTCCGTACACGCAAGTAAATTTTAAGATTTTCGTTATGTACCAGCTTGAAGAAGTCAGCCAATGGACCCGCCTCCCGTCACTTCCAAGAATTGATCTTCCAACGTACGGGCCACCGGACGAATCGCATATACCTTGACTCCATTTGCAGCCAGAAGGCTGTTCATGTCTGCTATCTGCTCCCGCTCCAGATGCAGCAGCAGTTGGTTGCCTTCGACGCGCCCTGCTCCGGCAAGCGCATAGGCTTGCTGGGGATCATTCACTTCAAAAGCAATTTCCGCCGTCTGGGCTTCTTCACCTGTGCTCTTCAGTTGCTTGATGTCAATCAGCCGTCCGCTTTGGATAATGGCGACACGGTCGCACATCAGTTCCATTTCGGACAACAAATGACTCGATACAAATACTGTAATTCCCTCGCTCCGGCTCAACTGTCGCAAATAATCCCGCAGTTCGCGGATACCCTGCGGGTCTAATCCGTTGGTCGGCTCGTCCAGCACGAGCAGCTTCGGCCGATGCAAGATCGCCTGTGCTACCCCGAGTCTCTGCCGCATTCCGAGCGAGTAGGTTTTGACTTTATCGTGAATCCGGTTTCCGAGTCCTACCAAACGGATCGCCTCATCTATGCGCTCCTTGGTAACCCCTGGTGACATTCTCGCAAAATGCTGCAAATTTTGATAGCCGGTCAGAAACTTGTACATTTCCGGGTTCTCAACAATCGCACCGACGTGGGAAACCGCCTTTTCAAAATCGGTTTTGATGCTGTCTCCACAAATATGGATATCGCCCTTGCTGATCGAAATCAGGCCAACCATCATACGAATGGTGGTTGTTTTTCCCGCACCGTTCGGTCCGAGGAAACCAAATACCTGCCCCGCTGGAACCTCCAGCGTCAGATCGTCCACAATCGCTTTTGAGGAAATGATTTTACTCACACCCTCCATACGTATGACGGGAAGCTGTCCTGTCGCTTTCTGCATGCTATGAAACTCCTTCCATCCGGAGTGAAGCTCTATTCTATTTTGCTGTTCATTTCCGGTTTTGGAAGTATTGTACCATATTTAACCTGTTAGAAACACCGCGTCCTATCTATTCCTTATGCTTATATATCCAGAGCACCCGCCACTCTTCACCTTCCTGCGTCACATAACAAGGCTGTACGATATCAAAAGTGCCGAACCGAGTCTTGTAATGCTGGGTAACCGTAATGCGATACGCCTTTCCCAACTCGTCTCCACTCTGCTCTGTGCGAATATCATATTCAGCCTGCGGCTCGCTCAGCTCGAACGTGAACGTATCTGTCCCCATATCCTGCATAAACACATGCGCACGCTGCTGTACATACGTGGATTTTTCAAATCTCTTCTTCATTTGTGAATGAAAAAGTTCCCAGGAGTCTCCGAAATTACCTGCTTGCTCCATCATATAGAACTCATTCAGCGCTTCTAACGCCTGATCGCCCTCACCCGTAGACATCACCCCGCCCAGACCCAGCCACAGTAGCCATAACAGTCCACATATCAATGCAAAATACAGCAGCTTGCGGACAAACGCGGAAGCCGCCCTTCTTTTGAACAGCACAAATCGCTCCTCCCCTCAGTTGCACATTCTACTGGATACTACAGATGTATGTGGGACAAGCCTGGTTTAGAAGAGAATAACGGGTGGGGTGACCTCCTTACAAGCCACCCGATTGCATTAGACAAGCCTAAGGTGATATCGCTGTGGTAAGCAAATGCTTCTCCATCAGTCCACGGATACGCTGGCGTTCCTGATCATCCACGATGTAATAATACACTCCGTTGATTTTGGTTCCATGGCCCTTCAACTCAACCATATCCGTCTGCCGTAGAGACGGGCCGATCCGGGTCAGGAAGGTCGTCATATCATCAAAGGTAATATCCGTGCGGATCTGCTCCCCCGCTGCCTGCAATATCGGTTTTACCTTTAGCAGTCCTTCCTTGCTGATCGCCTGTGCGACAATTTGCTTGAGCAGCTCCCGCTGGCGGGCATTTCTCCCGAGGTCCCCACGCGGATCATCAAAACGCATCCGCGCATAGGACAACGCCTCAGTCCCGTTCAGCTTCAAGCTGCCCTGCGCAAAATGATGGCCCTCATATTGAAAATCGAGCGGATTGTTAACCGCGACTCCCCCCAAAAGGTCAACCATTTTCGCAAACCCTTCCATGTTCATTTGCACATAGTAATCCATCGGATGATTCAAGAAATGCTCTACCGTACGGATCGACATGTCCACGCCGCCGAAGGCAAAGGCATGATTGATTTTGTCCTCACGTCCTCTGCCGATCAGTTCTGTTCGCGTATCGCGCGGGATGTTGAACATCAATACAGTGCCTTCGGCGGGATTAACGGACAGGACGATCATCGTATCCGAGCGCCCCCGATCATGGGGACGCTGGTCCACCCCCAACACAAGTACGGTGAACGGCTTGAATTGGGATATGGCCGCCGGATTGGGTGTACCCGATTCGTTGCTTGTTACTGCCGGGCGTCCCCCTCCGCCTGCTGCAAGGGTAGAAATCACAGCGGGCTGCACGATACTCCGCGGATGGTACATGGCATTTGCCGCCGTTTGAACCGAATGATATACATAAGCGGTGTAAGCACCAGCACCTACTATCAATAATGCAGCGGCCCCTAATGTCATTTTCAGCCATCGTTTCATACAGAGTCTCCCCTTTACGGGTTCATTACAGACCGTTGACGAACCATATCCATATTGTTCATCTGCGGCCTGCCGACAGAATAGTATGCAAAAGCGGACTGTCTGATCTGCTCCTCACTGTACACATTGCGTCCGTCGATCATAATGGGATACTTCATAAGCTCGTTTAGCTCACCCAGCCCCACCTCACCAAATTCCTCCCACTCCGTCAGCAGACACAGCGCGTCGCATCCTTCTGCCGCTTCTCGTGCGCTATCGGCCCATGTCACTTCCGAGCTGTCCAGCAATCTGCGGAAGTTGGCGGTGGCGACCGGGTCATATGCACGTATTTGCGCCCCCGCTTCCAGAAGCGACTGCATAATATCCAGCGCTGGAGCATCTCTTACATCATCTGTATTCGGCTTGAACGCCAGCCCCCATATGCCAATCGTGGCTCCTTCCAGATCACCCAGCGCTTCTTCCAGCTTGCGTAACACATTAAAGCGCTGCCCCTGATTCACTTCCACCACCGATTTCAGCAGCTTGAATTCATAATCCACATTGCCCGCAATTTGGATCAATGCCTGTGTATCCTTGGGGAAACAAGAGCCGCCATAGCCGATGCCTGCGGACAAAAAAGAGGAACCGATCCGCTGATCCAGCCCCATGCCGTGTGCCACACGCGTAACGTCTGCGCCCACTTTTTCACAAATATTCGCAATCTCATTAATAAACGAAATTTTAGTCGCCAAAAAAGCGTTCGACGCGTACTTGATCATCTCTGCCGAACGGATATCTGTGGTCAATATATTTGTCGTCAGCGGCTCATGCAGCGTACACAGCACAGCGGCGACATGAGGGTCGGATGCCCCGATCACGATGCGGTCCGGCTGGAGCGTATCTGCTACCGCCGAGCCTTCGCGTAAAAATTCAGGAACCGAAGCCACACCAAAAGAGTAGCTCGTGCGGCTCGCGATCAGGCTGTGAATACGATCATTGGTTCCGACAGGCACCGTGCTTTTGGTGACAATCACTTTGTAGCCATTCATGGCGTCTGCCACCTCGCGTGCGGCTCCTTCAATATAGGACAGGTTCGCTTCCCCGCCCGGCAACGAAGGTGTACCCACTGCCAAAATAACAATCTCCGCTCCCTCTACCGCAGATGCGGTATCTGTTGTAAAGGTCAGGCGTCCCTGCTCGACATTATCCTGGATCAAGCCTTTTAAGCCCGGCTCATAAATCGGTACTTTCCCTTCATGAAGCTGACTAATTTTGTCCTCATTCTGGTCGACACAGACGACCGTATTCCCGAGCGCGGCAAAACAGACTCCCGATACCAGTCCGACATACCCCGCACCAATTACACATAGCTTCAAAGTAGCTCCCCCTTTTACATGCTGTCTCGCTACATTACGCTTACACCAGCTTCACTTCTCTACGCCTCTCCCTGCATGCCGATTATGATGGAGCGTAAGCCGTTTGTTCCGCCGATAGGATTTGAGAAATCGGTATACATACACCGGATTGTTATAGGCGTATCTCTTCCATAACCGTTTTGGCTCGCTGATCAGGCGGTACAGCCACTCCAGCCCCAGCCTTTGTATCATTAGCGGCGGTCTGCGAACCTTTCCGGTGATATAGTCAAAGGCCGCTCCTACACCAATCATCACGCCACGGATGCGGTCTTTGTTACGATACATCCATATTTCCTGCTTCGGACAGCCCAAGCTGACGAAGATGATATGCGCGCCTGACGCATTAATGTCATGAATAATCTGCTCCTCCTCATCCGGCCGAAGCTCCCGAAATGGCGGTGAAAAGCCACCCACGATGCGGATTCCTGGGTAGTCCTGCTCCACCCTTTCCTTCAAGCTGTCCAGCGTATCCGGCGTGCTGCCGTAAAAATAGATACTTAATCCTGTCTGCGGCGCGCGTTCGCACAGCTTGAGCATCAGACTGGGGCCGTCCACCCGGTCCTGACACTCAAATCCGTACAGCTTGAGCGCCCATACCAGCGGCATACCATCCGGGGTACACAAATCTGCACGCGCAAGTGCTTCATGGAACTCGGATTGATTTCCGGCTGTAACAATGGAATGTGTGTTGCAGATACATACATAGCTGTCCTTGCGCCCGACGGCCCACTGCTCCACCGTGTGTACTGTTTCCTGAAACGTAAGCGCCGCAATATCTGCGTCCGCAATCCTTCCGACTCTATACTGGGGCAGTTGCTTCATAAGCACGCTCCTCTATCGCCTCGTTGTATATGGCCATCAGTTGCTCGTAATTCACTTCTTCCGTGTAGCGTGCAGCATATATTTCCGATACCTTCTGTCTCATGGCTGGATAGTTTTCATAGGCTGTCGCACGACGGATTACGGCACTTATATGTTCCATATCATCATGTTGAAAATGGAACCCGGTTACTCCATCCTCCACCACTTCCTCCAGCGCCCCGATCCGGCTGCACAACACCGGGGTTCCCACGGAATAGGACTCTACGATGGTCATGGGAAAACCTTCATACCAAATGGAAGGAACCATGACATACATGGCCCGGCTCATGCAATCCAGCACCGTGTCTCCATCCTGCTTGCCGAGAAAACGGATGTCCTCCTGCGGATATGCGGCAGCCAGTTCAGCCTTTTCCGGGCCATCCCCGATGATGACCAGTCTCAAGTCGCCCCGATCTTCCACCTGTATCCAGGCTTGCAGCAGATTACGCACCCCTTTTTCAGCAGAGATCCGCCCCACAAACAACAAGTAACGATCATCCGGGTCATACACGGCTTCCACCTCTTTACGTTGGATGAAATTTGGCTTCACCGCGATACGATCCGGTGGAATGCCACTTTCAGCAAATTTCTCCCGCGCAAACTCGGTTAGCGCAATATATCGACTTACTTTGTGCTGCCATGTGCCGATCAGATCGTTGAACTTGATCATCGCCGCCACCGGAATCGTCTGTAGCTGTGAGTCCCGGTAGCACCCGTGGCGGATGGAATGCAGCAAGGTGCCGTGCAGGCATTTTTCACAAACCTCATTCCCTCGCATAAAGGTCGCCGCCGGACAAATCAGCCTGTAATTATGCAGCGTCTGGACGACCGGAATCCCTAATCGTTCACAGGCATGATAGACGGAAGGCGAAATAACCGGAAAAAAGTTATGCACATGCACCACATCCGGCTTCACCCGCAGAAGCAGCTTTTTGATTCTTTTAAACTCTGGCAGGGACCATGCCGCCTCCACTGCCAGCTTTGCCATGTTAATCAGCCCTTTGCTTTGGATGCTGTCGTTATGCACATAATAGTGCTCTGTCTCTATCCCCCTGGAGCGCAGCATAGCCAATTCCTGCTCAACAACCTTGTCTTCTCCCCCGCTTTGCTGATAAAAGTTGTGGATGACCAGCACCTTGCCCACCGTTTTTTGGTTATATTCACGTCGCTGGACAGGGTTGGCAGTATCCACTGGTGATGAGTTTTCAGGCTGAGGTGCCTCTCCCTGAATATGAGGATGGATCAGACTTGAAGCTTGTTCGCGCACTGGGGACCTCGTCTGTATGCTGATTTGTTTGCTCACGTGGCTGTCCCTCTTTCCTGCCCGGATTGCATAGGATGGTGCATAGGCTGCATCGGTTGTATCCGTGAGTGGCTTAGCATTTCCTCTGCAATACGATCCCACGACATACGCTCGACTGTAAGAAACGCCTGCTCCGCCATACTTTGTCGCAGCTCAGCATTGTCCAACAATTCAGAGACTCGACTCACCCATTCCTCCTCTGAAAAGCTTCTCAGGATCACTCCGCTCACCCCGTCCTCGATCAAGGTAACCGAACCGCCATTTACCGAAGAGATAATCGGGACGCGAAACAGCATACTTTCCAGCAGCACCATACCGAAAATATCGTAATGAGTCGGGAACAGCATCACATCCGCCGCTCCATAAATCTGCCACAGATGCCGCTGCTCCACTTTTGGAAAATGCAAAATACTGTCCGTCAGCCCAAGCTCATGGGCATAGGCCCAATAGCGATCCGTATCCGCTTTACGTCCATCCCCGACCATTAACAAAAGGCAACTGGGATGCTTTTGAAGTACCTTTTTGAACACGCCTAGCATAAAACGTATATTTCTCCGCTCCTCCAGCACGCCGACATACAGTAGCACCGGACGATCCCCGAGCCGCCTCAGCTCATCCGCGACCTCAGGATTTTTCTCCCGGCCTTCGCTTTTGTCGTTGCCGCTGTTGTCATTGTTGTCATTGTTGAACTTTCCCTCCACTTTGCTGCGGTCCAGTCCAACCCCAAGGGTGACGACGTTGTGAAAGCCTTTATCCTCCAGATAGCGCTTGGCAAGATCAGATTTGACAAAGGTACAGCGTAAAGACTTTGTCACCTTCGGCAGTAGCAGGGTATCGTACAATCTTCGGATCAGCGCATATGTGTTATCGCGGTACGGGCCATGATACAGCACCAGCTTTTCGGGACATTTGCGGGAAAGCAGATAAGTCATGATCTGGTTGTATTCTGTGGAAATGACCCAATCATAAGCAGCCAAAAACGAATGATTGAGGACATCCCTGTAGATGCTGTTGCTCAGGAACTTAAACCCGTGGAGCCAGATGATGCGCAATGTGCAGCCTTCGTGACGGTATACCTGCTCCAGATGGGTTTCCTTGTGGTCGTTGTAGTAGACAATGTCGCAATCGAAGCCTTTCCGAACGAGTGCTTTACCCAAGCCGACTTCCTGCAAATTGTATGAGGCCCCGTTCACCTTGCTGGCAAAATTGCGAAGATACAATATTTTTTGAATCATCATTAGGCTCCTGCCATTTCATATTGGGTGAGTTATGGGGCGCGGAGGGTTTAGAGACCGCTACGCACTCCATTTGATCTTCCGATCGCTGTTGCAGTGGGATTCTTGGATGATATAAAACATTCCAAGGTAAGAATCCCACTGCAAAGGCGAACGCTAGCGCTTCTTCAGATTCAAATGGACCGCTTCGCTGCTGACCACCGTGTCCATAAAGTCACCCTAATTTAAAAAAAGGGAACTCAGGGCATGAAGTGCCCCGCTACGCGGGTTACGCGGTCGGATGCACGCCCAGCACGATATGGAGATAAGAGCTACTTGAATACGTTATTTGCCGATAAGAACAGCTTGACGGCTTTGAAGGATAGGAACTGCTGGGCGAGTGCTATGATGACTGTTACCTGCCTGACTTGATTACGGCAAGCCGTTGCCAGTCTGAGTTAATGCTGGCAGCACAGCACTCCAGCATCAAAGCCAACACAGTACTCCGCCATCGCGCCCTAGCCCACGGGTAGTTATCGCTGGAATGCGTGCCCGGCGTGAAGTTCGCGGCGATAGGGCGCAGCTATTGCCATGCAGTTTTACCTTCCCCCACCCTATGGCAGGGGAAATTCTTTTTGGCGGCGGGTAGCAAGCGGAGGGTAGGATTTGAATCTGGAGAAGCGGCAGCGTTCGCCTTTGACGAGGGATTCCGCCCTCTTACAGGGCTTATTTAATCAAGGAATCCCACGTCAACAGCGATCGGAAGATCAAATCCGTCCCGAAGCGGCCTCCCCCCTCCAAACTGAAATTTCCCTCTGCCTCTGCTTTTCTTCCGTCATCTGCATATTAAAATGGTCTGCTCCTTTAAGCTGGGCAGCCGCCATATCCGCCACCAATGTCACACTCGACTCCATCGGGACAAAACGGTATTTATAAGCCGTAAGCCGATGGTCCGTTTCATGAAATAAAATATCCTGCGCGTAGTTGCCCCAACGATCCTTTGGCATTAAGTCAATCGTCATGCCGGCATGTGCGGAGGGCAGCAGCATATTGGAGCCGTGAATGCCGATCACTAATCGGCTGGCTGCATACACCTCGCATACCCGCAGCTCACTTTCCCGGTCGAAGCGTGCGACACGTTCGTCCGTAATCCATGCCGGGAAGCTCCCGGTGCGACCCAATCCAGCAACCGTAAAACGGTAATCCGGAAAGGATTCCTGCATCCTGCGGAACAACCGGATGATTTTGCGGCGCTGATGATAAATCAGCGGTTTAAGCCAACGTTTGAGCTGCGGAAATTTCTGCACTGCCCGTGCGATATGATGGCTGCCGCTCCACAAGCGGTCTTCCCTCCATACGAAGGTAATGCGCGGCTCCGACTCACGCCCCTCCTCATAACGGGGGATGCCCGTAAACTGCTCAATATCGAACTGACTAGGGTGTGAATACGCCGGACTGACATAGACCTCATCAAAACGTACCAGTTCCTCTATCATCCGATGATGCAGCACCGGATAAAAGTTGCGGGCCTTGCTGAACGGCACATCGACTGTCCAGATTTCAGCCACACATGCGGGAACCATCCACTCCAGCGATTTTTGCACAATAACGACGATGCCCAGTTCCGGCGATTGTTCATATTCTCGTTGTACATTCAGCAGCTTGAGCAAGGCGTGACCATACAAATAATCAATCGTATTGACGATGATGACGCGCTTAAAGGGTTTCATTGTATGCACGGTCATGCCGACCGCCAAATCATAGGAAGGACTCAGCAACGATTGCCGCAAGGGCTCTCCGAGCCATTTTCTCGATTTCGCATCTCCGGTTAGTGTATAGTTAGGCATTTCTACCCGATAGGGTGAATACGTCGCATGCCCGACCCGCATATCCTCGATATATTCACGTCCACAGCCCTCACACCAAGTGCTGACACATACATGAATTCCCTGCCACAGCACCTCTCCGCCCCTTACCTTACCTCCACAATGCGGACATTGTCCCTCATGCTGAACAAACGGTTTAATGGGTATCATGATTGTTCTCTCCAACTTTCGGTACTGTAATGTGAACACGCCAGAAGGTCAGGATCGACTTCATCATCCAGCCCAAATTGGCTTTGACTTCCTTAAACAGCAAATCTAATAGAAATACAGATATCGTAAAAGACAAGATGGTCGCCACCAGCGAGCCTCGAACACCAAGCAACGGGATAAGCGCATAATTTAAAGCCACATTCGTGACCGCACCCACGATCGAGGTCAGCAGCGTATATTTGAACAAATTTTCATTCGTGATAAACAAGCTTTTGGCAACACTGAAATTGGTAAAAAACAGACGAATCGCAAACAGCGACAGCAACGAACCAGCCTCGGTAAATTCCCGCCCATACAGCACGACCACCACCCATTGGGACAGAAAAAATAACGGTATCGAGGTCACCAGAAAGCAAATAAACATCAGTCGGTACACGTTGGACAACGTTTGTCTGTATTCGTCGCTCCCTTTCATCTTGGAACGGGTCACCACCGGGGCATATGCTGTGGTAAGAACGACCGGAATGAAGCCCAGCACTTCAATAAGACGGAGCGCAACAGAATATTGCCCCACCGCCGCATCTCCCAGCATCTCGCCGATAATGACCTGATCGATCCGTGCCTGTACATATACAGCGGAGGATGACAAAATAAGCGGCCAACTGTGATTCATAATTCGTCGTGCTGTGGTTAGGCTGAACGTCCACTTGTGCATACGCCGTCCTTCCTTACGGAAGAAATACAGCAGAATCAGACTTCCGAGCAGAAACTCGCCATGAGCGCACAGCGCCACCACCCAGATGGGGACACCGGACAACAATAAAATGATTTTAACGGTGGAGCTGAGGACAAAGGCTGTGTTCTTGGCAATGACCGTGTATTTGGACAACATCTGCGCCCGAAACCAGTAGTCGATGATATCGAACAACTGAAACACCGAGGCCGTCGCCAGAATCAGATTGATCAACCGTACGGAACTATCCTCCGGTCTGAGCAGCGAAATGAAGGAGCATGACAAGACAATGGCTACCAAAGTACCCGCCAGCTTCAGCAGAATCGCCGTACCCAATAACTCCTGCTCATCCTTGGGGTCCTTGACGAGATCGCGCACCAATATAGAATCAAAACCAAGCGTCGTGAAGATCAGGAACATCCCGAAAAAAGATTCCGCATAATTCCATTTCCCCAGTTCCTCCGGTCCGAGCACTCTCGCCATGATAATGCTGACCGCCAGCCCAAACACCATGCGGATCATTTTGTCGCCGAACAGCCAAGACGTATTCGCCAGCAGACTTCTGCGCGATTTGGCGCGATTTTTGACTAATGTCATAAGCTCTACTCCATCTTGAAAAATGACCTTTCGCACGGCTCCATAGCATGCTGTTCTGCCGATGCGACTACAATAATGTACAGCGAAGAGACCTCCCGGCCAGGCGGGCGGTCCCTCCATGTCTTACACGACGACGGAAGCTTCGACCGCAGCCTGCCTTTTTACCCGCTCCAAGTCTGTATCCACCATCATATGAATGAGCTGTTCGAAGCCTACTTCCACTCGCCAGCCCAGCTTTTCCTTTGCTTTGGCGCAATCGCCGAGCAGTAGATCCACCTCTGCCGGACGGACGAACTGAGGATCAATGACGACATAATCCTCATAGTCCAGACCTACATGGGAAAAGGCGATTTGCAGCAGTTCGCGGACGGAATGCATTTCTCCCGTAGAAATGACGTAATCATCCGGTTGATCCTGCTGGAGCATCATCCACATTGCCTTAACGTAATCCCCCGCAAAACCCCAGTCCCGCAGCGAATCCAGATTCCCCATGCGCAGCTCCTGCTGCAAACCCAGCTTGATACGGGCTACAGCGTCCGTCACTTTGCGTGTTACAAACTCCAGCCCACGGCGGGGCGATTCATGATTGAACAAAATGCCGGAGCATGCAAACATATCAAAGCTCTCGCGGTAGTTCACCGTGATCCAATGACCGTACACTTTGGCGACACCGTAAGGGCTGCGCGGGTAAAATGGGGTCGTTTCTGTCTGCGGCGTCTCCAACACTTTGCCGAACATCTCACTGCTCGACGCCTGATAAAAGCGCGTGTCCGGCTTGGCAATCCGTACCGCCTCCAGCATATTGGTGACGGATAGCGCTGTAATCTGCCCGGTAGCTAAGGGCTGCGGCCATGAGGCCGCGACGAAGGATTGGGCAGCCAGGTTATAGACCTCATCCGGGTCAGACTGACGCACGGCTTCGATGAGCGAAGCCAGATCGGTCATATCGCCGGAAAGCCAATGAATGTCATTCTGGATATGTGCCACATTTTCAAAGTTCGGCGTACTGGTGCGTCTGCGTACCCCGTACACCTCATAATCTTTGGACAGCAGCAACTCGGCCAGATAAGATCCGTCCTGTCCGGTAATCCCTGTGATCAGCGCTTTTTTCATTCCTATTCCTCCACCGTTTTTTATTGTTCAACCATATCCAGACCTTGAAATGCCTGATACACAGACCTTAATCCCTCTTCCAGTGAAATGCGCGCCGACCAGCCCAGCCCGGAAATTCGGGACACATCCACCAGCTTGCGCGGTGTGCCATCGGGAGCGGACGTGTTAAAGGTAATTTCCCCCTCATAACCGACGACTTCCTTCACCCGTTCAGCCAGCTCCCGGATGGAAATATCCTCCCCAACGCCGATGTTCACAATCTCATTTCCCTCATAGCTATTCATCAGGAACAGACAGGCTTCCGCCAAATCATCCGAATGAAGAAATTCACGGCGTGGTGTGCCGGAGCCCCATACTTCGACTGTCGGGGACTGATTCAGCTTGGCTTCGTGAAACTTGCGGATGAGCGCAGGCAGCACATGAGAGGTCTGAAGATCAAAATTGTCGCCCGGACCGTACAAATTCGTAGGCATCACCGAAATAAAACGGGTTCCATATTGACGGTTGTAGGACTGGCACATTTTAATCCCGGCGATTTTAGCGATAGCATAGGCTTCATTCGTAGGCTCCAGCTCACCTGTGAGCAGATATTCCTCCCGCAACGGCTGCGGGGCAAATTTGGGATAAATACAGGTGGACCCAAGGAATAGCAGCTTGCTTATATTCGTCCGGTATGCCGCATCTATCACATTCGTCTGGATGAGCAGATTGTCACGGATAAAATCGGCCGGGTAATCGTTGTTCGCCAGAATCCCACCAACCTTGGCTGCTGCCAAAAATACATAGTCCACCGACTCAGTTTCGAAAAAGCGGTCTACAGCCTCCTTGTTGCGCAGATCCAGCTCGCTGCTTGTGCGGGTGACCAGGTTACGGTAGCCTGCTTTGCTCAATGCCCGAACAATGGCGGAACCCACCAGTCCGTTGTGCCCTGCTACATATATGTTGGAATGAAGATCCATGCTTTCCCCTACCCTTCCTGTTGGAGTGAATTTAAAATGCATCGTTGGAGCCCAATAGCACCCGGAACGTTTTCAGCATGATGATAATATCCGTGCGTAAACTGCGTCTGGATATGTATTCCAGATCCAGCTCTACCATCTGGTTAAAGCTCAGATGATTACGACCGCTGACCTGCCATAGGCCGGTACAGCCTGGCGTAACCGTCAGACGCAGCTTATCCCTTACCGTATAATCATCGACTTCTCTGGGTAGCGGGGGTCTGGGCCCTACCAGACTCATCTGCCCACGCAGTACATTCAGCAGTTGCGGTAGCTCGTCAATACTCGTTCTGCGGAGAAAGCGCCCAATTCGGGTGATGCGTGGATCATCCCGCATTTTGAACATTGCACCTTCGATTTCATTTTCCAGCAGCAGCGTGGACAATCTGTCCTCGGCATCGGACACCATGGAACGAAATTTAATCATGCGAAACGGCCGTTCATTTTTACCAATACGAACTTGATAAAATAACGCGCTTCCTCTCGGGTCCTCCAGCTTAATCAGCAAAATCACGAGCAGAAATACCGGGCACAGCACGATTAATCCAATGAACGACAGCACGATGTCCATACTTCGCTTCACGAACGGATATACGCTCAATCCTTGCCGGCGTTCAAGCCCATGAGCGGCCGAATACACTTCCACTGATGTACTCAAAGCTTCGGCCTCGTTCGAGTGGGAAGAAGACACTGCTCATCACCTCAGTTTCCGATTGATAAGTATTATTTATTCATTGTTAAAAGAATTTTATTAACTCTCATTTCCTTCCTTTCTGTTCATGTCAGGTTGCGTTCCTCCATGCCGCGTTCGGCACGAGTATTTGATCGTTTCACGTTGTTGAGCACCACGCCCAAAATACGTGCCTTTACTCTTTCCAAATTTGCCTTTGCTTTCTTAACGAGATCCTTTTTGACCTTTCCTGCCTGCACCACCAAAATCACTCCGTCACACATAGCGCTTATAATGAAGCCATCCGGAAAGGACAGCAATGGCGGCGTATCCATTAAAATCACATCATAATGCTCCTTCAGCTCAGCCAATAGAGCGTTCATTCTGCGAGAGCTGAGCATTTCGGACGGATTCGGCGGAGTCGGTCCGGCTGTAATGGCATACAGATGATCGATCCCGGTTTCCTGAACCACTTCCTGCCATGGCTGCTGGTTGGCCAGGACCCGCGTCAGACCCGTATGATTACGCAAGCCGAACATGTGGTGCAAGGAAGAGCAGCGCAAATCCATGTCCATAACCAGCACCTTTTTCCCCTCTTGCGCATACGTTACAGCCAAATTGCTAATCGTGACCGTCCTGCCTTCACCCGCCTGAGCTGATGCGACCATCATAACCTCAATCGGCTCATCTATAGAAGAAAACTGGATGTTCGTGCGAAGCATACGGTACTCCTCCGAAACAGGAGATTGGGCATGCAGGGATGTGACGAGCTGGTTATTGATTAGTCGCGGCATATTGTCCTTCACCTACCTGTTTGGGAGTTGTAGCTGAACCGTCGGAGCGTTTGTCTTCTTTTTTCATTTTCGTAATCAGGGACAGGGTAGGCAGGCTGAGTTCTTTTTCAACGTCCTCTTCATTTTTAAAGGTATCGTCCAGCACTTCCAGCAAAAACGCCAAGCCTATACCCAGCAACAAGGAGGCGGAAAAAGCAATAAGCATCTGTATAGCGGGATTACTGTTCACAGGAACAGCCGGTTCAGTCAGACTGGCTTCGCTTAGAATCGTGACGTTGTCCATTTTCATGATAGAGGGAATTTGTCGTTTGAATACTTTGGCTATCGCATTTACGGTTTTGACAGCCTTCGTATACGATAAATCACGGATTGTTAAATCCATGACCTGTGAATCACCTGCGGTGTTTACTCTTAATTTTTGCGTCAGAACTGACGGAGTGACCTTGAGATCGGGGAAGCTGGCGACCACCTGGTCCATAATTGCCGAGGACATCATAATTTGCTTATAGGAGTTCGTTAAGGCTATATTCGTTTGAACGACACTGTAATCGACGACACCCGCACGATCCGGCCTTGGCGTCTGGTTGATAATAAGCTTCGCTGTCGCTTCATAAATCTGAGGGGTAAAATATACATTTTTCACGCCCACCACAGCACATACCAACAATACGATACCGCTAATCAACCATATTCTTTTTCGGATCATACGAATGTACTCTTTCAGCTGCACAAGACCAGTCCTCTCTGATTGACTTGTTTTCGATGCAATGACGCTTGTACTGATCCTCTGCATAGCATGACCATATAATCTATAGTAAAATGTTGTATAATAGCGCATAGAGGGTCTAGCCAGCGAATAAGCACAAGTGCTAAACCATCGGTGGCCTCCCAGGGTATATGAACGATAACATATGGTTAAAACTATAAAATATAGATACGTTATGTATCTTACATAACTAATTTATGATACAAAACGTATCTTGTCAAGCGTAAAATTGCTTTTTTTTCTTTCTCAACCTTGCATTCAGGAGGAATATCAGATGAATTATGGCACCCGCATCGCTGAATTACGGGAATATAAGGGATTAAAACAAGAGGAACTAGCGCAATCCCTCGGAATTACGCGGGCGGCTCTTTCTCACTATGAAAAAAACCGGCGCAAGCCAGATTTTGAGATACTGACCAAGCTTGCAGACATTTTCGGGGTATCCATTGATTACTTGGTAGGACGCACTAGCCATCCAGCAGCAATTTTGGATTCAGCTGTGAGGGAATTTGTGGACCAGTTGGAGCTGTCCGATGAAGATATCCTGCAACGTTTTAATTTGACCATTGATGGACGAACTTTGTCTGAGGAAGAAGCCAAGCGTTTTATCGCGTTTGTCCGCATGGAACGAATGATGGAATAAAGAAGGGTGGGAGCCGGTTCACTCCTAATTTTAAGCAGTGCCGGCAACCGGTATTTTACAAGCTCTTATCCTTTCGGTCCTTGGTTCCGTCAGCTTCGCTCTGTAGACAATGCGGCATCCTGATGCCGCATTGAAGCAAAATATCCCGGATGTCCAAGTGGACGACAGGTTTGTCTACTTTCCGTTCGTTGTTTCGTAGAAGAGGGTTGTCCATCCCTGATTCAGTCTCCTTGTTCATTCGGCACTTACCTCACTTTATCATTCTTGGTCACCGGAAAGAGAATCCCCACAAACCATGTATGTATAGTTATGAGCAAAACTATTATATATGAATACATACCTGTAATGTTGTCGTCTTATGGCGAGAAAATTAAAGGATTTTCGGATTTTCTTCTGAAATATACGCAATGAACTTCCAAATCAGAACCTTTTACAGATAAAAAAGAACCTGTCAGGTCCTACTTTCTCCTGATAGGTTCTTTGGCATTCTATTTTCGGTTGCATGTAAGGTATTCTTCGACGCTGGTCCTACTCTGTATCTGTCCTGATTAAGCGACCTCGGCCGCTGGGGACACTTGGGTGCCCCCAGTCGCTCGGACTTTGTAAGCGTAGTGACTTCCGGCTTTCACCGTGTGGTCCGTATACGTGCTTCCCACTACTTCCGAGGCAATCACCTGATACGCCCCGTTTGTCCCGTCCGCACGCAGTACATCATAGGCGGATACACCTTCTGCCTGAAGCCAATTGATCTTTACCGCGCCTTCCTGAACAGAGGCGGCCTTCACCTCTGTAGGGGCCGAAGCTGCAGTCTGATCTGTACTTTTCAATTCCAGAATGTATTGCACCGACTCGCCAGGTCCCAGCTTTTCTTCAAAATCGAGATTAGGCGAAGCATTAAGTCCTGATAGGGAACGCCGTGCCTGGCTGTAGGTAGACCCGGCTCCGAAGCGCTCACCCGTGTACAAACCTGCCTTCGGCATCGTCACCCGTACGCGGATCGTCTGTGCTGTGGATTCGAAGTTCACCAGATTCACCAGCAATTTGTCCGAGGTGGCGCTACTGCCAGCCAGCGGTTTCAGTTTGGAGGTATCCACTGCACGGACATAGACCATCTTATCCTTTGTTTCCTCCGGATTCAGTACCATATAAGTCAATGGTTTCCCGTGTGTGGCATAAGCCAGACTCAAGCGTCTCATGATGTTTACACGGCTGTCCTGCCCTTGTCCGAACGGATAAATTTCCGTATTCGCCGGATTGTGATTTTGCAGGTCAAAGCCGGTTTTAAACAGCGTGTAGTCCTTATAAAAAGCAGCATGCTGGATAAACATATCGGCAAAACCGATCTGCGAACGCATAATCCGGTCGAACGCAGCTGCTTGTGGCTGACTGGCCCCGTACTCAGGGTTGTCCCGATGCGTATCGTTCGTACCAAACTCCGTATTCAGCATCTTCTTTTCCAGCCCGTTACTTGAACCGCCGAACGTTTTCAGATTTTGAACAAAGCTGCCTCCGCCCTCTTCGTTATACGATTCGCCATAGGCATGTCCATTGGTCAGGTCAGTGACATCCTCCAGTTGCTTACGTTGTGCCGGGTCCCGCTCCCATCCATCCGGATCGCCGCATTTGAGCGTACCTCCGGTTTGGTTTTTGCATGCCTTGGTTGAATACGTCGGCCAGTAGGCCCAGCCCGGCGCTACCGTTTTGAGATGTGGCGCCAATTGCTTACCTTCCGTATTCAGCCACTTGGCCACGGCCAGATTGACCGCTTTCGAGCGGTTAAACAATCCCGGTTCATTATCCACTTCATAATATTGCAGGTATGAACCATATTTTTTTACATAATCACGCAATTTCTGCTTGGCCGTCTCCGGCAGGGAGCCGTCTTTTTGCAGCTTGATATCGCCTGTATATAAATACAAAGCTGACGATTGCATATTATACTGCTTCAACGTTTGGTAGTAATCTCCCACGTCTGTGCAGGCCTTGTTTACATTACTGGCACAAGTGACTCTCATGACATTGCCGCTATACGCAATTCCCAGCCATTTGAGAACATATGGTAGATGTTTAACTGCACCCTCATCATAATAAAATTCTTTATTATTGACATTCGTTCCGGTCAGTATATATTTACCGTGTATCGGCTCGGTCGCAGGTGAGGCTAACGTCTCCAAGCTCAAGTCATCCCAAGTCCACCACACATTTTTATCTTCAGCAGAGGAGCAGTATAGGCAGCGCGCTGTCTTTAGCTTGAGTACGTTAACACCGCTTTGCAATTGCTCTTTAGGTATATATAGCTCGTAATTGCTTTTGAAATTATATGCACTGCCTGTACCGGCAACCCCGGCAATCTGAATGATACCGGACAGCTGATGATTTGAAAATACAGCCATTTGAGGAACGGCTTTGCCCGCATCCAAAATCCGTACACGGAATATCATCCCGTTCGGAGGAACCTGATCCAGCTTGTACTGAAGTGACAGCTCAGGATTCGTGGACGCATTTAGACCGGGAGGAATATCTCCACTGCTGAACAATACCGGAGCCGTTGTACTTCCTGCTATGGACATCGCTGATGAAGCTCCTTTAGCAGACGACTCGGTGGAGGCCACCGAAATATTGACATTGTCCTTACCGACCACACCTTTAAATTCTGCTGAAGAGTCATCCCGCTGACCGAGCTTCCATATCGGACTGGCCGCCGCTACTTTATCCGTCTGAAGTTCTTCACTCTTTGGAGGCGTATGAATAAACCAGGCGATCATCGCTATAGCTGCGACCCCCAGTAACCCGGCCAATACTACTATATACCTTTGGGTCAACCATTTTTTCATCATTGTGCTCCACCCTCTCTCCTCAAAATTTTTGGCGGGGAAAGAGTATATATCAAGGAAGAAACAAAGCGTTGCCGGGAATTACCGCTTTCGCTTCATGCTGACTTTCCCACATCAGACGTGCCATTGCGTCGCCTTTTTCATCATAATATTCAACCTTCAAATCTGCCATTTTGCCTGCTTGCAAGGAGATGCTGCCCTTGCGTTCTGTCCAGCTTTGTTTGAACCAGCTATCAATAATCAGCTTGCCATCTACCCATACACGAATGCCATCATCGGATATCGTGGTAAACGTATAGGTCTCACTATATTGCGGCTTGATTTTGCCCGTCCAGCGGACCGAGAACTGATCAGCCTCCACCTCTGGATCAGGCGAGGCGGCACGCCAGTTATAATCCAGCTTACTGTCTGTGCGAACCAAAACAGCCGTGCCGTCCAGATCCATGCTGTTAAAATATTCACCCCGCAGCCCGTTCGCGTAGACCATATCCGGAACGGAAGGCGGGGCTGGGGGCGGAGGAACGATTACCACTGGCGGAGCCGGAGTCGAGCCATTTTGTCCCGTGTCCGGTACGGTTGGTAGCTCCGTGTCAGGTTGTTTCATCGCAGCCAACCCTTTTTTCACGTCATCCCGCGTCAAGCTTGTCGAATCATTCATATAATCCTGAATCTGATCCGTCGTGTTATTTTCGGTCAACATCTTGCCCCAGGTCATGGAATACACCCATTTAGGCTGAGCCTTCATCACCTCGGGACTAGGCACCTCACCGTGTTCCCCAATGGCAATCGGCTTATTCCGTGCCAGTCCGAGCAATCCTTCGTAATGGCTTTGCTTAAAATCATTGTTGTAAATGTCTACAGCCAAAATATCCACTTTGTCATCCCCCGGATATTTCGGGGTATATGGGACAGTGTACGAATTAGGCGCATTCGGACTCCATACCCACAACAGATTGTTCAGTTGGTGCGTGTTTACAAAACGGTCATACATGATATTCCATAGCTGATTGAAATTGTTTTTGTTTCCCCACCAGAACCAGTCGCCGTTCATTTCGTGATAAGGTCTCCATAATACTGGAACTCCTGCATCACGAAGCTGCTTTAACGATACAGCGACCTTATCCAGATCGGCAATGAGAAGATTATACTGCGCAGTACCCGGCGTCACATATTTATTGAACTCCGCCTGGCTTACTTTGGCCTGCACATTGGCCCAAGTCAGGGGTTTACCCGGCAGCGGTTCATGATAAGTCATCGTAACCATGCCGCCAGCTCTACTCCAACGTATGGCGCTATCGACGACATTTTTACGTTGTGCTGCCTCCGTAGTGGCGGACTGGCCGGAGATGGCTCCCATCTCGTAGCCATGTACACCAACATACGCCTTACTGATTTTTTGGACCTTGTTGCTTAATTCATCCGGACTTTCCAAATAATCATGTTGACCTGTGACCATCTTTTTTCCCGAGATGCTGATCAAATAGTTGTATAGTTCACGGGCCTCAGCAGAAGCGTCCGAATTAACAGGCTGTAATGTGGCAGCATTCGCCACGGACAGAGATTCACCAAAACCGGCGGGCAACAAAGAAAAAAGCATAACAACGGGGAGTACACTGCGTATCCATCGATACACAGGGGTAAAATAGGGGCTCACTCTCGCTCTTCCTTTCGGTAGCCAGGCTGCCATCCTCACGGAAGGCCCTTTAGCTTTGCGTACCTGCCTTTCAACAGGGCTGCGTTTATCGTGGAAGGAGTTTGGATTCCTTCTTACCCTAAGTATCGACTTTTTTTTACCAAAATTTAATAGGTCATGTTCATGAATTTACAGATTCTCGCGTATTTTCGACAGTTCGGCCTAAAATACTTCATAGATGAGTCATTTTTTATCTTTCAGGATTGTTGCAAGATGCTCATTTATGAAATGAACTGGTGACGGGAAATTTCATCCCAATCCATGCAAAAACGGACAATATCCTCTTCGATCAACTCAGAACCTGTCTGTACCTCGATCAATTCCACATCGGTCACGGCTAAAATGCTATGCTTCGTCCCTTCTGGAATGCGAACCACATCACCAGCCTTCACCTTATGCAGCTTTTCATTCAAAATAATTTCCGCTTCACCGCTAATAATGGTCCAAATTTCACTCCGTTTGAAATGAAGTTGGTAGCTGATATTTTTGCCTTGCAGCACACGGATTCGCTTGGTCAATACCTCGTTGCCCTCGTCATACTTCACATAATCCACTACCCGATAATGACCCCAACGGCGCTCTTCGTACATTGGACGCTGATTATGAGCCTTGAGCACCTCCTTGATGCGCGGACTTTCCGCCTTATTGGTCACAAGGATGCCATCCGGGCTGACAGCTACGATCAGATCATTCGTTCCAATGATTGCCACCGGGATATCCAGTTCGTTGATGAGGCTCGTATTGACGCAATCCTCCGTGACTACGCCTCTGCCCACTTGCTGATGGGACATTTCTTCTGTTAAGGTGTTCCAGGTACCCAAATCCTTCCAGAATCCATCATATGGAAGAACAACGATATCCTTCTCCTTCTCGACTACCTCGTAGTCAAAGCTGATTTTTTCCAGGGAATCGTATTTCTTTTGCATTTCTTCATAGTTCAGCGGCAATCCTTTGGATGCCAAGATATCAAGCAAATATCCTAATTTGAATGCAAAAACCCCGCAGTTCCATAGAGCATTGCGTTCAATCAGACGCTCCGCCTGCTCCCGGTCGGGTTTCTCTTGAAAATGGCTCACTTCGCGGTAGCCTGTGCTACCTTGTGTGGCATCATTTTTCGGTATAATGTAACCATATTTCTCAGAAGGATAGGAAGGGACAACCCCGATTAACGCAAGCTTGCCTTCACTCTCCTGAAGGGTATGTTCCAACTGGGCGACTGTAGCAAAGAAAGCATCCTCTACATAGGGATCTACCGGCAATATAGCAACGATTTCATCGGGCGAAACACCCACGATGGAATATAGATAAGTGGCTGTTAACGCAATCGCGGGAAAAGTATCTCTTCGTTCCGGCTCAACAATGATGCGCGTATCCTGCCCAACCTGACTCTGAATCATTTCAACCTGCGCTCTCCCTGTTGCAATAAACGAGGATTCGGACAAGCCGTTATCCCCCAGTTGTCTCCACACCCGCTGCACCATAGATTCCGAATTCCCCTCCGGACTCTCCAGCACCTTCAAAAATTGTTTGGAACGGGAATCGTTGGACAAAGGCCATAATCTCTTACCGGAACCACCAGACAAAAGTACGAGCTTCATAACTCTCCACTTCCTCTCTAATTTGGGTAGGTGATCGGATGGGCAAGGTCGAGTAGCCCGCTACGGGATGGATTTGATCTTACGATCGCTGTTGGACCGGGATTCACTCGATTGTATAAAATCGTGTAAAGGTTTGAATTCCGTTCCAAAGGCGAGCGCTTCGCTTCTCCAGATTCAAATCCATCCCTGCGCTACTCAAATATGCATCATGCCGATCATACCGTGTATTGCAAAAGGCACGACCGGACGATTCATGTCCGGTCAGCCTGTAAAGATGCGCGAGCACTCGACGCTTGCCTGCCGTGCTTGCAGGCTTAAAGTATCAGTCTGCCCTGCCACGCCCTTGCTCCGAAGGAGCGGTGCGGCGCAGCCGCATGGCGCTTTGATCCGCAGGAGCGGCTTCACTGAGCCGCTCCTGCGGATCTGCCCTTCCTACCTCCCCCCATAAGGTGGAGGTTAAAAATTGTGGCTCCATGCGGTAAAAGCAGCGAAGCGGTCCATTTGAATCTGGAGAAGCGCCAGCGTTCGCCTTTGCAGTGGGATTCTTACCTTGGAATGTTTTATATCATCCAAGAATCCCACGGCAACAGCGATCGTAAGATCAAATGGAACGCGTAGCGTCTCCAACACCACCACAGTCACTTTTTAAGCTTCCACCTTGTCTCTGTTCCACCCACTCATCCGCGGACGACCCACGGAATAGTATTCCAACCCGGAGCCTTGAATCTGCTCCTCCGTAAATACGTTACGACCGTCAATCAGGACTGGCTTGTGCAGAATGGAAGACAATTGTACGAGATTGACGTTTTTAAACTCTTCCCAATCGGTCAGCAGGCAGACCGCGTCGCTTCCTTCGGCAGCTTGCTGCGGGGATGAGCACCATACAATATTCGGATGATCCACGCGCTCCTTGAATTTTTCCATTGCAATCGGATCATACAGCTTCACAATAGCACCTGCCTGAATCAGCGTTTCAACGATTTCCAGTGCCGGAGCCTCGCGGATATCGTCTGTATTCGGCTTGAAGGCCAAGCCCCAAATGCCAATCGGCACGCCGTGCAGCTGACCCAGCGATTCACGCAGCTTGGATACGATCATGAAACGCTGGTCAGTGTTAACCTCGACCACCGATTTTAACAGCTTAAATTCATAATCCACATTACCCGCAATTTGGATGAGCGCATTCGTGTCTTTCGGGAAGCAAGAACCACCGTACCCGATCCCAGCTTGAAGGAAAGAGGACCCGATTCGTTTGTCCATCCCCATACCGTCAGCCACACAGGTAACATCCGCGCCTACCTTTTCGCAAATATTGGCGATTTCGTTGATAAACGAGATTTTGGTCGCCAGAAATGCGTTGGACGCGTATTTGATCATCTCTGCACTGCGGATATCCGTTACATAAATTTTATCCGTGAACACCTGATGCAGCGAAACCATCGTTTCACGCAGCCCCGTGTTGTCCAAACCGATAATGATGCGATCTGGATGGAGTGTATCATTGATAGCAGAGCCTTCTCTCAGAAATTCCGGAGCGGATACAATATCGAAGGACAAACTCGTATGACGGGCCAGCACGTCCTTGATCTTTTCGTTCGTTCCGACAGGCACCGTGCTCTTGGTCATTATAATTTTATACCCGTTCATGGCCTTCCCGACATCAGCAGCAGCCTGCTCAATGTAGGACAGATTAGCTTCACCGTTAGCCAGAGACGGCGTACCTACCGCCAAAATAACGATATCCGAGCGGCGAACCGCGTCGGACAAATCCGAAGTAAACTCCAAACGACCCGCTTCCAGATTTAACGCGATCAATTCCTCAATGCCAGGTTCATAAATAGGAGATTCCGCCCGGTTCAGCATATCGATTTTGTGCTGCTCCAGATCGACACAAATCACCTCATTACCTTTATGTGCAAAACACACGCCCGAGACGAGTCCAACGTATCCAGTACCGATTACAGCCAGCTTCATTCCGTTCATCCTCCTTTTAGAAAGTTCACATAGGCTTGCTCTACATACTTTTTGAAATGATCCTTGAACGTATCTTCATCAAATTTGCGTGCATGGCTAATGATACCGTCCACATCCCATGCATGCTGCTCGACCTTGGCGACCGCCTCCAGCACATCCTCTACCTGATGTCTGCGGAAAAATACACCATTCACATTAGGGACAATGGTATCCAACGCTCCCCCGCCCTGATAAGCGATAACAGGCCGTCCAGCTGCATTCGCCTCCAAAGGCGTGATACCGAAGTCCTCTTCCCCCGGAAAAACGAGCGCACGGCATTCTGCCATCAGCTTGTTGACCTCTTCGTCTTCAAGTCTGCCAAGAAACTCAATGTTCGGGGAGGCCATGCCTTCCAGTCTTTTGCGATCCGGTCCTTCACCGACAATGCGCAGCTTGAGACCATTGCGCTTGAATGCCTCAATCGCCAGGTCAACGCGCTTGTAGGACACTAATCGGGATACGATCAGGTAATAGTCACCGATGCTTGTAGCACGTTGGAAACGGGATGTATTAACAGGAGGGAAAATGACATCCGACTCCCGTTGGTAATAGTGCAGGATTCTCCGTTTGACGACCGAAGAGTTGGCGACAAATTGGTTTACGTTGCGAGAAGTTTTGGCATCCCATGTTTTCAACCGATTCATGTAAAGCTTTAGCATGCTTTTGAGCAGGTTGGATTTGGACTGCCGGGCCATATATGTATCGTAATCCCAGGCAAACCGCATCGGTGTGTGACAGTAACAAATGTGAAACGTATGTTTAGGTACCTGGATGCTTTTCATAAATGCGCTGCTGGAGCTTAACACAATGTCGAAATCCCTAAAATCAAAATCACGGATAGCGATGGGGTACAGCGGCAGCACTCCTTTGAAATTGGCCTTCACTCCCGGGATGTTCTGTAGCCAGGTGGCTCTAATATCTGCATCCTTCAAGTTGTTCGACAGGCGGTCGTCGCTGAACACCGTTGTGAAGATTGGAGCCTCCGGATACATATCGTGGAATACCTCTACCACCCTTTCCGCTCCGCCCATTTGGATTAAGTAATCGTGTGCTATCGCTATTTTCATCTGAATCATCCTTTAACGCGAATGTCGGTCAGACTCCTGCCAACAAACCCTTATAGTAATGAACTATATCCTTAACCGTGTTCTCGATAACAAAATGCTTCTTGACCCGTTCCATCCCTTTATCGCCCATTTGCTGACGTTCCTGTGGATGCTCCAGCATCCAGCGGATGGCTTCTTCCAGCTTGGCCGGATCACCCGGTTCAATAAGTAGCCCGGTTTCGTTCGGTACGACGGTTTCCCTAGGTCCACCCTCATTCGAAGCAATCACCGGCAGCCCTGCGGCCATGCCTTCAATAATGACCTGCCCGAACGGCTCCGGTGTGATGGAGGTGTGAATCAGCAGATCACAACGCTGCATCAGGCCCTGAATGTCATCGACGTGTCCAAGTAAATTGACGTTGTCTAATCCGTATTCGCGCATCGTGGATTCCAGACGGCGTTTGTATTCCTCTTCGCCGAAGAGCGCATCTCCAGCCAGCCAAAATTTCACACGCTTATCCGGTAAAAAAGAGCGCGCCGCTTCCAATAAAATATGCTGTCCCTTCCACTCTGCCAGTCTGCCGACCAACACGACGTTAAACGAGTCATCGTCACGTGAATTTGCAGTCGCATCACGGGCCGTAATCGCTTTGGCAAATGCCGAGTAGACGACGAGCGTCTTTTTGTCCGGGGGCAGCTCCAGCGCACTCAGCGTGGACTTGGAATTGGCAATGACGCCGTTGGGCAAAAAGCGGGACATCAGCCGAATGCCTTTGGCCACAATCGGCTTCAGGTACGGCGGACCGATATGGTCACGGATATGCCAGATCAACGGCACCTTCGCTGACTTCGCGGCTACTGCGCCGTAGAACGCCGACTTGAGCGAGTTCGTGTGAACACACACGACCTTTTCCTCGCGCAGCAAAGGCGCAAGCTTTTTCCCATAAGCCAACAGTCGGTAGGCTGCCGCAGGCGCACCCAGATTGACGGCATTCCGTCCCCGATTGCGAATGGAATCATCCAGCGGAACGATACGCACATCAATATTGCGCTGCCGAAGACGATCGGCCAAATCGCCTTCCTCCGCCAAAATCACGAGCGGGTCGATATGTTCCCCGATGTTCGTCAGTATGTTATACAACGCGACTTCGCCACCGCTCCATCTTGCCGTGTGGTCAATATAAGCTATTCTCAGCATTTTGCAGCCGCCTTTCTGTCAAGGACCTGCCGGAACACATCTTCCACCTGCTCCGCCACATGTCCCCACGTATATTTGCTCAGGACATGGTCCCTGCATTCCCGTGCGTTGGGAAGGGCTTCGCGGTTATCCAGCACACGCAGCAGTCCTTCCGCAATGGCTTCGCTGTCCGTTCCCCGGAACAACAGCTCCGGACGGAACCCACTTAAAATTTCCCTGTTGCCGCCTACAGGAGTCGCCATCACCGGCAACCCCGAGGCCATCGCTTCCACCGTAATCAGGCCGAAGCCCTCCAGTGCCTGTGTCGGCACAACGAACATATTCGATGCCTGATGATACAGGGGGAGTTCCTCATCCGATACATATCCAAGCAATCTCACATGATTATGAAGATTGTATTCTGCCACCTTGGAAGCCAATTCCTCCATCAGAGGTCCCTTCCCCCCAATCAGCAGCAGATGATCAGGATGACGCTCGGTTACCCGCCGCCATGCTTCCAGCAGCTGCAGCAGTCCCATTCGGTTAACAAGACGACGGACGGTCAGCACAATCGTCGCATTCTGTGGCAAATTCAGCCGTTCCCGCACCCTCCCCCGATCCTCTGCCGGATGGAACCTCTCTACATTCGCCGCACCGGGAATGATATGGATTTTGCTGAGTGGAACCTTATAATGCTCATGCAGAATATCCCGAAAGGTTTCGCTCAGCACTACAAATTTGTCCGCCAGACCATAAGCCTTCATTTCAATGGATTTGGCCAACGTTGTTTTCAGCAGATGCTTGAGGCCTTGCCCTTCAATCTTCATTTCCTCCGTCCATGGGCCGTGGAAGGTGGTGACTACCGGAATTCCCCGTTTTTTCGCCTCCAGCGCCGGGCCGACACCATAGGGGGCAAAATGGGAGTACAGCACATCTATCGGCTGCTTGTCGAACAGCGTTGCTGCATATTTTTGCATCAGCTCTCGACGCTTCCAGATGGATTGCTGCTTGCTGCCAATCGAATGAATTCGGATATTTTCAGGTACTTGCGGCTTCTCATCGCTACAGATTAAAGCATCCAGCGTATTTTGCTCCGCCAGTTGCTCACAGATGGATTTGAAGTACGTGTTTAATCCGCCGGGCTGCAAGGACGGCCAGCTAAGCCCTGTTGCTGCAATGCGAAATCCGTTATTGTACGACATAGCTGGTTTCTCCTTTCTGCTCGGTCTGTCCGTCTTCCACAATCTCTATTTTTTTTCGCCGCTTCGTCAGCTCATAATGCTTGAAACAGACCAGAAATTCGTACATCACCCAAAAGACCGCTACTGCAAAACCTGCCAATCCCTTGCGGTATAAGCCTTGGACAAAATACTTCTGCACAAAGCGGGCTGGAGGTCGCAACAACAGCCTGGAAATCCGAAAGGATCTGCCTTTGTTAAAGGCCGTCTCTGCTTCGAGGTCCGTATACTTGTTAAAACGGGTCATATGATCACTGATACTGCGGAAGCCGTAGTGCCATAACACACCCTCCAGTTTAATGATCTGGGAAGAGGCTACATCCGGCATTTCATGAACAAGACTATTCGTAATGCCGTAAATACGCCGATTGTACAGACGAACCAAATGCTCGCCTTTGTTCATCCATTTGCCCAAAAAATCACCAATTCGAAACACAGAGTATGCTTTGGCCGGATCATGGAGTGTTTCCTTGACCTTCAACAAATCTCCAAGAAGCTCCGCATCTACCACCTCGTCCGTATCAATCAGGAAAATCCAATCAAATTCGGCTTTTTCAACACCAAACATGCGCTGCTTCGCATAACCGGGCCATGGGTTGGAAAACACCCGACAGCCCAATGATTCAGCTACCTGAATCGTATTGTCCTTGCTCCCTCCGTCAATGACGACGATATCGTCCGCAAAGGGCTTGCAGGATTTAATGGCGGCTGTGACTCGAGTGCCATCATCCTGAGCGATAATAACTACGGATATCCGGTTGTCCGCGGGAACGCTAGACATGTGGTTCATTAGGGGGTGCCTCCTTCTTTATCTAACCGTTAACTGGCTTTTTCCGGATGTAGTGTGACATCGTTGATCGGAGCCATTGAATATCTTGTTTGGAAATAAGTAGTCTCGGAATTTTCATTTTCAGAACGAATTTAACATTACATAAAATGAAACCGAACCGTAGAATCCCCGAAGACAGCATTGCTATCCCTGCACCCGTCAAGCCGTATCTCGGAACGAGTATAGACAGCAATGGTATGACGAGCGCCAATCCGACACCCTGTAGGATGGTAACCAGCTTGGGCTTACCCAGCGCCATGAATTGCTGTGCCAGCACCATGGTTCCTCCGCTGATGGCAACCTCAAGCACCAGTAACCGGAATACCGTAAGCGCTTGTTTAAACTCCTGACCATATAGCAATGTAAATACGAACGGAGCAATCAGCATCAGCATCATGGCAGCCAGAATCGTTGCTGTTGAAGTCACCCGAAATGCCCGGAATGTTATTGCAACCGCGTCCTCCTTGTTTAACCCGGAGGCCTTGGGAAAGAGCACGACGATAATCGAGGTTGAAAATACATTCACCATCCGGGCCAGGCTGACCGCTACCGCATATAAGCCGAGATCAGCCGGTCTGAGCAGACCCGCAATCAGGATCTGATCAATGTAACTAGAAACCTGCCCCATGAGATCGTTGCCGTATGAGCCCATGCCGTAGGTAAAGAGATTTTTGAATTGCGTCCAGCTGTTCTTCACCTTCGGTTTGTACAGCCGAACCATTCGAATCGTGACACCGATATAAATCGGCAAACCTGGCAGCAAATAGGCCAAGGCTGAGGTGTACGGATTCATTTGACCCGTCAGGATCAGGATCGCCAGACCCAGCAGCGTGCTCAGCGGCACCAGATACCGAAACAAATTGTACTGCTTGTATTCCGACCGGACCTGAAGCAATGCATTATTGATCTGTGAGATCGCGATAAGCGGACACATCATCATGGAGCATTGGGCGAACAGGATGACCGATGAAGAAAAGGAGCGCAGCCAATAAGGAATCAGGAACACGCCGATAAGTGTCGCCAAGCCCCCGAACATCGTCGCCAGTAGCAAGGCGAGGCCGTACAGCTTGCCTGTTTCCTCCGGGTTCCTTTTCGCATTGTAAATCAACGCGGACGGGACACCGAAGCTCATGCAGAAGGCGAGAAATTGGGACCAGTTCACCATCGCGGTCTGTTCCCCGCGTCCGGTAGGACCCAGGAATCGGGCCGTCAGCACGCCAGTCAGCATGTTCACGACGAGAATCAGCATGCTGAATATCATCGTTTTGACTGCTGCCGAGCTGCTATCCTTGCTTTTGGCAAAGCGAACCACCGTGGACCATAGTGTCCGGACAGGTGCGGATAATGTTTGTAAGTTTTGCACAGCCTTTACCTTCTTTCCGCGATGACATCTTTCGCCCACAGTCCTATTCCGATCATCATCCAGATCAGATAGCCGCGCATACCGGGAAAGCCGTTATCCGATATGAGACTGGCTACAGCTCCGGCCCACGTAGCCAACGCCAGTCTGATATAAGGCTGGCTGGAATCTCGCTCGGCAATGCGGACAAGGAGGCGCTTGACGATAACGAACAGACCACCGAAGAAAAAGAATGCTCCGAAAATACCGAAGGTGAGAAAAATGGCAATATAGCCATTATCCATAATCCCAAGTTCACCGAGATCGCCGCCGTTATCTAGCTTGGTTCCAATTCCGACACTCCCGATCCCCTGCCCCACCGGATTACCGACAATGGCCGGAAGCATCGTATGCAACAGATCCAGGCGTTCATTGTACGAATGATCCTGTTGAATATCCGTCAACGTTTGCATGCGGGCCACGAGACCTTCTGCTCCCGGCAGCTTCGGAACAATGATGAAGAGAAGGAGGCCAACGACAGCAAGTTGAAACAAGGTTTTCCACTTTCCCTTGGAGGATGAAGTGAGGATATACGCCAGCAGCATAACGAATGCAATCAGCCATGCCGAACGTACCAGCGTGATCAAAAGACAAACGACCGTCAGCAGGACTCCGATCCATCCCAATGTGCCGCGCCACCGTTTTTCCATCAGCATGGGTACGAGCGCCATTGCCAGGAAAATAGCGCAGGGACCAGGCGAGTTCATAGAAGAGAAAACTCTGATTTGGAGTGGCTCTGGTATACCGATAGAATTCATCTCTACGTTATTCATCCAAAACGCATCCCAAGGAGGCACTGTCAAATACTGAATAATGCCGTAAATCGCCACAAGAACGGCAATGTTAGCATACGAATACAGCAGACGATCCAGCTCCTTCGCTTTCATGGGCTTAATCGCAAGATAAGGCAGCAGTAGCAAAGGAATCACATAGTTGGCTAAATCATAGGTAAAAACGATTCCATTTTTGAACAACCCGACCACACTTCCGTAGGCCAGTTCAATCCCAAAAAACACAGCAATTCGGGTCAATGGCTTTTCCGCCTGATGAATGCCACGCAGCACAGGAATAATCAACATGCTGCTGACCAGCAACGGTGCCAAGCTCAATAAGGACACCGAGTGATACGTTCCCTCCAGCCAGTCTGCAATGCGCCGGATTTCCGGTCCTACTGCCCACACCATCAGTGTGTACGGAATCAGCATCCGCGATTGAATGATCGCCAGCAAAAAAGCCGGAAAAACGAGTGCCAGCAATATGGCTCCCTGCTGGCTCATGGTGGGATTCATCTTGGCGCTGACAAATCCGATGGCGAGTGGCAGCATACAAGCCAGCACTCCCATGCCGATCATGCCGATTCCACGCCGATTTCCTAACCAAACGGAAACCTGCTGATCTGCCAGCCGAGTCATATTTCTCACCCCTGACCTCCCTTCACCCGGTTCCGCTTGAACATTTCCTTAAACAGCAGAACGAGAAACTGGGAATCCTCAATCAAGTATCTTTTCCACAAACGTTTAGGCTCCTGAGACAACCGCCAAAACCATTCAAATCCCGTCTTCTGCATCAGCTCCGGTGCACGTTTCACATTTCCCGACAGAAAATCAAACGTAGCTCCTACCCCTATCGAAATCGGAGCGCGATATGTCTCGTAATATCTGTAAATCCATTTTTCCTGTTTAGGTGCACCTACGCCGACAAAAACGATGTCCGGGCGGGCCTCTTGCAGCAATTGGACAATGTGTCTGTTCTCTTCCTCATTTTTCTCAAAGCCATAGGAAGGAGAGTAACAACCCACTACATTCATGTTTGGGTACGACTCCTGAAGATTGAGCATCGCCTTCTCAGGAATACCGTCCGCCGCACCCAGAAAAAACAACCGATAGCCTCGATCCTCAAAAGCCTCCCCCAGCCGGGTGAACAGATCGGAGCCTGACACCTTTTGCTTGAGGGGCTTTTTCAGCAACCTGGACGCCCATATAATTGGCATTCCATCGGCCACCACAGCTCCTGCATCGGAATATACCTTGCGAAATTCATCATCCTTGCGAAGCTTGATCACATGATCGACATTACAGGTCAAAATGTAGGAATGACGCTGATGCTCAATAGAAGTATCTATAAATTCAAGTAGATCGTTAAAATCATAATTATCAAAGTTGACATCGAACATGTTCACTCTGCTCATCGTATCACTTCTCTTTGCGAAAATCGGTTTGAGTAGATGTCTGGTATAAAGCGTTCAAATACCAGCAAAATGGAATAATCATCTGAACCGTCGACAACGTGTTATCTGAAAACGAATAAATCAGAAAGCCCGCAATCAAGCTTGCAAAATAAGGTTTGATTGGCTTGGCAAGCGACCGGTAAATGAGAACGAACACGACCAGCAATGAAAGCATCAATAACCCGCAGCCGATATATCCCGTGTCAAAATAAAAGCGTATATACTCGTTATGCGGCACGACAAAGCCTTTGAATAACGTCCCGTCGTTCGCAACTGTCACCGCGCCAAGACCCCTGCCTGACCACGGATAATCCTGTACTCTGTTCAAGAAATATTCCCATGCCTCCGAGCGTCCCGACAGATCAATTCCCGTATCGGTCTCCCGCTCGAAGGAGCGTTTTTTTAAATTGTTCCATTGCAGGGCCACCGCCCCCAGAGCAATCAAAAACGATCCGGCCAGCGGTAGCAAATAATTGACTTTCCCCTTGAGATACTGCCTGGCGATATCGAACAGATACACAGCAAACATGAGCAACAGTGCCAGAATCGGGCCGCGTGTGCCGGTGGCAATCAGAATCAAAAAGTTCAGCGCCAGCACCGTATAATAAAAGGCAGCTTGCTGCGGCTTGCGTTTGACCTCAATCAGCGAGACGGCAATCCCGAGAAAGGAGAGCATCGCCAGATGAGGCGGAATGTTCGCCCCCTGTACTCTCACCGCTCCCGTAAATTCCACATCGGTAAACGAATGCAGCCCTACGACCTGTAAACCGAGTCCAACGACCACACTAATGATCGGCAGCAGGCTGATCAACCGGATATGCTTTTCCGCCACCTCCTTCTTCCACTGGATCAAGTAAAAAAAAGAAGGGGAGCGATAGTCCGACGAACGCCTTCACTGCAATTGAGGTCGTCAGCGTAGGCAGCCATGCTGAAAATCCAAATGTAATCCCTAGCATGATCACCAATGCCCAGATCGGATAGCTAAATTTGAGGCGTATGCCGTAAACGAGCATGCAAGGTACCAGCAAGGCCAAAATACCCAATTTGTATAATGACAAAATCTCGATACCGAATACGCCACCCTGATACAAGGAATCCACCGATACCGCCGTGCTCAGCAGAACTGCATAGCTGATGCGCTCCGGATGATGGATAGAAACGGCCAGCAGAAGCAGTAAGCATACCGCCGCAATGCTGGCCACCGGCTGATAAGTAGCCGCAATTCCTACAGCAAGAGCGCCCAGAAGAAAAATGAAAACATGCTGTATTGTGTTTATTCTCGAAGTCCAAGGATAGTTGCTCATGATCAATCTTCACCCCGCAGCTGACTCGCTTTTCCGGTTGCGCAGCGTATCCAGGGTTCCCCGTATACTTTCAAATCTGCACCGGTTCAACAGCTTTCTGCCCTCAGTACGTGCAAGCAGGGAGTCCACCGTGTTGTATAGCCATTTGGCTGCCGTCTTCGCCATCAGCATCACGTTGCCGCGCAGGCCTGCGGCCTGAACAGCGTGAGACATGCCCTGACAGTAGTAACGATTCATGATCCATTCCTTCGTCAACCGTGCAGCCGGAACAAAATGCTTCACAGCCATGTGAGGATGATACATGATCGTTCCGCCATTTTTACGAATCTGCTCGAACACCCACGATTCTTCACCAGATAAGAGGATGTCTCCCTTTCTTCCCAAATGAAGCGGGAACATCACAGCAGCAAAAGCTGTTTTGCGCATGGCCATATTCGCTCCGAACGGGTTCAGTCCCGCCGGATATTCGCGGATGGCTTTTCCCAAGTCAATAATCGTGTAAGGCAGCTCAAGCGGCCCTGTCAGCCAGCCCGGTCGTTCCGTTTCAAACAAAGGATCTATCTTCCCGCCCATGGCCGTCAGCTCGGGATTGTTCCCGAAGGTCAACATAATCGTTTGCAGCCATGTAACACACGGGATCGCATCATCATCCAGAAAAGCAATGACTTCTGCCCTCGATAACGTAATGCCCGCATTACGAGCAGCTGATAATCCTTGCTCGCGCTCATAATGATACCGGAGATGAATATCCTGACCGTGTGCGGCACTAAATCTTTTGATCGTCGCCGCCGTATGATCGGTGGAGCGATTATCGACCACAATGATCTCAGCCAGCGCAAGGTCGTTCAGCTCCAGCAGGGACATTAGCGTTTTTTCCAGCAGGTCCGCCCGGTTATAGGTGCAAATAACGACGGACACTGCGGGACACCGCTTGAATGCATCCATCAGTAAGCATCCTTGGAGAACAGCATTTTAATGCCTGTTTTCATGATGATTTTCAGATCGAGCCACGTATTGCGAACATGAATATACTTCAAATCCATTTGCACCATTTCTTCGAAGCCTACACTGTTACGTGCGCTCACCTGCCAGTAGCCGGTACATCCCGGTGTGACAATCAGGCGTTGCTTGTCATAATCGGAGTATTGCTCAACCTCGCTCGGCAATGGCGGACGCGGACCCACTAATGTCATGTCCCCGACCAGCACATTCCACAGCTGCGGAATCTCATCAATACTCGTCTTGCGCAAAAAACTGCCAATCTTCGTAATCCGCGGATCGTTTTTAATTTTGAACATGGCGCCGCTCACTTCATTCAGCTCCATCAAATCCTTTTTCAGCTCCTCGGCATTGGACACCATCGAACGGAATTTATACATGTTGAATAGCTTCTCGTTCTTGCCCACCCGAGTTTGCTTGAAAAACACGCTTCCCTTCGGATCCTCGAGCTTGATCAAAACACCCACCACGATAAAAAGCGGCAGTAATACGATCAAACCCACAAAAGACAGCAACATGTCGAGGAATCGCTTGGTTACCAGGTAAGACGTTTTATCCTGAATTTGTGTATTTCCGTATGGCATGTAAAACGCTTTACCTGACATGACAGCCTCGCCGTCCTCCGGTAAATTTTCCATGCTCATGCTGACGTGCCCCCTCTCAACCTGCCGTGGTTGCTTTCTCGGTCTTTTTCAGCCACTCGTGCATGGCCTCTATAACCGGATACTTCAAATCATCGCTAGCGAGTGCAAATTCAAGTGTGGTCAAAATATAACCAAGACGCTCGCCCACGTCATAACGTGTTCCTTCAAAGTCATAGGCGTACACGCGCTCACTTTGATTCAGCTTTTGGATGGCATCGGTCAACTGAATTTCGCCGCCCGCCCCTTTTTCCTGAAGATCGAGATATTTGAAAATTTTCGGTGAGAATACATAACGGCCCATAATAGCCAGATCGGAAGGCGCAGTGCCCGGAGCCGGTTTTTCTATAAAATTGTTTACCCGGTACAGGCGTCCGTCCTGTTGATCCGGTTCAATGATGCCGTAGCGGTTTGTGAACTCCTGCGGTACCCGTTGTACACCAATGACGGAATTTTGAGTTTCCTCATACTGATCCATCAGCTGACGCAGGCAAGGCTTCTGACCTGTTACGATATCATCGCCCAATAGTACGCCGAACGGCTCGTCCCCGATAAAGCGTCTTGCGCACCATACCGCATGTCCCAGACCTTTGGGTTCTTTCTGGCGAATGTAGTGAATTTCTACTCCTGAAGAACGCTGTACCTCTTCCAGAAGCTTCAGCTTGCCGTCCTCGAGCAGTTTCGATTCCAGCTCAAATGCGTTGTCAAAGTGATCCTCAATAGCACGCTTGCCTTTGCCCGTTACAATAATAATGTCCTCAATACCGGAAGCAATCGCTTCTTCCACGATATATTGAATCGTGGGCTTATTGATAATCGGAAGCATTTCCTTAGGCATTGCTTTGGTCGCAGGAAGGAAGCGCGTACCCAACCCCGCTGCTGGAATAATGGCCTTTTTCACTCTTTTCGTCATCGCACTCATTCTCCTTGCTTCATCGAATTTTGGTGTTGCTTACTTCACCTGATTCATCACAATTCCAACCAGTGTCGCACCGGCCTGATCCATGAGTTGCTTTGTTTTGCGTAAATCTTCCCGTTTGGTCCGGGCGTGTCTGGCGACGAGAATCACGCCATCCGTCATGCTTGCGACCAGGCGGGCATCCGTATAATTCAGCGCCGGAGCCGAGTCGAGCAATATGATGTCATATTCGCGTTTTAGCCCTTCCAGCAGCTCCACCATGCGTTCACTGCCGAGCAGATCAGCCGCGTTGTACAAGGTGTCTCCGCCGGGAATAATAGACAGCTCCGGCACGCCATGCCTGACGATGGACTTGGAAGAAGCTCCACCGCGCAAATAAGCCGATAACCCCCCGGTATTCTCCAATCCAAATATCTCGTGCAACGCTGGTGTATGGAGATTGCAATCCACCAGAGCCACCTTCTTGCCTTCTTGTGCAAAGGAAACGCCGATGTTGGCGAGCAGCGTTGTTTTGCCTGCTCCGCTCTCTGGCGAGGTCAGCAGCAGAACCGTCCCGCGGTCCGTCTGCCCGATGACCTGCTGCCGGATGTATGTACGGAGGGATCGGAATGATTCCGATACATACGATGAAGGATTGCTTTCTGTAATCAACATGTCATTCAATCGCAGCATATTTACGCTCCCCTACCCGTTCTTTGGAATTTCCGGCTGCGCCGTCGATGTCCTTCTTGCGAATGACCGGGATGGATGCAATCACCGGAATACCGATGTCCGCATCTGCCTCTTTTTCCGTGCGCAGCGTACCGTTGATGCTTTCCAGAAACACAATCGTGCCCAGCGCAATCATCAGCGATACGAGAAAGCTAATCGCAATATTCATGAGCGGATTTCCATTGGTCGGGTCAGGATTGGCCCGCGGGTCCGCCTCATTCAAGATTTTCACATTATTCAATTCCATCAGTCCCGGAACTGTCTGCACGAATTTCTGGGTTACCGCGTTGACAACAGCGGCGGCCTGTGGATAACTCCCTGCCTCAAACGTCAAGCCGATGACCTGACTTTTATCCGAGGTTTTGACCTGTAGCTTTTCTGCCAGCTTTTGCTGCGTCAAGCCGAATTCGGGATGAGTCGTTACGACAGCCTCCATAATTTTGGGTGAAGTGAGAATTTGCTTGTAGCTTTCCACCAAATTAAGACTTGTGTTGACGTCGTTCAGATTGTTGCTCCCCTGCTTACCGGAAATATGGTTAACCAGCAGCTGACTTGAGGCGGAATAGACCGGCTTCACGACATTGTCGCTCACAAAGTAAGTCGTTACGCATGAGAGAATGACAAAAATCGCAATCAGCCACAATCTTTTTTTGATTAGGACCAGATAATCCAAAATGGTTTTCTCCACAAAAATCCTCCCTCCCATACAATTTCTCTTCTTATTTTATTGTAACAAGCTGCTGTGGGAACGACATGGAACCGGACGGCACTTTCTCCATCACTACAGGGGGATGAGATTGTATACTTTTGGCTACGGCATGGTATACTTTTGTACCAGTCTTTGTTGATTATGGAAAAATAAATCGAAAAAAAGCCCCAAAACCACCGAGGCTGGTGATTTTGAGGCTTCTTCTGTTACTCGCTATATAAACTGAACTGGAAAGCTACATGGGCGCACTTGTCCAGTCGGACATGCTTTCCATCGCCACCGCCTTCAGCGTATCACACGCTAGATGTTCTTGGCTCGTACTTCGCCAGACCAATCGCATTGGCATACAACGCTGCCTGCGTACGATCCGCCAGCCGCAGCTTGGCCAAAATCTGACTGACATGCTTTTTGACCGTAAATTCGCTGATGAATAACCGGGATGCAATTTCGCGGTTGCAGGCTCCCTGTCCCAGCTCGACCAATACTTCCTTTTCCTTCGGTGTCAGGTCGTCTGTCAGATTGCCCGCATCCTCCCGCAGCTTGTTCTCCAGAATAGCAGGATCATAATATTTGCGTCCTTTGTTGACAAGATGAATCGCGTAAATTAGTTCCTCAGGCAAAGCCTCCTTGAGTACGTAGCCGTCCACAGAAGCTTCCTCCGCTTTTAGGAAGTCTTCTCGTGTGGCCGAGGATGTCAGCAAAATAAATTTGCTTCTGAACCCGCGTCCGCGTGCTATTTTGATAATATCCAGGCCTGATTCGTCGGCGAGTTTCAAGTCCAGCAGCACCAGGTCTGGATCCGTTTCCTCGATAACCACAAGTGCTTCCTGTTGATTCTGGGCCTCTCCCGCAAACTGAACATTGGGCTGCATGGATATAACCGCAGCGAGTCCTTTCCGTACTAAAGGATGATCATCGACAATGACAATTTTCATGATTCGGCCTCCTGTCTACAGTTCAGGATTTGCATAATCCCTATGTATCCGATTGTTACCGCAGATTTTGTATTGCAGGATGTTCACACATCTTTATCAGCATTTTGCATAATTCCATTCTCAACGCTCGAAAGTACAATATATAGACGAACTAAACCGTTTCGATCTATATATTGCTGATTTGAAATCGCTCTTGGGATTGATGCAAAATGCTCTTATTCATAAGCGTTTACTGGAATGGACAATCGGATCTGTGTTCCCTCTCCGATTCGACTTGAAATATCAAATTCACCTCCCATCGATTGAGCTAAATATTCCATATTCATCATGCCCAGGCCACTGCCTGCACTGACCACCTCACCTCCTGCAACCATTCTCGCCGTCTCGAATCCTACTCCGTCGTCATGAATAGACAATTTAATCACTTGAGGCGTCAATTTTAACTTCACATCAATCCGCTTCGCCAATCCATGCCGGATTGCGTTACCTGCGGCTTCGGATATGATACGAAACAAAGCCTTTTGGTACAAGTACGGCAGTGAAAAATGATCCCCATGAATATCAAAATCAATCTGTACATGATTCAGCTTGGACAGCGTATGCAGATGGCTTTTCACTGTTCCTAACCAAGTCGGGCCCCCGCTCTTTTTCGAGCTTAAGCTATGAATGGCCCCTTTTAGCTCTCTCACTGCCTGATTAGCGGATTGCTGAATCAGCTCAATTTGTTCCTCCACCTGCTCCTTGGACTGATCATGCCATGTCTGCCGAAGTGAATGCGTCGCGTACACAATGCCAAAAAGACTTTGTGATACATTATCATGCATTTCATTCGCAATCCGGTTCTGCTCATTTGTCACAATCAACTGATTTTCGATACGTTCCAGCTCATAGCGCTCCAAAAACACGGCGCTCAGCTCAGCGAGGAATATCAGTTGCTGCACGAGCCAGCGTCTTCCCGTCAGACTTTGATCCGGGCCCAGTTTAAGTCCGATGGTCGCTACAAAACGAGTCGTCATCGGTACCGTGATCATGAGAAAATCGCCCCATTCCGGCAGATGCCTGAAAAACGGCTCCCGCTCTTCCCTGAATTCCTCACGATAATTCTCCAGCTCCTCGAATAGCTGCTCCTCTTCCTCCACCGTCCAACCTGTCTGACTGCTCTCCGGCGCATCCTCCTCCTGACTGTCCAACCAGAAAAACGCGCGGCTCTGCTTCGTCAGCTTAACCGTGTAGTCCGAGATGACCTGCCCCAGATTTAATGCCTCGTTGTGGCTAGTCGTCTCCATGATGTGGTAAATCGACTTAATATGTTCCATCGTCTCATTAGCTTGCTCCTTCGCCATCTTCAACTCATTCTTCATGACACCGATCACCTGCATGGCCATCGTGGTCACAATCAGCACCAGAAATAAATTCGCATTTTGTAACACCATATCCCACAAAAAATATTGACCAGGTGTAAAAAAGATATAACAAAATGTGAGTACCAAGCCGATATAGGAAAGAAGGAGCGTCCAACTGTACCTCATAGAAAGATGAGCACAAGCCACCAACATAGGGGTAATCACATACCATTTGAACGGACTATCCATCCCTCCCGTCGGGAGCAGCAACAAAATGATCCCTGCGGTTTCCAGAGCAATGCAACATTTCAGTACCATATCATGAAGTCTGTACTTGCGGTAAATCCACGTAAATAATGTAACAGATAAAAAAAGAAACACAATAAGTAATAACTTCTGCCACGCAATTAATCTGGATGATTCGAACAGAAAAACAAGCGACGTTAAAGATAGTGATACATACCGGTACAAAAAAATCATTTGGTCTTCTGCTGACTTCTTCAACTTCATCCTGTCACCCTATTCTGTGTTTTGAAGTGACGATGGGCATATTAGAGTTGCTTGTGTACTCTAAAAAAATCATAACCAATCCAAAAATAAATAACAAGACATAAACTCTAACGTAAACGGTTACATTCCAAAAAAATGACACTTTTTATAACATATTTACCGTTTCAGGAAAACATTTTGGGGGTAATGTCAGAAACTATAACGTTTGTCAAGGACATAAATCATGTTTTCTAAAGAACTAAAAAAGGGACTTGCTGGTATTACCGTGATCTTAACAACGGTATTCAGCAAGTCCTTTTTTAGTGAATTTGGTGAGGGGCTACATTAACCCCCGGCACGCGCCAGTTCACGCATATTGGCTTCAAATGCAGCCAGCAGAGCCTCATCCCCGCTCAAACCGGTCGCCTCTTCTTTTTGTATCTGTTCAACCATACGCTTGTAATCCTTTGGAATCACCCGTACAAACTGCTGAATCGCAGTCTGCCAGTCATCCAAAATACGTTGTCCCGCTTCGCTGCCTGTGTACGTGACATGGCGTTGAATCAGACCGCGCAGATCCGCTGCTTCCGCAGGGTCTTCCACGCCTTCCAGCAACACCATTTCCAGGTTACAACGGCTCAGAAACATCCCCTGAGGGTCATAGACGTATGCAATGCCTCCAGACATCCCGGCTCCAAAATTCCGTCCAGTCTCGCCCAGTACAGCTACACGTCCGCCTGTCATATACTCACAGCCATGATTGCCGACACCCTCGACGACGATACGTGCGCCGGAGTTCCGAACGGCAAAGCGCTCCCCTGCAATTCCACTAATATAAGCTTCCCCGCTAGTCGCTCCATACAAAGCCGTATTTCCGATAATAATGTTCTCTTCCGCCTTAAAGGTCGCTTTGTGAGATTTCTTCACAATAACCTTACCACCGGATAGCCCTTTACCTACATAGTCATTGCTATCGCCTTCAACGCTCAGCGTGATACCTTTCGGAATAAACGCCCCGAAGCTCTGACCTGCTGATCCGATGAAGTTAAAGCGAATCGTATCCTCAGGCAAACCCTCCGCTCCGTACTTGCGGGTGACCTCGCTGCCCAGAATCGTACCTACGGCCCGATTCACGTTCGTTATAGGCATGGTAGCCTCTACAGCTGTTCCGTTCTCCAACGCCCCGGCAGCCATCGGTACGAGCTTCTGCATATCGAGCGTTTCTTCCAGCCCGTGGTTTTGGCGTTGTACGCGGTAACGTACACTACCGTCTTCCAGTTCAGGAACATGCAGCAACAAGCTCAGATCGACGCCTTTCTTCTTCCAGTGCGAATCGGCGTTCACGGTATCCAGACAGTCCGTACGTCCGATCATTTCCTGAATCGTGCGGAAGCCCAGCTCCGCCATAATTTCGCGGACATCTTCTGCGATGAAACGCATAAAATTCACCACATGGGCAGGATCGCCCATATAATTTTTGCGCAGCTCCGGATTCTGTGTAGCCACACCAACCGGACAGGTGTCCATTTGGCAAACCCGCATCATAATACAGCCTAACGCCACAAGCGGCGCTGTAGAGAAGCCGTATTCTTCCGCGCCCAGCAGAGCAGCTACCACCAAATCGCGGCCGGACAGCATCTTGCCGTCTGTCTCCAGCACCACGCGGTCGCGCAAATTGTTCAGCATCAGCGTCTGATGTGTCTCGGCCAGGCCCAGCTCCCAAGGCATACCCGCATGGCGGATGGAGCCTTGCGGAGAAGCGCCCGTACCGCCGTCATAGCCGCTGACCAGAATAATGTCAGCGCGGCCTTTAGCCACTCCTGTTGCAATCGTACCTACGCCTACCTCCGACACCAGCTTCACGTTAATGTCAGCACGCGGATTGGCGTTTTTGAGATCGTAGATCAGCTCTGCCAAATCCTCGATAGAATAAATATCGTGATGCGGCGGCGGCGAAATCAGTCCCACGCCCGGCGTAGAACCACGCACCTCAGCCACCCAAGGATAAACCTTGCGTCCTGGCAGCTGTCCGCCTTCGCCCGGCTTCGCGCCTTGCGCCATTTTAATCTGAATTTCGTCGGCGTTCACCAAATAATTCGACGTTACACCAAATCGGCCTGATGCCACCTGCTTGATCGAGCTGCGGCGAGAATCGCCATTGGCATCCGGAATGAAACGTGCAGGGTTTTCCCCACCTTCACCGGTGTTGCTCTTACCGCCGATACGGTTCATCGCGATCGCCATATCCTCATGCGCTTCCTGACTGATTGAGCCGAAGGACATAGCTCCCGTCTTAAAACGACGCATAATCGATGCAGCGGATTCCACTTCTTCCAGTGGCACAGACTTACCCGCAGGCTTCAACTGAAGCATGGAGCGGATCGTCAAATGCTGTTCAGTTTCACCCTGCACCAGCTTGGCGTATTTCTTGTACAGCTTGTAGTCTCCCGAGCGAACCGACTGCTGGAGCAAATGTACCGTCTGCGGATTAAACAAATGCTCTTCCCCATCGTTGCGCCATTGATATTCGCCGCCTGAATCCAGCACCTTGTCGTTGCCGTCCTTGTCAGTAAAAGCACGATTGTGGTGAGCCAGCGCTTCCACCGTGACTTCCTCCAAACCGATACCACCAATGCGGGAAGGTGTCCAGGTGAAGTAGCGATCAACGAAATCCTGTTTGAGACCTACGGCCTCAAAAATTTGTGCTCCACGGTACGACTGAATCGTGGAAATACCCATTTTGGACAATATTTTAACGACACCCTTGGTAGCTGCTTTAATATAATTTTTAATTGCTTTTTCATGCGAGACACCGCGCAGCAAGCCCTGCTGAATCATGACATCCAGCGTTTCGAAAGCCAGATACGGATTAACCGCACTCACGCCGTAACCAAGCAACACCGCATAATGATGAATATCTCTCGGCTCTCCGGACTCCAGCAAAATACTTACACGTGTGCGTGTACCCTGCTTGATCAAGTGGTGATGCAGGCTGGAGACAGCCAGCAACGCCGGAATGGCCGCATTCTCAGCATCCACGCCACGGTCGGACAGAATCAGGATGTTATGACCCTTGTCAATGACACGGTCAGCAGCCTCAAACAGTCCTTCGAGTGCCTTACGCAGTCCTTCTGCGCCTTCCTTCGCTTCAAAGAAGATCGGAATCGTCATCGACTTGAAGCCTGGACGGTGTACATGACGAATTTTGGCAAATTCCTCATTCGACAGCACCGGTGAATCCAGACGAATCTGACGACAGCTTTCCGGCTCAGGATGCAGCAAATTGCGCTCAGGTCCAATCGTAGTTGCCGTGGACGTTACAATCTCTTCCCGAATGGCATCAATCGGCGGATTCGTGACTTGAGCAAACATCTGTTTAAAATAGTTGTACAAACGTTGCGGACGGTCAGACAGCACCGCCAATGGAGCATCATATCCCATCGAGCCAATCGGTTCCGCACCTGTGAGCGCCATCGGCTCTAGAATCTTGCGCAGTTCTTCAAACGTATATCCAAAAGCCAGCTGAAGCTGGTTTACATTCTCATGCTTCGGCTCCGGCTGCTCCAGAGCTTCCGGCAGCTCATCCAGATTGACCAGATGCTCATCCAGCCATTCCTCATAAGGTTCCTCGGAAGCGATACGCTCCTTCAACTCTTCGTCAGAAATGATGCGGCCCTCCTTGGTATCGACCAGCAGCATCCGTCCCGGACGGAGACGATCCTTGTAGAGTACATTTTCAGGAGCGATATCCAGTACACCTGCTTCTGAAGACAGGGCGATCAGGTCATCCTTGGTCACATAGTAACGCGCAGGACGCAGACCGTTGCGGTCTAGAATTGCCCCGATCTGCACACCATCCGTAAACGCCATCGCAGCCGGTCCATCCCAAGGCTCCATCATCGTACTGTGATACTCATAAAATGCCCGCTTCTTCGGGTCCATCGTCTCATGCTTGTTCCAAGGCTCCGGCACCATCATCATGGCTACATGAGGAAGGGAACGTCCACTCAGATACAGGAATTCAAGCGTATTATCAAACATGGCTGTATCGGAACCATCCGGGTTAATGACCGGTTTTACCTTGCCGATATCTTCGCCAAACGCTTCACTTTCAAACTGGGCCTGACGTGCATGCATCCAGTTCACGTTACCACGCATCGTGTTAATTTCACCGTTGTGAATCATAAAACGATAAGGATGCGCACGATCCCAGCTCGGGAACGTGTTCGTACTGAAACGGGAATGGATCAGCGCGATTGCCGAAGTCACCCGCTCATCCTGCAAATCCAGATAAAATTGTCCTACCTGCTCGGTTGTAAGCATTCCTTTGTATACAACCTTACGGCATGACAAACTCGGGATATAAAACGACTCACGGTTCTGGTCCTCTTCGTTATAGCGAATGGCAAGCTCCGCCCGTTTGCGAATAACATACAGTTTCCGTTCAAAGTCCAGCTCTTCCTTCAAATCGCTGCTGCGACCGATAAACACCTGACGTACGCCCGGTTTGGCCGCTTTCGCCGATTTGCCCAGCATTTCGTCATAAGTCGGAACATCCCGGAAGCCCAGACAATTCTGGCCCTCATCTACGATAATATCTCTCAGCTTCTGCTCATGAACTTCACGAACCTTCGGATCATTGGATACAAAAAGCATACCCACGCCGTAATGTCCGGCCTTTGGCAGCTTGAAGCCCAGTCGCTCCGCTTCCTCTTGGAAAAACAGATGCGGTACCTGAATCATGATCCCCGCTCCGTCACCGGAGTTCGGTTCACTTCCCTGACCGCCCCGATGCTCCATATTTACGAGCATGGTCAAAGCCTGACTTACGATATCGTGCGATGGTTTTCCCTTGATGTGGGCAACAAAGCCCATGCCGCAGGCGTCTTTTTCGAATTGGGGATCGTATAATCCCTGTTTGGGTGGTAAACCTGTCTGTCTCATGGAACGCAACCTTTCTGTTATAAAGTCATGCTGGCCTGAAATACAGGCGGCGAATAGAAGACAGTGGCAACAAGAGGTAACTCAAAGAACAACTACGAGGATTGGGGGACAAAACATGTGACGTATTCAAGGCGGTACGGTCCGCCGAATGCGAATGCTTTTCAATAATTATGCAATAGCTTGACTTGAAAAACACGTCGGATCTACTGATGAATCTAATTAGTTCTATCATTTTATCATTGACCTACCATGTTAGCAATTCAAAGTTTTTATGATTGTGATAATAAATCTTTTACATTACAGCTTCAATGTGACATGCAAAAATATACTATTTTTATGTATAAATATTCACTTTAAAAAATCCAGCCTTTCCCATTCCCGAAGGAACAAAAAAGGCTGATAAAGGATATCTGTTGAACATTCTGACTCTCAGACGTATCCCTGCAATTCGACAGTGCAGGTTAAAATTCGAGGCTTTCACCGGGATTCAGGGCTTTCCCCTCAATCCCTTCCTTGTGCAGACGGTCACAGAAGGCGTTCCCGTCCTGCTCAATGCCCGGGAATGTATTGTAATGCACCGGTATCACGCGGCTTGCCCGGAGCCATTTGGCTGCCAGCAGCGCATCTTCCGGTCCCATGGTATAACCGTCACCTATCGGTAATACCGCAGCATCTATCGAGTTAGTTTCCCCAATGAGACGCATATCACCAAACAGGGCGGTATCGCCAGCATGGAAAAATGTTTTGCCGCCTATGGTCAATAAAATGCCCGCAGGCTCACCCATATATATCGTTTGTCCATCCACATTTAAAGAGGAGCTGTGAAACGCAAGCGTGAATTTTACATGGAAGCCGTCAAATTGGTGACTGCCGCCAAGGTTCATACCGTGAGCCTTGGCTCCCTGAGATGAACAATAGTCAGCCAATTCCGCCACCGCGATTACAGGGCAATCGTTGCGCTTGGCAATTTCAACAGCATCTCCAAAATGATCCGCATGACCATGCGTCAACAGCACTGCATCCACCTGAATGTCCTCAGCTTTCACTGCTGCTTTAGGATTTCCAGTCAAAAAAGGATCAATGATAATCCGTTTGCCCTCTTCCTCCACCAGCACCACTGAATGTCCGTAATATGTGATTTTCATATCATCTGCCACCTCCATTGTCACTTTCAAAACTTAGGTACCTTTCCTTTACCCATTATACCTCTTTTTACATACAAGCTTCACCTGTACACGAAAAAATACGTTCACAAAGCTGAGCCCTGTTGTTTAGAAAGGGCTGTTATTTGTAGAAGGCTGCCTTTATTTATAAAAGGTATGATGGCCGATTGTTTTCACCTTGGTACGCGAATGATGCACCGTAAGATCCTGAGCCAACGTCAGCGACAGGAAAAAACAGGTATTATCAGGCACGGCTTTATGGCCGTTCAACGCAGCCGTAACCGCACGAATGCTGTCCTGATTGGGCTGAACACGACGAAGACGCCCGTTCGCAACCGGACTAAATTGCGCTTTTTGATAAATTACTGCCTGAATCGTATCGGGAAATGGGGCTGACCGCAGCCGGTTTAAGACAACGTTGGCAACTGCCACTTTGCCTTCGTACGGTTCGCCTTCTGCTTCTGCCATGACTATTTTTTGTAGCAGGAGCAGTTCTTTAGCGGAGACAGGATAGCTCCAGGTAGACAACGCCTTGTCATCCTGAGAGAGCATTTGTGTCTTCGTAAAGTAGATGGTTGTAGGAGGGGTAAGAATTGCGGACTTGCTATGCTGGACTTCAGGTTTTTTCACGCCGGTTGCAACATTGCTCCGGGCTTGTCCCGCCTGCTTCATCTGGGAAGCGGGTAACGGAGTCGGCATGATTTGTTTCCAGCTCGGCTGCCCATGAGCCTTGGCAAAGATGGGACTTGTCCTGTTTGACCCGTTATGGGTCCCCATCCTGTCCCCGTGTGAAGGAGCCAAAGAGTTCCCTGACCAGCTCAGAGATTGCATAGGTGCATTTTTATGATTTTTCTGTGTTTGTTGAACCTCAGCGTAGAGGCCTACCCCCAATATACAAACAAGCAGCACACTCAAAAGAGGTGCAAACCAACGGTGTTCTTTAACGATTTCCATAATGTTCCTCCTGTTAACTTTAGGCACATTCCTCAGATATGTAACCCAAAATGCGCCTTTTGAATAACGCTGAAATACTATATCACTAAAATCGCTGATAGATCAAGGGTTTCGCCTTGATAATGGGATTGTTTGAATTATTTGGTACATCGGTTTTTGGCCCATTCGGGTCGCGTACAAAACAAATTCTCCCACTTCCCACGGCTTGCCTATCCGGTCATCGGACTGAAAAATAGACGCCGGAACAGGCTCCTGCCCTGTATATGAACGTGCTACTGTGATATGGGGTCGGTAAGGCCGTTCCTCTGGCTTAAAGCCAAGCGGTTCGGTAGCCTGAACTATGGATTGGTGGAGCTGGTTCAAACAATCCTTCTGCCCCGTAACTACCCTCCATAGCACACGCGGAAATCCATCTCGTCCAAAAGTCCCCGGTTCGCCAATGCCGAGAGTGAACGGGGAATGTGCAGCGGCCGCCTGAAATAAAGCCTGTTCCAGTTCCGGTATATCCTTGGTCGCCACATCCCCCAGGAACTGAAGTGTCACGTGGTAATCCCTGAAATCGGTCCATTTGCGAAAAGAAAGTTCGTTAACATCCTGTTCCACCCAGCGGCGTAACTCCTTCTTATGCTCGCTCGGGAGAGCAATCGCGGTAAAAAGTCTTTGTGTTTGTGCTGTTTGCGGTACTACCAGCGGTAATCCGTTCATCGTCATCGTCTTCCTTTCATCCCTAATCAGAGCTATAGTCATTCGTTGTTATTTAAAGTGACACAGCAAGCTGGTTTTCCCCCTATTTATGCAATCTTCCCGCCAATCTGTTATCCTTGAAAGGATGATTCATCAGAATATATTGGAAGCTCCAAAGAATCAAAAACCGAGGAGGTAATGAATCATGGGAACCATCGTAAGTTTACACCAGCTTACCACAGAGCAAGAAAAGCAAGTTCGTGCAGCAGCTCCGGGCTATGAGCTGTTCATTGGTAAAGCCCAAGAGCTGGAGCCTGAACAAATCCGACAGGCAGAGGTCATTTTAGGCTGGTCCAAGCATATTTCCGAAGCGGCTTTGCAGCCAGACAGCAAGCTGAAATGGATACAGACCTGGTCTGCGGGTATTGATAAGCTGCCACTTGCAGAGCTGGAAAAGCGTCATATTTTACTCACCAATACAAGTGGCGTTCATGCCGTTCCGATTACGGAGCAAATCTTTGGGATGCTGCTGTCGCATACACGTTATTTACAGCAAGCAGCTCTTTTGCAGCATCAGAAAACATGGCAGCCACCGAAAGGCGAGCTGACGGAATTACGTGGCAAAACGCTGTTGATTACAGGCGTGGGTGAAATCGGTCGTGAAACGGCCCGGATTGCAGAAGCCTTCGGCATACGAGTGATCGGAGTCCGGCGTTCCGGCAAGGATGCCCCTCATGTGAAGCGCATGTATACAAATGAGCAATTACATGAAGCGCTAGGAGAAGCGGATATTGTGGTGAATATTTTGCCATTCACCGAGGAAACCCGTCACTTCTTTGACGAAAAGGCATTTGCAGCCATGCGTAAGGGAGCTTTCTTCATTAATGTAGGTCGTGGCGGCACTGTCTATACGGATGCACTTGTGCGCTCTCTGGAGCAAAAGCATATTGCCTTTGCCGGACTGGATGTATTCGAGGAAGAACCGCTACCCACGTCGCATCCGCTGTGGAGTCTGGAGAATGTCCTGATCACGCCGCATATTGCAGGCGACACGGACCACTACGCTGAACGTGCAGTAGATATTTTCCTCACCAATTTGAATGCCTACACAGCCGATCAGGAGCTGCCGCTGAATTTGGTCAACTATAAAACTCAGTATTAACAAACCAATTACTCACAGATCCATATTTCCCGGCTCATACCTGTCTTGTGTATACGGCATTGCTCCGTGAGGGTCCAGCCTGACTGGGACAGCAATGCTGCCATCGGCTCCGTGCTTACGACTACCGCTCGTGCAGCCAAGCGTCTCAGACTGCGCAGCATCTGCTTTTGTTCATCGGCAGGGAGCACGGAGCACAGGTTATAGGGCATATCCAATATGGCCGCATCATAGGTCCCCTCCAGCAGATTCATATCTCCCAGCTTTACCCGATCCTCTTCATATCCAAAATGACGCAAATTCACGCGTGCCCCGCGTACGGCCAGCGGATTAATATCACAACCGCGAATATCTTTTCCCATGCTCATTGCTTCAATCATCACATTGCCCATGCCACAACACGGGTCCAGCAACTTCAATCGGCCCACATCTATATCCTGTGCTGCTATGTCATTCACTGCTAAATTCACAAGCGCTTTGGCTACCAGCACTGGTAGTCCGGTGGAATAGTTTTGCGGCTTATGACGGCGCTCCAGCCACGATCTGTCACTGTATATGCACTTGCCAAGCAGCCACCGCTCTCCTACCCGTATGACACCCAGGGTGACATCCGGTTCTTTCATTTGCGCCTGTCCTCGAATACGTGCGCCAATGCGTCTTTCTATACCGCGACGCTCGTCATAGTCGGCCACGTTGTCGCCTTCCTTGAGGCACAGGACCTTGAAGGTCTTCCCTTCTTCAAGATGAATTGCGGAAGCTGCTTCGCATAGCTCATCCAACGTACCCGCATCTGCGGTCACATCCAGCCGAAGATGGATGAACGGGCTGGTGCCCGGCTCCAACCGCCGATGGGACAGCAGCGTGGAATCTTGCTCAGGGGGGTGACCGAACAAGTTTTTCAACTCCAAAAGACACAGCTCTCGCTCGGTTTCATGACACGCGTAAGTATATATGTATCTTTGCATATTCATAGCAGAACTATTTATTTCATGTCGGTTCATGTCAGATCTCTTTTCATTTGGAATCACAGCTAGAATTTACGGCCTCCGCTATAAGACGGTAGGATTGAAGCCGCTGCTCATAATCGGGAATGGGTGTGACCAACAAAAATTCATCATTATCGTATTCAACCTGCAAGCTGCGCAACCGTTCGGCAACATCCGATGCTGTTCCCACCAGCCAATTAGCCCGCATCGCCGGGTCACCCATCGTAATCTGTGCAGCCCACCGCTGCGCCTGTTCATTCGTTGAGGCACATATGGCCCCTACAGCAACCATCGTACGGGGCTTGTCCATTCGTTTGGACGGCTGAAAGCCGGAACGGTACATGCTCAGCATATCTCTCGTATCCTGCTCACTCATAAATTGACCGAACGCATAGCCAGTTGAATACCGGGCGGCGTAATCGGCACTTTTACGGTTTGTACCCAGCATCCACAGCGCAGGTGGCTGTTCAGGCATCGGGCGGGCAAACACGCGCACCTGCTCATACTCGTAGGTACCTTCCAGCAAAGCCAGCAGCGCTTCCATCGTCTGTGGCAGTTCAGCCACATGCTGGAGAAAGTTGCCGCTCAGCGCCATCGAAGCATGTGGTCCTCCACCGGGTGCTCTCCCGAGACCCAGCTCGACTCTGCCCGGATATAGAGCCGCCAGCAGATGAAACCATTCTGCGACCTTGACCGGACTATAATGCGGAAGCAAAATAGCCCCTGCCCCCAGCTTGATTTTCCGGGTCACTGCCCCGATGTGAGCCAGCAGCACTTCCGGGCTGGAGGAAGCTAGCCCCTCCATATCATGATGCTCCGAGGTCCAGTAGCGCGTATAGCCCCATGCTTCCGCACGTCTCGCCAGTTCTCCCGCCCATTGAACGGCCTGCTCCGGTCGGTTTCCGGGCAATAACGGCACCATATCCAGTACCCCCAAATTCAGTGATTTAGCAGGTATAGACTGAGAACCCATAGATATTCCCCCCTTCTTTTCCATACTTAAAAACCAGTTTCTTCTACTATATAGGGTTCAGCATTTTGCATAATTCGATTTCCAACGCTCGAAAGTACAATAGATAGACGAACTAAATCGTTTCGATCTCTATATTGCTGATTTGAAATCGCTCTTGGGATTTATGCAAAATGCTCGGTCAACATGAAATGTTAGTCCAGATCGTAAATAGAACCCACCTTCAAACCATACAGCTCATTATATATTTTCTCGGCAAAAGCATCGGTCATCCCTGCAATATAATCAATGACCATATGCTCCCATGTCCAAATCGGTTTTGCCTTGCCCTGATCACGTTCAAAGCGTTGAAGCCAATCACTCGGAATAATGGACTTGGATGTCTCTGGATCGAGAAAAGCCAGCCACAGGCGTCTGAGCATCCATTCACTCCGTTTTTGCAGCCGCTGTACGCGCAGATCACGGATCATCGTGACCCAGGCAAAGCTTTTCAGCACACTCACGGTACGAAGCATATCGAGATCCTCGCTTCCATCCCGCACAAAAGTAACCTTTTTCCAATCACCCACATCAATTACACCCAAGCTGCTGACGAATAAACTGACCCAGTACGCTTTCACCTCACGCCGGGTGCGGGAATAATCGTGTTCACACATCGGCATCTTTCCATTCCATACCTTCAAAAATTCGCTAAGCACAGCCGCCACCTTCTGTTCGATCTGAGCCAGCTGCCAGCCTTGCCAGAAGCTATCCTCCAACGTGGTGATTTTTTCTGTAATCAGTCGGATCAAGTACGGATCATACAAAAAATGCTCGTGCACCTCAATTTTCCCTGCCTTAATTCCGTCCTCCAGATCATGCGCTGAATACGCAATATCATCGCACAGGTCCATAAGCTGGGCCTCCAGCGTCTTTTGACCATCAGGAATTCCCCAATCCTCACGGATGGAACGAATGTATTCCCACTCATGCAGGTACATCCCTTTTTTGTTTAAAATCCCCGGATACGGATACTTGTTGATTCCCAGTAAAACAGCGTCCGACAAATTCAGACCATCCACGTTCTCACGCTTCTCCAAAAACATAATTAGTCGGAAATTGTGTGCGTTCCCCTCAAAATGCTCGTAGATTCGCCGCTCACGTGCATATGCCTCCAATCCCTGCTTGGAATCAGGCGTGAAACCTCCAGCGGCCGCTATCTTTGCCACCTTCGTCTCGATCAACTGATCCAAAATGCCGTCCAGTACCTCTTCGCCCTTGTGTCCGAACGGCGGATGGCCAAAATCATGCGCAATGGACGCACATTCCACCACCTCGGGGTCAATAATCAACCCGGCGTTATCCGCCTGCCCCAGCTCAACCTCGGGATGCCGCCGCAACAAGCTGCGTGCCGCTTCGCGTGCAATCTGCGCTACCTCCAGCGAATGCGTCAGCCGTGTGCGATAATAATCGCCCGTGCCTGCGCCAAATACCTGTGATTTGCCTTGCAGCCGACGAAAGGTCGGTGAATGGATCAATCGGGAGTAATCCCGTTCATATGCTGCCCGTGAAGCGTCGCTTCGTGTCTGCTCCGGAAACTGCCGATGCTCTCTCTTGTTTTGCCATGTCATAAAGCCCACTCCCAACGTACTCAATTGGAGTGATTATACATTTTTTTCACGTCTCAGGAAAGCTGACATGACTTGCATCAAGAAGATTGTATGTCACAGTTGAATGAATCGAAGTTCATTACACGAAAAATATCATATGAAAAAGGTGTTCCTCCAGCCATTAGGATTCAGGCCGGGGAACACCTTTTTTATTAATATTAGAAGCATATAAGCTAAACTTGAAAAGTGTACATAGAAAACGGAGTAGGCGGAATGGTGCTGTACAAGCGAAGCGGTCGCTTTCAAAGCTTTCCGTAGGAAAGCTCGCTTGGGAAGCACCATCCGACTGCGCAATGGCGCTAAAGGTAACTATTAAGTTCGGTTTATATACCTCACTACTTCTGTTCTAACGCTTCGCCCTCGGGTCCAGCACATCCCGCAAGCCGTCCCCCATCAGGTTAAAGCCCAATACGGTCAGCATAATGGATATACCCGGAAAAATAACGGTCCATGGCGCATTCTGGATATATTGGCGCGAATCCGACAGCATTTTCCCCCACTCCGGCTGAGGAGGTTGTGCGCCCAAGCCGAGAAATCCAAGCGCCGCCGCTTCAATGATCGCCGTTCCAATTCCCAGCGTGCCCTGTACGATGATCGGTGTCAGGCTGTTCGGCAAAATATATCGGAGTATAATTCGAACATTATTCGCCCCAAGCGCTCTGGCAGAAGTGATGTATTCCTCGGTTTTGACACTAAGCACTTTGGAGCGCACCAACCGTCCGTAAGTTGGTACATTGACGATCGCAATGGCATACAGTGCATTTTCCAGGGAAGGCCCTAAAATAGCAACGATAGCAATCGCCAGCAGAATCCCCGGAAACGCCAGTAAAATGTCGAACAGCCGCGAGATGATCATATCTGCCCATTTTCCATAAAATCCCGCAACTAAACCTAAAGCCGTTCCTACGACCATTGAACCAATGACGGACAGAAAACCGACCCACAACGAGATTCTGGCTCCATACAGCGTACGGGTCAGCAAATCCCGGCCGAGATCGTCCGTCCCGAACCAATGCTCTGCGGAAGGGGGCTGCAAGCGACCCACCAAATTCTGCGCTTTATAGTCAAACGGAGCAATCCACGGCGCGATCAAAGCGATAATGACAAAGAAGATAATAATGCTGAGGCCGACGAGCGCCATTTTATTGTGTTGGAAAGCCCTCCACGCGTCTCTCCAAGGGCCGGAAACGACAGGCACATGAACCAGCGTATGGCGTGTCGTCGGTATGTTGTTGGGTTCCATCGAAAATTGTGACATCGGACAAGCTCCCCCTTGACCCATTGACGACTTGATTACTGATAACGGATACGCCGGTCCAGAACCGCGTACAGCAAATCGACAATCAGATTAATGATGACGAACAGGAACGCAATGATCAGAATCCCGCTTTGAATGACAGGATAGTCACGCGAGCTGATCGCTTCAAAAATGTACCGTCCGATGCCGGGCCATGCAAAAATGGTCTCTGTCAGCACCGCGCCGCCCAGTAGCGAGCCCGTCTGAAGACCGATGACGGTAAGCACGGGGATGGCGGCATTTTTAAGTGCATGCTTGTACACGACTTGAAAAGATGCCAGCCCCTTCGCCCGCGCCGTACGGATATAATCCGAATCCATAACCTCCAGCATACTGGAACGGGTAATACGGGCAATGACCGCCATCGGGATGGTTCCCAGTGCGATGCTGGGCAAAATCAAATGCTTGATGACCGTCCATACCTGCTCCATACGTCCACCAATCATCGCATCAATAACCGCCAAATGCGTTACCGCCTCCACCGGATCACGGGAATTCATACGTCCGATAGAAGGAAGCCAATGCAGCTTATTGGCAAAAATCCACTGCTCCATCAGACCCAGCCAGAAAATGGGCATCGACACCCCGACAAGGGCAATGACCATGCTGACATAGTCGAACCATGAATTTCGCTTCCAGGCACTCACAATACCCGCATTCATTCCAACAACAATGGCAAAAAACATACTCGCCACCGTCAACTCCAGCGTAGCCGCCAGATAAGGCAGCATTTCCCGGGCAATCGGCTGTCTGGTGCGGATCGAATCACCCAAATCGCCATGGGCCAGCTCACCCAGGTAGGTTCCATATTGCTGCAACCACGGCTTGTCCAGCCCCAACTGCTCACGTAGTGCCTGTTTGGACTGCTCTGTGGCCTTGTCTCCCAGTATTGTTTCCGCCGGATCCCCCGGAATGGCATGAATAATCGAAAAAACGATGAGCGTCATCCCCAGTAATACCGGAATCAAAACGGCCAGTCTTTTTACAATATATGAGTTCATACCAGAATCACCGCCTGCTTGCGTATGTGCTATTTGGACTATTCAAAATAAACGCTACTATACGATTCAATACCTGCCGGAGCAGGCACGAAACCCTTAAGATTCACTTTACCTGCCATCAGCGGTGTGCTGTGAACCAGTGGAATCCACGGCGCATCCTGTTTAATAATCACTTGTGCTTGTTTGTACATTTCCGCCCGCTTGTCCTGATCGACCTCAACCTGGGCTTTTACCAATATTTTGTGCAGCTCCTCATTGGCATAAAAGCTACGGTTATTACCCGGAATCGTATCCTTGTCCAGCAGGGTGTAAAGGAAGTTGTCCGGATCGCCATTATCTCCGTTCCATCCCAGCATATACAAATCATCTTTCTGGCCCGCCTTGACATCATCCAGATAAGTGGCCCATTCTGGCGATTGAATGTTCACTTTCACACCTATTTTTTCAAAATCAGCTTGAATGGCTTCCGCTACCTTTTTGCCATCAGGCATATACGGACGAGATACAGGCATCGCGTAAAAGGTTAACGGCTCGGTAAGCCCATTAGGGTAGCCCGCTTCTGCCAGCAAGGATTTGGCCTTATCCAGATCGTAGGCATAATCCTGAATGCTGTCGTTATATCCCCATAACGTAGGTGGCATCGGATTGACCGCAGGCTTGGCTTGTCCCGCAAACAATGCATCAATAATGGCCTGCTTGTTCACCGCATGATTAAGCGCCTGCCGTACCTTAGGATTATTGAATACCTTTTTCTTTAAATTAAATCCGATATACGCCACATTAAAGGATGGGCGTTCAATTTTTTGCAGTTCGTTATTGCCTTCCAACTGCTTGGCATCGTCCGGGTTCAGATCCTCCATCAGATCAATTTCTCCGTTTTGCAGAGCATTAAATCGCGCGGTATTGTCGGGAATAGAACGAACAATGATCTTGGCCAGCTTCGGCTGCCCCTCTTTCCAATAGTTTGGATTTTTCTCCAGCGTGATACTATCGTTCCGTTTCCATTCCTTAAATACAAAGGGTCCCGTACCGACCGGATTGCTCTTGAAATCAGCCTTTTTCTCCTGAATAGCCTTGGGGCTGGCGATACTAAAGGATGGCATAGCGATATTTTGTAAAAAGGGCGCCTGCGGCTTGGTCAGTGTAAACTGAACAGTGTTCGCATCTACCGCTTTGACCTCCTTAATCACCCTGCTTCCTTCAGGACCAAACATGGAATCATAATAATCATACGAGTCCCCTTCAAATTTGTATGGACTTTTCGGATCAGACCAGCGGTTAAAGTTAAATACAACGGCTTCTGCATTAAAGTCGCTTCCATCATGGAATTTTACACCTTGACGCAGCTTGAACGTATAAATCAGTCCGTCGGGTGATACTTCCCAGCTCTCTGCAAGCCCCGGCTGAATCTCCGTGGTGCTCTCCTTGTATTCCAGCAAGGTATCGAACACCTGCATTCCAATTTTTAGCGATTCACTTTCGGTCACAATCGCAGGGTCCAGCGCCACGGAATCGCCACCGCGTCCATAAATGAGCGTGTCCTGCACGCCCTCTCCTGCTCCGCCTGGTGTTTGCCCTGCCTCTGGCTTTGCGCCTTCATTGGAACCTCCACAGCCGGAAAGTGCCAGAACAGCCCCCAATGCAAGCACCAGTAGGACAGTCCAAGCTTTGTTCTTTACGTACTTTTTGCTCATGCAGCAGACCCCTTTCACACCTCGTATATTGTTAGTTCGTTGATACCAGATGGATGCCCAGATAACCTCTATGATCTAATGAACACAGGGTCCAAATTAAACCCCGATGACACACAGTTACGTAAGCTTACACAGCAAATAGCTATCACCAATCGTAAGGTATAAACGAATGATGGCGCTGAACGGCTAAAACGAATAACCCTTTATATTCAGCAGAAAAAACTGCTTCCGGGTGGCATGTGCATTATTTCGAGTAAGTATGAGGGAATCAAGCTGATTTTCGGCCTATTACCGAGTGATATCATTTTCTCTGATGGAAGCTATTTCATAAGTCAGCATTTTGCATCATTCGATTCCCAACGCTCGAAAGTACAATAGATAGACGAACTAAACCGTTTCGATCTCTATATTGCTGATTTGAAATCGCTCTTGGGATTGTTGCAAAATGCTCAAGTAGGAGGTGTGTAAGGTAATTTTATATGTAGAAGTAGATATCAACACCTGTGGTTCAATTCAATCGGCCTCCGTGATGTATGCCTAAAGTCTAGTACCCGATGCGATGGTCTGTGAGGTTATGAGGAAGATTGCTGTCTCCAAGCATTCAGCTTTTGTTGAATCATAGTGAAAAATGTCATATATACTCACAGTATATACAAGCGATTACATGAATGGAGAGTGATTACTGGATACTTTACTATAAAATGAGATGGTAGACAAGAGCGTTTTCATAGATTTTTTTAAATTTCCGAACGTTTTCGGAGAGCAATGTTAGTTAATATCACAGGGAAATATCTACAATTATATAAAAAAGAACGCGGCTATAACAGCTGCTCGCGTCCTCTTGGCAAGCTCCAATTCTTCCACCTGGTTCCTGTTTGTTCAGTAGTTTACGACGATTTCTTAAACACACCCAGACGGTTCAAGACTACAAGCAGGCGATAAAAATCATAGCTGCTCGGCTGCTTGGCATCCACAATCGGACTCGACGGATTAAAAGCAACAGCTGCGGCTACGGCTTCCTTTGCCCAAGCTGGCACTGGCATAGCCTGACGCGCCTCCAGGTCAGCTACTTGCTGATCCACTTTTTTAATATAAGCGGTCTGTTCGTTCAATGTCTGTTTGAGCACATCCTTGCTGTTTTCAAGTGCGGCAACCTGCTGCTGCAAGGCTTTAAATGCCGCTTTTTCCTCTGCTGTCATCGGCTCATCCCCCTCTTCTCCTGCAAAAGCTTGGCGCAGCTCTGCCTCAGTTCCGGCGTATACATTCAGGTCAACTGGCCCTTGAATCCCATCCACTCGTCCACTGTCGCTGTATTGCCAGAAGTCCCACAGCTTCCATGCTGTGGTATCTTTGGGCACTCGTGTGCTGTAACGCGCGATCCACAGCTTATAAGCTCCCAGCGACGCTTTGAAATGGGCCGCAAAAGCGTTTCCCGTATATACCATCGGCTTGCGACCACTTACCCTTTCAAATTCCATCAAAAACCCCATGGCTACATCATGGATCGCGGCAGAGCTAAGTCCACCCGGATTGTTCTCATAATCCATTACTGCTGGAAAGTCTAGCGCTTTTGCACCTCCAACCCGATCCAGCACCTCGGCAAAATGTCTGGCCTCCGCTTTGGCCGCGTCAACGCTGGTTGCATCTACAAAATGGTAAGCTCCCAGTAATACCCCAGCTGCCTTGGCGCCTTTTGCGTTAGTGATAAATGTCGGATCGACGTAACGCTGGCCCTGACTCGCTTTAATAAAAGCAAACGATTTGCCATCGGCTCGTACACGTTTCCAATCAATATTTCCCTGGTATCGGGACACGTCAATGCCCTCGGCAGCGTTAGGACTGCGATTTTGCATAAGGCGATCCCTCCTTGTCATTCATAATGTTGTAACCGATGATGTTACTGTTATAACTATGCTTGGACCGTTGAAGCGGTCCGGGCTTTTCCAACTTGGTGCTGAAAATGGGGCAAAGGTGCATTCTGCCCACCTTATGAAGCTTTATTTCCTTTGTCGGAGGGGTCTGTTGGCTTTTTCTTTTCCCCGATCGACTTGGATTCAAAAATGGCTACCGCATTTCGCAAAATATCCGGCATCGGCACTCCCATTCGGCCCACATTTTCAATAATCGACAATAGTTCATTTGCCAAATAAAAGAAAACGACGGCATCCCGGAAATAATGTGCATCCCCCAGAATACCGTCGATCAGATGAGCTACCGTAATCATCAAAAACACCGTAACCTTGCGAAAAATACCGTAATAGCCCTCTCGGCTTTTCAATGCTCCGTTAATCCAGGCCGCCGCCCAGCCTGTGAAAAAGTCGATAATAACCATCCATAACAACAACGTCAACATCGTCGTCCACCCCCCGAAAAAATAACCGATCAAGGTCCCCGTGGAAAACCCCAGCCAAATCTGATCGACCTTTTCATGCATGCTTGTTCCCCCTTTTGAACCACCTGATCTAATGGATGCCCTTGGTTGGTCCAAGGGCAATAAAAAAACACGCATTTATACTGCGTGCTGGCTATTCCTTTTCTATTTTTGCTATATTCAAATCGGTTTGAACAATTTCTTGCAACGCTACGGGCACATCGTTAATCACGCTACGGCCTGATAGAATGAGCTGTACGAACGTTGTCGCGAAAACCCTTTTTATTTTATCATCCACAGGATTACCTCCCTTCAATGATTATCCCATAATAAAAAAAATCTTCTTAAAACTCTACTTAACATTGGTCTGTTGTGACATGACCAGTTGAATCAGTCCTGCAATAGCTTCTTTATTGTCCAGATCAGCCTTTTTAAGTACAGCAATTTCTTCTCGCAGCTTATCCTCGACAGATGGCTCAGGTTTCCGTACCGGCATTTTTTCAAACTCTCCTGTGTCAGGATGGTACCTATTGCCCAACACTTCATATCCATTAACTTCAATCACTTTATCGCCTGCTGGGGCTTCCATACTCTGCGATACCGCGAAAATTACGTATTCGTTATTATACTGAGCAAAATATTTCATGAAAGCACTCCTATCTTAATTAAATTCTATGACTTCGAACGATGCCCAAATAAAAATATCTGACTTCGAGTGGGTAAACTTAACTTGAGTAGAGTTAATAAGTGTGGCCTGATGTCCTTCGTCGTCACCATATGTTGTTATATTTAACATTGTTTTTCCGACATTAACAGGAGCAATATTTACAATACCGTCAGACACATTGCTAGAAATACTAAATCTCTGCACACTTTTCACAGAACCCGCCTCCTTTATGCTGTTTATAAGTTGCCTTAATTCATCACCTATTGCCTTTACTGCACTTGGCGTAGCTGCCTGATCCGTGGCTGTACTCCCGGTGGATGTGTTGAGCTGAACAATACCACGTGCTTGTGTAGTAGCGCTTGGCAAATCCGATGCCGGGTGACTATGTTGTTTTAGAGCAGCGTAATCCTTCGTATACTGTTTTGCGTTGCCTTCTGCTGCATTCCATGCCGCTTGTTTGGCGGCTGTGACATGAAGGTCTGTATTTACAACATGGTTATCCAGTACTTCCTTGGAAGCAACACCGTTCCCGGCCGGGTCCTTTTTGATGTTTTCCAACTGTGCAGCCAGTTCCTGGTCGTTTGAATAAAGCGTATCAATTGGTACATTCAGGACATCCGCATGTCCCTGATCCGTTGTTACAAATCTACGTGGTTGTTTTATCGCCATAAGACTCATCCTCCTTAATAAATATCATCAATCTCAAAAATAAACTCCATGTCAGCATCCTTGGTCTTATTGCTCATCGTACGAACAGCCGTTAGCTTACCAGCCGAATCTACCAAGGCAAGCTCATTAATCGTTTCACCAGCCAATTCAGCTTCCGCCAGTGAACAGATATAGCGGATTGTCGCAGGCGAAATAAATTCAAAGCTGGTAATATCCTTTTGGATTAGTTCTTTTTTCAATGACTGTTCCGTTCCTTCCAAAGGGAGTGGCTTACCTGCTTGATCCACACCTCCGCTACCAAATGCCATCTTCACCACTTTAGTTAGCGAACCACCTTCAGCGCGGGCACGCGCCATTTGTTCCCTAGCATAAGCGGTCGTAACTGTCAGAACTTGTTCTGCCATGAACTACCATCCTTTCTCTCATAAAAATTAACGTTTATCCTTGTCTAATCCATTTATTATGGGGCAACTATGTTGCAAGTTTTCACCCTCTTGCCAATGAGCCACATAATTTGTAAGTGATCTACATTGAAATAACCGTCTCAGTTGAGCTTAAAAGCCGGGTACCATCGAGCATCATGCTCCCATCAAATTTCCAGTAATGATTCCGGATCTTTACGTTGCCTTCCTGATAATTGTCTACACGATGCAAAATAGATAGCTTCGTGCGGTTCAAATACCGCAGACGTTCCCCAGTCCACCCGGACAAGGAAGCCCCTCCGTTTAATAACTCAACACCATCCAGATACCAGGGTCGACCACCAAAAAAGCGAACTCTTGAACGTAACCCGAGACGTGGATCCATCTCATGATCATGAAGAAATGTAAGCCTCGTTTTATTATTTATATAAAAAGCAAGATGAGCAGGCTTAACATCCTCTATGATCTTTCTGAAATCAGCCATATTATCTGGAACTCGATTTTCAAAACTTATGCCAAACTTGTATTCCGTCGGGAAAAAATCAACTTCTCCATCGGCGCCAAACGAGTTCATAATACCTCGTACTAAATCCCCGGAAAATTTGCCACTCCCGCGCAGCTTGGATTCTACTACCGAACGTCGCTGCTCTAGCGGCTTGTCCAAATGAATAGGGATGCCCAACTCGATCTCCCAACGTTCCAGCGCCCAGGTGGCGGTACGAACGAAAAACTGGGCTAATGTATCATCCAACGCGAGATATAGAGCATCCAATTCACTACCCTTTGCGTCCATATCAGCGTGCATTACACGGGAAATTTCGTAATAAGCAGGCAAATAGGAGAATAGCTCCCGTCCTCGCACACTGCGCATTTGACTTTTGATATCCTTCATCACACTCTGGATGCCGAGTTGATTACTGTCTGGTATACGTGAGCCGCTCCTCCCGAAAGAACCTGTCTCTTTGGAGCTTACGCTTATTCCATCACTACCCACTGACGATCACCTTCCCCAGCTCTGCCGCCTGACCAAATCGAATCCTTATTTGCTGGTTGCTCTGTCTATTCATTTTCAGCTTGGAACGATCAATCATAATCGGATTCATTCTTTGATACATGCTCGTTCCCCCTTTGGGTACAGGCTGTTTTTTGTTCTGTTCGCTATACTGTTTTCTTGCGGAAAATAGAGCTATACCATTTAACCGTTTCTGGCTGTGTATTGGAAATCTCCACAGATGACGAATCCTCTGCGTTACCTGGTGCAAGATCAGAACGTTTGGAGAAAATGATCTCCATTACCTTGCCACGCTGTTGTTCATCCAAAACATAGCTTCCAATAATCGTAGCTACATCGCCCTCTCCCCGATCATAGCGGGTGATGCAGGAATGAGCGCAAATACGCAATTGAGCCTCTGTTAAAGCTGCCATGGTTATGATTTCACCTCTTTTATATAGATTTTTGCTACTGTATAGAATAGTCAGTACACGTTATTTTCCTGTGTTACCAAGCATGAGTTGGGTCAGCGTTACTTCCAGATCTGCAATACGCTGCTTCAATTGGTCTGCCTCGCTTGGCTGTTGCTCCGCTTTTTGTGTCAGCTCCTTGATCGCTTCGCCACTTAATCCTTCACCCCAGAATGTCGTTGGGTCTTTTCGTTCTGGAGTTGTAAAATTTGGTGCAGAATATACGGGTTCTTCCCCACGTTCTTTTTCCGGCTTGCTTTGCCATTCATCGTGCAGCTTCTGAAACGAAGTTTGGGATTCCTTGCTCCGTTGCTCATACACATTTTGGGCCTCTAGCAGCTTTTGGTTAAACTCTGCTTCATAGATCAGCCAGCTTTGGATGTCAAAACGGGGATGGTATAAGCCTGGTGGCACTGGAATACCAACGGTATAGCCAGCAGGAATCTTTTCCTGGCTAGTTTGATCCGTAGCGTTGGAATTAGTAACGGTAGGCTGATAGGTGTCTAGCTGCTCGTTTGTATCAGATAGCGTGAGCGAAGATAGAGCATAAAAAGGGACGATGCCAGAAAAGGCATCGTCCACTAGCTCGTCCTCCAGATAGAGGCCATCTGTATTTACTTTAGGTACTGCTTTCATGTGTTGCCCTCCTTAAACTTCTGCTATAAATTGAGCGGCATCCAAACGTATCCAACCGTAACCTCCTCTACCTACTACCTCCACACGCCCATCAGGGGATATAGCAATTACGGCGGTTTTGTCGCTAGACACCGCATCGGATGCTGCGCAGGTTAATACCGTCAATATTTTAGGCCTGTATCCTTCTGGCAACTTAAAAAATGTGACAGTTGCATTAGAAGTCGGCACTTTTATTGACCCGTGCATCTTAATTAGATTATCGGACATTTTAAGGTACTGAGGCTGAATGTCCACTGACGATGTTTCAGCCGTAACTCCATTAAGCAGTGTAGGTGTGATCCACGACGGGTTATCCTTCTCTGCTTTTTTATTCTCCAACACGCTCACACGCTTTGTGTTCTGCTGCACGCTATCTACCAAGTCCAGCAGCAGTGATTTTTCGTTAGTTGCGCAGGAACCTGTAAACGGCACTATAGGCGAACGGTCAAGCATCAGATATGTGACGCTGTAGGCCTTATTTGGTACGTAGGAATATAATTGGTCAATATAAACATTTCCGTGCCAGTTACCATCTGGCGAGGTTACTATACCCCAATTGAAAGCCTCAGATTTACCGTTACCGAATACATTAAAAATCTTGCTCGGTTTTTGCTCTAAGGGGTTGACACCGTTACGGTTCATTGCCCATCTATTAGTAATACCCTCAGCGTAAGGAATTGGTTTGTTACTCTCCCGAAGTACAATTCCCGTACCTACTTCAACTTGATTATCACCCTCAACAAAGGCTAGCTGTCCCTCAGATACAATAGATTCAACGGTAGGCGTTGCGAGTTGGTATACAAGTTGGTAAGGTGTAAACTTAGCAGCCAGAGTAGTTGGTACTGTCAGACTACCGTCAGCGTAACCACCGTTCTTATCGACACCGTTTGTTCGCCGTGCCCATGCTTTATTTAAGCCATCCGTCCGATTATACATGCTACTTCCGTCTGTACTTGTCGAAGTATCGTACATCTTCCAACCCATAAAGTACGCCTTAATCTCGTCTGCTGTCGGTGTGAAACTGTCTCCCCATCCACTGTCAGCGGTAGCGACAGAAATGTATAAATCTCCTGCGCCTGTAACAGCGTTTGTATCCGTTGTGCTACCTGTCGTACCCTGCGGGATGATTTTACCGTCAAATTTGGTTGCCCATCCACTCGCGGCAACTGCGCCAGATACCAATCCGACTACCTTAACCTGCTTAAGCCCTATAGAGGATGTATCCCCAATCGCCCAAGATAAAGTGCCATCCAATACCAACGAACGCCATTTTTTCAACTTAAAGTATTGACTATCTCGCTCATACACCGTATCGGCATTAGCCCCTGTAACTGGATCTGCGTACAGGTCTGTTTGCAATGCTAACATGGCATCCTCACGAGGTTTGAATGATTTGGCTATGAGTCCGATGTTTAACATAGGCTTAGACATAGTTACGACTGTAGATGATGTACCAAGCAATCTGATATTCACCGCCTGACTAGCCGTAAACGTGGCAGTTAATAGACCAGTTCCTACCGCCTCAGCCAATATTTTTGTTTCAGGCTCATCCGTTACCGTAATCCTACCAGTCGCCCCACCAGATTGGACTGAGACGGTGTAATTTTGCCCAGGTACTAAAGGCGATACGGTGTGTACTATTTTATTATCCACCGTGACGGAAACACTCTTTTCATCCGTTATGGTAGGTGCACCCTGTTTGGCTGACCACCCGTAGATGCTCGGTAACATATTTTCTCCATACCGAATTGCATACGGATTCCGCACAGGCGTTACACTGTCCACGTAATGATACTTCGTCGCCACCTGTTCTAGCGTCATACCGGCAAGTGCTGTGTATTCAGCATCAGAAATCTCATATAGTCTAAGAGCATCTGCATAGCCAATCTGACCGACTGCTGTAACATTAAGTCGCGCCATCGCTTGGGTGTTATTAACATCTGCTGAGGGCGAGAATGCAACATAGGTGAACTCCCATTTGTTCTTGGAAGTAACCAACGGACTTGAGAAGCTAGTCCCCTGAATAACAATGCTCATATTAGTGGCAGATTCGTTGTACAAATTCCCAAGAGCAATATACTTTTTGCCCGCTTTTATTGTAGTGGCTGTATTACCAAAACCATCAGCAATAGCATTGGCAAGTTCCGATGTTATTTTTAAAGAACCGCCTCCTACTATGCTTTTTGTAACATCAATATTCAACGTAGACTGAAAGCGTCCGAACCTCGAAAGGGTTTTCGATGCTCCCCAATCCCTACCCAACAAATTCACCAACGTACGCCCGCTCAGCCCCGTGAGCGAGAACGGCGCAGCCTTTTCCGCATGCACAATTTGCACCCCAGGCTCCAGAGTAACCTCCTTGCGCTCCGTTGTATCCAACCGCTTCTTGATCGCATCCACACCATCATTCACATCACCTGCAAAATTATCTACAGCACGCCAGTTTTGATCCAAATACTTCTCCAGATCAAAATAAGTTGTTTTGGGTGATGTACGGTCAATTTGATTTAAGCCTAGATTCGGTGTTTTTTCGCTTGCCATGTTATGCGCCACCTCCTAAATATCTATCCTGTGTTGTATGTTCATTTTCATAGATGGTCACAGATTCGACTTCAGCAATGGTCAGGTAACGTAGTTTATATTCTACCGTCAAATGAGCCGGCTTGATCTCCTCGATAGCTGCTTTAAGATCCTCCACATTAGGCGGAATGCCGATGATATCTATAAATTTGACCGTGAATCCCCATTCAGCGGGATGAAAGGTAACATCTACTGTACCGCCGTCATATGCTTCGGCTACATTTTTGACAAGTCGGCCGGAAAAAGTCCCTGCTCCCCGTAGCTTCGACTCTACTACTGCACGCCGCTGGTCCAGCGGCTTGCCAAGGTCGGTTTCGATACCCAGCTCCATTTCCCAGCGTTCCAATCCCCAGGTAGCGGTACGGACGAAAAACTGAGCCACCGTCGCATCCATCGCCAGATACAAGGAATCCAGTTCACTGCCCTTCGCATCCATATCGGAGCGCATCACACGGGAAATTTCATAGTAGGCGGGTAAATAGGAAAACAGCTCGCGTCCCCGCAAGCTGCTCATGTGCCCCTCTTCACCCATAGCTAGACGATTCATTGGATTGTTCATGTTCGTACCATCATTACTCACTGACGCTCACCGTCCCCAGTACCGCCACCTGACCTGATCCAATCTCAATATTTTGATTGCTCTGTCCATTGATTTTTAGCTCAGAGAAATCAATAATGATCGGAATGTCCAGCAAAACAGCAGAAATCCGGGTATACCGAACCAACGGGTCTTCCTTGTAAAAAGCAAGCTGCTTCAAATACGTCCGCACTCCGCTTTCGATCAGCTTTTTGATCTCATCCAGGGTGGACGGCTTCTCCTTGGTACGCTGTACCTTGACCGAGATGTTAATTTCCACCTCTGTCGCAGGCATGATCGTCACCACGGGACCCGCTGGTGCCAACCCTTCGCCTTGTCCATCCTGAGTCGGATCAATGTACTTCTGTACCGCAGCGACGATATCCGGACTGGCAGCGCGTTTATCTGTGTCCAGCACATATAAAGCCACCGTACCCGGCCCTTTCCAGAGCGGAACAACCTCCACGCCGCCTACTCCGGCGATTTCATTCGCCCACTGTGTATATTGCGCCTTGTTCCCGCTCGTACCCTGGTTGCGCACCTTGGCATAAAAACGCTCCAGCAACAGCTGGTCGCTCTCAATGTCCGTGCCACTTTTAGTTTCCTCTGTATTGATAACGGAGGAAACACCATTGACCGGGCTAGCCATCACCTGAATGACGCCCGCGGGTACGTTACCGCTGCGACCGGGATTGACTGCCCGAATCGCCGCTTCTCCTTTACCCTGCTCATCCAGCGTGACCGCTGCCGTGGTCGCATACTCAATGGAAGCTTCCCCCGATACATCATCTGCCGGGGTCGCCACCAACGTTCCCGCCGGAACGGTCGTTCCCGCTGTACCCGTGAATGTGACCATACCTGAGGCAGCAACCGCTTCCCGCCGTGTCACTCCATGCTCTGCTGTTCGCAGATCCAGCTCCGGCGAGCGAAAATCCGGGTTATCGCTGGCCGCCGTACTGGCAAAGCCACGTCTTAGCAGCTCCTGCGCCCAAATCGCCGCTTCGGAGAGCATAAACGCTACCGGTGCCTGCGCATCCCAAATAAAAGAACCCTCGGACTTATCAATGTCCGAAGGCACTTTTTCCAGCATACGACTCAAAATTTCCTCTTCCGTCTGGTCTACCAAATACTCCGGCAAGTCTGCCATTAGATCACCACACTTTCTACAATTTCCGTTTCATCCCGCACATTCGTAATCTGGCAGCTAAAATGGCATGCCTCGCCTTCCCAGCTAAACGTAAACTGATCCACACTAGCCGTGCGAGCATCTGCCAGTAGCGCTTCGGTGACCATGCGCTTAATTTCACTTTCCTGCACACCGTGCCCATAGCTGCTGCCGATCAGTTCCTCCAGCTCGCTACCATAGTCGGGAGAATAGATCACATGACGGTAGCGGGGGGTACGAATTGCTTTTTCACACCACTGCACCCAGGCTTCTTTTTCACCTGTAGTCACGATTTTACGGCTGGGGCTCATAACAAATTCTCCAGCTTCAAAATCAAACCGCCAGCTTCGTCCAAATACCGCCCGGTTATCCTCCAGCACATCCGGGTCCGTAATATCCGTCCAGAGCATATCATCCGTTTCGGGAAATAAATTAGCCACGTCCACTCACCACCTTGCACACCACAACCACATCGTTGCCGCTATTCACCCGAACCGCAAGTACGCGATCTCCGGGCTTAAGTCCTTCGTTCAGGCTCAGATTCACATCCTCCAGCTCGTCCTCCCCGATATAAAAGGAAGTTTTCAGCTCTTTGCCCTCCCAATTCTCCGACTCTACTGCGGTTGAGGTTCCTTTGTACATATGACGCGGTACAGACAGCAATCCCGGTAGCTCGGCGACCAGATAATCCTGAAGCTCGTGTTTAAAATCATCCAGCTTGATTCCCGTGGAAGTAATCGTGCCTAGTACCGCGCCCACTCCACTCAGCGCTTGCTTGGTTTGCTTGTGAAATGAGGATTGCAGAGCAGTGACCAAATGCCCGTAGGGGTCCTTATTCAAGATAAAACCTCCTTTTTACATCGTCATACGTGCCCAACTCCAGCGACATACTGCCGGGATTACCCAATTCTCTGCTCACTGAAATCACCAGCAGCTTCATGGAACCCAGCATCACCGCGTCTCCTGCACGAATCGTGTTCATATCTGGTGCATTTAGCGATATCGTTTGTTGTATGCCTCTCAGCTTACTTTTGGCCAACTCACGTGCCGCCGCACCTGATTTCACCTCGTCATCCTGCACGATCACCTGAAGCGTTCCATATTTGGCAATGTCCTTTTCCTCCAGCGCCATCACCTTGGACGGAACCTCGTTGCCCGTTTCACTGGCCGCCGTAGCCAGCACCTTGACTCTTGTGGCCGCGCCTTCGAGCGTACGGGATTGTGTCGTATCGGTCACTCTCTCCAAAACATACACATCTTTGTTCGTTCCCAGCTCGTATAGCTCCAAACCGGAGGTAATCATCCGTGGATGATACAGCTTGCCACCCGCTTTTGCCGTTTCACGCAGGTCGCCCAACATCATGGAATAGATGGACTGTGTCCGGTATACGGCGCGTCCCAGCGTCTTTTTCGTATCTGGTAATGAAGCGATTTTCAGCTTCCAGTCCCTGGCATATTTCTGAAAACGCTGAGTAGCCGTCTGCTTCGCAGGGAGCAAATATTCATCCTCGGACTTGTCCAAATACACCGTGCGATCATACAATGTCAGCGTCATACGCTTGAGTCCATTGTTGGAGGTTTCCACTTCCCAAATAACCGCTGGAGACAGCAAGGGGACATAGTCTTTTTTGCCATAAGGAATGCCACTAACCCGAATCGACATCCCTGGAGAGATGGGCGGCAAATCCGGCGTCACAACCAAATTCACCGTGCCCTGATAAGCGATTTGCTCCAGCGAATCCCTCAAATTAATGTTCTCCACGAGCGGCGACAAATCATATTTATCCTGTAAAATAACTTTATAGCTCATGACAGCACCAGCTTTTGCCCCGGTTTAATCGCATTCGGATTTTGACCAATGACCTTTTTGTTAAGCTGATAAATACGGCTCCATTGTGAGCTGTCCCCCAGCTCCAGCTTGGCAATTTTGGACAAGGAATCTCCCGATTTCACCGTATAGGTTTTTTCTTTTCTTTCATATCCGTGCGGGGCTTTTTGTTGACCGTAGCAGACTTCGTTCCACTGCCGGCTTTTTTGGATACCTTCATTTCACTCCAGGTCCGCAGCGAAAGATCAAAATTCACGTCCCCATAATCGCCGCCCCGAAAGGTGGAGTTATGAGACGCTACAATTACGGGTACATTTACAGCCGTCTCTGAAATAATGAAGCGTAATGGCTTTTGGGACAGCAAAAAACCATTCAACGTGTTCATGGCCTCCTGTGGATCGGGAATGTCCTGATATTTACAATACGATTCATCGTACTCCTTGGGAAAAAAAGAAGAGAAGGAGATTTCCTTCACCTTCTCCCCTTGTGGAAAATCAAACTCCCCATAGGATAAAATCGTTGTCGTATCAAATCCCTTTTGCCGTGAGATCGTCACTTCCTCGGGATTCACCGGAAATATAAACTTAAATCCCTTGCCATCCGTTAAACTAAATTCCATCTCTTTCCTCCTTCCCCGTTACTCCCATCCTACTGCATTACATAGCTCCTCCGCTCGCAGGCTTGATGTTCTGCGTCGCCCGCAGAATCTCGGCTTTGAGACGGTAGCCAATTTGCGTAATAAGTCCCTCCACATCCAGCTTGTTTTCATGCACAGTTACCTGTACAGCCCCTGCTGGAAGATTGAATTGGTTCGTAGTTTCCGTCTTAAAATCCTTCAAAAAGCCGGAGAGTGTTCCCATTTGTTCTGGGCTGATCTGTACTACTTGAGGAGTCGGATTACCATTGGCTTTACCTTTAGCTTTGGCTCCGTTGTTCGCATGAGCCGCAGTATTCAATAGTGGATTAGGATTGACCCCTTGGTTAGCGATAGCCATTGGACCATAAGGATTAGGGACGCCTTTTGCACCTGATTGCGGAGGCACGTATGCAACTGCACTATATAAAGGCGGCATAGTTGCTAATGGCTTAAGGGAGGCACCTATAGTCGAATGAGGCGGGATTGCAGGTTTAGGAACTTCAGGTGGCTTAGCTGGCTCTTTCTTAGGTTCATCTTTCTTACCAAAAGAAAAGAAATCAGAAAAGCCTTTACCAAAGTCTCCAGCCTTATCCGAAATCCAACCTGTGACCTGGGAAGCTTTTTCCCCAATAAATTTACCAGCGGACTTTGCTTTGTCTATAATAGCGGGACCATAATCTGAGACTAATCCGCCAATTTTACCACCAACAAAGTCTCCCGCCATACCTCCAAGCGTAGAGCCAACCACAGTACCAATACCCGGAAGCAAAAATGAGCCTATAGCTCCACCTATCGCAGAACCAGCGGTCCCGCCTACAGTAGAACCAATAGCTTCTGCACGTTCTTTACCGGAGGTAGCCTGCGCAATGTTCACAATATCCATCCCATAGCTTAATGGCCCCAGCAATTTTTTCGCGCCGCCTTTTAAAAGGTTCTTAAATAAGCCTGACCCGGCTTCCTCAGCTGCACCAGCAACGCTACTTGGTCTGATAATACTTGAGGCTGCATCTGCCGCAGCATTTGAACTTGCAGTGCTAGGTACTACACCAGCGGCTTCGCTTGGATTTATCATCCCCCAGCTTTTAGCCTGATCAAATAGTCCCTGTCCGCCTTCCAATAAATCTGAAGCTCCTCCAAATTTTTCTAAAAATTCACCCCCAGATTTTCCTACATTAAGTGTCTTTTTAGCCAAATCTTTAAACTTTTCTGTTCGGGTAGTTCCCTGGAGCGGTCCCTTTAGGGTACCAAAATCAGTTTTAAATTTTTTGAATGCTTCCGGAGCCTCAGAAACGTTTTTTAATCCTTCACCAACTTTTTTAACATTACCAAGAAAATCTTGTACATTAGTTAAAAAACTCTTTGGCTCTTCTTCTTTCTTCTCACCGCCAAGCTTTAGAGAAGCTAAATTGCTACCTAAAGCTGCAATAGCAGTCGTGTTGGCGTTCACTGCAATAGTGTTCAATTGCACTGCAGTACTTAGCAAAACGATACTCGGATTGTTATCAACCTTGGATGGCCCTGATGCGGTAGCGGGAATAATGCTCTGAACATTGACATTCCCCGAAGCGTTAATAATCTGGGATTTGACCTGGTTAATCTTGTTCAACAAATTATCCAAGCCTTTGGAGGCCATATCGTTCAGCACGATTTCCGGGGCCATGCGAGTACGGCCTATTTTCATTACACGTCCTTGAATCCGCTCAAAATAACGTTCCATCGCGCGCAATTCACGGTTCGCTTTAATGACGTTTTTAGGATCAATTACGAGATTCATACGGTAATTTAATGCTTCTGCCATATTTCATGTTCACCTCCTTGTTCATGCTTTTGAAGAAACCATACTGTCCATTTCCTGTTCAGCAAACGCCAGCAGCAGCATGCGCTCGCCACGGGGAAGCCGCCAAAAGTCTCCGGGGCGGAGGTGGTGCCGAACCCACAAGTGGTACAGCATCGTCGTCATTCCCCCGGAGCCGATTAGTTTTTTAGATCAGCAATTTCCACCCCAAAGCCGGACAGTTCCAGCACCTTATCTCCAACTGCATCCAGTTCACCCGCCAGCAGCATACGACGGACAGATTGTTCGCCACCGGACAGCTTCAAACGGCTTGTAATCCGGGGATCGCCCCAGCCGCTAAGGGACAAGCCCTTCACTTCCAATTTTCCAGTAGCTTCCGAAATCAACAAGGCGTTGAACGTTTCAGTATCTACCTTCTCATCCACTGCACCCTTTACGGTACGGCGAATGGTACACCGTTCACGAATGCTGTCCACTTTGCTGGAGGTCAAGCCATGCAGCACAATTTTCATATCCAGACGCTTGATACGCACCGTTTCCTCCGGCAATTTTTCAGCGGCTTCAAACAGGCTGTCCAAAATTTGTTCTTCTGTCATATTTTCATTCAAGCTCATAAGTCATTCTCCCTTATTATCAATTTGTATTGAGGAACGGAACACCTTATGGCATCCCATCCCCCGTATTCATATTAGTTCGCTACAATCGGATCAAGCAGCTCATAACCTTCAAAGGTGAAGGTCGTTTCTTCCTGCACTTCCTCGCCAGCTGTCCAGTTGGCAAGCTGAATTTTGTCAGGAGTGCAACGAATGAGACGAATACTTTCATGTCCGAAGGCTTCTGGATCATCCAGTTTGGTAATAATCTCAAAACGGTTAAAACCACGACGAATCATATCGGACGTAACCTTGTAGCCACTCATCGTGCCCGTCCCTTTTTTGATACCGCGTTTGTGAACCTTCCAGTCATTGCCCACGAGGTTCAGCTCGCGTTTTTCCATTTCCACGCTGGCTTCCAGCTTATTGATATTCGTCTGCCATACCCCGTCCACATGCGCCTGACCATACGTACCTAAAATGACTCTTGAAGCATCCAACATTTATTTTTCCTCCTCAAAATGATCCATAATATAGTTTTGGATTTCTAATTTTCCACGACATTCTTATTGCACGTAAAATGTACCGAACAGTTGCTCCATCACGTCGGTCAGCTTCACGTTCCATTGCAGGAACACTTGATCCGGCTCCGGTTTGATAACTGGCGCATCGCCATAGTAGGCTGGGTCGAGAATGACATCGTAACCATCGGCTTCGATCACGTTACTCAGCGACAGCTGTGCCAAATATTCTTTGATCGCACCGATGAGTGCCAGACGGCCTTCCACGGTGTTGTTGATTTTGCCAATGTAAGTCTCTTCGGCTGCACGCTGCAAGTCAGCGTTAATAGCATCCATAACGCGGATGGAACGGATTTTCTTCCATGCGTTGTTTTGTCCGGCAGCCGGGTTCACCAAGCTGTTGATACCGCGCAACGCTTTGACCTGACGGCCGTCGAAGAACAGCAGGAAGACACCATTACGGACAGCCTGCTCCTGCTCGGAACGTGTCCAGCGGCGGGTTACATCCTCAAAAGGCGTCACCGCATATGTCGCGGATTGATTCAGACGTTGGCCTGCGATCAGTCCGGCTACATAAGCAGCCGTTTGAGCGGAGCTGTAGTCCGTACCTGCCAGACGCACGCCAGTACCCACGTTTACGATACCTTCATGGTTGAGCGCCAGAGAACGGGCAGAGGCCAAGCTGACAGCGGTTTTGGATACATCATCTGCCGCAGAACCACCGAACACGGCGATAACGCCCTTGCCTTCGCTGCGGACACGCTTGATCCAGGCGGCAAAGCTTTGCAGCAAGGCCAGATCGGCTGCATAATCGAGCGCGAGGACGTTAAATTCCTGTCCTTCGAGCGCTTCCTGCATCGCGATATAATCCGCATTAACCAGCGTGCTATTACCACTGTTACCGCCTGTGAGATGAACGCCGCTGACATCCACAGGAATACCGCCCTTGCCGACAACCTCGGCTTTCACCCATACGTTTTCGCTGTTCGTGTTCATCGCTTCGGCGATCGAAGCAGCCGTACCGTCACTGCCTTTATACGTACCCAGCAGCTTAGTGCCCTCATAGAGACGCACCTCACGGGCTTGCTCGTCACCCAAGGTTGGCTGTACCGTTACGGCAAAGCCATTACCGCGACTACCTGTGTACAAAGCCTGCAAGCGCAGCACATCGGTTGGTGCCTCACCGCCATTTTTCAGCGTCACAGTTGCTTGAGCAGCCGTGTCATCTGCCAAACGGTAGGCCAACAGCTTTTTCGGTCCACCCAGCAGAGCCAGATACAGTGTAGAGTACGCTGTCGCACCATCCAGGCTGTCATTGGAAAAGATTTGGCTGATCGCCGTTTCGCTGCCAATCTCTACAAACTCACGTACAGGTCCCCAGTTGGCTTTAACCGGCACAACGACCGTACCGCGTGAACCACCTTGAATCGCTGAAGCTGCTGCTGCCTGAAAATTCATATACAAACCCGGCAATACCGGTTTATTCGTGTTTTCCCATGTTCCGCCTGCCATAATTAGTCCACCTTCGCTTTCATAAATTGTTCGATTTTAGTGTGTGCTTCTGCTACCGTGAACAGATTGTCCTGTGTGCCAAAAAAGGCGCCTGCCAGCACTTCTTCCTTCACGGAAAACAATTGCTCCGCGTGCTCCTTAAGCTCCTCCAGCGTATAGCGGGGGCCGCTTGCTTCCTGCCCGGCATTGACCGGGGCCTTCTCGTTGTTGTCCAAGGTCACTCGGACCACCTCATTTCAAAATAGGATGAATTTCCACTCTGCGGATTAACGCCGCTTCCTCAGCCGGACGCATACGCCGCTGTACCAGCGTCAGCCGGAGCTGACCGTCCAAAATCGCATCCGCCTGCAAATCTGCGGAAGCTTCCGCCGTGGACATATAACGGCCCTTCTCCTGATCCAGAGGAAGCTGAATTTGAGCGCCAAAGCCCTCGACCAGCACGGAAGCCGCGCGATTCTCTTCAGCAGTGTCCGGGGCAATAACGTGCCCAATGAACCGTTTGCGAAGTTCATACATGGAGGCTCCCGCCATCCTGGTCTCGCAGCCGCTCAGCCGCCATAGCACCGCGTGCCGTCCCGGCTGTGCGGGCCATGCATCGGCGTACACCGACCACGTTTCGCCCAACTGCTTCTGCGTCCAGCGGGTCAGCGCCGCCAGCCATTCATCCGGCTGTGCAACACCGTTTGCCGGAGCGGCCGCCGGACTACCTTCCGTTTCAGGCACATACACGCCAAAACGTAGCGTTCTGTAGGCCTTGCCCGTGACGGTATCCAGCTTTTCCGCATCCCGCACGCCCAAATAGTGCGCGGTAAAAGCTGACGTGTCCTCGCCTTCGCCTGTCACCGGTTCCCGGTGCAGTCCGGCAATCAGGGCGCTCGCCCATACATCAGCCTGTGCCAGCCCGGCTTGTCCTGCGTACAGCTTGATGCGGACAACCTGCCGATATCCGGCCCAGGACGACTTCCAAATTTCCTCGCCCAGCGCCATAACGGCGTACGGCTCCTCTGCCGTCTGCGACGGTGGCTGAACATCGTATACGCGCCCTTGAAGCGCTGGAACAATGTCAATGAGCTTTTGTTTAAAGGCTTGTCTCATCCTGCGGCATGCCACCTTTGCGCATCCTGCACTCGCATGTTGTGGCTGCTTAGCCAGGCTTTTTTCCACTTCCGTGTTCTCATCCGGCGTAGCCTCAACCTCATGCATTGCAACATCCATTGCTTAGGCAACACGACTCCTCCTTTCTGTAAAACAATTCCCGGGAATCGACAGGGACGACAACCGCATGAAAAAACCGGCCCTGGTGGCCGGCTAACGTTTGACTGTGTGTGTCTTCGGTATGTCCTCTTGTCTTGATTCCCGATGATATAATCTTACACCCTTATAACGAATGCGTTGCCGGGGAAATGGACGATAAAAGCAGAGACTAGGGATGAAATTAGGCGGTATTTAGAGAACATGTGTTCTCGTTATTAAAAAAGACCTTGACCCCCGCTATTGCAGGAAATCAAAGCCTTTTAAGAAACGATATTAAAATAGAAATGCGAACGAATGGATAATTATTACATCATCCCAATTTTCGATCCGCGCCCTTCTGTAAGCCTCCCAGATTCAAAACACCCTGATCCGCCAGTGCAAGCGCCATTTTGTAAAAAGCCCGTGTACGGATTTTCGTGTACGTATCCTTGCTTACTGGCGGGTCGAGCACATAATTGTAAACCTTGTAGTCGAACACATCGTCATCCTTTAAATAACGCTCACGGATGAGCAGCTGTTCGCGTTCATTCAAACGGCCGACTACGGCATCCACCATTTTGCAATAAGCCAAGCGAGCCGCAGGAGCATCTACATTATATACGGCTGTCCGTGCCGTTGGATCGCTGGTCACATTCGTCGGTCCGTTCGGGCGATCCGTATAGCCGGCAGTGATAAAACTTTCCCGGTCCATAAAGGTAATGGTTTTATAAATCCGATATTTTTCAAATACCCCCTCCAGTGCGTTCTGCGTTTTGCGTCTGTCCAATTCGGGTAGGTTATTTTTCATGTAAAGCAACACTCCTTATCTTATGCCTTTTGACAATGATGTATTTTTTAGATCCAGAATTTTGCAAAATTCGATTCCAGTCGCTCCCTAGTGCAATATATAGACGAACTAGACCCTTTCGATTTATATATTGTTCATTGGAAGTCGCTTATTGGATTTTTGCAAAATCCTCAATCGTACAACTCTTACGTTTACAATTTGTTCCCCTTTTGTTCGTATTATGAGTATAACATAGCATTATTTAGGATAGCTATCCATCAGCAAAAAAAGCGGTATAGCTTCAAAAACAGGATATTCGCTTTATTTTCCTATGCCTTTTGGCATATTACGTGCTTTTACTATTTACCTAATGGTATAATGAAACTAATCTTTTATTCTGTTGCAGAAGGGAGCCGCCATTGTGGAACAACCAGCATTTGGAACATACTTAAAGCAGCAGCGTGAGCACAAGCAATGGAGCATTAACCAATTGGCAGAAGCGGCTGGCATCAGCAATTCACAAATTTCCCGCATTGAAAACGGGCTGCGTGGAGTACCCAAGCCCTCTACTCTCCGCAAAATAGCGGACGCGCTCAGCGTATCGTATACCGAGATGATGAAGAACGCCGGATATTGGGGAGAAGATGATTCCGTAGAGCAACATTCACACGACTCCTATCGTTCCAACGTACCGGAATGGGCTACTTCCAAAGACCGCTGGGATTTTAAAAAAATGCTAGAGGAAGACGGCGAATTGATGTTCGACGGCATTCCACTGGATAAAGAAGATCGTCAACGGATCAAGGATGTGCTAACTGGTCTGTTCTGGGAAGCCAAACAGATGAACAAGCATAAACCCAAATCGCCCCCAGCGGGCAGTGATCAGGAATAGCAGGTGAGCGCATGAACGAACTCATTCACAAACTCGTCCGAAAATACCGCACGAACTCCCCCTTCGATATTGCGGAAGCTCTGGGTATTCATATCCGTTACTGCGATCTGGGCCCCACAACCAAAGGGCTGTATTACCGCAAGCTGCGCAGAAGATTCATCGTCATCCACAACGGGCTTACACCGGAATGGGAACGATTCGTCTGTGCGCATGAATTAGGGCATGATCGGCTTCATAAAGGCGTCAGCCGCTTTTTTATGGAGGAGCATTCCTACTTTTTCCCCGGCAAATTTGAGATGCAAGCCAACCGCTTCGCTGTGCTATTGCTCAGTGAAGGACAACCACCGCTTACTGACGAAACGCAGGAGCATTATTTATCCCGGATCGGTCTGCCCAAGGAGGCTGCCCTTTTTTTTGACCCTAAAACGGAACATTAGTTCCCACATCTAATTGTCGTTTATTAATTCCTCTTCAATATAGGTAATTTGGCGATGGCTTTAACAACCGATATGCAAGGATTTTGCAAAAATCCAACAAGCGACTTTCAATGAACAATATATAGATCGAAAGGGTCCAGTTCGTCTATATATTGCACTAGGGAACGACTGGAATCGAATTTTGCAAAATCCTGATGCAAAAAAAATTTCAGTGCCCTAATATAAAATAGAAGTTATTTTTACAATCTTCTGATAAAATGTGGACGTAAGTGGTTTCTCTAATTCATTCATTTTACAGGAGGTTGAAAGAACAACATGAACTCATGGAAAAAAATCTCGTCCATCTTGACGACCGCCGCGCTTCTGCTCGGATGTCTCGGCACAGCAGCAGCGGACCCGGCAGCCAGTACGGGAACAGCGGGAGCTGCAACTCCTCCGGTCAGCGGGAAACACATCACCATCCTACATACGAACGATACTCATTCCCACGTGGTGGCGAACGACAAGGAAATGGGCTTCGCCAAGCTGGCAGGCATCATTGACCAGTACCGTGCTTCCAATCCCAATACGCTGCTGCTGGATGACGGAGATACTGTTCATGGAACGACTTTCGCTACTTTGGTCAAGGGTGAGAGCATTGTAAAAGTGGTTAACAAGCTTCGCTATGATGCGATGGTACCAGGCAACCATGAGTTTAATTACGGCTGGAAGCATCTTGTCGAGCTGAGTAAGGAAATTCAATTCCCGGTACTCAGCGCCAATATTAAGCAAACGGACGGAACACGCTTGTTCCAGCCTTATGTCATTAAAGAAGTCGATGGCGTTAAAATCGGCATTATCGGCCTGACCACACCCGAAACGGCATACAAAACCAATCCTAAAAATGTCGAGGGCATTCAATTCACCGATCCCGCGGCTGAAGCCAAAGCGGCTGTAGATGAAATCCGCAGTAAAGTGGACGTTGTTGTGGTCCTCGGTCATCTGGGACAAGATGCATCCAGCAAAGACACCAGCCTTAAGGTCGTCAAGGAAGTGCCCGGCATTGATATTTTCATTGATGGACACAGCCACACCGTACTGGAAAAAGGCCTGGTCGGTGACAATGGTACACTGATCGCAAGCGCGGGTGAATATACGAAGTATCTGGGCGTTGTGGATTTATGGGTCGACGGTGGTAAGGTTACGCAAAAGCAAGCTAAGCTGATTGATTCGACGCAAGCAGTCGATGTTCAGCCCAACGCTGAAATTGCTACATTGATCGCCTCTATTCAGAAGGAGCAAGAACCGATCCTCAAAGAGGTTGTAATGCAAACGAATGTGGACCTGGAAGGAGCGCGTGAAAAGGTACGTGCAGGTGAAACGAATCTCGGCGACCTGCTCACTGATGCCATGCGTGATATTTCGGGGGCAGATGTGGCCCTGACCAACGGCGGCGGCATTCGGGCGTCCATCAAGACGGGAACGGTAACCAAGGGAGACATCATCACTGTGCTGCCCTTCGGCAACCAGATTGTTACCCTGAAAGTGAAAGGCTCCGACATTCAGGCAGCACTTGAAAATGGCACAGCCTCCTATCCGGAGCCAAGCGGCGGTTTTCCACAAGTATCAGGGATCTCGTTTAAAATAGATACATCGGCAGCCAAGGGAAGTCGCGTCCACTCCATTCTGATTGGCGGAAAAACGCTTGATCCTGATGCCACGTACACACTGGCAACCAATGACTTTACGGCTGTAGGCGGAGATCAGTATACAATGTTCGCCAAATATTCGCAGGCAGGTATGTTTGGATCGCTTGATGAGGCGCTGATTCGCTACATGCAAAAGGTTGGCTCCGCCAGCCTGCAAGTACAAGCAGACGGCCGCATTCAAGAAGCCAAAGCAGACGGCAAGACTTCCGTTCCTGCCGCGCAGCCTGTACCACCTGCTCCAACCGCAACACCGGCACCCGTGCAGGAAGAACCGCAAGTGGTCTCTACCCCGTCTGCGAAACCTGCACCAGCCAAAGCTCAAACAGCGAAGCCACAGCCGACACCAGCTTCTGCACAAGCTACAAAAAGCCATGTGTATATTGTAAAGTCCGGGGATACACTGTATGACATTTCCCGCCAATATGAGTTCACCTGGCAACAGCTCCAAAAGCTGAACAAGCTGAAAAATCCTCACCGCATTTATCCGGGACAAAAGCTTGACCTCCCGGCCTAATTCAATAAGCTTGCAAAGGCAGCGTCCGGAATCCCAGTGGTTTCGGACGCTGCTGTATGTCAGGAGGTTATTTTTATGCGATAGTCCAAACTCATTTGGACATCGCATATTTTTTTTAAAAGCAAGCCTTTTAGCCGCTGACAAGTTGTGAACCGGGAGGTATGATGGAGAAGAGCCATTCGGGCAGAAAACATCCATCCCGTTCTCTAACGGGATCAGTTATATGTGTGGAAGGAGCACAAAAATGCAATACATTATTTATGATCTTGAGTTTACTGTTAGCCGTAACGCCAGATATTCCTCCGAAATCATTGATATCGGTGCCGTCAAAGTCATGCAGGGAGACGATGGCTTGTACGTTGCGGACACGTTTCACAGCTTTGTCAGACCCTCGAATCGGCCTGTGCTGTCTACGGATACCGTGCAGTTTACCGGTATTACTCAACGGGACATTGATGCGGCCCCGCTCTTCCCTGAAGCAGTGAAGCAATTTATCGCATGGCTAGGAACAGACTCAACCTATTACTTGTGTGCATGGGGGCCAGATGACCGTCAGAAGCTCGTATCCCATTGCCGCACCCATCATGTGGACCTTCATTGGATTCATAATACGAACGATATACAAAAACAAATCTCCCGTCTGTCCGGCTCCAATGGAAAATACCGTCAACTAAGCCTGTCTCAGGCGCTAGAGCTGTGCAACATTGACTTTGATGGTCAACAGCACCGTGCGCTGGACGATGCACTGAATACTGCTCAGGTTTTCATGCATCATTTTGATCGTATTACATTAACCCATAACGCTTCTGACGATGAGGAAAGCCGGGGTTCGAAGCTTGTATACTCCACACCGGAAGAAGAACAGGAGCAGTACAGTCCATTTGGCAATCTCGCCAACCTGTTTAAGGACCGTTAGGAGGATAGCACCCCGGCCCGTTCCGGGGGATCTATCACCCCTTGTCATTCGTGATTCCCTGCCTTTTTATCGGAATAAAATGCCCCCCAGGTTCGCAGCATTTCCTGCATTCGCTTGCGGTATCGCAAAGGCTCCAAAATTTCCGCCTCCGCTCCATATTGAGTGAGCCAATCCAGAAATTCACCATCATGATTAACCGTTACCTCAAACAATAGACTTCCATCCGGCAAATCCTTGAGAAAAGGCTTGATGAACAGCTCCTCTTCTTTGACCCGATATACAGATCCAGCAGAAAATCTTACCACAAACCGGATATTCTGGTCCCCCTTGGTAACTGACCAGGTTCCCTTAAAAAACATTTCCATTTCATAAGTATTCTTCTGAAACGTATACGGCAAAATCCTCATATTTCGAAAGCGGCTGATCCGAAAGGTTCTCATGGCGGCTTGCTTGTGACAAAAACCAAGCATATAAAAACGCCGATCCTGTGGAACCAGACAATAAGGATCAATCTGTACCAATGATACATCTTCATTCTGAGGCGAACTGTATTCCGCTTCAATGGTCTGCTGCGTAAGACTTGCCAAAACAATCAGCCTGAGCAGATAGGGCTGGTTTTCCCGCTCAAGTGTCGAGCCGAGCCGGACGATATTTTTCATTTCCTGCGCGAAGCTTGTCTGGTCCATCTTTTTTTTCTGACTGGAGGCCATCACTTTCTCATAAGCACTTTCAAAAGCTGGTGGTAAAAGAGGCTTTACGGTTTCCATGACATCCCCCAGCCTGGCAAAAGCCTGTGCCTCTTCTTCCGTCCAATTGAGTGGATACAAGGCGAAGTTACTAATAAATATGTATCCTTTGCCATGCCCCATATTGGCTATTGGAATATGCATAGCGCTTAGAGCCTCCATATCTCGGTAAATGGTGCGTTCTGATGTTTCACAACGTTCGGCAAGCTCTCTTGCCAATATCCCCGGATTTGCCTGAACAATAGTAATAATCCGCATTAACCGTATCAACCGATCAGTCAAGGAAGTCTCTCCTTTACAAAAAGATAGTAAATTAGACTCACTATATTACATAAATAAACTAGCATAATTGCCTACTTTAAAATATTAATTTCGGTAAAGTGAACATCCTCTACAGATATCTCATTATTAACATAGACTTTAGAACTATACGCTTCAAATAATCCAAAAGTCCCATTCCATTTATTCCATACAGCAAAAAGTAATTCGGCTTCCTCCAGATATTCCCTGTCTTCTGTTCTCGTCGCCCGTATAAGCAGTTCATCTGCTTGTCTGGTAAGCACAAACGCCCCTCGCTCCTGTTCCCCCTTCTCGTACATACGCAATGCTTTCTTCACAATAGGAGCCGTCTCATTCAGCTTTATGTATTTTTCCACCTTTGGGTTGATTGGAATGCTCAGCAGACCGAGATGATGCGTGTAATGGATAAAGAGCTGATCCGTTCGAATCAGCGTCCTTTTTTCCTGAGTTGGCTTACGCCAGCTCCACTCCATCAATCCAATGATATGTCTTCCGGAAGAGTGGGCCGGTATAGAAAAGGACAAAATAGCCTGCTTATACTTTCCCCTCCGCATATCACCACAGTGAACAAGCATGCACTCTCCGTCTTCCGAGCGATTGAAGCTGAGCCTGGCCCCATCCACTTTTAATAGATTTACCCCACTCTCTGGAATGAACCGGAGTTGCAGGTCACATCCAACTGTTTTCGGCATTAAAGTCCCTTTTCTTTTACGTATAGCCCCATGGCCCCATTCTATCAGCAGATTTACTTGCTCGGACCCATTCGCAGATATAGACTCTTTGTCCCATGTGTACGTTACGTTAACTATTGACTTCACCACTGGTAAATTCCCCCTAAAAGAACATGTAACTCTAAATTAACAGTGTTATCTGACACTATATTGTCAGGGAACATATGTTCGTCACCGAAAATTATACATGGTAATCTATAGAAAAGGGGGAGTACATCAACAAATAGCATTTTAAGCCATTGAAATTGCATAATTACGCAAAAAACAGCCCGGCTTAAGCCGGGCTGCATTATAGTCTCGTTTCATATATAAAGCTAAGAAATCATAGTTTCTGTCAAAGAAACATTCGCTTTTGTGCAAATATCGGGAACAGGCGCAAAAGTTATACTGTCCACCACCAGTTCCTTCGACAAAGGCTTTCCGTTTACGGTTATTTTTAACGTTTTATAGGTTTGTTCTTTTTCGTTCATCGTTCATTTCTCCTTCTATATTCTTGCTTAATATATTTATACTCATTTCTGTTCTTCATGAAATAGGGTTGGCTCTTGTACGTGCTCGCCAGAAAATTACCGGAATGTAGCTGCTTCCTTGATATACCCGTTTTGAGGTACACTTAAACTAAAATATCGACTTTTTTTGTAAATATTCCTCCCGGATTTGTCATCCTGTTATTCTAAACTTTGAACCCTAATCATTACACTATGCGTAACCATAAGATATGGGTAATTATGCTTATCATTTAACATCTTGGTGCATCAGAAGGAGGAAGATCTCTTGGTACGACAAATTTCTCGCTTTGCTTTCTGCCGCCGTATCGTCTGCGCTGCTGTAGCGCTTCTGTTTATTTTTGGCGGAACCGGAGTTCCGGGAGCACATGCCGCCTACTGGGATGATGTATACCAGGGCTTTGAGCAATTTTCCCGACTGCCTGGCGATGTATATCAGCTCAAGGAAAGCTATAAGCAAACGCAGGAAGAGCTGCAAAAGGCCCGTAGCAGCATTGAGGCTTATCAGGAGCAAAACACTCAACTATTAGAGCAAAATCGCAAGCTGACCGACACCGTCACCGAACTGAAAAATCTTCAGATTCAGCGCGATCAGGCTTCACACCGTAACAAGATGCTGATCCTCACAGCTGTCATTCTGCTGGCTGGTTATTTTATCGGTATCCGCCTGTTGCGTTACGGGATGCGTCGACGTTCGGGAAGATACTAGCCCCCTGAAAGGATGAAAGGCCAGAATGGACATACAAGCAGGACAACACCATGATGAAAGCGTCGGTTCTGTCGTAACGCTTGATCTGGCGGAGGGCGAAAAGCTGCATGTTCTTCACCCGCAGCAAATCATCGCGTACCGCGGACCCAGCTCAGGCCGTAGTGACAAACTGATGAATATTAAAGGCATGTACCGCAAGCACAAGCTGATTCAGGCCGATTTTACAGGAGCTTGCCGCCTCATTGCCGCACTTCCTCCCGGTTTCAGTCTGAAAATGATTGAGCTGGAAGGAGGCGACGATCTGCTATACGATTTTCGCAACCTGTTCTGGTACAGCTCCGGTATCCATATGCGCACCAAGCTGCTGAGTATGAAAAACATGTTGTTCAGTCGGGATGTCATTAAAATGAAATTCGATGGCATCGGCCAAATCGGTCTATTGACTCAGGGACTGGTATGTCAGGAACAGCTTCATCCGACAGAGCCGATGTATGTCGATGCAAGCAGCGTCATTGCCTATCCCGAGAACGCCCAGCTTGAGCTGACGGTGTACGGCAACCATTTGGCCAGCCAGCATATGAATTATCATTTTAAAATGACCGGACACGGTACTGTGCTTTTTCATGCGGGTGAACATCATCGACGGCTCCAGCAGGATATGAACGATGATGGCGTGATCAAACGCTTTTTAAGGGAAGTCATTCCATTTGGCGGAGTGTTTATCAAATAGCTCTGCCATGCTATAATGAAGGCGTCTGTCCTCTGGCAGACACCAAATGAAGAAAGTCCATGCTCCATGCATGGGAGAGGTTCGCGAACTCCCTCTATAAAAAACTAACGATGCTTTGTCCTCCGCATGAAAAAATAATCGCGGGGCAAGGCCTGTTTTTTGTTGAAGTCGGTTCAAGAACTCTCCTTCTTCCATGTGACAAGACCCTGTGTCTTACACCATTCCAAGAAGATCGAGAGGTTTTTTTATGTTTGCAAACGAAAAAGCGGTCGTCGTATTCAGCGGCGGTCAAGACAGCACCACCTGTTTATTTTGGGCGAAAAAACATTTTGCCGAAGTAGAAACCGTGACGTTCGATTACGGTCAACGCCACAAGCAGGAAATCGAAGTAGCGGCCGGAATCGCCCACGAACTGGGTGTTCCGCAATCGGTACTGGATATGAGCCTGCTCAATCAATTAGCCCCCAATGCCCTCACACGCACCGACATTGACATTACTCAGCAGGAAGGCGAGCTGCCCAGCACCTTTGTAGATGGCCGCAACCTGCTGTTTCTCAGCTTCGCAGCAGTGCTCGCCAAACAAAAAGGAGCCCGTCACATGATCACAGGCGTCTGCGAGACGGATTTTAGCGGCTACCCCGATTGCCGGGATTCTTTTATCAAATCGCTGAACGTTACTTTAAATCTTTCCATGGACTATCCCTTTGTCATTCATACCCCGCTCATGTGGTTGAATAAGGCCGAAACCTGGCAAATGGCCGATGAGCTGGAAGCCTTTGAATTTGTGAGAACCCGTACACTAACTTGCTATAACGGCATTATTGGCGACGGCTGTGGCGAATGCCCTGCCTGCAAACTACGCCGCGCGGGGCTGGAACAGTATCTGGCTGTACGCGGAGCTTCGTCGCCAGGAGTTGAAGGCCATGCATGAGCCGGGCTCCTTTCGTATCGTCGACAAGCTCCAGCAGTTCGGGACGGACATTGAACGCTCCCAACTGCGTTATCATCGCAAACGTATACTGGTCAGCAAGCAATTTACGTTCGATGCAGCACACCATTTGCACTGCTACGAAGGCAAATGCAAAAATCTGCACGGACATACTTATATCGTCGTTTTCGGCATTAGCGGCATACCGGACGAAACCGGTCTGACCCTTGATTTTGGTGATATCAAAACGATCTGGAAGGAGCGGATTGAGCCTTATCTGGATCACCGCTATCTGAATGAGACGCTGCCCCCGATGAATACAACGGCGGAAAATATGGTCGTCTGGATCTTCGAACAAATGGAGTCCGCCCTAACCTCGGAAGCATACCGCCATCGTGTGGAAGGCGGGCGCACTGAATTTGTACGGCTGTTCGAAACACCTACCAGCTATGCCGAATTCCGACGGGAGTGGATGCTGGATGAGTAATATCACGGCGACTCACCAAACAGCCGCACCTTCCCGGGGCCCAAAAACAGCCCCTATCCCTGTACTGGAGGTGTTTGGTCCTACCGTTCAGGGCGAAGGCATGGTCATTGGGCGCAAAACGATGTTTGTTCGTACCGCAGGCTGCGATTACCACTGCTCATGGTGCGATTCCGCCTTTACCTGGGACGGCAGCGCCAAGGATCAGATCCGTCGTCTCAGCGCCACAGACATTTGGCAGGAGCTTCAGTCCATCGGTGGCACACGGTTTTCACATGTGACTCTTTCCGGGGGCAACCCGGCCCTGCTCCCACAGCTTGGAGAACTGATTACCCTGCTGCGAAGCCAAAACATTGCCACCGCCGTCGAAACTCAAGGCTCCCGCTGGCAGGAATGGCTGTATCATATCGACGAGGTAACCCTGTCACCCAAACCGCCCAGCTCTGGTATGACGACCAACTGGGACGTGCTGGATGACATCGTAGCCCGCCTGTCAAATCAGAAGATTACTGATTGGAAGGCAGCTGGAGAGCCCTCGTCAGCGTCCAACTTCTCTACCGCAACTTGCACGAAGGAAGCTGCTAATGAATCAGTGAGATACTACCACGGAGCATGCAGCTTGAAGGTCGTCATATTCGATGACATTGATCTCGCATATGCACGCACCGTTCACGAGCGCTATCCACATGTACCGCTGTTCCTCCAGACTGGCAACCCGGATGTGAACACGGAGAACACCGGACAGATTGCGGAATCCCTATTGCATCGTTATGAATGGCTCATTGACCGTGTCATGGACGATTCATGTCTGAACGACGTACGGGTACTCCCGCAGCTCCACACCCTCGTATGGGGCAACAAACGCGGCGTATAGCACTGATAAGTAATATATTCCGTAGGGACTGGATGTGATCCACAAGCACACCAAATTTATACGAAGTACACTTTCGACAACCAAAGTTATAAATCAAGAGAAACCCTCGTCCATAAGGACGGGGTTTCTCAACAAGAGATCGCTCCTTAATAAAGGAGCGAACACTATTCTCTTCTGCCCCAACCTACATGTAAAACGAGTAGGGACTTTATGGTGTTGACGGCGGTCGGCAGCGGAGCGGAGGATTTGAAGCTGGAGAAGCGTTAGCGTTCGCCTTTGAAATGGGATTCTAACCTATACGTCTTTAACATGATCAGAAAGAATCCCATTTCAACAGCGATCGGAAGCTCAAATCCTTCGCGGAGCGCCTTCCCCCTCCGATCACCATAACTCCCTACCTCTTTTACCACTAATCTAAACTAAGGAGCCTCACCACTATGACCGGAAGATCACCCGAAGAAATGACCGACGTTACCCTGCTTGGCAATCAAGGCACCCAATACACCTTTGCCTATGATCCCGCCATTCTTGAAAGCTTTGATAATAAGCATCCGTACCGCGATTATTTTGTTAAGTTCAATTGCCCGGAGTTCACCAGCCTGTGTCCAATTACAGGACAGCCGGATTTTGCCACCATCTACATCAGCTACATTCCCGATATCAAAATGGTCGAAAGCAAGTCCCTCAAGCTGTACCTGTTCAGCTTCCGCAACCACGGCGATTTCCATGAGGACTGCGTCAACATCATTATGAATGACTTAATCAAGCTGATGGACCCGCGTTATATCGAAGTGTGGGGCAAGTTTACGCCGCGCGGTGGCATCTCCATTGATCCATACACAAACTACGGCAAACCGGGAACGAAGTATGAGCAGATAGCAGAGCACCGTATGATGAACCATGATACGTACCCAGAGACTGTAGATAACCGTTAAGTTCCCCCCCCTTGCATTTGCATACAAATAACAAGGAGCTGTCCCAAAAGTCATAGAATGACTCAGGGACAGCCCCGATGTTTCCAGTCTGTTGAAGTAATCCATATAGGCGTTACGCTTGTGGCGTTTACACAATCATATCAAATTTTGGTTTTTTTGTATTCATAAGGTGTTTTACCCATAACTTCTTTAAAAGCTTTTCTAAAAGATTTCTCGTTTGGAAATCCAGCCTCGTAAGAAATTTCTGTAAGTGACTTATTTGTTGTATCCAATAAATCGATCGCCTTTTCCAAACAAAGAATTTGCTTGTACTCGGTAAACGTCTGGCCTGTATATTCATGAAACATTCGCGACAAATAGGCCTCCGAATAACCGCAGATTCGAGCTGTTTTGGCTAGGCTAATATTCTCAGTGTAATGCTCTTTAATAAAGTCCATGATTGTCTTTATCTTTCGCTGCTTTTCACTAAATACTTCCGGTGGAATGTCTGTTGCCTGACTAAAATGATTGACAAGTAAATATTTAAGTTCAATAATTCGGCTTTGCTCTAAAATGTAGTCGTATTTGCCTTTGGAAATATGTAGATAGTATATATCCATAAACAACCCCCTTAATTTAGAGATTATACTATCTTCAACTGGTTTCTCTTGCGTGTTTAATTGAATGATTACTTGTTCATGGGCAAAAAAAGTGTCTGGAAATTGCAATACAACGACTTGGTTCTCCGTAATGCTCTGTGTGGAATGCGGCACATTGCTATTAATGAACAGCGCATCCTTTTCCATCAAAATGGTTATTTTCCCTTCATGCCACACCTTTAGACTTCCGCTTGTACAGTAGATTAATTCCATATTACTGTGAAAATGCATGGGGATAACTCTTTCTGTATCTCTCGATTGAAACATAAAGAGGTTAATCATTTTTCTTCTGTCTATTTCAATATGCTCATATATTTTTTTCATACGACACCTCATCAACCAGCTATGAGTAATCAACCCGTATCTATATTAAGTCAAAAACTTTAATACTCATACTATACCGATAGTAAAATGCCCAGACAAGCTGCAATCTATCCAGCTGGCTAAGACAAAAAGAAGGCAGTTCTTCTCGCAAACGGAGTAATGAACAGCCTTCCCTTGCCTGCTTGCAGCTCTGCAGGTGAATTATTAAATTATGGTATGTGCCGTAAATCCGTTATCCTGCACATTCTTGCAACTGATAAATCCTAACTTCTCCTTCATTGTCTCCTGCCTCAAGCAACACACTGCGTTGCTCAGTATCTTCTAAGAAATAGCGCAGAGAAAACACTTCCTCGCCTTCGTTTGCAAATATCTCCAGGCTTGAGCTTTCAATGAACATTTGTATTTCTGTAAGTCTATTATTTAATGTTGCTTTTCTGTACTCCCTCTGGTTCGTCAACCAGTTTGTTCTCCAGACTGTGAGACTGTTTTGTTCACGATCATAGTCAATCTGAACAGCGTCCCTTACTTTCATTGTGAAGTTTGCTGTGAGCATCGAAAAATTAATAATTAATTCCACTTGTAAAGAAGGCAGCTGCCACACACTGTTTTTTTGAATTTCCCCGTTGTAATGCATGCCATCCAGTCTTAACAATTGTAATTCTCGCAATGGTTTCTGGTACAACACACCGTTACTCAGCACTATTTCTCTAGGAAGAGTCAACGCATGAATCCATCCTTCCTGAATGGTCGGGACAGCCCTCTCCGCTTCTTCATTCATGGCGCTCATCCATCCGAACATAATGATTCTGTCATTAACCTTAAACGATTGCGGCGCATAAAAATCAAACCCTCGATCAAGCTCTTTAAAATCAGACAGGTTTCCGTTGAATCTTCCTATTTCCGATAATTTTCCAACAATATATCCCGATTGATTAGGATTTCTACAATATTCGCCTACCTCCGGTAAACCCTGAGGAGAGAAGACAAAAACATCATTTTCAGAAAAATTAATTATATCCGGACATTCCCACATATATCCAAATTCACTGTTATGCTCAAAAAATGATCCTTGGCATTTCCAATTGGACAAATCTTTAGATTTGTAGATAAGCGTATCTCCAGTCAAGTCTTCACTTTGAGCGCCCACGATCATCCACCAGTTCCCGTTTTGGTCTCCCCATACTTTTGGATCCCGGACATGCCTGGTATAACCTTTGGGATGTTCAAACAAAGGGCCTGTTTTTTGGAAATACTCGCCATCTTCTGAAATTGCTGCGCATTGATAGCTTTCTTTTACTCCATCATCTCTGGTTACATTTCCTGTGTAAAACAGATACAGCTTTTCATTATGAACCAAGCCCCCACCGGAATAAATGCCATCCTTGTCATACCATTCCGAAGGCTCCAGCGCGACACTTTTCCTTTGCCAGTGCACCAGATCGCTGGAAACAACATGGCCCCAGCATTTATGTTTATGCTCGGTTCCTTTTGGATTCCACTGATAGAACACATGATATTGATGATTGAAAAAGGCAAGTCCATTAGGATCATTTAGTAAACCGTAAGGAGGAGTAATATGATACTTTAGGTTATAAGCGTCGCTTTTATTCATGGTTATCCTCCGGTAAAAGAATAAAACTAAAGCTCAACAAAATTTCCTGCGAGCTTGAACCGATATAAACATCAAATTCGCCGGGCTCACTCTTGTATTTCATTTCACGTCCATAAAATTTAAGCATCTCTTCATGAATTGAAAATTCTACAATTTTTGTCTGGCCACTTTGCAAAAAAACTTTTTTGAAGTCTTTTAATACTTTAACTGGCCTTGCAACACTTGCAAATTTATCGCGAATGTACAATTGGATCGTTTCTTTCCCATCATAAATTCCAGTGTTGGAGACAGATATATGGATATCCACTAATTCATTTTTTTTCATTTCTTTTTGGCTGATTGATAATAGGCTGTATTCATATGAAGTATAAGATTTACCATAACCAAACGGATACAAGGGTTCATTCACTTCATCTATATATCGGGAAGCAAACCGATAGAAGCCATTTTCCTTCAAATTCGGTCTTCCTGTATTCAGCTCATTGTAGTACACCGGAATTTGTCCGACGCTTCGTGGAAAAGTCATCGCTAATTTCCCCGACGGATTTACTTCTCCATACAATATATTTGCCAGTGCTTCTCCGCCCATAGTTCCCGGATACCAGGCTTGAATAATTGCGTCAGCTTTTCCGACAACTTCGGTAAGAATCAAAGGTCTTCCACTATAAACGATCAAAATGATCTTTTTGTCCAATAGACTTAATTCATAGAGCAGTTTCAATTGAGGTTCAGGAAGCGTTGGGTTCGTTCGTGATCCTCCTTCTCCGCTTTGATAAATACTTTCTCCCAAGGCGAGGACAATGACTTCTGCTTCGTTCGCATTCCTAATTGCTTCATGCAGTAGAACTTCCTCAGCGCTTGTTTCAACAGCCAGTTTGTCCGCATATTTATCAAATGCTTCCCTTGCATCAAGGGGCAGCAGGTGCGCCCCTCTGCACACCGAGAGATTATCGGGATCAACAAGCTTTAACAACCCCGTTTTCAAATTTACGGTATCCGCCTCTTCCCCCTTAATCGCCCACATGCCCAGGGTGGAGTTCTCTTCTGCATAGGGACCGATTAAAGCGACCTTGGTATGTTTTGACAATGGCAAAAGTTCATGTTCATTTTTCAGTAGAACAACAGATTCTTCTGCCAAGGACAGCGCCGCTTTTTTATGTTCATCTGACAGAACGCTGCTTGTTGGAAGTTGAACGGTTTCCTGTAACCCGCGGAATGGATCCTCAAAAAGCCCCAAATCATTTTTCAGCTTTAAGACACGGTATACAGCTTCATTCAAAAGCTCCAGCATATGATCGTTACCGGATATTACATTCTTCAATTGATTGGCGTATACTGCCGTCTTCATATCCACATCAACACTCGCCAGCAGTGCCAGCCTTGCGGCGGAAGCCTCGTCTTCTGCATAACCATGCATGATTAACTCTTCTATAGCGGCGTAATCCGAGATCAATACACCGTCAAAATTCATTTCTTGTCTTAGCACGTCTCGGTTAAGCCATTCGTTTCCAGTCGCAGGGATACCATTCAAGGTATTAAAAGCCGTCATGACAAGCTTTACACCCGCTTCGATTGCAGCTTGATACCCGGGTAAATAATATTCCCGCAATGTATGCTCCGACATATCCACAGCATTATATTCACGTCCGGCGACAGGCGCACCATAAGCGGCAAAATGCTTAACGCAAGCAGCAATTTTATTGGCCGGCACTGTGCTGTCCAAATTGCTTCCTTGAATTCCCAGAACCACGCTTTGAGCATATTTCCTCGCCAACAAAGTATCCTCTCCAGGTGATTCCATCACCCGACCCCAACGGGGATCTCTAACGATATCTACCATGGGGGAAAAGGTCACGTGAATGCCTTCATCGTAGCATTCCTGAGCAGCAATCGAAGCCGCATGCTCTATATCATCATAATTCCAACTACATGCTTGAGCAATCGGAATCGGAAAGATGGTTCGATACCCGTAGATAATATCTGCCATGAACAGCAGCGGAATTTTATGAATCGATTTTTCCAAATAATCAGTTTGCAACCGGATAATTTTTTCCGGATTGGTAATGTTTAATATTGATCCTGTGTTATAAACATTGTAATCGATGTTTAACCCTAATTTTTTTAAAGGCCCCGTCACAACAGTGTCCATATCCCCTTCAAAAAAATCACCAGTCAGTTGGATGAGCTGGCCTATCTTCTCTTCTATTGAAAGGCTGTTCAATTTCTCAAGCAGTGTATTGTTGTCCATGATTCTCTCCACAAGATTTTATTTGTTATTTATTTTTTCTTTAAACCCAAAGATCCACGTCAATGCAAATGCTACACCAAAACCGATTAAACAAACTAAAATATACAGAAAAATCTGATTATTCAGATACAATAACAATCCAGGGATGGCTGTAATCGACATGCCCGTTGCTTGAACATTAAAGATACGTGCGAAAAATCCGCCAACCGCTCCCCCAATCAAGCCCATCAAGAACGGTTTACCATATCGAATGTTCACCCCGAAGATAGCCGGTTCTGTAATGCCCAATAACGCAGACATGGCAGAAGGGTAAGCAATGGATTTGGTTTTTAAATTTTTCGATTTTAGACCGACAGCCAGCGCAGCGCCTGCTTGTGCGCAAATCGATGCAGAACTGATCGGGTTCACCATATTCCAACCACTGCCCACCAACATCTGTATTTCAATCAGATTCAAGGCATGATGCAGTCCGGTAACTACAATAATCTGATTAATGCCCCCGTAAATAAATCCGCCGATGCCGTACGGTAATTTCAAAATGGCTGTAACTGCCGCTAATATTAAAAATTCCACTTCATGGAAGATGGGACCGATCACGAACAAGCCCAGTACCAGTGTGAGCAATAATGTTAGAAATGGCGTCAGAATCAAGTCCAATGCTTCGGGAACGGATTTCCTGATTCTCTTCTCCAGCATCGCCCCCACGATCCCTATAATGAACGCTGGCAGAACAGAGCCCTGATAGCCTGCAATTTTAATGAATCCCAAAAATAAAAGGGGTTCCTTAACATGTTGAGCGACATCCCAGGATGTAGGCAAGGAAGGACTTACCAGCATTAATCCGAGTAATATCCCCAAGATAGGCGACCCGCCGAACACTCTGAACGCTGACCAGCACACCAGCACGGGTAAAAATGCAAAAGCGGTATCGGTCAGTATTTGCGTAAATAATATAAAATTCGCGGAAATATGATCCGGTGTAAGCCCAAATAACTGAAGCAGTGCAGGCTGTGTTACCAAGCCTCTAACTCCCATGAATAATCCTGTAGCTACCAATGCAGGTATAATGGGAACAAATACGTCCCCGAAAACCCGGATCATTCTTTTGAAAAAGTTGTCATCTTGCGTTGAGGCCTTCTCTTTCAGCTCTGCCTTTGATGTAGCGGATACGTTCTGACCGACCATCGCTTCGTATACTTTATTTACGGTACCGGTTCCAAAAATAATTTGATATTGTCCGGATGTAAAGAACACCCCCTTGGCCTTATCAATATTCTCAATAAATTCATCATCAATAATGTCCCTGTCTTTTACAATCAGTCTCAGCCGGGTAGCACAGTGTGCCATGGAAATAATATTGTCTTCTCCGCCAAGCCCTTTAATTACATCTTGGGCTATTTTAACGTATTCTTTTTCAAGACTCATCAGTCTCTTCCTTTCCTCTGTTCCTCTTAGTTAGTCTGAATAATTAAAACTTTGACCAAATATGCTTCTTAAGAATATCATGACTGCGCTTTCAAACAGCGGGATTATTTTACTACATTAAGGTCAAATTTTGACCTTTTTATACCCTTGGTTATAAATATATACAGCAGCTCTGAGAAATGGGGTTTTTAAACAACAAAGTGCACCCTTAGAATAGACATTGGAATAACCCTTCCGTTATCCGATGAATTCTAAAGGTGCACTTCAATTGTTGTATACCGAGTTTATTACTTTGTAACTTTTAACTGAATACTATCGGTTTTATAGACAACCTTCACTTTGTACTTGCTTGGCAATCCAGTGGTTTCAATGGAAGTAAATGCTCCATTTCGTTTACCATAAGTCATGATCGTGGCACCGTTAGCTGGTACATATTTGTTTGAAAAATTCAGACGCAATTTCCCATTAGATATTGCAGTGCCTTTAATTTTGAGCAAATCATTTTTACTCTGAAGGTTGAGTTCGAGTACTCCCTTGGCAGATTGTTTGTAATCTCCGCCGATAATCAGCTTGCCAGAATTATTAGTACGGAGAGTACCTCCATTATTCGTAATACTACCATTTCCGAAAGCTGTCTCCGAATTTCCCTCCAGAATGCCCTGGTCGAGCTGTGTACCGCCGGAATACGTATTGTTGCCCAGCAGCTTCAATGCACCTGTTCCCTTTTTAGTCAGCTTTCCAACGCCGGAGATATTGTTGCGCCAGCGATCCAAAGCATTGAAACCGCCTTTGGAAGCGTCCATGGTCACGGTAACATTATTGGCAAAAGCCCCGTAACCATCTGCGGCGGAAAAGAGATTAAGCCGTCCCCATCCCTCAGCATCATCCAGTACAGGATAGCCGGAAGGAAGACCTGTAGTAGCCAAAACCCAACGGCGTTGTGTGCTGTCCAGGTAAGGCAGACGTGTTTCCAGCAGCACCTCAGCTCCCTTAGGCACCTTCATTGCAGTCGTGGTCGGGTTAATTGGACTAAATCCGTATGTCAATCGTTCAGTATAGCTTTTTTTATTGGCAGAGTAATTGCTGAACCGATCCGAGGCTGTACCCGTTTGTGTTAACAATTTACTGTGAGCATCCTGATAAGCTGCTTTCTTTAAACTGCTATTGGCCGGATCAGACAGGATGGCAGCCGCCGTCGCAGTTGCCATGACGCGCCCTCCCATAACATCAAATGGCGAATGCATACCGGCAACAATACGGTTGTTGCCCAGCTCCGAAGCTCGCGTCAGCAATTCCTGATAACGTTCTGGTACGGCATAGGCCATCGCAAAAGCGCTGAGATACGCGGCATTGGTATGACCACTAGGAAAACCGCCATCCTTGCTCGGATCAGAATTTTGTGCGGGCAGCAGAGTCGGAACCACGACTGAATTATTGCTCCAGCGAAACGGACGAGGATAGCTAAAATAAGCCTTAGCCGAGCTCGTCGAAGAGTAATCTCCACGCAAGGTATTGACTAAATTCACGATATTGCCTAACGCGGAACTCGTACTGCCTGCATTGGTTCCGGCATCTTCATATTTTTTAGTCAAGGCATCTGCCGGAATGTCATTGATTGTTGTAGTTGCCCCTGCATTCTTTCGATATACATCGGTAAGCGAACCCAGACCGTCGATCACACTGTAGCTCTGATTTCTGCGATCATCCAAATAAGCCGCATCTGCCTCACTGGAAGTACGGCGAGCAGCAATATCAATAACTTTTTGAATATTGGCGTCCAGTACGCTACTATTCAGCTTGGTACCTGTATCCCAGGTAGCGCCGGGAGTCCAAAGCTTATTAAATCCGGAAAGCAACCCGAGTGTCGGATTTGAACTTTCCGTCTTATTATCAGAATTATTATTTTTGTAATGATCTACGAAATATCCCCAAGAAGGCTCTGGCGCAGTTACCGTTGTTGGTAGGGTTGCCGCACTCGCATAACTTCCACCCAGGGAACCTATAAGTAAGGGTACAGATAATAAAGCAGCTGATAATGGCTTCTTTAGCAATTTCATTGTCAAATCATATCCTCTCTTGTGCTCTTCATGCTTCCTCTGTGTCATCCATACAACAGGTTGTATGGCATAAAAATCATAGCTTACATTTGTTAAATAAAGAGCTTGGTTTTGTTAAAATAAAAAAAGGCATCTCAAAGGCCGCTTATGCGACTCTTGAGACACCCTTGTTCAAGCTATTATGGAACGTCATTAACCTTACAGCCATACCTCTATAACTTTGCCATTTACAAAACCCACCACTTTGAAATAAAGACTACGGTTGCCGTATACCCAGGCTTCGACTTGGGTTCCGTTTGAAGCAGATCCCTTTTCTCTGACAGTTGGGTTTCCCCATGCGAACTGCACTTGCGTCGTATTCATGCCCAAGCTGACTTCATTATTTTTAATCTTGTTCCAAATGGCTTGCGACCATTGATATTTCTTGTAGGGATCGTAAGTCAGGAATTGATCGGAATCGGACAGCATTTGCGGGATGCGTGAAGCTCCAACCATGGAAAACGTGTTATAAGTTACGCCATTGGCTCCCTGAAAAATAACTTCATACGATTTAACGCCATTCGGGTCCGTACTGACCTCGATATCTTTAACTGTTACTTTGCCAAAGCGCTCTCCAGCGCTATAGAAGTTATTGACCCAATAGGTTTTGCCAATGAGTTTGGACAGACTGCCCAGATCAATGGCTTTGATAATTTTTGCCGTTTCCGGCGTCTCAATCACAAGCTTGGTAGCACCCACAGCTAGTTCCGCTTGCTGCCGATCACGATTCCACTTAAATCCTCCCAGCTTTAGATCGGTCAACAATGTTCCCGGGAATACCACCTGTCCATTGACTGTTTGTATCTTGCCTTTCAACGCAACAGGTTTGCCATTCACCATCGCAGAAGAACTCCCTTTTTGGAGTACAATATTGTTTTTGCCCAGCTTGATCGTAAAGGTCTGATTTGCCACGGTTACCGATCCGCCCAGCGTCTTGAACACAGACTGCACAGGCAAATACACACTGCCGTTCAGCATAGCCGCCCCGGTCAATGTTTGATCAGATGCTACTTTCAAGGTAAAAGATGATGGTATACCTTCGGTCCGCAGAGATACGGCTGTACTGCCAATGCCCCGTACTTTGAGTTTGCCTGAGCCGTCCTGCTGTAGCTCGGCAACCTGGGGCTTCTCTACTTCAATTTCACTGGCTTCGGGATGCCGTGTGAATCGATAGCCATTGGAATACGTCTCCTGTACATTCAATTGAATGCTGTCACCGATCGCAGCCTCTTTGGAGGTCGTCAACAGGGTCATCCCTGTTAATATAGGTAAACTCAATGGAGTCGTGGTACCATCCTTATAGCCGACCCAAGAACCATCCTTTAATTGTGCAAAAAGCTCGTCAGGTGAATCAACCAGCCGTACAACATTAGACAATCCGCTAAGCTGCACCGCCGGATATTTTTTCAGCCGATCATAGCTCCACACCGTCCCGTCGCGATGTACGGTAATCAAGACATGCGTACCTTTTTTCCACAATATCGAAGCAATATCACTCCCCACTTCACGCGGCGGTTCATTCGTCAGCATATCCAGCATCGTGACATGACCGTCTTCCTTCAGCACCGCGGCATAAGCCGTACTCATTTTGATATCAAGCGCACCATCTACATGACCTATCTTGCGCGGCTTGGATTCTGCATAGCCTGTGGAATACCATACATCACTGGATCGAGTAAGAACCGTAAAGTAGGTGCTTACCTTATCTCCGTCAATGGCATCTGATATTCCCTCGACCTCTCCTCTTCCCCAAGAGATCGTCCCATCGTTTTTAATAGCCAAGCCCTCTCCGGTGATCTCTTTAACTCCTGAGGATTGAGCCGCTACTGTTGCATGGTCAGAATAATTATCCCAGTTGGCTACCTTTCCGTCCTGAGTCCAGCCGTAATAGTCTACACTTTCATCCTTGCTGCCTATAATTCCCTTCAAATTCAATTTCTCAATAACGGGGCCATCAATACTCTTTCTCCATAAAGAACCGTCATCCAGTAAGTAGTTATCCCGGTCGACCACATCAATGATTTTAGCGGTTTTCCAAGAGTTGTTCGCGATTACATTCGTCGCTGTCTCTGCCGCTGCCGCTGTTGAGCCGTTGTTTAGTGTAGCGCCTGCTGTCACTCCACAGATCATCGCTGCAGCCAGTACAATTATCCCTGTTTTTCTCATGCTTGCTCCCCTTTTCTTTCCCTATTTCCATATAGCATTTTGCATAATTCCTTCCTCATGCTCATATATATATCGGTTTCAAAAATGATAAACATTTGAATTCCCATGTGACGTGTAGAAAATCCAACTAAATCAAGCAATTGCGAGTATGCAGTAGGATGGGAAAGAACCACCGAGTAAAGGCGGCCTTTATGCCCCTTTCAGCCATTTGCTGCAAACGGATCGCTTCCTATATCTTAAAATATACATACATAATCGGAGGTTGCCATGACTACTAAATCTGCTACAAAAAAAGAAGCGGGCCAATCGCTCCCTCTGCCGGGACCTCAAGCGAAGGGCACCGTTTTTGCGATTCTGATTGCCATCAGCTTCGTCCATCTGTTCAATGACTCGATTCAATCGGTCATTCCTGCGATCTTTCCGATCTTAAAAGAATCCATGAGCCTGAGCTACACGCAGATCGGCTGGATTTCATTCGCCATCAATTTTACAGCTTCGATCATGCAGCCAGTCATTGGCTTGTTTTCGGATAAGAGACCTACGCCCGCGATCCTTCCGATCGGCATGGGCTTTACGCTGACAGGCATGCTGCTGCTCGCCTATGCTGCCGATTATAAAGCAGTGCTCATCGCGGTCATCTTCGTGGGCCTGGGCTCGGCTGCCTTTCACCCGGAAGGCTCGCGTGTATCCCACATGGCGGCCGGACCTCGTCGGGGGCTGGCTCAGTCCATTTTCCAGGTTGGCGGCAATGCGGGCCAATCGCTGGCACCCATGCTTACGAGCTGGATTTTTATCCCGTTAGGGCAATTTGGCGCCATCTGGTTCACAGGTATTGCTGCGGCCGGGATTGTGGTCCAGTCGTTCATCGCTCGCTGGTATGGTAACGTCCTGCGCACGGAAGGCTATGCACGTAAAAAAGCGGCGGCACGCCAGATGAAGCCCGAAGTACGCAACCGTATTATGTTTGCCATGGTTGTTCTCATTCTGCTGGTATTCGTCCGTTCGTGGTATTCGACCTCGGTCGGCAGCTACTATTCGTTTTACCTGATGGAAGTGTTTAAAATGCCACTGGCTGATGCACAACTGTACATTTTCCTGTTTCTCGGAGCTGGTGCGCTAGGCACCTTCTTTGGCGGCCCGCTGGCAGACCGTTTTGGTAAACGCAACATGATTTTCCTGTCCATGGTATTGGCCGCGCCTCTCGCGCTATTGTTGCCTTACGCCAACCAATTCTGGACGGCTATCCTGTTGCCGATTATCGGATTTATTATGCTGTCGAGCTTTTCGATTACGGTCGTATATGCGCAAATGCTCGTACCCGGCAAAATCGGAACCGTCTCCGGTCTGATCACAGGCCTCGCTTTTGGCCTTGGTGGGGTAGGTGCGCTGGTGCTCGGCAACTGGATCGACAAAGTAGGCATCACGAACATCATGTTCCTGTGTGGCTTTTTGCCGTTGCTCGGCATTTTGACGTTCCTGCTTCCTACAGATAAAACCCTGAACCGCTGGGCCGAAGAAAACGGAGCCGAAGTGTAACAGGCAAGCGTGTGGCGGCCATCCCGGCCGCTTCACACCTTCGTAATTGCCTAATCTGATTCCCCAAGCAAGCCAAGAAGCATCCCCTCTTGTATCCCGAACCATCCAGTCAGCTCTCTTCTTCCACCAAACGCATCAAAATACGGCGCTTCCTATATAGCATTTTACCCGCCTCAGCTACATCACGAATAGCACTTCGATTTGCAATGGAGCCAAACAAAATGCCCGCAATCGGGATCATCTGGAGCAGCTTTTTCCATCCAAACTGATCGCGGTACGTATTAACGACTTCTCTCCATCCCTGCATCTGGGAAAAGACCTGCGCCTGGCGTGAAGGATCATCAAATAAGGCCAGTTCCTCCAGCACAGCCTTTTTGCCCACAATATCGGATGAAGCGAATTGCATACATTTAATGATAAATATGCGTTCCTGCTTCTCATCGGGATTGAAGCCGTAGCACAACGCCATTTCCTGAAGTACCTTGAGCGACAAGCCGAGCAAAATAGGAATATCCGCTGCGATGGTAAATACACCGCCAATCCCTGTCGTTGCTCCCTGAGCGGTAGCAAAGGTGATGCGGCCTGCTATCATATCGTCAGCGGTCTGATCCATGATCGTCAGGGGCAAATCAGCCGCCTGCTTCAATCCCCACGTCGGTTCAGAACTACTATCCGAATCAGCGTTTTCCCCATCATGAAGCCGATCCTGCGTATCAGGAATGGAATCCGCGCCATTTTGCCGAATCACGTGTTCACGGGCCGTCCTTTTCAGCTTATTCAGAACCGTTTCTTCTTTCACCAGATATTTACCACCGTTTTGAATAAAGCTTCCCAACTCGTTAAGCAGCTGCTCCAGCTTGTCCTTAATCATTTTGGGTGTCAGTCGATCCAGTAGCATAAAGGGCCATCTGCCGAGCTTTTCCCAGAAAAAAATATCCTTTTGCGCCTTCTCCCACGCCTCAATGGTTTTCAGCTCATGACGCAATCGTTCCTGACTTTCCCGAAATGCTGTAACCTGCTTCATAGAAGTACACGTCTCCTTTAAACCATGCTTATTTATGTAATGGGTAATACGTATGTGAGGTAAGTTTAGGTTTCTTTTTTAGCGAATAAGATGTTAACATCGTTTTAGCCCATTGCAGGCTTGACCGAAGCTTCGTTTTGCGTAACAATAATTCCTAATGTGTACAAAAATACGTACAGATCGGAGTGTGCCCATGAACAAACCTGCATTCACCTCACAGCCTTCATCTACTACTGACGTAGAGCTTGTACCTTACCATTGTGAGCATGATGAAATTTTACATACGTTTTATCTGCCTGAGGATCAGCAGCAGTTTACAGGAATGCCGGATGAAATGCTGGCACTGGCCAAGCAAGACCCCCACCGCCATCCTGTCGTGATTACAGCCGCCGGGAGACCAGTTGGATTTTTCATTTTGTACGATGGAGATGAGTTAGCGGACTATCCGAATACTTCTGAGGCTCTGTTGCTGCGTGCCTTCTCTATTCATTACTCAGATCAGGGACAAGGATACGCCAAAAAAGGGCTGCTTCTACTGCCCCCATATATCTCCGAGTATTTCCCACATATTCGTGAAGTCGTGCTGGGTGTCAACGCCCGTAATCTGCCTGCTCAAAGTCTGTATCTCAAATGCGGCTTTAAAGACGAGGGCGACACCAAGATGGGATCGCACGGCTTGCAGCATATTTTAAAAATGAGCCTGCATAGCTAATCCCTATGCGTCCTCTCTAACAAAAAGCTCCCGGCATAGCACCGGGAGCTTTTATCATTTTATTTCTCCTAACGAGAAGCTTAGCTTGTAATTGCCGTACTGCGTCAGTTCATCAAGCATGGTATTTAGCTCTTCCTGTGACGACATGCGCAAGCGCATCCAGTAACAGCCCTCCCCACTAACCCGATGAATCTCAACAATAGAGGGATGCTTCCGTGCGAATGCCTGGAAAGCACTATGAACGGTTCCCGAATTCAAAAACACCGTAATAAAGGCATGAATGGTCTGCCCCATTTTTTCAGGGTTCCAGCGTAGAGTATAGCCTTCGATGATGCCCGCATCCTGCATTTTTCGAACACGCGCTCCTACCGCTTGGCCCGTAAGATGAACAAGCAGACCAATCTCCTTGTGCGATAAAGAGCTGTCCTCAATCAGATGATGAAGAATGTGCAGATCAGTGTCATCGGGTACGAATAGTTCCATAGCCATTTTTCCTTTCATGATGAAACGAGAATTCTTGTTTTCCTTTCAGCAGGCCATAGCCTGTAGCTTCTTGCATCAGATATGATTGTAACAGAAACAAACAACTGCCGAACATATTCGGCTAAAAATTAATCTGTCCAACTAAAAGGAGCTTCCAAATATGAAAATCACACTGATCCGCAATGCAACCCTATGGTTAGAATATGGTGGAGTAAAATTCCTGATCGACCCGATGCTGAGCGAGCCTGGCATAAATCCGCCTATCCCGAATACGGAGAACGACCGTCGCAATCCGTTGGTTCCCTTGCCGCCACAATGGGAAACGCTCGGACAGCCTGACGTTGTTATCGTTACGCATTTGCACCCGGATCACTGGGACCCGGCAGCAGCGCAATGGCTGGACAAACAGCTCCCTGTCCTCTGCCAGCCCGGAAATGAAGATCAGATCGCCGCTGACGGTTTTACGCAGGTAACTCCAGTTTGGGTGGTTGGTTCTGTGGGAGAAATTGAGATCATACGCACAACCGGGCATCATGGTACTGGGGAAATCGGCGAACAGATGGGCCCCGTATCGGGCTTTGTATTCCAGGCTCAGGGCGAGCCTGCTGTCTATTTGGCAGGGGACACAATCTGGTGCAGTGAAGTGGCAGAAGCTCTCGACAAGTACCATCCGGAGTGGACGATTGTGAATGCCGGAGGAGCGCGGTTCACAGTGGGTGATCCAATTACGATGACAGCGCAGGATGTGACGACGGTTGCGCAATACGCCCCATATACACAAGTAGTGGCTGTCCATATGGAGGCGATCAATCATTGTCTGCTCACTCGAACTGAGCTATCCGAACATATACACAACGAAGGACTGAGTGAGCGTGTGCATATTCCGGTAGATGGAGAAAGCTTATCTGATAAATAAGCTCCGCTAGCCTTAAAAACGAACCAACAAGGAACCTCCAGCATCCACATTTCAAGTGGGACTGGGGGTTCCTTTTATACGACAATGGAATATGAAGCTTAAGCCGATCTTTTGTTTTTGTTGTAAATATCGAAGGCTACCGCCAGCAGCAGCACCAAGCCCTTGATGCCTTGCTGCCAGTCAATGCCCAGACCGATCAGGGACATGCCGTTATTCAGTACGCCCATGACCAAACCACCGATAATCGCTCCGAAAACCGTTCCGATCCCGCCGGATGCCGAAGCCCCACCGATAAAGCAAGCTGCGATAGCATCCAGCTCAAAGTTCGTACCTGCTCTTGGTGTAGCCGCGTTCAGACGTGCAGCGAAGATCAGGCCGGAAATGGCGGCCAGCACGCCCATGTTGACGAATACCCAGAACGTTACTTTTTTCGTTTTGATACCGGATAGACCCGCCGCCTTTTCATTTCCACCCAGCGCATACACATGACGGCCCATAACCGTGCGGTTCATCACGAAGGAGTATACGACGATCAGAATAAACAGCAGAACGAGAATGTTCGGGATTCCCGCGTAGCTCGCGAGCATGAAGGTGAACAGATTGATGACAGCAGCCACCACAATCAGCTTGAGTACAAATAAAGTCTGTGACGGAACCTCGAATCCATATTTAAGCTGGGAACGGCGTTCGCGGAGCTCGTTGACGATAAACCATACCGTGAGCGCAATGCCGACAATGACGGATACCAGATTATAACCGGAAGAAGCGAAATCCGGCAGGAAGCCTGAACTGATTTTCTGGAAGCCATCCGGAAAAGGAGAGATGGATTGACCTTTCAGCACGATCATCGTCAAGCCGCGAAAGAGCAGCATCCCCGCCAACGTCACGATAAACGCCGGAATCCGTACATAAGCGACCCAGAAGCCTTGCCACGCGCCGATCAGCGCTCCGACTACCAAAGATGCAATGACGGCGATCCACGCCGGAAGCTGCCAATCTACCATCATAATGGCCGCAACCGCACCGACAAAAGCGGCTATCGAGCCGACAGACAAATCAATATGCCCCGTGATGATGACCAGCACCATCCCGATGGCGAGCACGAGAATGTAGCTGTTTTGCAGAATCAGATTTGTAATATTAATCGGCTTCAGCAGCAGACCGCCCGTCAGTACCTCGAACAGGATCATAATGACGACCAGCGCAATCATCATGCCATATTGGCGGATGTTATTTTTAAATAGTTTAGTTATGGTTTCCATGCTTCACGCCTCCCGACTTGGTCATATATCTCATCAACGTTTCCTGCGACGCTTCCTCACGGCTAACCTCTCCGGTAATCCGCCCGGCGTTCATGACGTAAATCCGGTCACACAAGCCCAGTACCTCTGGCAGCTCAGACGAAATGACCAGCACACCCTTGCCTTCAGCGGCAAGTCGATGAATAATCGTATAAATTTCATATTTGGCACCTACATCAATGCCGCGCGTCGGTTCATCCAGAATCAGAATATCCGGCCCGGCAAAAATCCATTTGCTCAGTACCACCTTCTGTTGATTGCCACCGCTCAGGTTGCCTGTTTTCTGTAAAATGCTCGGTGCTTTGATGTTCATGCTCTTCTTCATATCCTCGGCAACGATCACTTCCTCCTGCTCATTGACGACAACGCCTTTCGTCAGCTTGTTCAGGCCGGTCAGCGAAATATTGCGCTTGATATCGTCCATCAGAATAAGGCCATACTCCTTGCGATCCTCGGTCACATAGGCGAAGCCGTTGTTAATCGCGTCTGTTACCGTGTTGTTCTGGATCGGCTTGCCGTCCTTGATCAGTTGACCGGAGATATTGCGTCCATACGATTTGCCAAAAATACTCATCGCCAGCTCCGTCCGTCCCGCTCCCATCAATCCGGCAATACCGACAATTTCACCACGCCGGATGTTCAAATTCACCTGATCCAGCACCTTGCGCTCCGCATGATGCTCGTGATACACCGTCCAATCCTTCACTTCCAAAATAACTTTGCCAATCTCCGCATGGCGCTCCGGGTAACGGCTGGTCAGATCACGTCCAACCATCCCGCTAATAATCCGGTCCTCCGTGACCTGATCTTTTTTCATATCCAGCGTCTCAATCGTCTTCCCGTCCCGCAAAATCGTGATCGAATCCGATACCTTGGCGACCTCATTCAGCTTGTGGGAGATGAGAATGCAGGAAATGCCCTGTCTTTTAAATTCCAGCATCAGATTAAGCAGGTTTTCACTGTCGTCCTCATTCAACGCCGCTGTCGGTTCATCAAGAATGAGCAGCTTTACCTTTTTAGAGAGCGCTTTCGCAATTTCAACCAGTTGCTGCTTCCCGACCCCGATGTTCGTAACCAATGTATTGGGATTTTCGCTTAAGCCGACCTTGGACAGCAGCTCGCGGGTGCCGACAAAAGTCTCTTTCCAATCAATCACGCCGCCGCTGGCGCGTTCGTTGCCCAGATAAATATTTTCCGCAATCGAGAGATACGGGATCAGTGCCAGCTCCTGATGGATAATGACGATACCCAATTCCTCGCTTTGCTTGATATCCTTGAACTCGCATGTTTTACCCTGGAAAACAATATCCCCTTCGTAGGTTCCATGCGGATATACACCGCTCAGTACCTTCATTAGCGTTGATTTGCCCGCACCGTTCTCACCGCACAGGGAATGGATCTCGCCTTCCTTGACCTTGAGATTTACATTTTCCAACGCCTTCACACCGGGAAAGGTCTTGGTAATTCCCTTCATTTCCAAAATGATTCCAGTCATGGGATACACTCCTTTCGGTTTGAATAGCCTGCTCTTATTTCAGTCCGATTTGCTCCTTGGTGTAATAATGGCTGCCGACAATATCCTTCTCGACATTCGTCCGATCCACTGAGATCGGATCAAGCAAATAAGCAGGAACTACTTTTATTCCGTTGTTATACGATTTGGCATCATTCACTTCCGCTTGCTTGCCCTGTAAAATGCTGTTGGCCATCATAACCGTCTGCTCAGCCAGCTTGCGGGTATCCTTGAACACGGTTTGCGTCTGCTCCCCTGCCACAATCGACTTGATCGAGGCCAGCTCCGCATCCTGCCCTGTAATGATCGGCAGCGGCTTGTTCGCTGATCCGTAGCCAACCCCTTTGAGGGATGAAATAATGCCGATGCTGATTCCGTCATATGGAGATAACACCGCGTCCAGATTCTCCCCCGAATAGTAGGCGCTCAGCAGATTATCCATTCGCGACTGGGCCAAAGCTCCATCCCACCGCAGCGTAGCGATCTGCGCCATCGTCATTTGCTTGCTGCGCACAACGAGTTTGCCGGAATCGATGTATGGCTTGAGGACGGACATCGCGCCGTTAAAGAAGAAATACGCGTTGTTGTCATCCGGCGAACCGCCAAACAGCTCCACATTGAAGGGGCCTTTGCCTTCCTTGAGTCCCAGCTTTTTCTCAATATATGACGCCTGTAGCACGCCCACCTGAAAATTGTCGAAGGTCGCATAATACGTCAGATACGGTGTGTTCCGAATCAGACGGTCATAGGAAATGACCTGAATCCCCCGGTCATGTGCCTTCTGGATCACATCCGTCAGCGTGTTACCATCCACGGAAGCAACCACCATGACATTCACGCCCTTGGTAATCATATTTTCAATTTGGGCAATCTGGTTTTCCACCACGTCCTCGGCGTACTGTAAATCTGTTTTATAGCCTTGCTCTTGAAAAAGCCGGACCATATTCTCTCCGTCCCCTACCCAACGCTCGGACGATTTGGTCGGCATGGAAATGCCCACATAACCTTTTTCCTTGCTACCCGTTCCACTCTCCGCCAAATTACAGGCTGAAAGCATCAAGGCTAAAACCAGAAGCCAGACGACAACAGCTCCTTTTTTCATATGAAGCTCCCCTTTCCTCATGTGATGCGGGTCATTTAGTGCTGATTAGAGTAGATATTAGATAGCGCTTACAATAGAGTGGCGATGAACGCCTCTCCTTTTTTTATGTGCAACCACATGGTATCATTCCAAGCCGGGAAAGGTCTTTGCTGGTTTTGAACTTTTTTTATAAAATTTTAACCTTTGTGTGGGGGGGAGAGGGGATTGGATTTGAGGAGAATGGAGATTGTCGGGAGATCGCTCATATATTTTGAAAACACAAAAAGACTTTAGCCTTCTTACGATTGGCAAAGTCTCAATTTGTAGAACCATTAAATCCGCTATCTGAATAATTCACACTTTTATTGACAATTCATCAATGACAGGTACGTGTGGGTCAATAATGTTAGTTATACCCAATAGATAAGAAGACAGGCTTATTCTCTCGTTTGTGTATTCACGAACATGTACTGACTAAGTGCGGTGTTGTCCGCCTGGTCAACTTCCTCGAAATCCATCGGTGTGACCAAGAGACAGCTTGCCGGATCGCGGCGTGAATTTGATGTTATAGGATGTCAGAGACCTCTTCGAAATACAAATTTTTATCGTTTCATCTTTCCTTTATGTTAACTATATTTTGTCTTCAAAGTCTCAATATATTTAGGAGGAATATCAGTAATTTTTGAAATGTCTAACACTTCAATTCCTACCTTTAGGGCATTTCTAGCAATTCTCAAATTATGTTTTACTTTAGTAATCCTATCTTTGAGTAGAATATCTCCAAAGTCTAAATACTCATCAGCTACTTCGCCATCTAAAAAGAATTCTATGTCGTAAGACCGATTTTCTCTTCTATGTAAAATATATTAATAGAGCAAAACACAACTGCTTCCCCAGCGTTAAAACTATACTTGAGGTATATTGCCCGTTCCTCAAGGCTAATAAATTCAACATACAATTTTCCCATAAATGTACTATGGTAATCGTCTTTGTTTTCATCGCGCCATTTCCTATAAGTTGTCCAAAAACCATTCATGGTTCGCTTCATTGCGTTATATTGGCTATCCCAATCAAGTAATATATCTTTGTTCATTTAATCACTTCCTAATACAAAATATATATTCCAATTTTAATAGAATTTTGTTGAATTTCATATATGTTTCGCTGATTTCCGATAACGTTCTTATATACATGAACCCCTAAGGGGTTGTCTGCTGAAATGCTTCTCCGAATTCCTTCCCGCAAACCCAGGCTCCTAAGGAGCCGCAGCTTGAATATTATGTTATATGATGGAAATGCTTCTTCGAGGTTGCTTACTAACCTGCTTTTCACTTCACTTATCTAATTTTTTTCTTTGATTCATCTTTTCTCATGTGTTATCATATTCTTAAATAAAGACCAAGTGCGTCAACACTTGGTCAGTACAATTGGCTTGGATGGTTTATCCCTTCTTAAAGCTTTCGGAATAAAAACCCACCTTTGGCGGTCAACCTTGGGGTGGGTTTTTACTTTCTCTTGTTGTTATTGATGTAAGTTAAAAGTGCAAGAATGAATGTTCCGAATAACAGCATAAGAGTCATCGCATCTTTCACTTCCATGGTTCCACCTCCTTTCGAAGGGAAACCATACCCACCCAAGATTCAATTGTATCTATATTTTACCTGTATTTACATCTGCGCACAAGCGTTCTTATCTGCTTTCTTGTATTTTCTTTCTTTCATCTATATTGCTTTTCATTTCTATCATATAACGTTTCTGTATTCATGAGCCCCGAAGGGGTTGTCTGCTGAAATTCCTCCCCGAAATCCATCCGCAGACCAAGACCAAGGCTCCGAAGGAGCCACTGCTTGAATATTATGTTATACGACGGATTCACTTCTTGAATCTGCCCTCACTATTGATTTTCTTCAGGTACATATTCAATCAAATCAGATAATTGCAGTTAAATGTATCGCATAGCTTGAGTAAGTTTGCAACTTTATTATTTCTATATTCGTTTCCCTATACAGCTTATTAATTGAATTCCGTCCGCCCGCAACTCAGTTTTGGCGTGGTCCTTCCACGTTACTTCGTAAAAGGCATAACAAAGGATGTTTCCTTTGAACTGGGAGTTAGACGATGTTGAATTAAATTCAACCTCTAGATTTTAATTCAATTTGTATTTCATGGGTCTTAAGTTTCCTCTTTCCACCATCGGTTTTAAGATAAACTTCATCTTTGCCAGTAGAAAAAAAGTACTCGGAAGAATATGGGTGAACAGTAACCTCAACAATGTATTTATCTTCTATAACTTTCATATTTTCATCGTATACTTCAACTAATGAAATTGAATATACTTGACTTGGTATAGGCGGAGATATTTGAGAGAGTTTATTGACCACATCTCTTCTTAATTTATCTCTTTCACTATATTCAAGCCTTACACCCGTAACAGTCCTATCATCACTAATTCCCCATAAAATTTTACCAATTATATTCCTCTTAATATTTAGATACGCTACAACATATTGATCTACAGTACTTAAAATCGAATCAATTGAATTTATTCCTTTAACTTCTTTAAATTCCATATCAATGTTTTCTTCAAACTCAACTTTTGAATTCAAAACATATTGAACTATCTTGTTTTTGGTTCTAGAGGAATCCGATAATTGTTTCCTGCTAAATAAAAAAGAGTCCCAAAAATCATACTTAAATCAGTCGTCGTGT
>NZ_JTHP01000008.1 GCF_000943545.1 Paenibacillus terrae
CTTTGGCTTTTTTACCTTTGCATCAAATGCTTGGTTAAGAGAAGCTTTTTCCCATAACAACTTGATCATAGTAGGCAATCTTCTGAATGATTTTCTCCAAATTGTGTTGTGTTTGGGCCATATGTTCTTCTACCTTTTTCTTATGAGCTACGAGAAGATCTCTTCTTTCATGTACGGTGGCTTCGCCTTTCGCATTAAGCTCAAGGTATGCCTTAATCTCTTCAATCGTCATCCCCGTATCTTTCATAGCCATAACAAACCTTAACCAGTCAATTTGTTTTTCCGTATATACTCTTCTTCCACCCTCATCCCGCCCCACTTCAGGTAATATCCCCTCTTTTTCATAATAACGAAGTGTTGATGCGGGCAATCCACTTTTGATTTGAACTTCTTTGATGGAGTACATGGTCATTCTCCTCCTCGTTTTTGTTGTAGTTCTTAAAGTTAGCTTTAACTATAAGTATAGGTTTTCATAGAAAAGAGTGCAAAGTAATGAGAAACATACTAAAAAAGACCAACTCAGAGAGCTGGTCTTAGAACAAATGACATTGTAATGTTAACTTCTTTGATCACGAGAGCGTTAATCCAAGGCAATGAACTGAGTTCTACTAATAATAAAATAATTTTTCTTTCTGCCCTTCCCTCACTAGACTTTCGAAGTCTAAATAGGTCTGATCATCTGCAAAATCATGAAAACTCTCAAATAATCTTACACACCTGATAAAAAAGGCTTCGTGATTTATCGTAAATGATTTAGACAAAACGTCCAGTAAGTATTTAAAACCATGTTCGTACATGTCCGCAGATGGTTGATGTTGGGTAATAGAATCAATCTCCGTTTCAAATCGTTGAAGTACATCATCTACATCTATTTGATAGCGGTTAGCCGCCATCATAATATTCAAAAGCTCTGTAACCAATTTTTTTTCGGATTTATCCGGAGGAGCACAAATATACTCTACATAATCAGAGAGCACACTTACATCTCCAGATAAAAGCTTGTTTACATAGATATTAACTTGTGCCCAATGCTGGAACAACTTTATCCAATGCTGCGTATCCTCGTCCGTCTCTTTAACCCAGCTTAAATCAGCGTACGCGTAAGTATGTTGTAATGCCTGCTTATAATCCCCCTGTGCTTCACAAACACTTGCGCATAACAAATCAGCGTAAGCGATGTATACAAACATGGGTCGGCTCGCTTTTTTGTGAAGGTCCTTTTTCTTTCGCTTATGCTGACGATGGTCCAGGGAGTATTGAATTTTCGCTTTATTCCGCATTTTTTGGACTGTCTTATCAACCTTCCCCCACTGACGCAAGGAACGATACACATTTGCCAGATCTTTCAGCGCATCAAGCTGGTCTATTTCATCAAGCCGCTCTACGAAGGGATGAAAATGGCATGCTGCCTCGAAATTTTGGTTTTGGTCATCTCCGATGTTAATTGTAAACAAACGATACTGGCAAAGGGCCAGTTGTTCCGAATATTGCTTTCTCTCGCTGATCGCTACACTCTCGTAAAGAATGGCTGCCGCCGCATGTTTGCCGTCTTTGAAGAAGTCTTCCGCCACATTAAACAGCAACACGGAATACACCAGATTGTCCATTAACAAATCGGCCATTTGCTGAATACAGTCCAGCTTGTCCAACTCGGCGCAATTATACAAAAAAGGTCTTACCCTCCGCCAGTTAGGGGTGATATCCGTTAAATATTCCTGTATATATTGCTTGTAAAAATGCCCTCTGGGATGTCCCATAACTGCCGTAATCCGATCCAGTTGATCGACGGAAAACGTACGATTTCCATTTACCAAGGTACTCACCGTACCTGCATTTAGTCCTGCTGTTCGTCCAAGTCGGGTAATGTTCAGTCCGTTTGTCTTCATGTATGTATCAAGCTCTGCTCGAATCGTGGTTGTATGGTTCACAATAAACAACCCCTTTAACGTTCATAGGATAAAGTTACGTTACTGCTCTGTGGCACAAATCCGATTACAATCTGGTATTAGATGCAAGCTGTGCTACAAATGTTGTTTTTTCTACAAAAAAAGTATACCATTTTATAGAATTTTTTTGTATACTTTTCAACAGTTTACTTAATATATGCGATTGATTCTCTAAGCCTATTCTTTTTTCTCCTCTTCATTTAGTATTATAAGGATATAAAAAAAGGAGGTTATCATTTGAAAAGTACAGGTATGACACGTCCTTTAGATTCGTTAGGTCGTATCGTCATTCCCAAAGAGATGCGAATTTCAATGGATTACAAGATGGGTGATCCTGTTGAGATTTTTGCTGATGAGGAAACGGGTATTCTCGCCTTACGAAAATATACCGGGGTGACGTGTAAAATGTGTGGTTCGGCGGAGCAATTGACTTATTTTAGAGACAGCTTTATTTGTGGGGAATGTATTCGTGATTTGAAAAATGGTACGAATTCCAGCCCTATCACCAGGCCGTCCAAATCGACTTTCTCCAACAGGGAAAGGCCATTGAAGCAATCCAAACGTCTGCGTCGATCAACGCAACAGATGATCGAAAGCCTAAAAGAATTGATGCAGAAGCAACCCAATGCAGCACAGCACGAATATGCAAAGATACTTGAGGTTTCCCAAGCCCGTATATCCCAGCTCAAAAAAATGCTATAACTACAGCTTGCTATCCTACATAGGTATACATCACCAATCCCATGCACATTACATTTGAACTGTATTACGAAACATCATAGCTAACCGACAAAAAACAATGGATGACCATGGCGAGAATTTCATACTAGGCATAAAGAACCACCGGATGATATTATTCAGGCGAAAGAGCCCGTATCCGGCGGTTCTTTGTATCTAGTGTTATTTTGTATGCTGTTCGGAAAATTTTTCGCTGATATCACTACTAAAAAAGCCCGGCTGATCTGGGGAGGTATACGCATCATGCGTATCTCCGTCCCTTTTCAGACAGGCTTTTTTCATCATTTAACAGTACATATTACACTGGCCTACATAGTAGCTTTATCTTTTAATAACGATCAGCTTCACTTCCAGCATTTCTTCCATAGCATATTTTACACCTTCGCGTCCGGTGCCGCTTTGCTTCACACCACCTCCAACAGATCAGCCAGCTTCTCCAAGATGGCTGACCGCTGATGCGCAGGCATAGCCCGCATTTCAGCGCGGGCATCAGATGCCGCCTGAATAGCAGCTTTGGCTTCCTCTGCTGCATGCTTATTGTCTCCTTCTCCCTATATTAACGTTTATTCTACCGTTCATTTTACCGTCAGCACAGGGCAAGGTGCATGCTGGATCACATGATGGCTGACGCTGCCCAGTATCATTTCCGAAACGAGCCCTTTGCCTCGTGTTCCCATAATGATCAGATCCGCCTGCTCCTGCTCTGCACTTTGGCAAATGATACTCGCCGGATCACCATGACCCGTTAGCATACGGTACGAAATACCCTCGTCCTTCAAAAAGTCGGATGCTGGCTCCAATATATGACGCCCTTCCTCCTCCATTCGCTCATCCACATCCACCCCAATCGGGGGCTCATTCATGGATAAAGCCGGATTCACATGCAATACGGTCAGATGCGGATCCCCTTGAAGCTGTTTGGACAACGTCTTGGCTGCTTCCAGCGCCTTCATAGCATGTTCCGAGCCATCAATCGCGACCAGAATATGTTTATATTCGCTCATACTCTTTTCCTCCTCAGAAGTTCATTCTTAGTGAGCATCAATCTGTATATCCTGCATATGTCGACGACGTACGATCAGTACCACTACACCCAGCAGTACCATCAATGCGCCAAAATAAAATGGAGTTTCCGCCGTATACCACTCGGACAGCTTCCCTGCAAGCCACGGCGAGATTGCCCCACCCAAAAAGCGCATAAAGCTGTAAGCCGCAGATGCCGTGGAGCGCTCCACCGGAGCTGCCTGCATCACAGCCGTTGTGATCAATGTATTGTTAATCCCCAGAAAAATACCAGCCACGATCACCGCAACAATGACAGTCTTCGGTGATCCTGCGACCGTTCCTATCGCCATAACGCCTAAATCAATGGCAAACAGCGTCAGCATGACACTAATGGAAGATACCACGCTAAAGCGTGCTTGAATCTTCGGTGCTACAAACACCGAGGTAAAGGCCAGCATAATCCCCCAGCCGAAAAAGACATAGCCCAAACCGTGCTCGTCCAAATGCATCACATATGGAGAATACGCCATCAGCGTAAAAAATCCGAAATTATACAACAAAGCCACAATGCCCAGCGTTAGCAAGGCAGGATAAGTGAGCGCTTTGAACGGATCAGCAATCGAACCGCGCTTTTTAGGCTTCGGAATCGAAGGCAGCATAAATGTAATGAACAAAAATCCCACGACCATCAGCGCAGCTACACCGAAGAACGGACCGCGCCAAGAAATGGAGCCTAGCTCACCGCCAAGCAGCGGGCCGACCGAAATCCCTAGACCCAGTGCCGCCTCATACAAAATAATGGCTTTGGCTGTTCCCGAAGTGGACAGACCAACAATGGCGGACAGCGCCGTTGCAATAAACAGGGCGTTCCCCAGACCCCAGCCTGCCCGGTAGCCCACAATCCCGCCAACCGTATCGGCTGTACCTCCCAACCCGGCAAACACAATAATCAACAATATCCCGGTCAGCAGCGTCCATTTGACACCCAATCGGCTGGACACTACGCCCGTAATCAGCATAGCTACGCCTGTCACCAGATTATAGCTGGTGAACAGCAGTGACACCTGACTCTTGGTGGCATGAAGCTGATCGGCGATGGCCGGAAGGATAGGATCGACTAATCCCAGTCCCATAAATGAAATAACGCAGGCAAAAGCAACCGCCCATACCGCCTTGGGCTGAGACAGCAAGCCTGCCTGTTTTTTTAACTCATCAGGTAATGCGTGTTGTGAACTCATAATAGGATGTAACCTCCAAATCTAAATGTAAAATGATTCGCTTATGACGGGTCGCTGCCAAGTTCCTTATCAAGCAGAACTTTTCGCTCACGAACCCTGACCCGCAGCTCCTCCAGCTCGGTCTGGAGCATACGGATGCTGTTGATTTTCCCCTCCATCAACTCTAACTGTTCGTTCAGTGTACCTTCCATATCCTCCAGCATGTCCCTGCGCTCAGCAGGAAGCAGTTTATCTGTTCGCTCACGGTATTCCTCCCGCTGGCCCTTTAGCATTTCCGCTGCGGATATGTAACGCTGAAGCTCTTGCAAGGAAAAGCCAAGCACCTCCTTGGCACTTACTATTTTTTTCAGTAAATCCACATCCTCCTGCGTATACAGCCGCATATTCCCTTCGCTGCGCTGCGGGGAGGGCAACAGACCGATTTCCTCATAATAACGAATGGTTCGCTTGGTCAAACCGCACTGCTTGGCAACCTCGTCAATTTTATACGTAGCCATGACACCCTCCTTATGAAAAAGTTTATATATAAACACTACTCCTATATAACGTTAACGTCAACGTTAACTTTGGAGAAAAAAAAGGAAACCGCTCCTATTGGAGACGGTTCCTGTTCCGGCTTGCATAGCCCTAGGCCCGAAGCACCGGCGCTCAAGCCCATGATTTAGAATTTAGATGAAGATAGTGCGAGTAATGATAACCAGCAAAATGAAGAGTACCAGAATCACACCAGTGGAAGTCCACATGCCGTAGCCACCACCGCAACAACCTCTGTCTACTTCACCCATCTCAACTTCCTCCTCTCTTCGTTGATTACAAACAAATCGCTCGAATGCAGATTGTTTAGCAACGAATTAGATAACGAATGCTTTAGAGATGATAACGAGCAAAATGAAAAGTACGAGAATCGCTCCTGTAGATGTGAAAGCTCCATAACCAGCGCCTACTCCAGACATGCTGATTCCTCCCTTCATGGTTTACAAAGCATCTTATGCGTATGATGCCAGCCATGATAGGTACAGATGCCGCTCCTCCCGCCCAAATGTAGGTCTTTTAAGCTTTGGTTCCGTTTCCATCATGCGTCAGCAAGCCATGATACAGCAGGTTTCGTGTCTGCTTGGCAAGCACGGATGGACTTTCGCGTCCAGTCAGTAATTTGGTTAACGTCAACCGTTCAATCAAGCCAACGACGCATTCCGCCGTCAGCTCCGGGTCCAATTCCTCACGGCAAGAGCCCCATCGCTGTGCAGCAAGCAGATTTTTTTTAATATGACCTGCCATTTCTGCCTTGATACGCACCGAGTCTGCCGCCTGGTAAAATCCGACACGGGTTATCGCCGGATTATTGGATAGCATACGAAAAACGGATTCCAGAAACACTTGTCCCCGGCTCAAAATTTCAGCTTGGCTTTGATCCGGTTCCACCTTCATGCATTGGACCGTCTCATTCACCAACACTCGGAAGCTCTCAACAAGCTCCTCATACATCTGCTCCTTACTCTCAAAATGAATATAAAAATCCGGCTGCGTCAATCCCGCACGCGCCGCGATCGAACTTACCTTGGTCTGATAAAAACCGGTCTGAGCGAACTCCTCAGCCCCTGCCTCCAGTAACAACCGTCGACCTTCCCGACTTCTGACTCCTGCTCTCATCACGGTTTTTGCCCCCTTACTACACAAATCTATCGTATTATAAAGTTCCTTTGCGGTAAGAACAACGGGCTTGAGGATGATATATATCTGTCCTTCAAAAGTCCTAATACAGAAGAAATGAAGGTTTTGAAAATTTAAGGGCATCTCCCTTTAAGGTAGTATTAACCAATTAAACCGTGAGCGAGCATAAATAATGACGCCAGATGACCCGGATGTACAGATCACGTTACGACGTGTTCCAGTGTGAAATGCAGCAGTTGAGTGGAACCTTCGCCTCAATCGACCTTCGCACCATACGAGCGCAAGAACGATAGAGCTTGATCTCGATCCATTCGTGCACCTTTGACAACAAGTGCTTTAAAATCAACTCCATCCATATTAGCACCACGTAAATCGGCTCCCTGTAGCTTGGCATGAGCTAAAATAGCTCTGGTCAGGTCGCAATCTCTGAGGTCTGCCTTCTGCAGATTGGCATCCGAGAGATCCGCTTCATAAAAGCGTACTCCTCTCAAATCCTGCTTTTCCAGCCGGGCCTGCCGCAAATTGGTATAAGACCAATCCCCCTGAACGAGCGTAATGCCGTCTATTTTTGCTTTTGAAAAGTCTGACCCCGTCATTTTACAATTGCTGAATTTGGAGACGAACAGGTTGGCTTCAATAAAGTTACAATTTATAAAAGCCGATTCAGTATGAATGGAACCGTTCAACAGTGCCCCTTGAAAATCACATTCGATAAAACGACATTCGCTGGTCATGATTTCCTCCAACGAACCATTCGTAAAGGTGCAACGCTCAAAGGTACAACGAATAAATTCACCTTCCCTTAAATCTTCCCTACTATAATTAATACCCTCATATTGCTGCTCCTGATACTGCACCATCAGTGGCCCCCTTCTTTAATGACTAGCCCTAACAAACCTACAAAAGACGAAGCTTGATGCGGTGAGATCATGCACCCATCCAGGTCTTCAATATCCACCTGTAGTCCATCGAATTCGCAATCGCTCAAATCAACCCCCTTGAGCTTGGACCCTGACAGCATGGCCTGATCCATATTGCAACGGGTAAAAAAGATTTTTTGTAGCGTCAAATGATAAAGATCGGCACTGATTAATGAACAATCCTCAAAACCAACCTGTTTGAAATTGGCAAAGCGAAACATCGAATAATCTCCTAAGCAATCCAGAAAACGAACATTTTGGAGTCTGCTTCTGGAGAAGTCTGTTCCGAGCAGCTTGCAATTTCTGAATTCTACCCGGTGAATAAAAGAACCGGAAAAGTTAATATTGGACAGGTCGCATTTATCGAAAATAACATCTGTCCATTCACTTTCCGGCAAGGACGATTCCATAATCGTAACATTTTTAAAAACCATCTTCTCCAACGAAACCCTGGCAGCTTCCACATTATCCATGGTCATATCCTCTACAGACCCCGTGCTAAACTCATCCTTGGATCGCAAGGAGTACATTTCATCGGTTAATACAGGTAAGTCTGAAGGAATTTTCGGCAACTCTATCTTAATTTCCATAGCTATCTCCACCTTCTGAATGCTTATTCCGGCATATGTCCAGTTTATATGATGATGCAGCGCAGTAACAATGGCTTTATACACGTACCTGTAAAATGAGAAAAGCCGCGCTACCCAGAGGGTCACCGGATTTCGAATCTGTCATCTATGCACCCTAATATACGAATCTATTTTCTATCAATCTCCACACATAGCGTAGCAAAAGCATGTCTGTCACATATATTAGCGTTGTGAGTATACTCACGAACCTTTTTTAAGGAGGTTGATAGCATGGCAGTACAGCTATCCAATAATGTGTTCTCTATCTCAGTCGGAGATTACGGCGATATCTCTTCCTTACGTCTGGTAGGAGACACATTCAATACGAACTATGTCATGAACAGCTCCAACGCACCCAAACAGAATACGGCGGATCATCAGTGGCTTGGTGAACTCATGTTTACCTACCGTATCGGTAACGGGGCGTGGACTCGGGCATGGACAAGCAATTCTGCGGATGCACGGAAGATCACCTCATCCGGCAGTAGTGTTCAGGTATCGTATCAAAATTCGTCAAACAATCAGGGAATACGTAATTTTACATTAAATGAAACGTATTCGCTGGTTAACGATTACCTGCATTGGCAGATGAAAGTAACGAACACTTCCAATCAAACGCTCGAAATCGGAGATTGGGGGCTTCCGCTGCCGTTTAACGAGTATTGGTCCGGCGGCAATAACGAACAAATCTATGAAACAAGGGTACTTTCCCACTCCTTTGTAGGGCATAACAGTTCTTTTATTACCGCTGGACGGCCTAGCGGCATCGGGCCTTATCTGCTGCTTGTCCCTGATTCCTCTACAGGCGCAGGTCTCGAATATCAGGATCATTGGAGAGTCGAGGAGCACCCGGGCAGCATGTGGGCTATGGAGCAAGGTGGCTGGTCCGAAGGACTAAATGTGTTCTATATCCACTCCAATGTCATCAAGAGCACCAACCGTGGCTATCTTTCCAACACCAGTCTGTCGCTGGCTCCAGGCGAAAGCAAAACGTATGCCTTTAAATTTTACAAGGTAGCGGACGAGCAGGCGGTAAAGGACAGGCTGTACAGCGAGGGACATGTAGATGTGACCGTGGTTCCGGGCATGATTTTCCCGACGAATCTCAAGGCTAAATTCGATCTGCATACCAGCAAATCCATTACCTCTGTCACAGCACAGTATCCATCTGAAACCACCATCAGTTATCTGGAAACAGCCCCCACAAATCATAAAATATATGAGCTTGCACTGGGACGTCTGGGGCACAACAATATTACTGTGAACTATGGCAACGGCGAAAAAACCGTTCTCCAGTTCTATGCCATCGAGCCAGTCGACGCTGCACTTCAGCGCCACTCTACCTTCATGATCAACAGTACCCAGTGGAACTTGCCAGGCGACCTGCGGGACAAGGTGTTTGACGACTGGATGATGCAATATAAGGCCAAGCGCAACAGCTTTGCAGGCTACTGGGGCTGGGGCGACGATTGGGGATTCACTCATGGCCAGTTTCTGGCTGAGAAAAACGTTCAGAAGCCCGTGGCATCCGAGATTAAAGCAGTCGATGATTATCTGGAGGTTGCCGTCTGGACAAATCTGATGGAAGGCCATCATACCGATTATCTGGTTCCCGATTTCCTGATGCCACAGCCCAACACAACACCGACGTACCGGGGCTATGCCTATCCGCATATTTACAACACGTTTTTCAGCATGTATAAGCTCGCCAAGCTGTATCCGAACCTGATTAGCTACCGCAATAGTAAAAACACGTATTTGCTACGTGCTTACCGTATTTTCAAGGCGCTGTATGAAGGTCCTGTTGCCTACAACTGGAACACGGGTCTCATGGGTGAACTGACCACGCCGGATATTATTAAAGCGCTTCAGGAAGAAGGCTTGACCACCGAGGCTAACGATCTGATCGCCAAGATGGCTACCAAGTACAACAATTTCAAAAACACCACCTATCCCTACGGCTCCGAGTATAACTATGACAATACAGGCGAAGAAGCGGTATATACGCTCGCCAAAATGAACAGCAATACGACGATGATGAGTAAAATCAATGCCAAAACACGCGCCGCACGCGGTCATATGCCTGTGTGGTACTACTACGCCGATCCGGTCACGATTACCGGGGAGAATTGGTGGAACTTCCAGTACACCACCTCGCTGGCAGGCTACGCGATGGATGACTGGACACGCCGTTATTCGTCCAAGCCCGAAGTAGATCAACGCTTGTCCTATGCCGCCAAGCTCGCTAACATCGGGGCCATTAACTCGGGACAGATCAGCTCCGATCCAGCCAATATCGGTGCAGTATCGTGGACGTATCAGGCGGGTAAGGGCAATTACGGCGCTCTTGGTCTGGACGGCGGCCCACTCTTCAATGGCTGGCGTGGCATGTCTGGAGAAGCGGATTTGGGGCTGTTCGGAGCGATTAAAATTCTAAGCTCGGATGTTGCTGTCGATCCCATTTTCGGCTTGTATGGCTATGGCTGTGATGTTACAGAAAGCGGTAACAGCTATACGATCACTCCCAAGGACGGTGTGCTCCAGCGGCTGCATCTGATCTCCCAAAAGCTGAGTCTGGAACTGAATCGGGACCAATACACCTCGGCTATCGTGGCCAAATCCAAAAATAACGTCCGGCTGACGCTGAAAAATACAACAACGGGCACAGCCCACTCCACCATCCTGACCTTAACCGGACTGGCCGCAGGTACGTATGACGTGCTCGTAGACGGAACGAAAACCGGCTCCGTCACGGCTGTTAACGGTTCAGTGGCTACGGTCAGACTGAATATCGGTACGGCGGCCTCCTACGATATTCGTATTCAGACAGGCTCAGGTAATCCGACTCCAACTGGAGACGTTGTAGCCCACTATGATTTTAATGAAACAAGCGGGTCTACCGCAGCCGATTTGTCAGGCAATGGGCAGCAGGCCAATGTGAACGGCGGCTCGTGGGGCGTTGGACGGAACGGCAATGCTCTGCTCTTAAACGGAACAGCCGCCTATGCCAGCCTGCCAGCTGGTCTGGTCAGCAGCGTTAACGATTTTACGATTGCGGCCTGGGTACGGGTGAACACCCATAACGGCTGGGCCCGCCTGTTTGATTTTGGAGCAGGCACGGATCGGTATATGTTTTTGGCACCCAAGGCCGAAGGGACAGGTATGCGTTTTGCCATCACCGTCTCGGGCAACGGAGAGGAGCAGCAGTTGAACGCCCCTGAGCTGGCTACAGGGGTCTGGAAGCATGTAGCCGTGACGCTGTCAGGCAATACAGGGGTTATGTATGTAGACGGTGTGGAGGCCACGCGCAACACGAACATGACGTTAAAGCCGTCCAGCCTTGGGCTGACGGACCGGAACTATATTGGAAAATCCCAGTTTGATGATCCTTATCTGAACGGGGCAGTAGATGAGCTGATCATCTACAACAGAGCGCTGACAGCTCAGGAGATTCGCAGCTTGGCCTCGGTAAGCAACGCTGTTGCAGGCCATAAAAAGGTAGCCAGTTCGTATGCCGAAGGGGCAGATTAAACGGATGTAATTATTTTATGCCATTAACTGTTTAAGTTATGAATGATTCGTGCCGTGAATGATTTGTATCGTGAATCATTCACGCTATGAATGTTTTATGCCCTATTCATTTGAGTAAAAAGTCGGGCGGCTCACGTGGAAGCCTTGTTGCTGCCCGGTTTAGAGGCCGTCCGGCTTATGAGGAGGATTCCGCCATGTGTAAAGAACATGCAAGACCACCCCTGTTGGCAAGTGTTGACTGTGATTCATGCGGTACTGCTTCTGCTTCGATAAATGAGGCTCTCCTTGAAACAGAAACCGCACAAGTCTCGGGTTCCGGCGTATCCCCGCAAGCGATTGGCAGCGATGCCGAGGTGATTGACCGCTTCGGACGGATTATTAACTGGTACGGCGTTGAACTGGTGGATTGGCAAGGCTATATCGCCAATCCGTTCATCAATCTGACCGTGAAGCCACCTGCCAGTGCGGCGTATCCGATCAGCATCACGCTTAAGGCGCAGGGAACGTCCCGGCTTATGATGAATCTGCCCAGTACGTTATCTGCCACTGGCGCTACGAAGGTGCTGAATTTTAACAATGCATCCGAGAGGAAGGATTTTAAGCTGGAGGTTGCACCTGACCGCAACGGTGGCCCGGACGAGATTGAGCACTATACGCTGTCCCTCACCATTGCAGACAGCGCGGGGGCCACACGGACCCATACCATTCCGATCCGGGTATGGGATCAGGACGATAATCAGGATACCAAATTCCCATTGGTGTTCGATTATCGCTACGATACGGTCAATCACTATTTTGATGATGCAGGTATCCGCAAAGCAGCCGAGCAGGCGATTAAGGACTGGTTTTACTTCTTCGATGTCGAGCCGTTCGATACCGTTCCCGCCGGAGCTGAACGCAACTATATTCCGAACAACGACTGGAACGGGCATACGATTGGCACGAATAACGCTCCTTATAATGGAGAATGGATTTTCCTGCGTGGTATCGATGGCCCTTATTCGACTGGATGGCCTGGTAACAGTGGTTATTACCACACCAAAAACGGCGTCCGGATTCCGGGTCCCATTCATCGTTCGCTGGGAACCGCACTGGATTTTTATCCAGATGCTCAGGTGTTCACCTCGCTGAATGATGATGACTGGTACAAAACTGATCTGACTCAGGTGACAGACGTATACGGACTCATCATGCATGAGTTCGGCCATGCCGTCGCTTTCAGTGATACATGGTCGGGGATGCAGGCTTATCATAGCAGCGGCGGCGCCGATTCTGTCGTTGAAGCGTACCAAGGCGTCCGGGTTCCGCTGGATGGAAGCTATCACATCCCGGCGGATCGGCAATACTGGGACCGTCTCAGCGGACAAAGCGCAGGCTGGGTGGCAGAATTCCCGGTACGCCGCTGGATGCTGAACAAGCTGACGCTGCTCATAGCCGAGAAAGCAGGCTGGAAGCTGAACCGCAAGCTGACACCTTTCCTCGAACCGGAAATCGTCACAGCCTCCTTGCCCAAAGCCGTCAAAGGACAAAGCTACAGCCAAAAACTGACAGCCAAGGGTGGTGTCCCCTTCTACGATTGGACACTGAAAAGCGGCAATCTGCCGACCGGACTGATACTCGACCGCTATACCGGAACGATCAGCGGCACCGTATCCACCAGCCAGTCGCAGAGCAGCTACACCTTTACGATAGAGCTTCGGGATTATGATGAGTTGGCGAAGCCATTCACACGCAGCTTTACAATTGGTTTGTGAGAAAGCGACTATGATTTCACTTGCGGGGTATTAGCTCTTTTTAATCCGCGTTGTTCTTGGCTGTAAGCGTGCCAATTCCTTGCTGGTGAGTTGCCTTGTATAAGAGCGTGGGGATGATCCTGTATCTACTCTGCGCACCTGGCCTGCCCCGACGGGGCGGGCTACCCGTGTGTTAAACGCCTGCATGAACCACTGTACCGGGAAAGCAATGGACAGACGACCGTCTGCCGTGCCTGCAAAATTGACCGCAGCCGCATAATTATCCGACCGTCTGAGCCAGACAGAGCCGGAATCCCCGGGCAGAGATACAGGGGTGGTACCTCTAATAACGGTCTGATCCTGGAAGGTCAGCAGCCCCAAGCTTCCGCCGTAATTGATTTGCAAATCCGTATAGACAGACTCTACCGTGCCATTCACCACCCCGGTCGTTCGTCCCACCTTTTTGAATTTTTCTCCCACACGATAAGCGGTCACATGCCCGGGAACAACTCCTACCGTAGCGTAACGCGGACTGAGCATGCTGTTGCGGGTCGACAAGGAAAGAGCCGCATCAATGAAATTGGTTCCCTTTGGGTTCAGGCGTATATAACGATACAACCGCCCTATACGATCTCGGGTATCCGTCCCCCCATCTGCTCCGCCTGGCTGAAGCGTGGCCTCCCGATTGTCTGTATTGGAGGGATTGAGTACATGGTTATTGCTGAAAAGATAACGTGTAGCCGGCGCTCCAGTTGGGGCAACGATCAGCCCGGTCGTACCGGAGCCTTCAATCGTCCCGACACTGTAGCCGGCGATGACCGGGCGTATACGCGTCATGTAGTCCGTAGCATGGGCTTTCATCTTTCCAGACTTTACAATCCGGACAGGAACACTCGTTTGCTTGCCTAGTGCTGTGGCCGACAGAAGTCCGGTAGAGGCCGGGGCCAGCCGATCTGTGTACACAATGACAGCGGCCCCCCTTTTGGGACGAGCAGGGTCCCTATACCCTACGCCGATGCCGTGGACACCGGACATTTTTAAGACTTGCTTGGCCATCCGCTTTTTCACTTGAAGGGCGGCCGAGAAGGTAGCCAACATAATCATCCCCTTTGACATTCAGATGAAATATTGTATGGCTGTGGCCGCTCCGCGTTCCATTTGATCTTACGATCGCTGTTGCAGATTCAAATGGACCGCTGCACTACCAAACGCCGTAAGATTAGTTGAATTCGAAAAATCCCAAAAATTATTATGTATATATAAAGTAAACCATTGAAAGGTATACAAAAATATCCCAAAAGATGGTATACTCATTTCCGAAACTGACATTTTACCATTTGATTTTGATGTTCTTATTTTAAAATGATTGATATCCTATTTATTTAAAGGGGTGGTTTATTTTGTCCAATACAACCACGATACTCGCAGAACTGATGAAATACATGAAAGAAAAAAAATTAGGTGTTAGCGATTTTGCCAGGGCATGCAATATGAATCCCGGCACAATTAGCGGCTTCGTCAATGGAAATCGCAAGCTCTCAGTCTACCAATTGGATCGAATCACAGAAACGATGGGATACCCTATTGGTTATTATTATGAGCACTATATTTCTGAGTACTTGGCCGATGCCGACCCTAACTGGCGAAGAATGAGTCCTTTTTTGGAAAGTTGTGCAAAATTGAATAAATTGGATTGTATACAGCAAGTTGTAGATATGTTATTGGATAAGTTGGGCTATGCTACTCCATTATTTGAGCTTGCTGAGAAACTATTTGAAGACGGTTTGTATGAGGCAGCAGCTATACTTTATGAAAATGTGGCACTAAGTGAGAATAAGCAGCACTCGGAGCGCTTGGCTCTATGTCAGTACCGCCTATTTCAGAGCAGGCAAGGGGAGGACCAGGAAAAAAACTATGAAGCAGCCGTGCAGTTTGGAACCTACGTTGTTCGTTTGGACGAACTAGACCAACTAGATGGTTTAAAGGCTTTAGCGAATACATATCGTTCGTTACGCAAATGGGACAAAGTGGAATTTTTCGCTAAAGCTTTGGGAGAAAAGGCTGAGATTCAATACAAATTGAGCAAACAGCAGCATCGTGTGAAAAAAGAAAATTCAAGGCAGCCCAGCTTCCCTTTGTTTGCTTACTGGGCATTCTCACATTTACTTCGCGCACAAGCCTATGACGAGAGGAAAGACTATGAAAAGGGACTTCAGCATATTAAAAAATATGCAAATTTAAGCTGGGTAACGGATACGGATGAAGAAACCTTGAAATGGAAAAAGAATTATGAGGAGTGGGCAGTAGTAAATATGCATGTAAATAAGCTTCTTTCGGGCGACAGGAACGTGCTTCCCGATTATGTAGCTTATATTTCTTCAAGAAAAGATGAGGTTCTCCCCGCGCTTGATAACATCCTTGAGGCTGCCAACCGATATCATTTTGATGTAGATGATATTTTAAAGCAATTCGAAGCAGATATTTCATCTTATCTGGAGCAACAAAAAGTTGAAAGCTTTTATACTCAACGATTCATAACAGAGCGTTTTATACATTTTTCAAAGGAATTATCCGCCTATTATTTGACCAAGGGAAGATTTACTGATGGCTTTAGATTTTTATTAAGTTGTTTGGAAAAATCCACATTAATCAATAATAAATCGTATATAATTAAATGTATGAGCCTGTTTGAGTCTTATCATGATTATGCGTCATCTGATACAAAGACAGCGTACAAAAATATCATTAATGAGGTGAACAAAGATGAAGTGTAAAATACTGTTAACCTTTTTAGTAACCAGCTTTATATTAGTATCCCTTGTAACTGTCCCCTTACAATTTCAAGATAAAGAGCCCAGTTATCAACCGAATCATCACGGCGAAATGTAACCCATTTTAGATAAAGTGAATTAAGGGACGTACTCTTAGAGTACGTCTTTTCTCTTTGGAATATATAGAACGCTTACCAAACATATACTTTTCAATGGTTTCCACATGAATCCCTAAAATAAGAGTACAAAGGGGGAACTGTGATGCAAACCGACAACATTTTGAGTCACCATGTAGAAGCAGCTAGACAAAAACTGCATGATCTCCAAAATAAATATGGCTTTGGTCACTCTAGTGTACTCAAACAATCCATGGTTCTGGACGAACTTATCAATCAATATCAATACACTTATTATAGACATGGAAAAAAACCGACTGTTTGAATGCAGCGGATTTAGGCGAGTAAGCTTTGGGGGCGCTACTCGCCTTTTATATAGCATATAATCTGAGTGAAGACATTACTCCTCAGACTTCTTTTTAAGAAAATGTATATAAGTTACCTACTCAATACATGATGATGGAATCCTCCGTAATGAAAAACTCCATTGGCGTATCCTTGTTAATACCAAGTCGCCTTCTTATTTCTATAGGGATCACAATTCTCCCCAAACTGTCTAAATTTCTTACCATTAACGCGTCACTCAATGTGTTCACTCCTTCAATTTTCATGATCCTTATTTTAATAAATATAGTAATATATGCCTTATGATAGTGAAATTTTATAACCGAAAGGATAAAAGTGGTAATATGATACTTTAGTATCAATTTACATTTTATTCAAAAAAATTATATAAAAGATTCCTTATATATGGTACGTTTGTAAGGTAGTAAAACAAATATAAGGGATGGTGATACGAATGCAGACAAGGTGATATTCTTCTTTTGAATAAAGAAGAAACTAGAAAATTGGTAAATGATAATGTGAAAAACCTGTTAAAGGCTGTTGCAATCTGCGTGTCGTATTTTTCATTTTTTGTCCTACATCGATATGTTGGCCGTTATGCCCAAGCTGTTCCCTGTTACTATAATTTTGAAACATGTAAGAGCTTTCAAAAAAACTCAAGGAGGATTAAACATTGAATAAAAAAAGTGTGTTTTCGGGATTATTGTCGCTATTTATGTTTTTTAGTTTATTAACGTCAGTGGGCGCTCAAGCAAGCAATGAAGTCGATCAGGGGATTATTCCTGCATTATCCGATGCCTCATCTGTTAGCGAGAGTACACTTGATGAGCACTTGCAAGAAATGGGATTTAAAACAACCGAAATTTCTACTTTGCCAATTGAGATGAAAAGAGATATTTCTTCTAAAGACGGCAAAAAGGTAGCTGCTCAAGAATTGGACACTACTGTTACCATTACTGATGAGAAAGGAAATATAGTAACTGACCAAGTTGCTACTAATCAGCTTGCTGCAAGTGCAACTCCTAATATTTCCGGTTATGCTGTGTACTCAGGCACATCTAACAACGGAAGGGAAAGAGTCTATCAAGTTTATGCTACTTATAGATGGCCTAGCAGTCCATTTAATTTTTACACAGATAATTTAGCAATGGCTTGGCAGTCTAATGCTACTCCTACAGGTACCCCAAATGGACAACATACTGTGGATGGGAATACTTATTCGAGTCCAGTTGATAAAGAAGAAGTCAGCGGTACTGCTTGGCTTGTAGATATGAAAGCTGGCGGGAGTACTACAGTTCAAAGTGGCTGGGGACGTCAAGAATTAAGATATGCGACTTCATCCAAAGGGATTAATACAGCTATTGCAGTAGGATATTCACATAGAACCGTGCCTACATTCACTACAGGCATTGCGTTAAGCTATGGAGTTATCTCCTTTAGTGGGTCTGGCCAAACTGACTATTATGGTCGCTTTAATTTTACGATTTAAAAGTTTTTAGAATCATAACGAATAAATCCTTCAATCATTCATAGAATGGTTGGAGGATTTATTATTACGAAACAAACATATCTTCATCCTTTAATTGGGTATATTATATAAGGATAATCATGAATTGAAGGGAGAACAGTTATGATTGCAATCTATATTATTGGCACCTTCGTTGGTGTATGGGTACTGTCTTGGATTTTTGGGGCAATGGGTTTTAATATTTTTGAAGGACCAAACGCTAGTGCACTTTATTTCTATGGATCTATCATAATAGGCATTCTTCTTAATATAAATGATGGATTAGCAGATAACAAAAACAAGCAGGAATAGATAGGAGACAAATGCAACAACTTCAAGCTCTTTCACTTCTTATTTCATCTCGGTTGGAAAGAAGGTCGTGATAATACGATGAAGATATACAAGCAAATAACGAATCGAACCGCTTCCTCAACGTGAGATGGCGGTTTTTCTTCGACCGCGCCGATAGGCGGAATAACTTCTCGGTCAGCTAAAAAAAGGTTTGACGCCGTTGAAAAAAGTGTGCCAGAATTGCTCTTTTAACGATGAATGTTTTCTATTATGAATTTTTCAAATTGTCTCTTTTCGTTTGCGATACAACTGCTTGCCAGATTTACTGAGGCGGTTGTTCCGCACCCATTCCTTGCTGTCCTCCCAAACATGTCGGGTCACCACCTTTCGGTGGTTTTGGGATTGCGTACATTGACCTAGCAAAGGACAGGTCTTGCACTGCTCTGAATTGGAAGCGTATTGCCGGTATCCCTTGCGGTCTGTCGTCCGGTATTTAATTCGTGACTCGCCGGACAAATATAGAGATTACGCTCAGCATCAAAGGTAAACTGCCAATTTGGAAACAATCCTTGCTTGGGATGAAACCTGCGGTGAGCAATGACGGCGAAAATCTTTCGGCTTTGTAATCCTCGGCAAATCGGTGTAGTTAAATAACCCGAATCTAAGGCTACGGCTTCGACCTTAAATTTAAAACGTTCTTGCTGACGGTCCAAACGCGACAAATAAGGCACGGAATCATGGACATTTCCGGGCGTGACATGCACATCGGTAATGAGATTGTATTTGGTATCCACCGTGCGGTGATCCAGATAAAAGAAGCCCTCCGGTTTGCCATCCCGAATCATATATCCGCTGTCTGGATCGGTCTTGCTCACTTTTATTTCTTTCTCCTCGTTCACTTCCTCTCTGGGTTTCAGGGCTTTTTTCCATGCTCTTTCCGGTCTTCAGCTACGGCGGTGTCGTATTAAATAATTTGGACATAAAGAAGGCTGTCGAGACTTTCTCGACAATCTGGACGTACTCTTGGAGTAGGATTTTTCTTTGTGTGATATTTTACCAAACCCATACTTTTCGATGGTTTCCACATGAATCCCTAAAATAAGAGTACAAAGGGGGAACTGTGATGCAAACCGACAACGTTTTGAGTCACCATGTAGAAGCAGCTAGACAAAAACTGCATGATCTCCAAAATAAATATGGCTTTGGTCACTCTAGTGTACTCAAACAATCCATGGTTCTGGACGAACTTATCAATCAATATCAATACACTTATTATAGACGTAAAAAAAATCCGACTGTTTAAATGTAGCAGATTGGGGTGAGTAACCTTTGGTGGTACTACTCACCTTTTATGTAGTGCATAATCTGAGTGAAGACATCACTCCTCCGATTTATTTTTGAGAAAATGTACATAAGTTACCTACTTAATACATTATGATGGAATCCTTCGTAGTGAAAAACTCCATTGGAGTATCCGTGTTAATGCCAAGTCGCCTTCTTATTTCTATAGGGATCACAATTCTCCCCAAACTGTCTAAATTTCTTACCATTAACGCGTCACTTAATGTGTTCACTCCTTCAATTTTCATGATCCTTATTTTAATAAATATAGTAATATAGGCTTTGAATGAGTGGAATTTTATAATATAAAGGATAATATGGTAATATAATGCTTTAGTATCATTTTACATTTTTTTCAGTATAAAAATACAAATGATACCTTATATATGTTAATGTTGTGTGGCAATACAAAAAATAGAAAAGGACGCGTTAGTATGTTAAAATTGAAAAACACAGCAGTAATTCTTACGGGTGTCTTAGCTCTTACGGCAGTAGCTCCACTGGCAGCTTCTGCTGCTCCTACTGCGGGAATCAAAGTATCGAAGGATGGTAGAGGTATAGTTATCCAACAAACTGGCCAAGAGGTACATGAGGTTCTTGGTGGGACAAGTCCGACGATGGACTTAACTGTTAAAAAAGGTTATGGACATGTAAAGATTAAAGTTCGGAATGAAGGAACATCAAATCTCACTTGGAGCTTGCAGGGTAACGGGAAAGAATATATCTATAAAACTGTTGGCAAAGGAGACACATTAACGTGGACTAGTCTTAGTTCATTCCCTAATGGGATGCCTTCAGGGGAATACGTAATTCAATTCAGAGCCAACGGTAACAAAGTTGAAGGCGAAGCTTGGGGTACTACTGGTCAGTACCCGGGAGACATTAACTAACCGTTGGGGGTTCTGAATTGAATAAGAAGAAAGTATGGAAGATTGTAGGGTTCTCTGTTTTGGGAATTGTTTTAATCTACATTTTCTTGGTTATTGTAGGAATTTCTCAGCTTGTTACTAACGTAACACCATAGGACTAGACTTTATGCTTTTTCGTACTTACAGTTGAATTATTGTAGGTCCTATCACAGCGGTCAAACACAAAAGACTTCCTTAATTATAGGAGGTCTTTTGTGTTTGCGGTAGAAGTAGCTAGACAACAACTGTATGATCTCCAAAATAAACATGGCTTTGGTCACGCTAGTGTACTCAAACAATCAATGGTTCTGGACGAACTTATCAATCAATATCAATACACTTATTATAGACATGAAAAAAGCCGATTGCCTAAATGCAACCGACTGGGCGAGAAACTTGTGGTGAGGTCGCTCGCCCATTTATTGTAACACCTAGTCTTACTTAGGGGGATCTAATTCAGTCGTCTTACTTTTAAGGAAAGAGACATAAGTTGGTGAAATCTTCAATAGCTGCGCGTAGGTTTTCATGGAAGCACCGGGATATTGTTTCATGAGGTCTAACAGGAGCTTAACCATTTGTGCATCAGATACATTTTGAATATCTTCTGATGTAGAAGGTAGCTGATTTTCTGGGATTGGGTACCCTTTGAGGCCATTTGCACAGTAGATACATACATAAGATTTTTTGAAGCGAATGAGTTGTTTGTTTTCCCCGCATAGGAGACATGATTCACTTTCTGATCTACGCATAACAATAGCGCTTTCAGTTATGAAAAACTCCATTTCTGTATTCTTGTTGATACCCAATCGATTTCTTATTTCCACTGGGATTACAACTCTCCCTAGGCTATCTAAATTTCTTTTCATTGCCGCGTCATTCAAAGTATACACCCCTCCAAGACATATAATCCTTATTTTCATAAAGATAGAAATATATGCCTTTGATGAGAGAAATTTTATAAACGAAAGGATAAATGTGGTAGTATGGTACCTTAGTATGATTTTACATTTTATTCAAAATAATTATACGAATGATTCCTTATCTATGTTACGGTTGTGTTTAGTAATGAAAGAAGTGGTTAGCGAAAAGGTCTTTGATAACTACTCTAAAGCTGTTGAATCTGTAAATGAACAACTTAAAAATGGGATTCTGCAAACAAAAAATGGGGAACTTGTCACAAACCCTAACTACAAAGAGATTGGTACGAATATGTACGGTAATTGGTACTGGTGGGGTTATGCGCTAACTCTCACGAACGCTGAGACGAAGCACCAAATTGAAGCGATCGAAAACACAAGGGACACCTCTGCATTTGTATTTGCAATTCTTGCCGCAATCCCCGGCTTGCAAGGAACAATCGTACCATCGGTGATACTTACTACTGGAGTTTCGGTGGTGCTAAATCGGTTGAAGGCTAACGATAACGGAAGAGGTGTAACTATTAATTTTCACCCCGGATACTTCGAAGTAACAAGTAACTAAGAACTGAGGATCATAATTTATGAATATATATTTGCTTGTCCTTTTTATTGCAATCATTGCTGGCAACATACTATTTAATATCTTTAAGAAAAGACAAGGAGAAGGTAGTAAAGCGCCTGATGTAGTAACAATTATAGGATTAGTGATCGGACTGGCGTTAGGCATCACTCCTGTCTTTCTCAGTGGCATACAAGAGTGGACTTGGCACTATACAGTCGTTGTGCTTGGTTCTGCTCTTGTTATTGGACGCATCCTGTATGGCTGGAGAAAAGGCAGAGATAATAAAACAAAAAAATAGCTATTACAACAAAAAGTGGCTAACAAAGGGCTCTGGAAGATATAGTTTAGTTATTTTCTTTCAAGGTGTTGGGACAGTATACAGTGAAAGTGTAACTGGCTCTCATTATGTAACAATAAATTAGTTTTTACTGGTGGCTTCTAACACATCTTTAAGGGCCACCAGTATTGTTTGTAGACTTTACTTCATATAATACATAGACAAATAATTTCAAGGAGGTCCTTCATGGAGCATTCTTTTTCATCAATATTGACATACAGCATACAAGCCATTGCGATTTTACTAATTATATTCAATTTTCTAAAGAAAAACGAAAAAAAAGTAGGTTGGGGATCACTTTCACTGCTTTTATCTCTTCTTGGTATGCTTGTTTCTTTTGAATTTGGCAACTACATATTGGGGGATCAGTTGCTTTCCCTTTTAGGATTGCCCGCATGGTCTAACAGTGTTAATAATACTGGGTTTCACTACACCCTTTTTCTATCCATTATTTTCTTTATTCCCAGTTTAATCATTGGATATAAAAATCCTAAAGCATTTGGAGCTGAAATGGGAAAACTGGTTTCTAGTATATATCTAACTCTGATAACAGTTACGCTTTTATTTTTAATTATAAGCTAAAAATATACAGTCCACATCGTCTCTGGTCTTTGCTTTAATGGCGGCAGTGCCTGGATTACAAGGAACGACTTTGCCAGCCGCTATCATCGAAGCCAACAACCAGGGACGAGGTGTAACCCTCAATTTACATGTCGGTTACTACGATATTACAAGTAACTAAGGAGTGATTTAATGAATGTCTATTTATTTGTTGTCCTTGTTTTAATCCTTGCTGGCAGCTTACTGTTTAACATCTTTAAGAGATCTAGAGGAAAGGACAGCAAAGCCCCAGATATAGTAACCATTATAGGACTTGTTTTTGCAGTCGCTTTGGGTATAACTCCTGTATTCCTTAGCGGACTACAGGCGTGGACATGGCATACAACAGTCCTTATTGTTGGATGTGCAGTCGTTATCGTTCGCATCCTGTATAGCTGGAGTAAAAATAGAAGTCACTCAAAAAATGGCTGAGGGATAGTTGACTTTGCTCTATAATCGTACTTACTGTGCATTGAAGGGGGATTTTAAAATGATAGATACTGTGGGAATCGAGTTTTTAGAATCTAACTTGGAAAATGAATAAGAAAACTATTTTAATCATTGTCGGAGCCATTTTAGCAATCTTTATTCTCTGTTTCTTTTTAAACCTATGGGTGGTCAATAACCTACACGTGCCTCCACAATAAAACGTTGAACTATTGTAAGTCCTATAGGAGCTGATATTATGTATAATTCATTCACCTCCATATTTTTTGCCGCATTGGCTGCAATTGCCCTCATAACGCTGCCAAAATTAGAAGCTAGGGTGAGTAAGAGAACAATGTTGAAAGTGAGAATTTCCATAATAACAACAGTCCTGCTGATCGGAGTCGTGTTGTATATCATTGACCCTCAGTGGTGGATCATTGTAGCCTTTGCAATTTTGTTTGTAACCCTTCCTATTTTTTTATTGAAACGTTGGCGCGAAAAAAGCTGAATCAGAAAAAAAGCCTTCCTTGTTGATAGGAAGGCTTTCCATTTTATCCCTTAATTGCTCCCTCCGCGATGCCCTCCATAATGAATTTTTGGAAGAACGAATAGATCAGGATAACCGGGATGGAAGTTAGCACAAGTGCGGCCAGAATGAGCGACCAGTCCTTGTTATACTCCCCGAACAGCATGTTTGTCGAAAGAATCAGGGTGTAGTGGTTCACATCCGTCAGCATCAACAATGGAAGTAAAAAGTCGTTCCAAATCCACAGGAAATCCAAAATCGCAATCGTGACAGTGATCGGCAGCAGCAAAGGAAATATAATCCGGAAGAACGTTTGGAACTCATTACAGCCATCCATCTGTGCCGATTCCTCCAGCTCACGCGGGATGGATTTAACGAATCCGTGATACAAAAAGATCGCCATATTCACACCCAAACCGATATAGATCAGTGCCAAACCATACGTACTGCCTTGGACAGACAAATCCTTTGCCATCCGTGTAAGCGGTATCATAATGGAGTGGAACGGTACCAGCATGGATGCGACAAACAGGAAGAAGATCGCACTGCTCATTTTTCCCCGTGTACGAGAGAGCTTGTAGCCCGCCAGCGCCGAACAGATCACGATACCGCCTATTCCAATAAAAGAAATGATCGTGGAATTGAGGGCGCTGTTCAGCAAATGAGTCTGGTGAAAAGCCTGACTGTAATTTTCAAAATGAAGCTTCGTCGGCAGCGACGTAAAGGATGCGAACATCTCACCCTGCGTTTTAAAGGAATTAATCACCGCCATGTAGATCGGGAAGAAGGACACCACAGCGCCCACGCAAAGGATCAGGGTAATCAGCAAGGAGTTGGCTTTTTTCAGACTCATGCCTCCACCTCCCTCTTCTTCATCACACGTAACTGGATCAGCGTGAAGATCAGCACGATGGCGAACAAAATAACGGATTTGGCGCTTGCATAACCATAACGGAAGTTGTTGGAAAACGCCTCCTCATAAATGTTCATCGTAATTACCTGCGTACTGCGCCCCGGTCCTCCGCCAGTCAGTCCATAGACGACCTCGTAGACCTTGAAGGCCCCGTTCAGCGTCAGGAAGAAACAGATGGTAATCGCATGGGTAATCATCGGCAGCGTCACACTTCTTAACGTCTGGAACGCGTTCGCCCCGTCAATAATAGCGGCCTCCTTCAAGCTTTGCGGTACACCTTGAAGCGCAGCCAGATAAATGATCATCATATAGCCGACACCATTCCAGAGCGATACAATAATGATGGAAAAGAAAGATACCTTCGGATCGCCCAGCCACGATTGGCCCAAAAAGGCGATAGCTGTCTTTTCGGCAATCTGCGGCAGCACGGAGGAAAACACGAACGTCCACATAAATGCGCTAATAATGGTACTGATCATATTGGGCATAAAAAATATCGTCCGAAAAAATCCTTTGGTACGTGTACGTGATTCAATCAGCACCGCCAGAGCTAACGCCAGCACATTTTGCAGTACAATCATGACCAGTACATATTTGAGCGTGAACCAGAGGGAATTGAGAAAATCCGGGTCTTCCTTCAGCGCCTCGACAAAGTTTCCCAAGCCGATAAAGCTGTAATTCGGATTCAATCCGTTCCAGTCTGTAAAGCTGTAGTACATGCCGCTGATCGTCGGAATAAGCAGGAAGATGGCGTAAAAGATCAGCGCCGGGGCGGTAAACGCCAGCAGCATCACGTATTTTTTATAGATTTTAAAGGGCATGGAGTCCCCCCCCTCCTGATGTAATTCTATAGGTTTCCGTTACTTGTTTACTTTGTTATACGATTTCCATGCCTTATCCAGCGCCTTAATCACGTCATCCTGCGAGAGCTGGCCTGCATAATAGGATTGCAGCGATTTGCCTGCCTCATCCTTGACCGCTTGCGGGATGGACGGATCTTGATACGACTTGCCTGCTTTCACATACTCGGTAGCATCATTGACCCAAGGATAGCTTTTGAACGTATGCACTTTAGAGATTGGGTTGAATTTCAATGATTCATAGAACGCGCTGGAATCCTTGTCGTCCAACACATAGTTTACAAAATCGAGTGCAACCTCCTTGTTCTTGCTTGTAGAGGATACAGCCAGCGAAGTCGAAGTGGACAGATTGATCAATGTCGCATTCGGATCATCATTGATTGGCAGTGGGGCTACTCCAAAATCCATCTTCGGATCAGATTTTAAAATCGTTTCCGCAAACCATGGCCCTTGAATCCACATCGCTGCTTTCCCCGCAGCAAAGGCCGCCGATCCGTCATCCCCGCCAATTTCCAGCGCCTTGTCTGTACCGTTGCTGTTCACCAGATCAATAATATCGAACATACTCTTCATTTCGGAAAAAGAGCCTTTGTCCTGATTCATCCGTTCGATAAAATCCTTGTTCTGTGTGTTCATCATCGCACCCGCTGTCAGCGGCACGAATAACTGTGGAATCCAGGATTCCTTGTAGGACAACAGGAACGGCTTCACATTATTCGCTTTGAGCTTCTCGACCACAGCCTTCATTTCGGTCAGCGTTCCCGGTGGCTTCAAGTCCAGGTCCTTAAATATCTTTTTATTGTACAAGTAGCCCCATGAAATCGTTTCCAAAGGAACAGCCACAACCTTGCCGTCTTTCGTCGTCACCGAAGGCTTCACGCTATCCATTAATTTGCTGACAAATGGCTGCCCGGACAAGTCCTCCAAATAGCCCGCTTTATAAAACGGAGGAATTTCATTCACTGCATGCAGAGCGAACACATCCGGCGCATCGTTGGATGCAAGTCTTGTCTTCAAAATTTGTGCGGCATTGTCGGAAGGCGGCATCTCCAATTGGACCGTAACGTCGATATTTTTATCTTTCTTTTCCTTCGCTACGAATGCGTTAATATATTTATCGTAATGCTCCTTCAAACGGGGCTGTGCGATAAACATTTTGAGATTAACCGTTTTACCGTCTCCACCGGAACCGCTGCTGTCACTACCTGAAGAATTCGCTCCACACCCGGCCAACAACGTGCCAACCAGCATTGTGCTCAATACACCTTTCCATAATTTCATGCAAAATGACCTCCCCTATTTTGAAAATAACTGTGACCCACTGGAAATCCGTTGTTACTCAAAGCAGCTATGCTGCCGTCTTTACCTCTGATGACGCTTAAAGCTCCATAGAGGCTAAATTCCTTTGTACTACTTGTTTTGTATACGCTTTCATTATAGGGTGGGAGGTCACTTCTGCCATTGGACACCATTAGCCTGTTGGGTTGGATTTTTTTAAACTACGGCTGTTATCATCTCCACATCATTGCTCCTTTCTCATTTCACCGGGCGCCATGCCAAAGTGCTTTTTAAACACCCGATAGAAATACGATACGTCCTCATATCCCGCCATCTCCGCCACCGCTCTAATCGAAATCTGTTTATCTGCCAGCCACTCGCGCGCTTTTTCCATTCTCCGCTGCACGATATAGTCCGTTACATTTTGACCATACTCCTGCTTGAATACCTTGCTCATATACTCCTTGCTGACAAAAAAGTTTTTCGCCAGTTGCTCCAGTGTAATCGGCTCGGCAAAGTGGCTGTCCATATAGCACCGCACCTCCTCCAGATTCAGCTTGTTCTTATACTTCCGCTGCCGAATGAGCTGCTCCAGCTCCTGCACATAACATGCTGACACGAACTCCAGCGCACGATCCGCAGAGGATAGCGTGTCCTGCGAAAGCGGAAATCCAGCCTTGGCAGTGGGCGTATCCAGCCCGTTGGACGCTGCCAGCTCTTTAAGCTGGGAAAGAAGCTCCTGCACCAGCCTGCCCAGCATATGTGGACCGGGTTCCCCGTAGCTCTCCAGCTCCTGCAAGACCTGCTTACATGTCATTTGTACGCCTTCCCGGTTCAGCTCATTAAAATAAAGCCGCAGCAGTTGCTTATACCGGGACAGCTTGTGGAAGAACTCATAGTCCAGCTCTGCCACTTCCTGCTGCTGTTCCGCTGCCTTGGCCTCCAGATCATCTTTGCATTTAAGCAGCACCGCATTCAGCTCGACGGGATTGACGGGCTTCAGCAAGTAATCGACGGCCTTGTACCGAATGGCATGTTTGGCATATGCGAAGTCGTCATAGCCGCTCACGACAATGATTTTCATATCGGGAAAATGGTTATTCAGCGCTTGCAGCAGCTCCACTCCGTCCGCACCCGGCATACGCATGTCGGTAATCACAATCTGCGGGGATAATTCCCCGGCCAGCCTGAACGCCTCATCCCCGTCCTCAGCCTCGCCAACCACCGACATTCCAAGCCTTTCCCATGCGCCAAATGTCTTTAGAATATCCCGGTTCCACGGCTCATCGTCGACAATTAATACCCGGATCATCCATTTCCCTCCCCTGCTGATGTGAATGGAATGCGGATGGTGACACGTGTACCGATTCCTGGCTCACTGTCTATCGTCACCCCGTAATTCACTCCAAAATTCATCCGTATCCGTGAAGCCACATTGCTTAATCCGATATGGCTACCCTGCGCCCAGATCGGCTCCTCCGATGCATGTTCCAGCCGTGCCCGTACTTCTTCCAGTCTGTCGGGTGCCATGCCGCTACCATTATCGCAGACTGTAATGCATAGGTCTTCTTTCATAATCTCCACCCGGATTCCCACCCGCCATGCTCCCGCCTTACGATCCAGACCGTGCTGAAACGCATTTTCCAGCAACGGCTGAAGCGACAGCTTGGGCAGACGAACATCCAGCGCCTGTTCATCGGTCTCCACCTGAAACACCAGTCGTTGCGGAAACCGCCGCTGTTGGATGCGCATATAGTGGCCTACATGGTCAATTTCCGCGCGTAAAGAGGCCATATCCTGCGGCTCCCGTACCACATAGCGGAACATCTCACTCAGCGACCGAATCACCTCATACGTGTCCTCCGGCTTTTGGGAAAATACCATGCTTCCGATCATTTGCAGCGTATTTTGCAGAAAATGGGGGTGAATCTGCGCCTGGAGCGCTTTTAGCTCAGCCGTCTTTTTTTGCAAATTCATACTGTATTCCGTCTGGATATGCTCGCGGATTCGTCCTGCCATACCATGCAGACTTCTTTCCAGCAACCCAATCTCATCCGGGCGTATACTGGGTTCTCCAGCAGGTCCCTTGATCATATCCAGTTCCTGCACCGAACGCGCCAAATGAACAATCGGACGTGCAGTACGCCAGGCAATAAAAACAGCAATGCAGATCGAAACCAATATGGAGATCCCGCCTATAATAATACCGTACAGCATGGTCGAAAAAGCGCTGTGGTTAATGGAGGAAGTAGGTACGATTTTGACCAGCCGCAGCCCTACCACATCCAAATCATTATAAAATACATAATTACCGGCTGTCTTGATCATTCCCGGACCCGGCCGAACATCACGCAGTGCTGTTAGTACCTCCGCAGGAGGCGACTGGTGGACCTGCGACGGATACATCACCTTTCCATCTGAACCTGTAATAAAAACCTGATGCTGGTCTCCCCGCCCCAGCAACCCCAGCGTCTGATCGAATTGGGACCACAGCACATCCAGCGAAATAGCTCCCGTCTGCTTCTGATCTTCAAAACGCCGAATACTGCGCGTCAGTGTAAATCGTTCCGGGGCAGCGTGGCTTGTGCGAATCGAATAATCCTTATTCGCTTTCCACATCTCGGCATACTGAGGGGGTATACCGTTCACCGTCGTAATGTCATTTTGCATACCATTGAAGGTAAACAGCGTTTGCGGCTGCTTTAAATAGAGCTGGATGCCGATCACATGGCTCCCGGCCGAATAATATACATTCGCCAGCGTATTGAGCATTTTTCGCTGTGCATTAAATTGGCTGGAAAGATTGCCCGGCTCACGCTCATTCAAATAATCACTCAGATCGGGGCTGATCTGAATGCTGTAAATCAGATGGTTCAGACGATCTAACTGGTCACTAACATAGATTCCCGTCCATTTCATATTGGACATATTCGTCTCCACCACTTCGGTTTCCATCGACGCTCTGCTTTTTTCCGCAGCCAGCGCCGTGACGGCAATAACCGGCAGCACAGAAAGGACGATCATTGTCAAAATCAGCTTGAGTTGAATGCTGCGTCGATACGGGGCTGTCAGTGCCCGAAACCAGCGGACTACTCGGGTTGGCATAGCAATGCTCTCCTCTGTTCAGCCATATGCGAAAACGCCCCGCTATACGCAGGGGCGCTCATTTTCCGGGTATTCCCGGCAGGACACATATATGATTTCATTCATATGTCAATTTCAGCTCATTACTCATCATTTACGCTTCTTCGATAATTATAACACTCCAAGGCTCTAATTGAAGCGTTTGTCCTTGAGTAACTGTCTGCTCCCCGATCAGCTCCTTGCCGTCTCCATGCGGATACATAACTGAGCCTGCTTGTTCGGAATAGTTAAAATAATACCGAACCGTCCGTTCCAGCTCATTCGTACCGGATTTAACAATGATCGGATACGACGCTTCTTGATCCGCTCCCCACACTCCCGCCTGCTTCGCGACAGAACGGAACAGCTCACGAATGACCGCCGGGCTTACGACACAGCCGATGTAGGTCGCCGTTCCCTGACCATAGCGGTTTTGCGTAATTGCAGCATATTTGCCCCAATGCGGATGGTCGTAATAGGCCAACACCTCGGCAGTTGTCGGTGTAATCAGCTCCATCCACGTATCCACCTGATTCTCCTCTGCTGCCACTTCAAAAGGATTATCCTTGAGCGTTACATTCTTCGGCTCCACGAACAGGCTGTAATGAATGCCGCAAGCTTCGCTAATCACGCCCGGCTGCCGGGAAGTTCTCACCTGCACATGCTCATCGGTAAACCCGCTTCTGAACGTGTAAACCACATGACCGCCGTTTTCCACATATCGATTCAGCTTTTCCAGTAACGCATTCGGTGCAGAGTAGAGAACGGGTACGATCAAGAGATCATAGTCGTCAAATGACTCTGTACCCGGATGAACGATATCCGTACCGATATTCAGCTTATACAGCTCGTCATACAAGCGACGTACAATGTCATTGTAATTCAGCGGACTATTCATATTGAACTTGAACCAGTCAATCGACGTTAACGCTTCGTTACTGACGAGGATCGCTGTCTTGTTTTTCTTTTTCAGGTTTACCAGATGAGGGGATAATCTTGCAAAATCCTTCCCAATCGTCTGTGCTTCCTCATAGACAGGATTGGGTTCAAAATCATGACTCAGCAGTCCCTTCCAGTAGGTTTCGAAGGAATTATGGATGGAATGCCAATGCCAGTAGGCCACCATATTGGCCCCGGAAGCCAGATGACTGAACGCTTGCAGTCGCAATTGTCCCGGATAAGGAACCCAATGGGTAAAAGCCTGCGCTTCCGTTTCCAGCACCAGATAATTATTATTCTTCGTGGAGCGCGCCACATCACCACCGAAGGAAATTTCAATCCCGGTCAAATCATCCTGTGTTGGATGGTAAATATCCACTCCCGTCACATCGAATGCTTGGGATGCCGCAAAATGATCCACATCCCGCTGAATGCCGAAGGAATGGCCTCTCCACTCAAAATCAAAGTTTTGCGTAACAAACTGATCTTCCCGCTTGTATTCATTCACGAGCGCGACCTGCCAGGCGAGGAAATCCGTGACCAGCTTGCGCTGGAATTGGGAAAATGCTGCGCCCAAGCTTCCATTAATCGTCCCAACCACGGAAGGGAAATCCTCCCAGCTATTGATCCGATTGCTCCAGTAATCAAGTCCGAATTTGCGGTTCAGCTCTTCCAGTGATTCAAACTGCTCACGCAAATGCTTAACGAATCGCAATTGTACATTCGGCCCGCTTGTGTTGTAATGCTTCGTTTCGTTATCCGTCTGAAAACCGATTACCGCCGGATGCTGACTCACCCGCCCAATCAGCTTGCGTATAATTCGCTCGGCATGGAACAGGTACACCGGGTTCGTAATGTCCATAATCTGACGGGCCCCGTATTTCCCCGGTCCCTGAGGAGTTGTCGCCAATACGTCAGGATGCTCCTTGACCAGCCATGTCGGTACGGCATAGGTGGGCGTGCCTACAATGACCTCAATGCCCGCCTTATGCATTGCATCCAGCACCCGATCCACGGAGGTGAAATCAAACACTCCGTTTTGCGGTTCATGCGTACTCCAGGTGGATTCGGCAATTCGAACCACGTTGATGCCCGCATCCTTCATCATTTGAATATCTTGGTCCAGACGGTCATAAGGCATATATTCATCATAATAAGCAACACCATACAGCAGCTTTTTCATCAAGTCGTCCTCCAATATGTTTGTAGTAGAGTGTCATGTGCTATGCGCATTATTTTTAAATGCCGTGGCTTTTATGCGGTTTTGACAGAGATTGAACGGCTATGGGTAATTGCCAGCCATGCGAACCTGTCCGCTCTGCGGTACATTCGGGATATAGCCTGCAAAAGCCAGCGCATACCATATGCGGGTTGATGTTGTTTACATAGCTCTTCCTGATTCCGAAATGGAACCGTTTTCAATCAATCCTTATATAAGCACTCTCTTTTATATAAAAGCTTATATTATAGGATTTGTAAACGCTCTTTTATTATAGTTACATGTTAGGTACAATGAGATTGTCTAAGCCGTGTAAAATTTGCCCTAATCGAAGGTGATCTTATGATATTGAATCCTGAAGTTGATCCAGCTCTATTCGAAAATTGCCATTGGCTTCCTATCATTGACTGGAATGTAAAGTTTTTCGGCGCTCATATTCACCGGGTAAGAGCAAACTGGTGTATGCCGGAAGAGTCACATATCGGTTTTGAAATTGTACTGATTTTGGAGGGTCGTCAGGAGACGATCATGGAAAATAACGTGTATTCGGTTGGTGTCGGCGATATTCTGATCATCCCACCGGGATTCAAGCATGTGAGTCAATGTGCTTCCCCAGACGGGATGTATTATTTCAGCACCCATTTTAATATAGATGATCCGTTGTTCCGTCAGGAGATGATTAAGAGCAATCAGCTTTTTTTTCCAGCCGGTACTGAAACGAACATGAAGCTGCAAAAAGTCGTGCACAGCTGGATTGGCATGATGCAGGAGAACGGAGAATATACGACAGCGGATCGTTTTCGCATGCAAATAGCCTTGTTTGAGCTGTTCGGAATATTCTCGCAAATGATATCTACCGGGATGGAGCCTACGCTTTCGCCCTCATCCGTTCAGTATGCCAAAGCCATTATGGAGGCCATTCAATCCAGATTCAAGCCTTATCGGGATGATGAATCTGCCGAGCCGACGTTCCGTATTGAGGATGTGGCAGCCTCCCTCGGGATCAGTCCCGGATACGCACAGGAGGTATTCCGCAAGGTATACGGCTATTCGCCGCGTCACTACCTGTCTGAGACGAAGCTGCACGAGGCGAAAGTGCTGATCCAGCAACCCAATCTGCCGCTGAACAAGGTGGCCTCCCTGCTCGGATACTCCAGCTTGGCCCATTTCAGCAGACAGTTCAAGCGCTGGACCGGCACCAGTCCGCTCAAATACCGCCAAACGCTGAATCCGGTTACTGAGCAGGATTAACCTAATTACAGTTGGAGTACAAAAGTTTTCTTAAAAGATTTACAGAATAAAATGTTCTAAAAAAATGTCGTAAGCTCTTAATTGTTCAAGAGCTTACGACATTTTTTGTACAGAGAAAACTACTGAATGGGGAATGGCATAAATATGTGTTTCTCACCTGAGCGATTATTAGTCATTAATAAAACTAAACTGCGTATTTGCGAAACAAAAAATAAAGTAGTGAAATATTTTGAAGAAATTGATCAAATCAACCCTTATTTTGGGTTTAATGCTGAATCTATCAGCGTTGACTGCACAGGCTGCCTCAGATCAGAATGAATTAGAAGGGAATTTCAAACCCCCAGTCGAAAGTAATGTAGGAGATCAGTTGTATATGGATGGTGTTCCATATTATTCTTCTGAGGACATTAAAAAATTTGATAAAGAGCAAAAAGAAGATACCCAAACTCTAAACAGATAAAATAATCCGATTACATAACCCTCCTCGATATGAGGAGGGTTTACCAATTACAAAAAGAGGTGACTACATATTGAGACTACGTTTTATTCTAATCATCATGTTGCTGCTGACTAATTCTATTTTTTTATTTGGATGTACAAAGACTAGCCAAGAAAAAGCTATAGATAAATCAGATGAAACTAGAAACACTCAATTGGAATATATACGACAAGTACATGTACGTCAGAATAGTTATTTTATTTTCAATTCTCATGATGATAGTCCTCAAAAAATTAAGATTAGTTTCCCCTATAGAGTAGAAGGTTTAAACATTAAAAAGGCATCTTTATTATTAAATAATGAAGTTGTATTAGATAATGTCAAAATAACTCTGATCAATGAAAAGGAATTGACTGTAAATATCAATTTTCTTCCTGAATTTAATGCCATTGAGGCCCTTCTTGAAGATGGGAAAATTGTACGATTAAATCCTGGTCAATACTATTTCGAAAAATTCAAGGAGGAAGATTTAAATGATTTTGAGAAGCAAATTCTTGAAGTTAAGAATTTTCATTTGAAATTCAAAAACGGACACTTGCTGGCAGATATCATACTTCCTCAAGATAACAACTCCAAAATAGAATATCTGCTTCCGTCTCGCATTAGAAAGTATGCGTCTGATTTAAAGTTCTCTCATCATAAAACAAATGATAACTCCGTTCAGTATACGTTGGAAGCCAATATATCCCACGATATTCTTCTGGAAAACAATGTGGATTCAATCACTTTTGATATTGGAATCATTCAAAATTACAAAAATAACAGGTGGTTCCTAATTAAAGGAAAGGTACCCGTAGCAGCTTCTGATTTTAAATAATAGAAATGTAAGATACTGCTTATTCAATATAATTGCAAAAAGGCGCGGGTTAAAAATAGCAGAATACCGCGCCTTTTTACATCACAGCCTTACATCCCCTATATGCTGATGCACCACATACATCATCCCCATCAAGAACAAGGCCAGTCCCAAATAACCAATCCCGAATTTCCAGCGTGATGACGTGGGTACCTCGTAATATTTATCATTTTCAAACGGAAGGTAGTCAATCTCACACAGCAGTTTAAGCTGATACGCATCCGGTGTCGGGATATGCTCCACACCATTCAGCCTTACATCCTGGACAAGACACTGCTGTGGCAGCAAAAGCGTCTGCTCCACATCCAGACTTTCCATATACACCGTCACATATTGCTGTCCTTCCAGATCCGAGTAGGTATTAAAGGATAGTCTACGGGTATGCTCCGGTCCGGGTAGCGGGTATCCTTGCTCATACAGATGCTGTACGTTAACCAGCGGCTTTTGCAATGAAGATAGGACCTTGACCTCTCCTTTATTGCGTTTAACATATTTTTTATACAAATCGTAGGCGAAGAGCGCCCATATCAGGAAAAATAGAAGAGATTTTAAATACACAATGACGACGATTCCACCCACCAAGCCGACTAGCCACAACCACCGCGTTACTGCCGTGGAAATTCGTCCACCGTCGAGCGGGTGAATTGGCAGCAGATTGAGCAGATTCAGGAAAAAACCGACATACGCCAGTGCATACAATAGCGGACTGTCCGTTGCATAGGCTCCCGCATATACCGCCATAGCCCCAACCGTTCCCAGTAACGGGCCGCCCATCGCCACATACGCCTCTGTTTGCGCATCCAAGGGATACCGTTTCATCGTAATCAGCGCACCCAGAAAAGGGATAAACAACGGTGCCGATACCGGAAGCCCTTTCCGCTTGGCAGCCCATACATGCCCCAGTTCATGCACGAACAGTAGCAGCACAAAACCGACCGCAAATCCCCACGGATACAGCAGCGCATAGAAGCCAATCGTCGTCGCCATAGATATCAGCGCCCCGCCGAATTTACCGAATTTCAATAGAGCCAACAACGACTTCCCTTTCAAAAGAAGCAGCGCCGCCGCACTGCCTAGATACCATTTGGATGAGCCGGATTTGGAATTAGCCTTTTTATCTTCTTTTTGCAACAGCATCCGCCCCCTTTCTCTACACCTCCATTGTATCCTGCTCTGCACAGCTTGTAAAAACTTCCTTGCTTTAATTAGTGTACAGCATCCGTTCGCTTCATTAATTCAACGTACTGAATTAACTCTGCCTTTTGCTGCTCCAAGATACGAATTCTGTTCGCTAACCCGGCAAAAAAAGCTTCGATCTGGTCCCTGATCACATTAGCCGAATGCCCTCTCCATTCATGCAGACGACCATACAACACGCGCGCCGCTTGTTCATCTGTGCGAAGCTGAGCGAGCAGCCATGTCAGCTCTTTTTCCGCAAGTAATAACTCTTCCAGTTCCACCCGTATTTGTCCGTTCAAATTACTGTCCGCCTCCTATGTATCCTACTGACCATAAAATATATAATCATTATCAGTACCTTGTTAAGAGCCGCTGTCAGCTTGGATGAATTGCTCTATCTTGTGCTGAAGGTAATACAGAAATTCATTCGTATGTTGCAAATACCATTGGCTGAATTCTGTCATGGAGGAATCAAGCTGCGTTACAATCGGTTGTAATCGGCGGCTTTGACTGGTATGCATATAGCGGGAAAGTCTTACCCTCACACGCTGAAAATCCGCATCGCATTGTTGCGCGTTTGACTTCCATTTTTCGGCTACAGCAAGTAAATGCTCCGGCATGACCTGAATCGTACCCGCAGAAGCAGATGTAGCTGCCGTTACCAGAGCTGCCTTTTGAAATTGAGTTAGGGTCTGCCCCAATTGATGCAGCCAGCCGTCCACCGTATCCATCAGGTTGAAGTCAGATGGAATACGCGGAGATTCCGTGATTCGTTCGCCTGTTACGGGATCGTACAGCGGATTAGAGATATAACCGTTCTCAAAATCATAATGTTCGAGTTTGTGATAGGCAGGTCCGCTTAAAGTGTTGTCAATTTTCTCTTTAACACCCACTCCGTTATTCGCTGTTTCATAATTAGAATCCACATAGTACGTTGATCCAACGTGAAGATCGTACCCTCCAAAGGCACCACTGGCAATAATATCACCTGGATGCAAAAAGTTCGTAATTTGATGGTCAAAGTCGCCATTTTCGGCTTTATGCCGATATTCCGTTGTTAGACTGGAAATGACAGAAGGAGCGCTAAACGTAACGGCGGTCAAGCCCGTATAAGCAGATACATACTGGGCATTTCCTCCCCCCAGCGAATGTCCTGTTAACGAGAAATTATAGTCTTTGTACTTCTTTTGTAAATCCTTAGCATAGTCTTCGGCTTGATAGAATTGATTTGAGCTACCAAACAAAGCCTTATCTACGCTCTTTTCTTTTTCACTAATCCAGTTATTCAGTGCCGTAAATCCTAAAGTATCATCCATTTCTTTCATCTTCTCGTTGTAGGCATCCGAATGAATATCTAAACTATTGTTAATTTTCCGATTGATTTCAGGAAGAGCTAGGGTGGCATCATTATACAAATCCTGTGGATCATCCGTTTCTGTCCCACGATAAGCAATGACAGCCTGTTTCGTTTCTTCGTTGTAAAATGTAGTGGCCGCTAATCCTGAGTCTTCACGATTAACGGAGTCCATTACCCTCCAGCCGGGAAGTTCTTCCACCTCTTTGCCAGGTTCCCGATCTTTATATGCTATTTCTGACATTATCTTATAAGTTTTATCATTTACACGAGTTGAAATATCCATTTGAAATAACCCTCTCTTTGCTTATTAAAAGATAAGGTTATTCACTCCCTCTAAGCTTTTTGTCTGGTAAAACTTTCTTTAACTCTGGACTAATCAAAAAATTGGAAGTTTTTTGTGTATTGTAATCTACAGAGATATCAAATGTCTGTTCTTTGTGCCCCTTTACATTACCCTCGAAATCAATTTTATCAGCTACATAAGTTGGCATTTTTTTTGCGTAAGTGATTTCTACATCAATACCATAAGTTTCTTTCAAATATTGAACCGCCGTAGCCTTAGCTTTACTAATCAGTTCAGCATCTTCGTCCTTATTCACTTTTTGGCATCCTCCCAGTATTAAAATAAGGGTTATCAACACCATCATTCCTTTTACATATCGGTGACTGATTATCAGCACCCCTTTTCATAAGCATCATATCTTATATCCACAAAATCCCTTTTATAATTGTACCTTTTCTCTACGGAAACAAACAATACGCCTTTAGACATAAGATATCATTAAGTCTTCGGTATCAAAATATTCCAAATAGCGCCCATTTCTAGTTGGTTAGTTTCATTTAACTAATTAAACAATCCATATATTTCAATAACTATCCGCATGTGTCCACGATCACGCCTGTTCTGTTATCATAAAAGAAAACGGAATGACTCAGGAGAGGATTGCAAACCATGAGCTTTGAACTAACCCGGCGGGTCATTAGACAGCTATGCAGTCAAGCCGCTTATGACGACGGGGACGCCTATTATCGGGCCAAAAGAGTGGCCTTCACGCAAATAGATCATGATGATGGTGTGTATGAGGCTACAATCAAAGGAAGTCGCTTCTATGCCGTCGCCGCTATGATCCGCCCTAACGGCAGTATCCGCGCGGAATGCACCTGTAGCACATTTCAGACCACCGGACGGTATTGTAAGCATATTGCCGCTGTTCTTATTAACGTCCATGAAATGCTGAGCGGAAAAAGCCTGTCTGTGCGTTCTTATGCTTCCAAACTCCATTCGGACATGACCTCGGACTCAGTAGAAGGAACCGAAGCAGACGGAATCTATACTGCTACCGATGCTCAGTATGATCACGCCCGGACCGCACGATTCTCTGGCATCACGCAGAGTGACCTCCAGCTGACCGACAGTATGTTAAAGTTGTTCAGCAGCAAGAAGCCACTTCGCAGCACCCCTACCCTGCTGGATACCCGCGCTGTTCTGGATTTTCAGTTTGTGATCCGTCCTTTTGCCTACGGTTACCAGAAGTACATGTTTGGTATAGAGATGAAAGTCGGGCCCAAACGATTGTATATCGTCCAGAAAATCCGTCCATTTCTCGACAGCATTGATCGTGGCGACAGCTACATGTTTACGAGAAACTTTTCATACGAGCCTCAGTTGTACCGATTTCGACTCGAACATGACGCCATTCTTCAGCAGTTGGTTCAAGTTCGCCGTAATGAGCGGATGATCCGGGAAACCTCGGGTACGTATTCGTCCTCTGGCAGCCACATGAGTGGAGAACGGATGCTGCTCATTGCACCTGCGGCCTGGGAAAAGCTGCTCCCCTTGCTGGCAGCAGCACAGGGCGTCCAGTTTGAAATTCACGGAAACACAACCGAGGGTATTCCTCAGTCGGACAACATGCTGCCGCTGCAATTCGAATTCGATAAAGCCGAGGCTGACACCGAGGGTTACCAGCTAAGCATTCAAGGGCTGGATGATCTAACCATTATGGAGGGCTACGGCATCGTCATTGCCGATGGCAAGCTCGTAAAGCAAAAGAATGATCCGCTGCAACGTCTGTCCGAGCTAAAACGGATGGTCGAAGTCCATCACAAGCGGAAGATTCAGATTGCAGCGGAACAGATGGAGTCCTTTATGGACAAGGTTGTTCCCGGGCTGATGAAACTTGGACGTGTCCATATGACCCGTTCCGTATCTGAGCGGGTTACACAGCAGCCATTGAAGGCGAAGCTATATCTGGATCGGGTAAGAGACAAGCTGCTGGCTGGACTGGAGTTCCAATACGGGGAGATCATCGTGAACCCACTGGAAACCGACGAACGGAAGCCTGACAATGACCGTATTCTGATACGGGACGGGGAGCAGGAACAGCAGATTTTGGATCTGATGGAGCATAGCTCCTTCGCCAAAACAGACAGTGGATATTTTATGGAAGATGAGGATGCGGAATATGATTTTCTGTATCATACGGTGCCACAGCTGGAAAAGCTGGTAGAGGTGTATGCCACAGGTGCTGTTAAATCGAAAATAAACAATACTCTGCCTACCCCGAAGGTACGAGTAGAGCTGGACGAACGCACCGATTGGCTTGAATTTAAATTTGATATCGAAGGCATTCCGGAATCCGAAATCCGCCTGCTGCTAAAATCATTAGAGGAAAAGCGAAGATATCACCGCTTGCCGAATGGTGCTTTGCTGCCGCTGGAAACAGAGGAATACAAGGAACTGATCCGGTTCATGAACGAAACGGGAATTCGCAAAAGCGACCTGGATGCCGCACAAATTCGCATACCCGTTACGCAAGGACTGTATTTAATAGATCCCCATGATCAAGGGAAGAATCTGACGCTGGGCAAAACGTTTCGCCAACTGCTGGAGAATATACGCAATCCAGATCATCTCGACTTTCCAGTACCCGACACACTCGCACCGATCCTCAGAGATTATCAGGTTTACGGCTTTCAATGGCTCAAGACGCTGGCGCATTACCGTTTCGGGGGCATTTTGGCAGATGATATGGGACTGGGCAAAACGCTGCAAACTATCACCTTCCTCGTCTCCGTGCTGCCGGAAATCCGTAAGCAGCAGCTTCCAGCCATCATCGTGTCTCCTGCGTCACTGGTGTACAACTGGCGGAATGAGCTGGAGAAGTTTGCACCCCATATCCGCGTTGCCATTGCAGACGGTAACGCGGATGAGCGTAGTCGAATCATTAGGGACGCAGCACGGTATGATGTCATTATCACCTCCTATCCTCTGCTGCGTCGGGATACGGACTTGTACGGCAAGCTATCGTTCCACACGCTGATTTTGGACGAGGCGCAGGCATTCAAGAACCATGCCACCCAAACGGCACAGAGTGTGAAGGATGTGAAAGCCCGTTACCGTTTTGCCCTTACCGGAACACCAGTGGAAAATACACTGGAGGAGCTGTGGTCCATCTTCGATGTTGTATTTCCCGAGCTATTTCCCGGTGGAAAAAGAGCATTTCACAACCTCACCCGGGATGTGATCGCCAAGCGGGTACGTCCATTTCTGCTGCGCCGCCTCAAGAGCGACGTCCTGAAGGAGCTGCCGGAAAAAATCGAATCCGTTCAGGTGTCACGGCTCCTGCCGGATCAGAAGAAGCTGTATACGGCCTATCTGGCCAAGCTCCAGCATGAGACATTAAAGCATCTGAATGAGGAAGGCTTCCAGAAAAACAGGATCAAGATCCTTGCGGGTCTGACCCGGCTTCGCCAGCTCTGTTGTCATCCGGGCTTGTTCATTGAGGGCTACACCGGAAGCTCAGCCAAGTTTGAGCAGCTGCTTGAGATCGTTACGGAATGCCTTAGTTCGGGCAAGCGGATGCTCATCTTTTCACAATTCACGACGATGCTTCAAATGATCGGACGTGAGCTTGCTCAGGAAGGAGTGCCCTACTTTTATCTGGACGGGCAGACTCCCGCTTCGGAACGTGTGGAGCTGTGCAGCCGTTTTAATGAAGGAGAACGCGATCTGTTCCTGATTTCTCTGAAAGCAGGAGGAACCGGCCTGAACCTCACCGGGGCAGATACCGTCATTTTGTATGATCTGTGGTGGAATCCCGCTGTAGAGGAACAGGCTGCCAATCGCGCCCACCGGATGGGCCAGAAAAAAGTCGTGCAGGTGATTCGTCTCGTCACGCAAGGTACGGTAGAGGACAAAATGTATGAATTACAGCAAAAAAAGAAAAATCTCATCGACCAGATCATCCAACCGGGACAAGAAACCCTTTCGGCACTGACCGAGCTGGAGATTCGTGAACTGTTAATGATCTAGAAATGACTGGGATGTTTTTCAATGTTCAAACCATAACCAGAGCCCGTAAAATGGTACATTCCACGGACCTTGCATAGTTGAGTATAGTGGATTAATTTGAATGATGCTGTACATTAACAACGTGGGTTTGTAAATCCAATATTCCGATGAATCACCACATTAAGGAGGAACTTATAATGAACCGTCCTCTTCATGATTCTCACAGGAATAAAGCAGTGGAGCTTATTGAGTATGAGTTAACAACATTTATACGCCGCGCAGTATACATTGATCAGTCTGAGCACAAAATCGGCATTTTGGAGCGCGCCACGTATCTGCTATTGAGGCAGCTCATGGAGTATGGCCCCACTCGTGTAAAAACGCTCGCAGATATGTTTCTGCTCGATATTTCTACCGTCAGCAGACAAACGGCCGCATTGGAAACCAAGGGACTGATTCGCCGTCTATCCGACCCTTCGGACGGGCGCGTCAGCCTGTTTGAAATCTCGGAGCTGGGTAAGAAACTGTTGCTGGAAGACAAGAAAATGAGAGTAGCCCGGTATTGCGAAATGCTGGAGAACTGGACAGATGAGGAACAGGAAAAATTCGGGGAGCTGTTAGTACGGCTGAACAAAACCTACATTGAGGGATAACCCCATACAGATGTCATAAAGCAAGATGTCACTGGAAAAATCCAAAAGCGAAAAGGTCCAAATTGCGGTAGAAGCACCCCGCAATTGGACCTTTTGTTTACTTATCCTGATGTGTCGTGATCTATCCTGATTAATCCTGCTTCAATACTCTAACTTCAATGGGAACCAGATTAGACTCAATCACGGAACGCTGAGGCTCAAACCACTCTGGCAGCATCAGCTTGTGCCCCAATTCGTTCAGCTCCTCATCCACGGTAAAGCCGGGTGGATCGGTCGCAATCTCGAACAAAATACCACCTTGCTCCCGGAAGTATACAGCATTGAAGTATTGCCGATCCACAATGCCGCTTGTCCCAAAGCCATGCTGGCGAACCGTTTCATTCCACACCTGATGTTCCGCATCGTCCTGCGCACGCCAGGCAATATGGTGAACCGTACCCGCGCCGCCGTTACCCCACGGCACATCTTTGACCGGAATGTCGATCAGGTTGCCCAAATCACCAGTCGCCTGATAACGGATGTAACCCACATCTTCACCGATGGGAGTCATACCCAGAACGTTCTCCAGCACACCTTGCGTATGCTTGGAATTAGCACTGAACAGCACTGCGCCGCCGAAGCCCTTGATCGCTTTATCCGCTGGCACGCCGCCTGCCGTCCACGTGTTGGTCGGGCCTTCTTCCCGCTCCACCAGCTCAAGACGCAAGCCTTCATTATCCTGAAACTGAATAAATGATTCGCCGAAACGAGCTGATTTTGTGAAGGATACCTTCAAGCTGTGCAAGCGGTTTTCCCAATAATCCAAAGTACCCGGCGGCACTACATACGTTGTAATTCCTACCTGCCCGCCTCCGAGCTTGCCCTTGCGTGTACCCGGAGCCGGAAAAAAGGTAATGATCGTTCCCGGGCTGCCTTCTTCATTACCAAAATATAGATGATATACTTCAGGAGCATCAAAATTAATCGTCTTTTTAATCAATCTCAACCCAAGCACGCCTGCGTAAAAATCAACATTGCCCTGCGGATCTGCTGCAAAGGACGTGATATGGTGAATTCCTGCTGTTTTCAATGACATTTCCAATCACTCCTTTTGGTAGCATCATATATTTATACATTTCAAAATCCGTTATAGCTGACAAATTGCCCAACTGGCTTACGGTATCCACGTGCACGCTGACCAGATACATCTTCTTTACCCAAGGTAATCAGCATAGCTGGCACAAAGTTTTCAGGAATATTCAATACTTCCTGTACCTTCTCCGGGTCAAAACCGATCATCGGGCAAGTGTCCCAGCCTTTGTCCTTGGCAATCAACATGAATTGCATGGCAGACAGGCTGGCATTGCGGATCGCTTCTTCTCTTTGGAAGACAGGTCCCCGTTCGCGATAGAATTGGGTTACCGATTCCACCGTGCTGTCATATTCCTGCTTGCTCAGGACGCCCAAGTTCAGAAACCCTTCATTGAGGTCAGCTACTTTCGTATACGCCTCGGTATCCCCCAGTACCACAATGGTCGCCGAAGCCGTTAATATTTTATACTGTTTACTTGCCTCATCATGCAGTCTTTGTTTCACATCCGAATCCTGTACCACGATATAGCGCGCATGCTGTAAATTAAAAGCCGATGGAGCAAACTTCACCAGCTGAAATATCTCTTCCAGTTCTTTTTGATCTATTGTTACATCAGGAATGTATTTAGAAGCTGATCTTCTCTCTTGAATAATATTCACCAATTCGCCCATGTTCAGTTCCACTCCTTGATATTATTTTTAAATGAATTATCTTTAAATTAAGAATATATCTTTATGTGTTTTCTGTCAAGTAAAAATCTTAGTAAGAAGTATGTATTTAATTGATCCACGGACTATCTCAAAATTTGACGAGGAATGGAGTTTAAAGCAAAAGAACTCTTCATACTCCAAGGCGGCAAGCCCATTCGAAGATATCCCCACTATATGACTCTTGGAGAATGTCCGTGGCTTTTGGAGTGGTATCCCCAAGGCAGAGTGCTTCAAATCCCAATGAAGGGATTCGCAGCTGACACCATCAGCTTTATACCGTGGATGAAATCATCATATAACATACCTTTCACAGATCGGTTGCCCGTATTCTCATCGTAATGGCTTCACGTTGCGCTTTGGTCAAGCTTTTGAAAACCAGATCGTACGAATGGTCGATCATGCTGTACAAATCCTCCAGCGGGAAAGTAGAATCGACCGTTACCGTGTTCCAATGCTTTTTATTTAAATGATATCCCGGCTTTATCGCCTCGTTTTGCTCACGCAGGTTTTCCGCAATAACCGGATCACATTTCAGAGATACTTGGCAAATGCCGTTCGCTTGCCTCAAGAGAGCAAATACTTTGCCTCCCACCTTCAGCACCAGTGGCTCAGGACCAAAAGGATAATCCTCTATCGCTTCTTTTTTGCTTAGACCATATGCCACAACCTTCTCATACATCAGCCTTCTCTCCTCTGCTCAGTCATCATCCTATGAATCTTATTAAAGTCGTATTTGATCCTAATTATATCACCTCCGCACTCTTCAAATACACCAGGACCATGCTACAATTAGAGTATCTGTGCCAAAAGGAGACTCATTATGGATACTATTACACATACACTGTTCGGCTTGGCCTTATACGGCGCAGTCAAGAAGGCGGACATGACGCGCAAGCAAAAGGGCGCACTACTATTCACCACCGTTATTGGCTCTCAAATCCCTGATATAGATGTGATTTCTACGTTGTGGGATGTGTCAGGGCGATACCAGATGTGGCACAGAGGACTCACCCATTCGCTGTTCCTCGTTCCCGTATGGGCAGCATTTATTGCCTTGCTGGTGCGCTTGTTCTTCCGACAATCCGGCTGGCGGTGGTTTGGAATAGCCCTGCTGGATGTGTTCATTCACGATACGAGCGACCTGTTTAACGCTTGGGGTACGGGGTATTTTGAACCTTTCTCGCAGATGAGAGTGACCTTCGGGACGATTCCGATTGTGGACCTTGTTCTATGGGCGTTGATGCTGGCGGGGTTCCTCTATGTCCGCTTCCGGCGTTCTGCCCGAATTTCCTCGATGGCCGTCTACCGGATCGTATGGGCGCTGATGGCGCTGCATTTCACCGTCCAAACTGCCCAAGGTATGCTCATTCTGCACCAGCAAAAGACACAAGCGCCTTATGAGCAGGCAGCGTTATCTGCCGATTTTGTCCCCGGTATGTTCACTGTGATTAGCAAAAAGGACTCTGTAGTCACCTTGAGTAAAGGCTCCCTATGGACAGGCTTCCATACAGTAGCCGAGCTGCCATCCCAGGATCAGGCTAATCTGGATGCGCTGTTTGCCAGCAATCCAAAGGCACAAACACTTGTGCAATGGTCACCCTTCGTGGTCGTTGTAGACGATGGACAGCGTCTGGGCGTATACGACCCACGTTTCTATCGGGAGGGTCAATCCTTTCTGTACGAATTTATCGACCGTCCGTGAGTTCGTGAGCTCGTGCGGGTCTAAAGATTTAGCTATATTTTATATACTATATCTGCAAGCTGAACAGCCCTTTCACTTTCCATTAGGAAGCTGGAAGGGCTTGTTCTGTTCGTATTGCAGAGAAAGTTATGCAAGAACCCTATATTTTGATATACTTCCGTGAGAGGCTGTATCGACAACTTCGAACGGTACTCCAGTTTAGTGTAATTCAATATGTAGATGTGTGAGCCTATGGAGGTGAACTCGTTGGATTTTGCTCTGATCCGCAAGGACCGAGACAAAAGAACGGTCGCAAATTGACTCTTTTTTTGCCTTTCGGACCTTTTCGGCCATGTGCTGAAAGGTTTTTTTTGTGATCTAAAACATAGATAGAGAAAGGATTGAATGTAACCATGGAAACCTCAAAAGCACTTAATATTTTGCAATTGAATAAAATGAAACGAGAAGGTTTACCTATAAGCATGATTACGGCATATGACTATCCGTCTGCTCGTTTGGCTGAGGAAGCCGGGATCGATATCATCCTTGTCGGTGATTCCGTAGGTAATGTGTTATCTAATTATAACTCCACACTGCCCGTCACTATTGACGATATGGTCTATCATACACGGTCTGTCGTGCGCGGTGCGGAACATACTTTTATTGTCGCGGATATGCCATTTATGACGTACCACGTGAGTAGTGAAGAAGCCCTTACTAATGTGCGCAGGCTCATGCAAGAGGGACATGCCCATGCCGTGAAACTAGAAGGGGGCATGGAAATTTGCGACACCGTGAAGCGAATTGTTCAATCCGGCGTCCCACTGCTGGGGCATATCGGACTTACACCACAGTCTGTGCATCAAATCGGCGGATACTTCATTCAAGGTAAAAACTCACAGGCCGCTGAGCGCCTTCTAAATGATGCCCGGGCCCTGGAGCAAGCGGGAGCTTTTGCCATCGTATTGGAGCTGGTGACAGAGGAAGTGGCGAAGAGCATTACCCGAGAGGTATCTATTCCGGTCATTGGCATCGGTGCGGGGAGATACTGTGATGGCCAGGTTTTGGTGTATCATGACATGTTACAATACTCAGCTCCTTACCGAGAGAAAAAGTTCGTAAAAACCTATTCGGATATAGGTACTCTGATCCGCGACAGCATAGGGCAATATGTCAAGGACGTGAAGGACCGTTCTTTTCCGGGCGAAGAGCATGTTTTTAAGGCAGATGAGAACGTAGTAGAACGGCTGTATGGGAATGCAAAAGTAAAGGGAGGGACCCTATGATGCGATTTTTGATTGTAGGTGCAGGGGCGATAGGAGGCTACTTCGGGGGACGACTTGTTCAAAAAGGAGAAGACGTAACCTTTTTCGTACGTCCTTCCAAAAAGTCTAGTTTGAAAGAAAACGGTCTGATTGTTAAAAGTGTTCATGGGAATTTTCACACGCCAATCCGTGCTATTACATATGGTGAAGCTGTCGAGCCGTTCGACTGCATTATCGTTGCGGTCAAAGCGTATCATCTGCCCCAATTGCAATTCGATCTTGAGCCCTATATCGGTGAACATACCATGATTCTTCCGTTACTTAACGGTTACGAACATTTTGACTCTTTACGCAAGCAATTCGGTCCGGAAAAAGTGCTGGGAGGACTTTGTTATATCGAAACTACGCTAGATCATGATGGTTCTGTCGTTCAGACAAGTCCATTCCACCGTATCGTCTTCGGTGAATGGAACGGCGTGCAATCAGAGCGTACACAAATACTGCTGAATCATCTTGATCATGCAGGCTTCATAGTCACACGAAGTCAGGATATCCAGCGTGAAGTTTGGCAGAAATATATATTTGTTGCCAGCTTGAGCGGAATCACAACACTAATGGATACCTCTGTCGGGACTATACTTGCCACGGCAGAGTCACGTGCTATATACGAAAAGCTGCTGCATGAGATGGTCACACTTGCTCGCAACGCAGGGATGCCGATTGATTCAGAGATGGAAGCTCATACATTGAAAACGATGGAGTCCTTACGACCAGAGATGATGTCATCCATGCAACGTGATATGCATAAAAAGCTTCCGATTGAAGCGAGTCACCTGCATGGTTCACTTCTTGCATTGGCTTCTGGCAGTAATGATGCATATCCGATACTTGAAACGGTATATGCCCGATTAAAGGTATATGAGAGCTTATTGGATACTATCTAACATTTGATTAAGTTAAAAAGCAGATCCTTCCATGATGTGTTCATGAAGGGTCTGCTTTTGTTTTACTCTATACTGTCTATCTTGAGCAAGCTTGCTCAAGCCCTTGAAGTAATGCATGTAACTCCTGCCTGGTTTCAGAATCGGTAATTACGCCTTCCTGATTTAGCTTCAATGTGATATGCGGAATAATGACCTTTCCATTTTCCACAATCTCGGCATTGATCATTTGCAGTGTGAGCAACAGAGAGGCATGGGCCAGATTCCCACCCATAGGAGAAGGTGACGCGCTAATAACTGCTGTAGGTTTATTTACAAATTCGCCCGAAGAAACGATCCAATCCAATGCATTTTTCAAAGTACCTGGAACACCATTCCCATATTCAGGCGTACAGATCAATACCCCATCCGCTTCTTTCAGTTGTTCCCGCAGCTCCTTGACGGAAGCCGGCCCGTCTTCTACATCCAGATCCGGGTTAAAATGAGGAAGCTCACCCAATCCGTTATACATCGTAAATACCATATTCTCTGGCGCTAACCCAATGGTAGCCTTTAATAAGGCTGTATTGGAGGACTTTTGACGAAGGCTCCCCGATATAGCCAGTACCTTGATTTTCTGATCCACCACTATCATCTCGTTTCCTTATTTAACTGGCAACATCTTTTATACTCAGTGTACTACAGATAAACCAGAATTAAAAAATGCCTGCGGCTTCGCAGGCATTCGTCAAATCAGGTATCCTTCTCTTGCTTGCGCTGTACCCCGATCAGATCGAGGAAGAAGACGAACAGCGGGATACCGACAATCAACCCCCAAATCCCAATCAGATGTTCAGAGAAAATCAGGACGACAAAGGTAAAGAAAATCGGTAAATTGGTTTTGGATGACATCAGCTTCGGATTCAGGAAATAGGCTTCAATGGCATGTATCACCACAATCAGAATAACCAGATAAATGACATATTGAATGCCGCCGACACTGAAAGCAATCAGACCGAGCGGCGCCAGCGAGATAAACACACCTGCCACCGGGACCAATCCCAGCACGAATATGATGAGCGCAAGACCCAGCAGATTAGGAAAGCCCATAATCCAGAGCGCAATCGTGGTCAAGATACAGTTAATCAGTGAAATCAGCAGTTGAGCCTCCAGCACCTTCCCGAACGTGTCCAGGAACATACGACCAAAATGGCCCACTTCCTTGAAAAACCAACCCAGCTTGCTATCCACAAACGTTGCTGTAAAGCGTGTAATATAGGATTTTTCCATCAGGAAGAATAAGCTCAAAATAATCGAGACCAGCAGTTGTGTTCCCAATTGACTGACCTTCATCACTGCATTCAAGCCCGGCTCAAATAGTCGCTGGACATTCAACGTATCCATAAACTCAATGATCGTTTCATTCCATTGATTAAGATTAGGGTGCAAATACGCTTGCTGAATCATAAGATACACCTGCTTGACCTGTACGCTGATTAGCGGCACCATTCGGTAAACGCCCCACACCATAATCAGGATTAGCAGCCCATACACCAATAGCAGCACGATCATCGGAGGTATATTGGCGAATCGCTTGATCAGCTTGCTCACTCCGTTATATATACTGCCGATCAGGATCGTAAGCAGCAGCGTTAACAAAATAATATTCATCATGCTTCTTAATAAAAACAACGCCAAAATGATTATCGCAAGGACGGCTACCCGCCTAACACCCGCATGATTCATCCAATTTCTTACCATTCGTCTTTATTCCCTCTCTCCTTCTTGACTGTCAACCTTGTAATCTGTCCTAACGATCAGCTTTCTCTTTTTAACAATTTACTGTTAGCGATCAATAGAGAACCTACCATGACCAGGATGGCAATGGACCACCAAAATGTATTCTTGGCATCATCGTGATCTACAATAATGAGCCTGATGACAGCCGTAATGCCAATATAGATGAAATAACGTAAAGGAAAATGGAAATTGGTTTTAAAGTACTTAACAATTAATGCAATGAATTCAAAATACAAAAAGAATACAAGCAACTCTTCCGTGAATTCGTAGTAATTCTTATCCGACTCTGCAGACAAGAAAACATAGGAAAAGATGGACCATGTTTCTTTTAGCAGCAAGAAGCTTAAAATCAGTCCGACCAGAAACAACGAGATATTCAGGATCATTTGCAGAAAACCAGGTAATTTTTCAACATGCTTCATAAAAGCGTTCACTACAGATCCCCTCACTGGTTGTACAGTTTCTTTATTCAGGATTTTGCAAAATTCGATTCCAGTCGCTCCGAAGTTCAATATATAGACGAACTAGACCATTTCGATCTATATATTGTTCATTGGAAGTCGCTTATTGGATTTTTGCAAAATCCTCTATTATATTATCGGCGGAATACATGAAAAATGCTACATTACTTTTGGTGTAACCTTATTGAAAGTGTATATTTGCACCGGTAATATAACCAATGGAGATAAAAATAAGGGTCCATACGAGAGAGCCTGCGCTTGCCACCAGCATATATTTTCGAACAGGCATTGCGCTAATTCCAGACAAGTAGCTTGTCACATGCCTGACGCCCGGAATGAAATAACCGACCAGAATGGTCCACAGCCCGAAGCGTGCAAACCACCCCTTCACCCTTGCAAACCGTTTCGGTGTCAGCCCGAACCACTTGCCGTGCTTATCCACCAAAGGCTGTCCCAGCTTTTTGCCCAGTGTGTAGCTGATCATCATGCCTGTCATGGCCCCCATAAAGCTGACCAGTACAGACATTGAATAATTCAGTACCATAATAGAGGACAGATAGCCGACAAAGACCATAATAATTTCATCAGGAACTGGAAGGCCGATAATCCCGAGAGCAAGAAGTGCAAAAATAGCAATGTACCCGTATTGTGTTATCATGCTCATAGCCCATTCCATAGGGTGCTACCTCCTGATCGGTTTTTTTTTGAAGGACGGGAACGGAATACGGCTAATCATCAGGAAAGACAGCACTACCATGAGCCCAAGCAATAATTCGGGTCGCAAATGCTCACTCCATAAAAACATAAAGGACAAAATAACACCCGCAGCCGTAATTGGCATGCCTACGAAGCCTGTACTAAAAGCCATCAAGTTGAATCTTGCCAGCCTCACTGCACCGCATATCACAAACAAAACAGCCACAAGCGGCCCCATCCAATGTGTACCTCCCAGTTGGTAGAACAAGGTCAAGAAAGCAGGGGCAACGCCAAATGAGACCACATCCGCCAGCGAATCGAGCTGCTTGCCAAAATCACTGGAGCAATGCAGCAGCCTTGCCAGCAAACCGTCTAGCACATCCCATAAAGCGGCCACCATAATCAGAATAAAAGCGGTCGTATATTGTTCATGAATCGTGTAAAACAGGGATAGTACCCCTGCCCCCAGATTTGCCATCGTGCATAGTGAGGGCAACCAATTCCATTTCATACTGCTTGACTCCTTTGCCATAGCTTAACCTCCGAATATGACGACAAAACGAACGCCATCCCTGGTATTCTCCGCTATATAGCGAAAATCGTGCAAATCCAAAATCCGTTTGACGATCGACAGTCCCAGTCCCGTTCCCCCTGTCTGACGGCTGCGTGAAAGCTCGGCCCGGTAAAACCGTTCCCAAATTTGCTCCAGCTGATCGTCGGGAATCGTTTCCCCTTTATTTTCAATGGAAAAGGTATTGATTTCCCCGGAGCCTTCGATACGGATCGTAATCGAGCTTCCTTCCTCAGCATGCCTTATGGCATTCATGACGAAGTTGAAAATCACCTGCTCCAGCCATCCGGCATCGGCATGAATCGGCAGCTCATTAGCAGGGATAATGACTGCTTCCAGATGCTTTTCCTTTAGCAGATGGAACAGCTTGTCCACGACTTCCTCCACCAGCTCGCTCAGTATAAAGGTCGTTTTGCGAAGCTTGAGGGTGCCGGATTCCAGCTTGGCGAGGTCCAGCATATCCTTGACCAGCCGCTCCATTTTGTCCGCTTCCTCCACAATCACCTTGATATAGTGGTCCTGCTTACCGGCACTAACGCCATCCTGTAGCCCTTCGGCGAAGCCTTTAACAATACTAAGCGGGGTCTTCAGCTCATGAGAGGCGTTGGCAAAAAAGTCCTGCTGCACAGCCTCCATCCTCTGTTTCTGCTCCATATCCTCAACCAGTTGCTGGTTAGCCTCCTGAAGCTCGCGCAAAGCGGTGTCCAGGTTCTGGGACAGGGTATACATGCTGTAGGACAGGCTGCCCAGCTCATCATTTTGCCGAATCGGTGTATGGGCTGTAAAATCGAGCTTAGCCATCCGTTTGGCAGTATTGTTCAAGGCAATGAGCGGACGGGTCACCATTCGGGAATAGAACAAGGACAAAATCAAAATCAGCGCAAAGCCCCCGATGCCCAGGTACAGATAGAACCAGCGCAGAGCTTCATTCGTCTCGCTGATTTCCTGCAACGATGTCACTGTGAACAGCAGGTCGATCTCTCCGGTGCTTTGTCGCACAGGATGGACAATGACCGCATTACGCACACCCGTCCAAGGCTCCGTCCACTCTTCCTCCAGCACTTCAAAATTCTTGAGCTTCTCCAAATGGGTCTGCGACAAAGGAAACCATTCCTCCAGCGCACTAAACAGCAGTCCTTGCCGCTGGCTCCAGGTTTTCAGATCCGGCAGCACAATTTCTGTCACCGTACCGGACAACCTTACACTGTCCTCTGTGCTCGTCTCTTCCGAGGTCGTTCCTATATGTTTGGAGCCAGGCTTCTGAATGCCCGACGGATAAATGAAATTGGCAGAAGAGATGCCGTCGGTTTCCAACACTTCACCTTCAACGGTTAACGTGTCACCCGGCTGAATCCGGGCCGCCCTCAGCTCATCTCCGAACTGGCTCATAAACAGAGACAACGATATTTTAACGATCTGCCCGTCTGCTTTTCGGAGATTGATATGGAACGGGTCATCCAGCTTTACTTTGCCGTCCAGCGTGACAATCGCCAACTGGTTCTTATTCTGAAACATAAAACGGGCTGCTTCTCGTGAAACCCTATCGGAGCCCCAGGCTTCCTTGACATAGCTTTGACCGAAGCTTTGCAAACGGCTTTCCACGCGTCCAATCTTCTGTTGCTGATAAAAATTTTCAAAAAACAGCAATTGACTTAAAATCACCATACCGTAAAAACAAAGAAAAAATGCAACGGTCATAATGAACAACTTAAAGGTAACTCCCCGTTTGTTCATTCTTCCTCCTCAAACCTGTAGCCTGTACCAAAAACGGTCCGGATATGGCGTGATTCACGGCCCAGCTTGCTTCTCAGCTTTTTGATATGCGTATCCACGACCCGCGTGTCTCCTTCAAAGTCGATCCCCCACACCCGGCTAAGTATCGCATCCCGTGAAATGACCATACCTTTGTTATGTATAAGCAGCCGCAGCAGCTCATACTCCTTGGGCGTCAGCTCGACTTCCGCCTGATCTACCTCAAGCCGATGAGCCATCGTATTGAGAATGGCCGTGCCGAACCGCAGGACATGCGACTCAGGCAGCACATGGCCCTCCACCCGTTTCATCAGCGCGTTCGCGCGGGCGATTAGCACCTTGGGGCTAAAAGGCTTGGTAACGTAGTCATCTGCTCCCAGCTCAAAGCCCAATATTTTATCATCATCACCGGATTTGGCGGTCAGCAAAATGATCGGCACCCCGGAACGGCTGCGAACCTGACGGCATACCTCCCAACCATCCAGCTCCGGCATCATAATATCGAGTATAATCAGATCGGGCTGCACCGAATCGAACCAGATTAGTGCATCTTTTCCATTGCCTGCTTCATAGACTTCCCAATTATTCTGTTTAAAATAATCCGCAATGACTTCACGGATACGAATTTCATCCTCCACGAGAAGAACCCTTTTATTCAATCGACTTCCCTCTTTCGGTCATTCTAGGACATCAGCGTACCAAAGACATGTGTTCTTTATGTGTTCTTGGCACTTCTATTAGAATCCAGCTTGGATTAGGGCAAATTTGTCTTGGCTCAGACCATCTCATCTCCTATGATCCTACCCTATAATAAGAAGAGATACAAAAAGCGCTCACAGGAGGGTAATACATGACCAATCAGACCATTCAGTGGTTTTCCACTTCCAAAGCAAAAGCTTGGCATTCCCAATCTCATCATCCTAGCGAAACCCAAGAGCATGCCAACCTGACCATTACGGGCGAATCGTATCAGCTCGTCGAAGGCTTTGGCGGCTGTTTTAATGAACTCGGCTATATAGCCTTGAATCATTTGGAGAACGACGAACGGGAGCAGGTGCTTCACTCTCTCTTCCACCCGGAGGGCGAACACAAATTCACGATTTGCCGACTCCCTATTGGAGCCAGTGACTACGCGCTGGAATGGTACAGCCACAATGAAACGGACGGCGACTTGGAGATGAAGCACTTTTCCATTGAGCGTGATCAGCAGTATCTCATTCCTTTCATTCGGGAAGCATTACAACTTAACCCGGACTTGAAGCTGTTCGCTTCACCCTGGAGCCCGCCGACATGGATGAAATCGCCCAAGGCTTACAATTACGGCACATTGCGCTGGGAAAAGGATATTTTGAAAGCGTATGCATTATACTTCGTCAAATTTGTGCAGGCTTACCGTGAGGCAGGCATTACGATTCATCAGGTCCATGTTCAAAATGAAGTCATTGCCGATCAAAAATTCCCTTCCTGTGTATGGACCGGAGAACAGCTGCGTGAATTTATTCGCGACTATTTAGGCCCTGCCTTCGAGGAACACGGACTAGATACAGAAATTTGGCTGGGTACCATTAACGCCCCCGATCCGTGGGAAGAATTAATGAAGAAGACTTCGACCGGATTCGATGAATATGCCCATACCGTGCTGAGTGACCCGGAAGCCTACAAATATATTAAAGGCGTGGGCTATCAGTGGGCAGGCAAAAACGCCATCCAGCGCACCGTAGCCAGCTATCCCGAGCTTCGTTACATGCAGACAGAAAATGAGTGCGGGAACGGAGAAAATTCGTGGGACTACGCCAAATATGTATATAACCTGTACCAGCACTACTTCACCAATGGCGTGAATGCTTATATTTACTGGAACATGGTTTTGGAGCCGAAAGGCAAGAGCACATGGGGATGGGAGCAAAATTCGATGATCACCGTTGATCCGGCGGATCGTAAGCGTACCCTGAACCCGGAATATTACGTGATGAAGCACTTTTCTCATTTTGTATTGCCAGGTGCGAGACGCATTGGACTTCATGGATCATGGACGGGAAATGCCGTTGCTTTCCGCAATGCTGACGGACAAACGGTAGTGGTCATTGCCAATCCGTTCCACGAATCACGTGTGCTGAATCTGTCCGCTGGAGAGGCTACGCATCATTTCGAGCTGGAGCCGGAATCATTTAATACCATCGTCATTCCTTCTTAACCGTCGTAGCTTTCCCAAGCGTACACATAACTTTACGCGCCGCTGTCCGGTCCATCCGTATCCAAAAGTATGGTTAGTTTCCAAAATGAATGTATCCCCTTTTGCGTATAGTAGCCATAAATAGTATACTTGGAGTAACTACGGACAGGAGGTCGATGAACATCACTACTGTAAAAGACCGGATTGATTTGAAGCTGATTAATTGTGATAAGGAATTGACCCTCGCCGTCATCGGCGGGAAATGGAAGCTGATTATTTTATGGCATCTCGGCTTGGAAGGCACCAAGCGGTTCGGTGAACTGAAAAAGCTGATCCCCCACATTACGCAAAAAATGCTGACCAACCAACTGCGCGAGCTGGAGGAGGATAAGCTCATTCTTCGTAAGGTCTATCCTGTCGTCCCTCCGCATGTGGAATACTCACTGACCGAGCATGGCGAAAGCCTGATTCCGGTACTGAGAGCGATGTACGATTGGGGATCAAACTATCGCGAGAACGTGATTTGGAAAGAAGAAGAAGCGATTCAGGATGTAACACCCGTTTAATCAGCTTAACTATACATTTTCGTGATGAAGACACCCACGGGGATACTCGGGGGTGTCTTCTTTCATTCTAAACCTTTTTCTGAATGAGCAGCTCCACTTGCTTCTTCCAGAGAATGAATGAGAAGTCTATGATCGATCGGTGACGACATGACAATCAGGCTCGTGTAGGTTCCATACTTATCGCACTGGTTACTAAACTCTTCTAGGGTGCGCGTCGAGTTGGTCACTACTTTTAATAAATAACTGTGATCTCCGCTTATACGGTGGCACTCGGCAACATGTGGAGATGTATGGACAAAATCAAGAAATGCATGGCAATCTCTAGTCCGAAACAATATATAGGCTGCCGTATCCTTTCCTATTTTTTCAGGAGAGATGATCGTGCGATACTCCTTGATAACCCCCTTTTCTTCCATTCGTTTAACTCGTTCTGTTACAGCAGGTTGGGACAAACCCACGCATTTTCCTAGCTCCGTCATTGAAATTCTTGCCTGACTTTGAAGATAAAAGAGGATTTGTTTGTCTACATGATCCACTTTGAATGCTCTCCTTTAAATTTAATGTTTTTATGAGAAATTCATTTAATTACTTTGTATAATCATCATAATGGATTGATTGCGTTATGTAAAATGAATGATTTAGATTATATAATAAAACTCACATCGATAAGGTGAAACATGAAAAGATAGAAAGGATGGCTGCCCTTGAGTAAATACGTTTTAAATAAGGTAGGAACAGTAGCAGATTTAGAAGTACCTATTGAAGAGGCTATTGATCGTACAATTGACGAAAAAAGGCTGGTTGGTGCTGGTGTACAAGTTGCGCTTAATGAGGCGCAATATTATAGTTGCGCTGCCGAATGTCCAGACCGTGAACAAAAGTCTGGGGGGACCTCTCAGTGAGCCTATCCTTCTCCCGCAAAAATATAATTGCATTGGCCGCTATATGTTTGTCCGCATTGATGTTCGGCCTCGAAATTTCCAGTGTGCCAGTGATACTGCCAACTCTGGAAAAAGTATTGCATGGCGATCTTAAGGATATGCAATGGATTATGAACGCTTACACCATTGCATGTGCCACAGTTCTGATGGCTGTAGGAACGCTGGCTGACCGGTATGGAAGGAGGCGTATTTTTATTATCAGCCTCGTCTTGTTCGGTATTACATCCTTGATTTGCGGCTTGGCGCAAAGCACATCGGTTCTGATCATCAGCCGGTTTCTTCAAGGGGTAGGTGCTGGTGCGATGCAGATTTGCCAGATAGCAATTCTTTCGCATCGGTTTCAGGAAGGACAAGAACGCAGCAAAGCCTTTGGCATATGGGGGATCGTGTTCGGTATCGGCCTCGGTTTTGGACCTATCATCGGCGGCATGATCGTGGCCGTGCTGAACTGGCATTGGGTTTTCCTGGTCCACGTTCCGTTGACCATCCTCACTTTGATTCTTGTTTTCGGTGGCATAGAGGAGTCCAGAGATCCGCAGGTGAAAAAGCTGGACATTATCGGTATCATCACGCTTTCGTTGACAGTTTTTGGCCTTGCATACTTTATCACGCAAGGGCCGGAACTCGGCTTTACCAGCAGAGCATCCATCAGCATCCTTATTGCAGTAGCAATAAGTTTCATTATTTTTCTATTTGCGGAAAAGCTCAGCGCCCATCCGATGTTTGACTTTTCCGTATTCAAGATACGTAATTTCTCTGGCGCTCTCCTTGGCTCCATCGGCATGAACTTCAGTTTCTGGCCGTTCATGATCTATCTGCCGATCTATTTCCAGAGTGGCCTGGGTTACGGAATCGTAGCCGCCGGGCTGTCTCTCTTGGCTTATGCGCTGCCCACCTTGGTAATTCCGCCTCTGGCAGAGCGTTTTTCGCTCCGCTATCAGCCGCGCATAGTCATTCCATCAGGTCTGTTCATCCTCGGTATGGGCTTCATTTTGATGAAATATGGCAGCGGCAGCGATCACGCCAGTTGGTTGACCATGCTCCCTGGCTCCTTGTTGGCTGGTATTGGGCTTGGCTTAACCAATACGCCTGTGACCAACACGACCACCGGCTCTGTTCCGAGTGCCCGTGCAGGCATGGCTTCTGGTATAGATATGAGTGCCAGATTGATCAGTCTAGCCATCAACATCGCTGTGATGGGATTCATCTTGCAGGAAGGTATTCTGTCTTATTTGAAGGGTGCCCTTTCCGGGACTCTCAATGCAGTGCAATTGCGGTCTGTAGCCGAAAAAATAGCCGCCGGAAATACTGTATCTCTCAAGCAGAGTTTGCCAGAACTCTCCTCTCTGGATGCGTCTGGAGCCGTCATCCATGCAGCGCTTGTGCACGGCTTTGGCTTGATAATGCTCTACGGCGGTATTGGTGTCTGGGTTCTAGCCGCGATCAGTTTTATGATTTTTGGATCTAAGAGAGCATAAAGACAATCCCCGGGATAAGGATATCCGGGGTCCTCTTTTTTTCAATATAAAGGACTATCGGCAAGATAATAAAAGAAACGGATGCAAGTATCCGTTTTCATGAGTATTAAAAGTCAGTTTTCGCTACTCATCCTTATTTTAAGCCCTTGTTTGTGATTTACATTACATCCGCTGTGACGTATGATTCTCCCATCCCTATTTATGGAGAATCGAAGGAGGCCATTCTAGCATGAGCGTGACGCTTGCCCAGCCCAAAACGTCCAAAGCAACTCAATTACGCATTGGTTCCATGGCAATCATTCAGTACGACTATCGTCAGTTTCCAGACTCTAAACATGATCAACACCGCTGCTGTGGCTTGCTCACCATGTCGTGTAACGACGCTCAAGGCCGGGCAGAATATGAGCTGCCTGAAATCAAAGGAAGCTTCGACCTCGTCCGATGGGCTTCCGTGTTCACCTTGCTCAAGGGTCTATCCTTTACCGAGGCTCACCAATATATTCAGCACCACGCTGACAACTGGGGACATGTCAAAGCAGAGCTGGCTCTGTCCGCCTTATCCGACCTGACCACCCACGTGAACCTGCAAAGTCTCTCTCCTGCAACGCCCATCGTAAAACCACGGATTAGCCGTTCTTATCTGATCGAGCATGGTCTGGTCTACTATTCATTCTAAATCCCGCTCACAGATTAATCCCTACCCTCTCTCCAATCAGCACAAAAAAGCCTGAGACTGCTTATCACAGACCCAGGCTTTACACCCATCAGCAAATGTTTGATTATGCTTGCAGCTTACCTGCACGAATATCGTCTGTCATTCCTGCGTAGGGCGCTTGAGAAATCAATTTTTCGTTGTTTACACCCGCATTTTCTATGAATGTAATATCTGCAAATTCAGGGACAACATACTTAGGATAGGTTTCGTATTTTTCACGTGATTCTTCCATCAGTGGAATAAAATCGTTCTGATAGCGTACAGTGATTTCGGGATGCTCATGAACCCATTTAGGGAAGAAAATAATGCCGTGCATCCGTTTTTCCTCTGGCATAAAGTTTAGGGAAACGTCAGTGCCTGTTGGTTCGGTCCACGATACTTTGTACACATTCTCCACCAGCTTTACCAGATTCACCTTCTGGTCGCGTACCCAACGTCCGCCTACCATGCCGCTATGAATGCGGTAATCAATCGTATCTTCATTTTTAATATATATTTCGTATTCCCAACCATTCTCGTAGGTGTAAATCATGTGACTGCCGATAAACTTGTCCATCTTGCATCCTTCTTTCTGTATTATGAGTTTTCATGAATTGAACATCATGCTGAAAATAATAAGTATTGAATTTTAAACATGTAAACTTAAACATGTTTTTTATTACATATAAATTGTAGCACTGTGGTATACTAATGTCAAATACTGCATTGCGAGGAGAGCTACGTTGAAACGTACATTAAAATATGCCATTCTGGGCCTAATTCACAAAGAGGAAATGAGCGGCTACGATATTACGAGCCAATTCAAGAAGGAAATCGGGCAATTTTGGAGCGCCAAGCACAGTCAGATCTATCCTGAGCTCAAAAGGCTGACCGAAGAGGAGTTAATCGAATATCGCACCTCGATTACAGGAGCCAAGCTGGAAAAGAAGCTGTACTGCATCACGCCCAAGGGAACCCGGGAGCTGACCGAATGGCTGCTGAGTCCCAAAGATTTACCGGAAACGGAAAAGGATGAATTTATGCTTATGCTGTATTTTTCAGCAGCGATCTCGAAGGAAGAAAACAAACGATTGTTCGAGGACCAGATTGCCAAACGTAAAGAAAAGCTGGAGTATTTATACGAAAGTAAGACCGCACTCCGACTGCTGGACGAAAACCTTCAATCTCCCGGCTCTGAACAATTCGGACATTATCTGGTGCTGAGTCGTGCTATCAATCGGGAGGAAAGCTATATTACCTGGTTGGAAGAAACGCTCCCGTTGTTTGATTAGGCTCCAATATGAAAAAGAGTTATGAAATATAAAAAACCTTTAACACCACGTAGATGGTGTTGAAGGTTTTTTGGTAACCATTCCAAATGATGCTTTTAGTCTGCCGTAGTATTGGAAGACGCATAATCCTCAATTTGAATATCCGTGCTGAAGCGTACTGGAATGGAACTAAAGGTCTTGTCCCAATCTTTTTTGACCTTGCGCCACACTTTGGGATGCTGAATCCGCAGGGCTTCTCCGAAACCTCCAATTTCCACCCGCAGCTTATGCATTTTCGCCAACGTTTTTTCGGCTATTGTATTGGCTTCTTCCTGCAAGATGTTCTCTTCTCGTGAGAGTAGATTTTTTTTTGAAAAATCCTGACCCGGATTGAGGTTTTCCGAAATACGCCCTGTCGCTCTCATGTGAACGTGAAAAGAGATGTCGTTGCCATGAACCGTAGCCTTGGTATGGCTTTTGACAGATTCGATCTCATATACGATAATTTTCCCGACTTTAGGGTCCTTGCTTTTTAGGGTACCTCCATCCACTTCACCTTTCAACCACATCAAACCTTCTACCTCAGACTCGTTTAGAAAGCCGATGTATTTTTGCGTCTTCCCCTGAATGACTCCCGCACCTGCAAGCTTGACTTCTTTCTCCCCGGTAATCACATTGGGTAATAAAAAGCTAGTGTGGGCCTTCATCGGCCCAATGACTTTAACCAGGGACATAGGCTTGATCATACGTGCATTCCGTTTACGGTTGACAAAGACATCTTTCAATATAAAGGCAGGTGTCTCTCCGGGGACTTTTTCCTCAAGCGCATCACCTGCTTTTTCTGTACTAATTAGCAGTTGAACGCTCGGCCTGATATCATTATCCCCTGCAAAAAAGTCCAGCAGCTCGTACATAGGGAGCTTTTGTAGCAGACTGGAACTGATAATGATCGTTTTCAAATGAAATCCGATGGCAGGACGATTGGAGCGTAATGAAACTTCACGCAGCATCTCAAGAAGAGAATCCCCCGTTTCAGTCATGTTGTAAAAGGTTTTACTTTGTGCAGGGGGACCTCCAGAACCTTTACCTCTTTCAGGGAGCAGAAATTGAAAGGTTCCTTTAATTAAATTTTTCTTCCGATAGTATCCTCCTTCCTGTTCAATATACGCTTCCTGCGGGGATACTTGCCCTACATCCAACGCAATGCCCGTCTCCAGATTCAGATCCTCCACAGGTCTACTGCTCCAGCACCCTGTCAGCATACAGCATGTTAGGAGAAAGGCTATTCCGAAAAAAACGATGCGGAAATTCTTCATCATCGGAGTCTCCTCCAGCGTGAAATAAGCAGCAGCAGCAAGGGTAACAATCCATATAAAAGGATAGCCGCGTCACCGATCATCGTGCCTAACGAAAACACCTCGTTAATATTTTTGGGAATCCGGGAGATGACGTAGACAATCGTGAGTACAATAAACAGTATTTTGGTATACGATGTATTAAAAATTTGGGAGAGGCCAAGCACACCACAGTACAAGCCAATGCTGAACGTAGCAAAAATCTGCATGATCCAGATGGACAGCAACAGGGACTCGAAGCGTTCAAATACGAGATAATCCACTTCAAAGCTGCGGGCCAGGTCCAGAAACGGCCACGTCCGAGTCACCACACCTTCCACCGAAAAAGCACCGATACACATGACCACAGCCGTCGTATAAAACAGCACCGTGATCCCGAAGCCCGAACCGATCACCTTCATTGCTTTCTCGGGCTTCTCCATACAACAAATAATGATGAGCAGACACTCACTACCTGTAAACGTAAGGCTTGTAGACTTGATGGCTTTGAGGACTGGCATGACCCCCTCCGACAATACGGGGCGCAAATTGTTCAGTTCAAAAATATTTAAGCTCAGCAGGCAGATGATCAAAAAGATAAACGCTGTAATGGGTAAAATAATCTGGCATACTTTACCTATTGCTCCTATACGGCCCATGCACAAATATAGCGACACCCACATAAACGGTGCTGAAATAGCCCATGCGGGCGTTCCCTCAAGCAGAAAAAACGATGTTACTTCTTCCACAGAGCGAATTTCAAATGCACACAAGGCTACAAAATAAATCACGACTAGCATACCAATGATTTTGCCGATCGCTTTCCCCGTAATCTGCTGTACATACTGGTAAAAGGTTTTTTGGGGAAAGGTCTGACTTAACTTCACGATAATCCAGCCAGCCAGAAAAGCTATGCATCCTCCCAAGATCACGGAGATCCATGCATCAGGAGTCTTGGAAGCCTCAACTGCCACCCGAGGAAGCGTAAGCAGACCTGATGCCATGGTAAAGCCGACAAGAATCCCTGTCGTCTGCAACGTTGTAAGTTTATCCTCCCCCAGTTTTTTCATATCGTTGTGGCTCCCTCCTTTCCTAAATAACTAGCCTTTCCGCTTGGGTTGTTTGGGATTTAGCAGACGGGGTCTGCGTTTCATAAAATGTAACGGCGCCCGAATCATGTAATCCTTCCAGTCCCTCAACGAACGCGGAGATGTCAAACTAAGATAAGACAATCCAAAGCTTTTTAACTTAGCCATATGGATAACCAGCAGCAGGAAAAACAGAATTACACCATACAAACCGAATATGGCTGCAACAAACATCCCCGCAAAGCGAAGCATACGCATCGAAATCCCGGAACTGTACACAGGTGTGGCAAACGAAGAGATCGCTGTAACTGCCACAACAATGACTAAAATGGGACTTACAATTCCGGCATTAACCGCAGCCTGTCCAATAATCAGACCGCCGACAATACCCATAGCAGGCCCTATAGGCTTGGGCAGACGCAATCCTGCTTCACGCAGAATTTCAATGGAGGTTTCCATAATCAGAGCCTCGATCAATGTAGAAAAGGGTACACCTTGTCTTGCGCTGACGATAGAAATAACCAGCTTGGTGGGAATAAGCCCGGGATGAAACGAAATAAAGGAAATGTAGAGGGCCGGTGCGAACAGGGAAATGCCCGTTGCCATAAAACGCAGCAACCGAATCAGGGAACCCGATAGCCATCGCTCATAGTAATCCTCAGGCGACTGGAGCATCATATCGTAGGTTACAGGCATTAGGAGGGCGAAAGGAGTACCATCCAGCAGCACAGCCACACGTCCCTCCAACAGAGCAGCCATCACCCTGTCAGGTCTCTCCGTATTTTGAATTTGCATAAAAGGACTGAGAAAATTGTCCTCAATGAGCTGCTCTACATAGCCTGACTCCATGACTTCATCCACATCAATGGTTTTGATCCGCCGTTTTACCTCCTCTACAAGCTCAGAATTAGCAATGTCCCTGAAATAGACAACCATGAGCTGCTTTTGCACCCTCTTGCCGACTTTGAAGGAATGCATGGCCAGTTCGGTACTTTCTCCGTGTCTGCGCAATAAGGCTGTATTATCGCTGAGTACCTCTGTGAAGCCAATCCGTGGACCTCGCAATACCGATTCTGATAATGGTTCCTCCACTCCGCGAGTTTTACCCTTGGATGAACCCAGAATAAGTACACCTGAAGTACCCTCGATCAAGAGTACGATAGAGCCGAACAAAACCTTCTGCAAAGAATATTTCACATCCTGCGTATGCTCTGTCTCCACTACAAGCATAACTTGACGGATAACCATATCCCGGAGTGCATCGCCTTGCGGTATTTCTTCCTCTTGGTCTGAGCTTCCCCAATCCAGCAGTGGCTTGATTATATTTTGGTCCATGCTGGTCTTGTCCGTTAAGCCATCTACACAAAACAGACTTACCCTGACCTGTAAATGATCCAGAAAAATAGACTTTTGATTAACATCCGCCATATCCATTATGGCTTGTCTCATCTTCGTTACATTCGCCTCATAATCCTCAGAATAGCTTTCGTCCTCATTCTTACTAACATTCGGATCCTTGCTTTCAGAAGGATCGCGAGCATCTTGCTCTGCAAGGTCGCGTTCTTCAAGCAGCTCTATTCGTTCCTTGCGTCTGCTTTCTCTGCCGTCGACCGTTTTAATTTGTCGAACCGCCAACAAGATGAGTAAAGGTACAATGGACAAAAAGATAGCCTGTACTAACACTGTCCATTTGGGCATATGAGTTACAATTGCCTGCCACATGTCCCTTCCCCCTTCGCCTACATCCGATTTGTATATATATTTACCGGGATTAGAAAAAAAATGCATGAGCATTGATCCGCACCTCACCATCAGATGCACATTCGAGACATAACAAAGGGATATTCCTTCAAAGAGATACTTAGTTAGTGCGATAAAATTCTTGCCTAATAAAAGGAATAAAATGGTGTATTTGATAGGTGTCTAGCGATGTAAAAAGCCCAAATTCATGATAGTATCATTTCATTCCATGACTAATGTCACGAATTTGTTGAATTCGTTGTCTATTATTCGAATTTGAAAAGGGGTTGTAGGTATGAAGAATCATCTTTGGAAGAAAGCCGCTGTGTTGAGTTTGTTAGCGGTCATTTTGGTAGGAGGAACTGCAATAAGCCCCAAACAGGCACAAGCAGCAGATATGCCTTACCTCGGAGAAATTACGATGTATCCTTACACTTTCGCTCCCAGGGGATGGTTAAAATGCGAAGGTCAGATCTTGAGTATTCAGCAGAATACAGCGTTGTTTTCTCTGCTGGGAACTAATTTCGGTGGCAATGGAGTAAACACCTTTGCTTTGCCAGATTTGCGCGGGGCTTCCCCGGTGCCGAATGTGGACTACTACATTGCAACTCAAGGTATGTTCCCAACTCGCGAATAATAAGTGTGCAAAGCACTATGCTATTTTTCTGAAGAAGAGGTGATAGCTTGCTCAAAGACAATAACTTCACACGCAACAAAATAAAACCCTATCGTTTGCTGATTCCACTGCTGCCCATTATCGGCGGTGCGGTTCTGCTCATAGGGACGAATGAAGCCCGTGCTGCTGGTATGGAAAATGTAGTGCTTAACAAACCCGTAACATCAAGCGGCTACAGCCAGCCCTATGAACCCGCCAGAGCAGTGGACGGCTCCTATGAGCCGACAAGCCGCTGGTATCAAGCCAGCAACGGCGAAAAATGGATTCAGGTAAATCTGGGAGACTGGTATATCGTGGATCGCTACGGTGTAGCAGGTATGGGAATCATTAATGGATGGCAGGATCAGCGCGATCCTTACAGTTTCCGACTGCAAACGAGCAGTGATGGAGCGAATTGGGTTACTTCCGATACTGTTCAAAATAACGCTGACGCTCATTTTAGCCGAAGTATTTCCCCGGTGACTGCACGATACTTGCGTCTGTATATTGATCAAGGAAATGCAAGAAACAACCAATGGGCTTCTGTCATGGAATTTGAAGCTTATGGGGAGCGCTTACCCGTTCCACAGGCTCCTGGTCATTTTACAGGAACCAAAAATGGAAATACGGTGGAATTAAGCTGGGATGCTGTTCCTTATGCGACTTCATACAAGGTCATCCGAAATGGTGTCACCCTGTTGTATACAGGACCCTTAACCCAATTCACAGATTCTTCGTCATTACCTCCCGGTGCAGCTCTTTACAGCCTTCAGGCTGTGAATGTTAAGGGGGAAAGTGCTCCCGTAGAGGTCACGGTGAATATTCTGACCGATGCCGATTATGTTGCACAGGCCAAAGCTGCACTGGCTCCTGGCTTTGCATCAGGAGATTCGGCTGCTACGGTATCACAACGACTGACACTGCCACTGACTGGATTGAACGATACAACGGTAAGCTGGAGTTCAGATACCCCTGATGTCATCACCAATGAGGGGGCTGTCACACGCCCGCGCTACGATTCGGGTGATCGGAAAGTAAAGCTGACCGCGACGATTACAAAGGGAACCGCTTCGGATACCCAAACTTTTGACGTTACCGTATTGAAGGTAGCTGCACAAAATACACTGGATCAGGCAGCAGATAGCCTGTCACTGGGCGATTTGTCTGCGGTGAAAGAAAATTTGTCTCTTCCTCTGTCCGGCTATGGTGGTGTCCAGATCGAATGGTCCTCTGCCAATCCACTTGTTATCGCACCAGATGGAACACTTAGCAGACCCTCCTATATTGATGGAGATACAGATGTTACCCTGACGGCTGTCCTGCATCTCGAAGGCTTAACGAAAACAAAGAATTTCACTGCACATGTGCTCAGTCTGCCGATGAACGATATTGAAGCTGTAAACGCAGCTTACAAGGCACTTGATGTACCTGTAACCACCGTAACCAGGGACATATATTTGCCGAAAGAAGGCTTGAACGGCGTTCAGGTGTCATGGACTTCGAATCACCCCGAGTTCCTGGATCACAACGGTCAGGTCACGTTCCCGAGCTATGTACAGGGCGATCAAACCATTACACTGGAAGCTGTTCTGACAAGAGGCGGAGTTGAACTTCGAAAAACATTCAGCCTGCTCGTGCCCGCACTGCCCGTAAGTGCTGATGAAGCAGTAAATTTGGCAGCAAATACCCTGAAACTGGAATACCCGCAGGGGATTAAGGATTCAATTACTCTGCCCGATGCAGGAGCATTCGACACACGTATTGATTGGTCTTCGGATCAACCGGATGTTCTCAGCAGTACGGGTCAAGTAAATCGGCCGAGGTTTATAGACGGTGATGTGAATGTACAATTAAAGGCCACTATATCCAAAGGTTCAGCCTCCGTACAAAGATCATTCATGATCACGGTATTGAAGGCGTTGCCGAATACACCCTATGTACGTTTGAACGGCAACAACCCGATCATTCTGGAAGCTGGCAGCAGCTTCACCGATCCGGGAGCCAGCGTGCTGGACAGTGTGTACGGCAATGTTTTGGTACCGGATCTGTCAGGCATCGGCAACGTGGATACGAATGTGCCCGGTGTCTACGTATTGAACTATGCGTATAACGATAACTCAGGTTGGTCGGCTGAGCCAGCCGAACGTCGCATAAACGTGCTGCCCCGTGCTATTGAAGCCGCAGCAGGCAATGACGCTACCGCCTCGGTGATCGTTACAGGCGCTTGGCCAGGCGCACGGCTTGAGCTGTACAATGCCCAGCAGGAGCTTATTGCGGAAGGGACCGCTTCGGGAGAAGGGAAATATATATTTACGCCTGTTCCTGAGGGTATCAGCTACTACGTGCTACAGATCGTGAATGGCATGGAGAGCGCTCCTTCCAGATTGGTGTATGCCCAAGGACTAACTGCCCAACGTGTAGCCGATTCCATCTCAAGCCTAACAACGCCTGCTGCAAATGATACCCTGCTCAAGCTGCCTGCTGTACCTGAGGGCTTCCGCCTGATCCTCAGCAGTAGCAGCCAGCCGGATATTATCCGTACAGATGGAGCTATCTTCCCGGCAGCAACCAAAACGACGGTTGCTGTAATACTGGAGGTCACCAAGGTAAGCGACGGTTCTCACGCCCTGACACAACAAATAGAAGTAACCGTTCCTGCTAAGGTCATTGTAGACACGGGCAATTCTAATAAAAAAGACCGAGACGAGGACTACAACAACTCTCTTATACAACTGCAACCCGGATTTTCTGAACAGGGAAAAGCCATCATCATCTATACTCCTTCTGTGGCATTTCTGGACGGACAAATCACTCAGGCCCGCATGGAAGGCAAGGCTTACGCAGATATTCAACTAGAGCAGGAAAAGGATACCAGCCGTGTTGTTCTTCCCTATTCTTCGCTGAATAAATGGGATAAAGTCGGGGCCGCGGTCATATCCCAATATGGAACACTGATGCTATCCAGTGATGCCTTAACCCGTATGTTCTCGGGTCAGCAGGACGTTGCATTGTCATTCCAGCGGGCAGATGCACAGCGTACACAGCAGATCCGAGATTGGGCCGGACAACAATCCAGCCTGAAGCTGATTGGCACGGCTGTGGAAATCAAGGCTAACGTTACAGGTAGTACATCGCACATCGTTCTGCCGCTGGATGCCGAGTCCATCCGTGAATTGCAGGGCAAGGAACCCCAGTTTTCTATTCTCGTTATTCATGACAATGGAGAGCATGAGATTCTGAAAGGTACGGCTGTGAGGGATTCAAAAGGGAACCTATCGGCTGTGGGTTTCGATACGACCCGGTTTAGTACCTTTGCGATTGCAGTTTCTACCGATACAAAATCTTCATCCGATAATACAAACGTGCAGGACGGCACAACAAATTCAGCGGATTCGCAAGGTGCAGCTACGGTATGGTCGGATATCCAGGGCCATTGGGCGGCGAAATCCTTGCAATCGCTGGCAGACAAAGGCTGGCTACAAGGCTACAAAGATGGCAAGATGCGTCCGGAGCGTGCAGTAAGCCGTGCAGAATTTGTATCCATACTGACCAGAGCGTTGGGGACCAATGGAGATGAGAGTATACCTGCCTCATTTACAGATATGAAAGGGCACTGGGCTGCATCAGCCGTAGATGCCGCTCATCGTAAGGGATGGATCGAAGGGTTAAATGCTCAGACATTCGGCCCCGATGAGAGTCTTACCCGTGAACAGGCAATGGTGATATTCTCACATGCGATGGCGGATAAGGCATCTGCCACAAGCACGGTCACATTGCAATCCTATAAGGATGAGCAGCAGATCGCTTCCTGGGCTTCCACAGCATTCAAAGCAGCTGTATCCTCTGGATGGATCAGCGGCTATCCTGATGGAACGCTCCAACCCAAAGCAGCTATCAGCCGAGGCGAAATGGCTGAACTGCTGGAACGTATTTTCAAATAAGACTGATTAAGTACCCAATGGATTTAGATATATTAGTGGAGTATAAGCAAAACAGCGCGGTTTCCGAGTTATTCGGAGACCGCGCTTTGTTTGTGAATGATATACACACAGCAGCTGGCTCAATAAGGGCTCCTTCCTCAAGAGACACGGAGTCAGGAAGCTTATGCGCCTGATGCGCTTCAATCCGCCATCAGTCAGGCTATAACCGCTCTCGAAAAAGAACTTGGACTCAAGCTGTTCATCCGTTCAAGATCCGGTACAACCTCCACGGAAGAAGGCCAGCTATTCATTAAGAAAGCTTTTTGAAGCAACAAAAATCATTCAAGAAATGCTGCTGGAATCAGAAAACCGCAAGCACGCCTTAAGTGGTTTTCTGCGTTTGGGCACTATACCTGGGGAAATGGCGACACTGGTCAACGTTATTGTCTCGCTAAAAAAGGAGCATCCGGAAGTTCACATTGAGGTCACGCAACAAGACTCTCTAAAGACCCTTCAACTGGTGCGGCAAGGTAAAATTAATCTGGGCATGAACGCTCTTCCCGAGGATTTACTACAGCAGGAGGCTCGGCCCTTCGATACCCTCTACCAAGGCAAAATGATGGTTGTTGCCGGAAGGAACTCTCCACTGGCTTCACAGAAATCTATTACCCCTGAGGAAATGAGAGCCTATTCCTTTGTTTTATATAAGGAGGACTATATAGATATGTTTATCAGAGACTTTACCGAGCAGTTTGGTGACGTGAATATTTTGTTCAAGACGAACTCGGATAGTGCAATTCAGAGCGCTATATTAGAAGGGCTTGCTATTTCAATAGGTGAAGCACGGTTTGGAAATACAGAAAATCGATATTAAAGCTTATGTACAAGCCTCCAATAATAATTCTTGTGTGGTGATTCACCCTTTTCGCTTCAGAAAATATACTGTTATATCTGCGAAACGGGGCGATGATCCACCTGTCACCTCTACAGTAGGGAGAAATGTGAAGGAGGAGATATTTGAACATGAAACACAGAAAACCGTTCAGGTTCAGTGGCGCTTCAAAAAAAGACGAGGACTGCAAACCACCTAAAATTAGTAGAGAAAAGGAAGAACTTCTCAAACTGATTCAGGAATTAGTCGCCATCATCCCGCTCGTTTTCGCAAACCCGTCTGCGGCTAATGTAACTTCATTGCAACAGATTTTACATCGGTTATTAGCTCTCGCAAATAAATTGAGACTTAGAGGCTCGGCTAAGACAGATTTATTAGCGGCGTTGGAACTGGCTATCGTGGCGTCGGAAGCCACTCCTTTCTCCCCGATCGGTGTTGGAACGACACTGCAACAACTGCTGGAAGTCTTATTGTCTATTATTTTGCAGGAACCCCTTGATCCTGCCCTTAAAGACAGTTTGATCAGTGCAATCAGAAGCGCCGAAACGGCTATCAGTATTGCATTGGGAGGCACGTCAGGCACACCCGGGCCACAAGGGCCTGCCGGACCTGTTGGGCCGGGCGGTGCGCCAGGTCCTGTCGGTGGACCAGGACCTGTGGGTGCGGCAGGACCACAAGGAGCTGTGGGTCCTGTTGGACCTGCCGGGCCTGTTGGTGCTGCCGGGCCTGTCGGTGCTGCCGGACCTATCGGCGCCGCTGGACCTATCGGCGCCGCTGGGCCAGTAGGGGCTGCTGGAGCTACTGGCGCGGCAGGACCCGCCGGGGGTGCTACCGGAGCCACAGGCGCTACGGGCGCAGATGGCGCCGTTGGAGCCGTCGGAGCTACCGGGGCCACGGGTTCGGGAGCGATCATTCCGTTTGCTTCTGGCGGACCTGCGACTTTGACAACCATTGCTGGCGGCTTGGTGGGCACTACCAGTCTAATCGGCTTCGGAAGCTCGGCAACAGGCATTAGCCTTGTGGGTGGAACCATAGACCTGACAGGTACGCTTGTCGGTCCACTGATCAACTTTGCTTTCTCCGTTCCACGGGATGGCGTCATTACATCGATTGCCGGATATTTTAGTACAACGGCTGCGCTTGCTCTAGTAAGTTCATCCTCAACGATTACTGCCCAGTTGTTCAGTTCGCCTACACCTAACAATACCTTTACAGCGGTACCTGGAGCCGCAGTTACTCTGGCACCACCACTTACAGGCATCGTTGCCCTGGGTACAATTTCCAGTGGTATCACAACAGGATTAGCAATACCGGTAACTGCACAAACTCGTCTGCTCCTGGTCTTTTCCGCGACTGCTACGGGAATTTCTCTTGTGAATACCGTTGTGGGTTATGCGAGCGCAGGCATTACCATTACCTGATCCAAGACGAAAAGGGCTCAGCAGGACTTGTTCCTGCCGAGCCTTTTCTTATTTGCATTAAAGTGATATTTTCACTTCTTCTCCATCTTCCCGAATGGTGAATGTTTTAATTTGTCCGTGATCAGGCTCTTGAACGATACCCGTCTCCAAATCAATCTTCCAATCACATAGCGGATCATAAATGTAATGACCAGATACCATCGCTTCGGTAAGCGGCCCCCCTTTAGGATGCGGGCTGGAATTTTCAACAGCGTAAAGCTTGTTCTCCGAAGTGCGGAAAACTGCGATTTCGTTATCATCCAACCGGATCGTCCGCCCAATTCTATTTGGGAAATCCTTACTGTTACCGACGATAAGCCACTCAGCATGCTTGATCATTCGCTTGATTGCTCCCTTCTTTAGGCATTATTTAAAAAGCATTCACAGAACAGACGGTGTAACTACTTCAAATAAATTTTTGCGCGAATCGGCATCGTTGATGATCTTTTTCCACGGGTCTTCAACCTGCTGCAGTGCAAATTCGATCCGTTCTACTAAAGCTTTGCGATGATCTACATCGTGAACGACAGCCTTCCGTATCTCTTCAAGGCCGGTCCGTTCGACCCATTCCGAAGTACGTTCCAGATATTGGCCTGTTTCCCGGTACAGTTGCATCACGCTTCCCACAATATCAATTAATTCATCGTCCGTCTTCACTTTACAGAGCGAATCAGCCAACCGCGCTTTTATACCGCCGTTTCCACCGATAAAAATCTCCCAGCCTCCATCATTGCCTACAATCCCGATATCCTTCGTACACGATTCCGCACAGTTGCGGGGACACCCGTTGACCGCTAATTTAAATTTTGCCGGAAAATCCAATCTTTCAAATTTCCGTTCCAGCAACTCTCCCATTCCCATAGAATCCTGTGTGCCAAAACGGCAAAATTGTGATCCAACACAGGTTTTAACTGTACGAAGAGATTTGGCGTAGGCATATCCCGACGGCATATCGAGTTCTTCCCATACTTTAGGCAAATCCTCTTTACGGACACCAATCAAATCTAGCCGCTGTCCTCCTGTTACTTTAACAACTTTAACGTTGTATTTAAGAGAAACATCAGCTATTTTCTTCAAATCCTCTGGAGTTGTTACACCGCCGTACATTCTTGGAACAACTGTAAACGTTCCATCTTTTTGAATGTTCGCGTGCAACCGCTCGTTGACGAAACGGGAATCTTCCTCATTTTCATAGGTATCCGGGTTAATCATACCCAAGTAATAATTCAGCGCCGGGCGGCATTTGGAACATCCTTCATCATTATGCCAACCAAGCACATTCATGACTTCACGCGTCGTTGTAAGACCCTTGGTTTTAATAGCCGCTACAATCTCGTCCCGGCTCAATGTTGTGCAGCCACATATTCCTTGCTTGGCTGTCGTCTTGAAGCTGTCTCCAAGAACATACTGAAGAATTTGTTCAACGACTGGCTTGCACCCCCCACAGGAACGTGTGGCACCGGTACATGCCTTAATTTCGTCGACTGTGGTCAGTCCATTTTCATTGATCGCATCGACAATCGCCTTTTTGGTCACACCGTTGCAGCCACAGACAATTTCATCATCTGCCATGATCTCGGCGGATAAGGTCTTAGCCCCGTCTTTACTGCATCCGGTACCCATGATCTGTCCATATATCTCATCCGTCATCAACGTTTGCTGACGCACATATTTTTGAAGACTAGCAGATTCGCTCACATCGCCAAACAGTACAGTTCCAACAATCTTATTTTCACGAAGCAGCACTTTTTTGTACGTGCGCTTCCACTCATCCTTTGCCACAATCACCGTATGTTCAGGCTGGGTTATGAATTCACCAGCCGAGAAAACATCCACCCCTGAAATTTTGAGCTTGGTGGAAACCACCGATCCCATATAACCTTCAGTATCCGCACCTGCCAAATGTTTGGCAATTACACTCCCCTGTTCAAACAGCGGAGCTACCAAGCCGTAACAGGTTCCGCGGTGTTCAACACATTCCCCTACAGCATATACATCCGGCACAGAGGTTCTCATCAAATCATCGACTACAATACCACGGTTCGTTTCCATACCACTTTGCACAGCTACCTGAATATTAGGCTTGATCCCGACGGCCATAACGACCAAATCCGCTTCCAGCTCGCTTCCGTCTGAAAACCGCAATCCTTGTACCCGATCTTGACCGTACACCTCCGAAGTTTGCATTTGCATAGCAAACTTGATTCCCTGGCGTTCTAGTTCTGCTTTCAGCATCGCAGAGGCTTCCCGGTCCAGCTGACGTTCCATCAGATCCTCCATCAAATGAATGACCGTTACGTCCATGCCGAGATTGACCAAGCCTTTAGCCGCTTCCAGTCCCAACAGCCCTCCACCAATGACTGCTGCCTTTTTATAAGTTTTCGCCGCCTCAAGCATTGCCGAGCAATCGGCGATATCTCGAAAACCGATGACGCCTGGTAATTCTTTTCCCGGAATAGGCAAAATAAACGATTGAGAGCCAGTAGCCACCAAAGCTACATCGTAATCAATTTCAAGTCCGTCCTCAGTGTGAATCCTCTTTCTTTCTCCGTCGATGCTCCGCACCGTTTTCCCTGTATATAAAGAAATCCCTTGATCCTCGTACCATTGCAAATCGTTCAGTATGATGTCCTCAATAGTTTTACTACCTTCCAGAACATAAGAAAGCATGATCCTGTTATAGTTCGGATGTGGCTCATTTCCAAGAACCGTAATTTCATATTTATCCGTTAATTTTAAAATTTGCTCGACCGTATTGATGCCGGCCATACCGTTTCCAATCACAACAAGCTTTTGTTTACCGTTTGTCATGTACCGGTCCTCCATTCATTCGACAAGATTTCCTACGTTCTTATGAATATTGCTTATGCTTCTATTCTAATGCAGCAGATAGAGCTATATGTGATCACAGTCACAATGTAGTTCAAATTATAAATGTTTAGGGATTTCCCTATTCAAATTCAAGGGATAAAGGTAAGAAACTGAAACCGAAATTGAAATTGAAATTGAGTTATAATGACGATTTTTGAAAAGTGGATGCTCCTATTTGACTCTTCTCAATATTTGATTTAAAATTCAATTAAATGATACAAAAAACTATCAATTAATAATATATGATATCAAATAAATAAGGAGTTCCAATGAAGAAAGACATGACAACGATCAAGCAAGTGAGGCTTAACAGCCTTTTGGATGTAGCTACCATGCTACTTATTGAAAAGCCAAACGCCTCCATGAATGAGATTGCCGATTATGCAGGAATTGGTATTGCCACATTGCATCGATATGTTGAAAGCAGAGAGCAACTGATGATTTATCTGGGATTTCGGGCCATCGAAGTCGTAAGTGAAACCATGAAAGGGATTTCCTTGGACGAGGAAAACTATGAAAATTACATTCCAGAGTTGATTGAGGCACTTATTCCGTTAGGAGATAAAATTTATTTTCTTGCTCATGATGCATCCGTCAACTTCAACAAGGAAATTGAAGGAGCGGATCAGAAGCTAAGGGAACCCATCTTACATGTAATTGAAATATTGCAACAAAAAGGTTATTTTCTTCCGCATATCGATAAAAATTGGATCATGAATGTCCTCTACTCGCTGCTATTTCTAACATGGCAGCAAGTAAGGAACGGCAATATTGCGAAAAATTCTGCAGCGGCACTGGTAATAAATACTTTTTACCATGGATTCAAAGCAACTGATTAATGATCACACTGGATTATGAAGAGGCGAACCACGCGAGGAGGAATCTAAATGTTAGTTCAAAACGTACTAGGGAGTATTGCGATTTCCAAAGACGCTATTTCTAAAATCATTGGCAAGACAGCAACGGCAACAATGGGAATTGCATCGATGTCAACAGGAGTCGTCGAAGGAATCACTAATAAGTTAAGTGGGAAAAGCCTGCAAAATGGCATTGAACTTCATGTGACAGAATCAGGACTGGATGTCGATTTAAGCATTGTTGTTCATTACGGAACAAGAATGTACGATGTAGGCAGAGAATTACAGAAGAATGTTCGGGAAGCCATTGAGAAATATACGGGCCTATCCATTGGCATGATAAACGTCAAAGTACAAGGGATATCCCTATCCGTTAATTAATCGCGCAGCAATCCTTTCTACAGAACAGCTTAACTTCTATGGCACTCCACATTATATATTTTATAGATTAATCGACAAAGAAACCGTCCTCTGGAAGAATGGAACTACCATTCAACTTGCTCCAGAAGCGGTTTCTTTGCTTTATGAATTATTGACTTTGACTCAAATTGATGAAATATTCATCAACTTGCCGTGCAGTCCGGGGTGAACCCCGGCTGCAATTTTTTCCGTCTGCGAGCCGTGAACCATGAGAAATTTATTTTTCTTCGTAAGCAATGGGTTTCCCTGATGGTCCCCACTTATTTCAAGCGGCATATTCGTTCCTGCCGGGAGGATCACCATCGTCAAATACCCTTCACTGTCAACCTTGCAAGGAGCATAATGAAGTGTCGTTGAATATAGCTCAACTACTGTGTTTTTAGGCTGGAAAAAAGCTTGAACATTTTCGCTATCATAGGTATTATTTTCAATGTCCTGTACTTTGCCGACAAGGTGGATACAGTCCGTCGCAGCAATCACCACCTCGCTGCCCTGATGATATTCCAGCCCTGTTAGTCCTGTATTCTGCCCTGCACAAAAGCCAGCCTGAATCGGGAGTTGGCCATACACCTCATCTTGAATGCGATGAATTACACCAAAGGCTTCGAGTTCTGCAACCGAGGGTACATAATGATTTCCCTGATTGGGAACGATAGTGGTTTCTTTTGCATACTTGATAAGCTCTATCGTATTGAAATGAGTCATCAGCCTCCCATACGGGCGGAACGCTTCACTCATTACCTCTTGAATGACCTGAGGTGCATTGACTTGATTTAGTCTTTCCATTGTATTCATAGCTTGACCTCCAGCAATGAATCTCCCGTGTACACTCGGTTGTTTCCCAGCACCTTAACATCAGAGTATTCGGCTGTATTGGTCACAATAATCGGTGTAGTCATATCATAGCCCAGAGCTTTAATCTCCTCAATATCGAACTCGACTAGCAGTTGACCTTTGGTAACCCGATCCCCTTCTGAGATATGCGTTTTAAAATGCTGTCCTTTCAATTTGACGGTGTCCATACCGATGTGGACCAGGATCTCCGTTCCTCCATCCGATACAATGCCAATCGCATGGCCTGTGCGGAAGGCATTAGCTATAGTTCCGTTGAATGGCGAAAGCAGCTTGCCGTCCTCTGGCACAATAGCAACGCCTTTACCCATGGCTCCTGTGGAGAATACTTCATCAGATATCTCGGATAAAGGTTTGACAACACCCGTCAGCGGGCTGGAAATGTTCTCATTCGTCAGCGCAGGAGCTGGGGTTTCAACTTCTTTCTTCTCTTCATGGACTGCAATCATCTCTTTTTCCATGGAATCATTAAATCCAAAGAAATACGTGGTAATAGCTGTGAATACATAAGCTACTGTAATGGCAATTACGAATCCGGCGAATCCTATGCCGAAGAAAATCGGCAGGGATGCCAAGCCCGGTATACCTGGAGCAATGGCCACGGAACCCGAAGCACCCGTGATCGCCCCGGCGATAGCACCCCCGATAATAGCCCATACGAACGGTTTTTTGTAGCGGATACTAATCCCGTAGATGATCGGTTCCGTGATGCCGAACAAACCGGTTATTGCCGCAGGGCCTGCAATCGCTTTAACTTTTGGATTTCTAGTTTTAAGGAATACACCCAGTGCCGCACCTGCTTGTGCAAAGTTAGAAGGTGCCATTAATGGTTTCATGGTATCATAACCGTATACCGCAATGTTATTGTACATAATAGGTACAAACGCCCAGTGAAGACCCATAACTACCAGCAGCTGCCACCCAGCACCCAAAATGATTCCTGCTACAATCGGACTCAAATTATATAAGAAAGTGTAACCCTTAGCCAGTCCCAAGCTCGCATATATTCCAATCGGTCCAACCGCGATCAGAGTCAAGGGAACAATGACCATAAGACAGATAAGTGGCGTTATAAAATTTTTCACGCTATCATGAATAACCCTATTCAGGAATTTCTCCAGAATCGATAGTAACCAAACCGCGATAATCACTGGAATAACCGAAGAAGTATAACTCATAAGAACAACAGGAATATTGAAGAAAGTAATATCCGCTTTATCGTTATACAAAGTAATAATATTCGGGTATACCAGAGCTCCCGCTACTGCAAGCGCTACAAACGTATTTGCTCCAAACTTTCTCGAAGAAGTGACTGCAATCGCCAGCGGCAGGAAATAAAAGATACTGTCTGCGGCAGCGAACCAGATCGAATAGACACCACCTGTTTTGGTGAGCCATCCCAACGAGGCAAGCATTAATAAAAGCCCTTTCAAAATCCCGGAAGCCGCCAGTGCTCCCAAAAATGGTGTGAAAATACCCGAAATAATGTCTACCGTTTTGTTAAACCAATTACCTTCAGACGTGGAGGACTGGTCTTGGATAGCATTGTCACCAATACTGCTGATTTGGGAAATTTCTTTAAATACATCACCTACCGTATTCCCAATAACCACTTGATATTGTCCACCGTTTTCAACAACTGTAATCACTCCGGGAATATTTTGTGTTTTGTTCTTGTCGGCCTGATCCCTGTTTTTTAATTTAAATCTCAGCCGAGTGGCACAATGCACCAAGCTAGAGACATTCTCTTCTCCGCCAACGGATGCTAAAATGTCTTTTGCCAGTTTTTCATTGGACATGCTGCTCGCTCCTTTTATCCTCATTTGGCATATTTTTATGAAAGTAAACGTTTACATAAATGATAGTAATCCAAAGACTCTACGCGCACTCTAAGGAGTACGAAAAGGATATAGAGTCTTTAAATTACGCGGGTCAATCGTTACCGACTTCTCCCTACCATTCTCTTGATTGTATGTCTGCGTCCTTTAATGGATAATGCAAGCTGGTACACGTTCTCGGGAAGAGGTGTTCCTGCATAACCACCATCTCCAATAGCATGGATATCTGCACCCGTCTGCTTCATCATGAGTGCGATCCAGGCGATCGTTTGAACATCTGCCCCTTCAACTGAGCTGTTCAGGAAAGAAAGAGCAAGAGTTCCCGGTTTATACGAATGGACAAACTCTACGCACTGTCTAACATGCTCCACTGTAATGCCGTGTCTGGAGCCAGGAGCAGGCAACGTAATAACGTCAGTACCCGAATCGATCAAATCCTTGATAATATCATTGGAAGGTCTCTCGCTCAGCGGATCACCCAGTACTTTCTCGATGGTGCCGTCTTCCCATTTTCCGGCGCAGATCAAGATTTTGTCTCCCAGCGTTTCTTTTGCCAGTTTGGTAGCCTCAATGATCCGTTCAAAGGTTGTACCCGCGGAAGGGTTGCCTCCCAATACGATAAAATCGGCTCCGATCTCCAGGGCGCGCAGGAAGTTCTCTCTGGAAGCGACTCTGCCTTCTTTGGCCTCTACATATTGCTCTCCCGCAACCTGTGCATCAGGGCTTGGACACTCAAAATAAATACCAAGCGGAACACCGGCCCATTCCTTGATTTGCTTCAGGCTGTACGGCTTCTCAGCCAGCTTGCCATGCTTCATTTCACGCAATCCGATATTGGATTCTTCTTTGATCATATCAAAGCCGTTCAGCATAACCATATCTGCGCCGTAGGCAGCCTGGATTTCCGCATTGGTGACACCATCAACCAAACCGGTGTTTATCATTACAAGATGTTGTCCCATAATGACGCGCCCTTCAGAAGCCAGAATGGACTCTTTTAGATCTGCTGCGCTAAATTTCAAAATATCCGTTTTCGTGCTCGCGATTAATCTTTTAGCCAATGTAATCTCCTCCAAATCATTTATGTTTTATGAACCCTTCTATATCAGCACAAATGCTGTTCTTCAATATCTGAAATCATTTTTATGCGGTCGCCATGGCGGCCACCTTCAAATTCAGCCTCCAGCCATGATTTTACAATCATTTTCGCCAATTCACTTCCCACGACACGCGCACCAAATGCAAGAATATTCGTATTATTATGCTGCTTGGACAACTGTGCCGAATAAGGCTCACTGCATACTACGGCACGAATTCCCTTCACTTTGTTGGCCGAGATGGATATGCCCACGCCTGTGTCGCAAATGAGAATACCTGCATCAGCCTGCAACCCAGCAACAGCCTCTGCAACGATTTTTCCATACTTCGGATAATCGGTTCTTTCCGAATTTTCCGGCCCGTAGTCAATGACCTCATGACCCAACTCACGAACGTAAGCCGAAATAATCGCTTTCAGCTCTACAGCCACATGGTCACTCCCGATGGCAATTTTCATGGCTCTATTCCTCCCCAAATTAGATATTTTTTAATCTGTTAATGATGGTTTTGTAGGATTCTTCTTTACCAAACAAAGAGGATGTCCCCAAAACGAATCCTTCAACGCCGTAGTGTGTCAATTCGTTGATCTTCTCTTCGGAGATAGCCCCATCTACCACGATTGTATAATTCAATCCCTTTTCATGTTTAAATGCTTGCAGTGCTTGAATCTTGTCATTCACAAAAGGTAAATATTTCTGACCTGCAAAACCCGGATTTACAGTCATGACCAGCACATAGTCGACCATGCCAAGCAAAGGTTCCACCGCAGCAATAGCCGTTCCCGGATTAAGGGCAATTCCTGCTTTTACCCCTCTTCCAACAATTCGATCAATTGTGCGCGTCGGATGCATATCAGACTCCGGATGAAAGTAAATGATATCTGCACCCTTATCAGCAAATAAATCAATATAGGCAGAAGGGTTGTCAATCATCAAATGTACATCTACTGTTTTTTGGGTTTGCTTACGGATATACTCCAAATCCTGAAGCCCCATTCCAAAGTTGGGGACAAATCTACCATCCATAATATCAATGTGATAAATATCCACATTCGCTTCTTCCAGTGCGTTTACTTCATGTTCCAATGACCTGAAATTGGCGCACATCATAGAAGGACATAATAGCATACTCATTAATAATCACCCTTTTCAAGAAATTGAGTAAACGATTACTCAAACGACATAATATAATTTACAATTCCCACAAAACTCATTAGATTGTTTTTTATGCCCTTTGGCAACGAGAAAAATAGTTGAGATAACGTTTACCCATTAAAAATAATAATAACAGTTATGGATTGAAATCCATCACGTGTTGCTTTCTTTCACGTATTATTGATTTCTGTACTCGTTTGAGTAAACGATTACATTCGACGTAATTAAAGTATCATTTAATGATACTGTTGTCAAACATTTTTTTGTCGGATCTTGCACGGGAAAAGAATAACGTGGTAGAACCATCTTACACTATGTGAGATAGAACATACCTTACGTTACCTCTCCCGTGGCTAATCCAAGATGTTATCTGAACACGAAATCAGGTGGTACTGCGTTGTATCAAGCGTACCGGGACGGAATAATGCTGCTCCTGTTCCAGCCTTTCTCCACTCAGCATACGAAGCAGCGTATTGCAGGCTTTATCTGCAAGTGTTTCTTTATCCTGTTCAATTGTAGTCAACGGTGGATTGCAGTATTTGGAAATTGTATCATTATCAAAACCTACTATTTTGACTTCACCGGGAACCTGTACTCCGTGTTTCTGTAACGCCAGCAATCCGCCCAGAGCTAGCCAGTCATTGGTAGCAAAAATGCCGTCAAAGCGGAGTTTTTTTTCCAAGACGCGCTCAATAGCAGCCTGTGCGGCTTCCAAAGTAGGCCCATCATTACGAACTGCAACCAAGTGGTCCTCAGATGGAGATAGTCCATGCTTTTGCAGAGCATCTTTGTAGCCGTATAGACGCTCATTAACAGAGGAAAGATTGTTTTGCTTGGTCAGCAGTAAAATATCCTTGCAGCCTTTGTTAATCAGCTCCTCTGTCGCCAGAAATCCACCCTCATAATGATTGGACTCGATAAAAGCTACATTCGTATTAATCTTCGGCCGACGGTCAATGCATACAATGGGAATGGGCCGTTTAAGCAATTCTGCGGAAAGCTCCTCCTGTCCCGAAATACAGATCAGGCCATCTACCATTTTCCCATCCAAAGTTTTCAGATATTCTCGTTCCTTCTCCGCATCTTTGGCAGTATTACATATAATGGTAGAGTACCCTTGTTTGAAAAAGAAACTCTCCGTTTTTTGTACAATGACCGAAAAAAATTCATTATTAATATCCGGCACTAAAACGCCAATCGTCTGCGATTTACTCATCCGCAGGCTTTTGGCGATACTATTGGTCTCGTATTGATACTTTTGGATTACTTCATTAACCTTCTGTCGTGTTTCCTCAGAGAAGCGACCATTCTCGTTAATAACACGGGAAACCGTTGCTACAGAAACCCCGCTCAATCTGGCAATGTCTTTTATTGACACCTGATTTTTTTTCATATTATTTCCCTCAAATAGTTATTTTGAGTAATCGTTTTCCTAATTGGAGATTAACATAGTCTTACTATTAATGTCAACTGACGAAGTAGCGTAGAACGAGGTTTCCGCAAAGTATGAGGAGATAGCAAGTCATCAAACAGTTTAATGAGTAAATAAATCCTTTACAAGGAATACTTTATGGACAACCTGCTATTGCACGGGGAAATAAAATGAATTGAATCATTTGGGGGTTATCATCATGTGGTCTAAAATAGTACCTTATATTCCAAGCTGGGTTACATTATTTCAGGCCGGCCTCGCGTTGATTTTTCCGTTATTGGTTTATTATATAAACACCTCGATATATTCACTTGTAGGCAGTAAGGGAGCGCATTCCAAACAACCTGCTGACTGTCCTAAGGATGACAAAGACCACGCTGATCAGCAGCAGGAAACAGGCTCCAAAATTACGGGGGACTATGATGCCGACTTGAAATCCATCCAAGAGGCGATAGGCGAGAATAGTGATGTGCATTTTCGTGAGTTTATGGTGAAGAAATTTCATGCACGGTCCGTGTTAATCTTCATAGAAGGTATGCAGGATGAGGAGCTTATAAACAAGCAGGTATTGCAGGTATTGATGTTTGAGGGCCAACAGGAGCAGTCGGAACGTATAAGTAAATCTTTTATAAAAGAAAGCTTGATGCCACTTACGCAAATTAGTGAAGTTGCAGATATGGAGAATCTGCACGAGTTAACCCTTTTAGGCCATACCGTATTAATAATTGAAGGAATGAAGGAAGCACTCCTGGTCGGGTCCCCTAACGGTTCTGTTCGATCAGTGAATGAACCGACCTCTGAAGCATTACTTCGGGGTCCCAGAATCGGCTTTACGGAAGTATTAAGTGAAAACACTTCGATGCTTAGACGTCAAGGCTTAAATAAAAGTCTGGAAATAAAGAAATTCCAGGTTGGAAGCAGAATCAAAAAAGATCTGGTTATCGCGTACATCAAGGATATTGTGAATCCGGAGCTCCTTCAAGAAGTGAACCACAGAATTTCAAAAATAGACATGGATTTTTTACCTGAATCCGGTTATGTGGAACAACTTATTGAAGACAATTATTTAAGTCCATTCCAGCAGGCTCACAACACTGAGCGCCCCGACCGTGTCATGAGTGCTTTGTTGGAAGGAAGAGTAGCTATTCTGCTTGATGGTACCCCCTTTGCGCTCATTGTTCCGGTAACCTTCAGTATGCTGCTTCAATCTCCCGAGGACTATTATGAGCGCTGGATTCCAGGGACACTTTTACGCGTGTTACGATTTTTCGGAGCCTTTATAGCGCTTATGGGTCCTGCTTTATATATCTCTTTTATATCTTTTCATCCCGGTTTGATTCCGACCAAGCTGGTCATTAGTATCATTGAAACCCGTCAAGGTGTCCCTTTTCCATCTGTCATAGAAGTTATGATTCTGGAAATCTCTATCGAAATCCTGCGGGAAGCCGGCATACGATTGCCTAAACCCATTGGCCCTGCGATGGGCATTGTGGGAGGCTTGGTCATCGGCGACGCTGCTGTAAATGCGGGCATTGTTAGCCCATTCCTTGTGATTGTGGTTTCGGTCACTGCCATTTCTTCGTTTTCGATACCGTCTTATAGTGCGGGTATTACCTTGCGTCTTTTGCGTTTCGCCGGAATGTTCTTTGCAGCCATTCTGGGCATGTTCGGTACGGTTTTATTCTTTCTGCTAATTTGTATCCATATGACGAAACTGAAGAGCTTTGGGGTACCGTATATTACTCCCTTCTCCCCTATTCGTCTAAGCGACTGGAAGGATCTGTTTATTCGAGCTCCTTTGACTCTGATGAAGCGAAGACCCGTGATGATGAAAACTCAGCAAAACAAGCGCAGATCATAGTATCCGGAGGAAGGAGGAATTATGGTGTTTAGACGCTCTGATGATAAGATCACATCCAAACAGGCGTCAGTATTCCTGACCAATACGGTATTGGGCGCAGGGATTTTGACACTACCGAGAGGTGTAAGTGAAACAGTAAAGACTCCTGATGCATGGCTCTCTGTCCTGATCGGCGGATGTATTGTCATATTGGTGGTCTTGCTAATGGTGAAATTAAGCCAGCAGTTTCCCGGAAACACCGTGTATCAATACTCCAGAAAAATCGTGGGTATCATTCCGGGAGGATTTTTAAGTCTGTTATTAATTATATATTATCTAATCATCGCCGGCTTTGAGATTCGCGTTTTAGCTGAAGTGACGATATATTTTCTGCTTGAAGGGACACCCATATGGGCGATTGTGATTCCATTCATCTGGGTGGGAAGTTATCTGGTTTTTGGAGGCATTAATGCCATCGCGCGATTATACCAGATTGTACTCCCGATCAGTCTCTTCTTTCTGCTCCTCTGTTTTGTCCTTAGCCTAAGGGTCTTTGAAATTGACCATCTGCGTCCCGTTTTAAGTGAAGGTATGCTTCCAGTAATTAAGGGGCTAAAGTCGACTGTCCTTGTTTTCACTGGTTGTGAGGTGATCATGACACTGGTCGCGTTCCTGCAGCACCCTGAAAAAGCAGTCAAGGCCATGGTAGTGGGAATCAGTGTCCCTTGGGTTTTGTACTTTTTGACAGTCGTTATGGTGGTCGGCGGGTTATCTGTGGACTCTACTGTGACAAGTACCTGGCCCACCTTTAATTTAATGCGCAGTTTTGAAATCCCGGGATTTCTTTTTGAACGCCTTGAATTTCCGCTGCTGGTGATCTGGATGATGCAAATGTTTTGTAATTTTTGCAGTTTTTTCTTCAATGCATCCTTAGGTATCTCACAGGTGTTTGGCCTTAAATATCGTTATGCAATATTTGGCCTAATCCCGGTTATCTTTATCTCCACAATGACTCCTGTACGTATGACTGAAGTGTTTAGTCTCGGCGATGCAATCGGGTACATGGGAATCATTTTATTTTTTCTGGTTCCGGTACTTCTTTCAATCGTATTTATGATCAGGAAGAAGGGAATGAAGCAAAATGTATAGACGACATATCCTATCTTTGCTGCTTGCCTTCATTCTTTTGGCAACTCAAGCCGGTTGTTGGAGCAGCAAAGAAGTAGAGGAACTAAGCATATATACAGGACTGGCTCTGGACAAGGGTGAACTCAGTCCATTGGAACAGGACCTGGAGAAGGAAGGCAGCAGTTACTTCAAGAAAAATAAAATTACTGCCAGCGTGCAAATCGTCCCTAAAAAAACTTTTGGGGGCGCAGGTAAACAAGGCGGTGGACAAGGACCAAACTATATAAATATCGCTGGCACCGGGGATTCTGTACTTGAAATCTTCCGGCAATTCTCCCTCCGCTTGGATCGTCCGATTATTGGTCAACATCTAAAGGTCATCGTGGTTTCCACCGAACTGGCGAAACAACAGACGATGCAGCAATTGATGGATTTTGTGCTTCGTGATAATGATATTCGTCCAAGCTGCATGGTCTTCTTAAGTAAGGAACGAGCAGCTAACACATTAGTTACAAAATATAAGGAGGAGGTGCCATCCTTTCATCTTTTGTATATGCTTCGTAGCCATTTTAGAACCAGCAAGATGATGAGAGGAACTAATTTATCTGAACTGGATGGGTTGATGCATTCCAAAAAAAGCTATATTTTGCAAAATATTTTAGAATCCCAGGGAGAATTTGAATTTTCAGGTGCTGGCATTATTAAGGGAGACACCGGCCACTGGATCGGCAATTTGGGGCAACAAGACGTGGAAAGTATTGCATGGATTAAAGATGATGTTGAGGGTGGAGCTATCAAAATATACGATGAGCGGAATCAACCTATAACTTATGAGATCAAATCGGTAAATAGCAAAATAACGACTAAGGTGACCGAGGGAAACGACATCTCCTTTCATGTCAAGATTGAATCCAAAGGGCGTTTAATTGAAGACTGGGATGAGAAAATGGACCCGACCAAGACACAAAACATAAAAAAGGCTGAGAAAGAGTTTGAAAAAGAAGTAACAAGAAGGCTTAAAACTCTTATGCACAAGCTACAATCGGAATATAAAGTGGATGTTGCCGGTTTTGGCGAGCGCTTATATATTGAGCAACCTCAAGCGTGGAAAAAAGTAAAGAATGATTGGGATTATAAATTCAGTCAAATACCCGTAACTTTCGATGTTAAGTTATCCATTACGGATTTAGGTTCATCTGCTGAATAAATCGCCTAAACAAACTAACAAATAAATAACAATGTTAGTATTATATCTAATAAACATTATAAAATCACTTAATTAGACGCTTTAATTAGAGGGCTAGTCGGTCTACTCATCATGATAGGATTAGAGGGTTCTTCTCGAAGGCACAAGCTGCTTCAGGATTTTATGTAAGCGGTACCAAATTGTATGACTCTACAGGTAAGCCATTTGTCATGAGAGGCGTCAATCATGGTCACTCTTGGTTCAAAAACGACCTTTCTACAGCCATCCCTGCAATTGCCAATACAGGAGCCAATACAGTTCGGATTGTACTTTCTAACGGAAGCCAATATACCAAGGATGATATTAATTCCGTCAAAAATATGATCTCTCTTATCTCAAATCATAAAATGATTGCTGTACTTGAAGTTCATGACGCTACGGGCAAAGACGATTATGCGTCTTTGGATGCGGCTGTGAATTACTGGATTAGCATAAAAGATGCTTTGATCGGCAAGGAAGACAGAGTTATCGTAAACATTGCTAACGAATGGTATGGAACTTGGAATGGAAGCGGTTGGGCTGACGGGTACAAACAAGCCATTCCCAAGCTCAGAAACGCAGGAATCAAAAATACGCTAATCGTCGATTGTGCCGGTTGGGGACAATATCCTCAGTCTATCACGGACTATGGTACATCTGTTTTTGCAGCTGATACATTGAAGAATACAGTATTCTCCATCCATATGTATGAGTTCGCTGGTAAAGATGCTCAAACTGTACGCACCAATATTGATAACGTTCTGAATAAAGGACTTCCACTGATTATTGGTGAATTTGGCGGTTACCATCAGGGAGTGGATGTCGATGAGACAGAAATCATAAGATACGGCCAATCCAAAGGTATAGGCTGGTTAGCCTGGTCCTGGTATGGTAACAATTCCGACCTTTCCTATCTTGATCTTGTAACAGGACCTAATGGCAGTCTGACTGATTGGGGTAAAACTGTAGTTAACAGAGCCAATGGGATCAAAGAAACATCGAAAAAAGCGGGTATCTTCTAGACAATCAATAGCCGCTCCTGAATTTTTTCAGAAGCGGCTACACGCTTAATTCAAATTGATTTTAAATACATCCCCTGCATTACCACCCAAAACGATTAAGCCACCTTTGGGCAATACAACCGAATTGTGATTGCTGGCAGTTGAAAAATCCACAACCGCTCCGTTTTCATCATAGACAGCCAAGCCTCCGCTTGTTGGAAAATCAACGGTCATCGTTTTATTGGCTGATCTTTTATCTATTTTAAACCATGTGGCTTGGCCATTCGATGGTATGGTGTACACTGATTTCCCCCCCAGGATAGGTTTAACAGCATCTTCACGGATATAGGACTGTCCATCTATGGTTAAATACTCTGAACCATCCTTCGTATAGAAATTCAGATCAAATGCATCTCTTCCACTCATGACAGGAATCTCAACTGCATTAACTGCTTTATTCTCATCCACAATTTTAGTACCACTTGCGTATCCATCATGATCAACGGATATTTTTTTCGTTATAAATGATGGGGCCAAATAAAAAATAGAAGATATCTTTTCATCCAAAGCATAATAATTTTTCCCGTTTCTGTTTTCCCATGCCTTTTTAACTGCAGGATTTAGAGGATTGGCATCAAGCTTTTGATATTCATAAGTCACCATAACCATTTGACCTAATCCCGGAAAGTTTAAATATAGGTTAGCCTTAATATACGTTTTCCCGTTTTTTTGTTTGTCAAAGCTTACGACTACACTGCCATCACTGCTTTTGAATTGTCCATCGCCTGTATACACATATTTTTGCGCCGGGACGAATCCCTCCAGAGCAGGTAAATCAAACTCACCGTTTTTAATCTCTACATTGATGGTTGTACCCACAGAACCGTATAATCCCGAATAAGAAAGTAAATCAGATGTCATTTCCACTTTTACAGGAGGCTCAAATGTTTTATCTGGTATGATGTCTTTTATGATGCCCTTATCTTTTAAAACTTCAAATAAAACGTTAGAAGCAAAAATACTATCTAAGATGGAAGACCCTCCAGATGAAAGCACAGCCATAGAGATATGATGCTCTGGTAGGGTGATCAAAGTAGAGTGATACAAAACAGTATCCCCACCCTTGGATAGCGCAGTTATTCCGTAATCACTAAACGGTGCCAACTGAACCGCATCCCAACCAAGCCCATAATTAAAGCTGTTTGTCTCTTCAGGTACCCATATTCCTTTTCGATATTCATGACTTTGCATGGACTTCGCCGATTGTGCAGATAAAATATCGGGTCTATTCCCTGTTAATACTTCTGAAAACATAGCCACCTCTTCTGCGGTGGAGTATAAGCCTCCTGTCCCGATGATATTGGCATTTTCAACCGGTAAGGCCCCCTCAATCCCAGGAAAATAAGTTTTGGACAGCTTTTGTCTATCAAATTGGCCGAGAGGTGTTTTGGTAGATTTCAAACCCAAAGGGGTATTAATATGCGTTGCCAGAAAGTCAGTGTAACTTAGACCGCTCACCCGCTCAACCAATATTTCAAGCAATTGAAATCCATCATTGGTATATACGGAATATTCGCCAGGGTTTGATTTTAAAGTTTCTGATTGCAACCTTAGCAAGAGCTCATCATGATTTTCTGTATCATTGTCATTAAATAACATACTATTTTTTAAGTGGGCACCGTAAAGGCCTGACGAATGATTTAACAGCATACGCGGTGTAATTTTTTTGTACCTTTCATCGGCCATTTTAAAGTCCTGAATGTATGTTGTTAGCGGCTGATCAATATCGACTTTATGGGCATCCACCAGCATCATCGTTGCAGCAGACACGTACATTTTGCTGATAGAGCCTATACCGAACATGGTATCTTTGGTGATCGGCTCGTTGGTTGCTTTATTCTTTACACCCACGCTATCCGATAATACGATGTTTCCATGGTCCATAATGGCATATTGCACACCGCTAACACCGTATTTGGATACCAACTCGGAGGCCAGATTGTGAGCCTTTTCCTTGATGGGTTCAGGACTACCTTGAGCAAAAGCATTCGTCATCGGCAGTACAAAAAGCATAGCCGAAATGAACACAGCTATTATTTTCTTCATTCCATATTTCCTCCTCTTATGGCTTCACCAGATTTTATTACTGGAACTGATCATACAATGAACGAGGATTCGATATAGAAAAGTCACCCTTAAACGAAAAAAACAATCCCTAAACAACATATTGTCTAAGGATTGTCCTTATAAAATGGCAACAAAACCATATTATTAAATATTTTATTTTTCATTTCAATGGTCATATTCCCACCATACTTGTCACATATTCTGGATATATTGGTTAAGCCAATACCATGAATATCCGGGTTTGATTTTTGACTATGCAAATGGGCAACTTCATTCTCCACATGATTCAGGATGTGAATGAAAAGCGCAGATTCATTGGAATGTATTTTAATAAGAATGTACCTATCGTCCGCAATCTTGACCTTTTTAGATGCTTCTATGGCATTATCCAGCATATTGCCCAGAGCGACACACAAGTCATAACGTTCAATATTTACTTTCTGTGAGTATAAGTTGAGCTGGGTATCCACCTTGATGCCATTGGCCTGAGCAATATTAAGACTATTTGTGACAAGCGCATCTATAACCAGATTACCAGTGTTAACCCTTTGATAGGCTCCTTCGATTTTATTTAATGTGACCTTAATATGTTCACTCGCCTCAGCCAATTCATTTCTCTTGATACATTCTTCAATATACAAAAACTGTTGGTGTGTATCATGAATGATTCTTTTCATATTTTTGAAGCTGTGAACCGTTTTTTCGTAGTTAGCATCTTGGTAGTCCATCTGATGTTGTAATTGAGCATTTTCATGCATTAATTGAAATTTTTCAATGATATTATCGAAAATATATATGATAAAAACATTTAAGAGAATAAAGCTAATAATAGAACCAAAATAATACAGGTTCTTTTCACTATAAACATATAAAACATTGACCTGGTATATACTTATGATGGGAACGATTAAAAATAAAATGTAGTAACGAGTATGCAAAGGGAAGGTTCTGCGTTTGGCAAATAATCGTATAATCTGAATGACAGCAAACATGATAATACAGCTGAGTAACATAACCTTAGAAAATATCAAGTGATCTTGTCCGCTCAAATGACTGAAGTTGCTAATCTTGACGGAGTCTACAGCATATAAAATATACAGGGATATAAAATTAACAATGGTGAACAATACAGCATAAAGTATGGAAAAAATGATCTTTGTCTTGATTTCCACTGTATAAGATTGCGCTAAACTAAATATGACGATTAATGCCAAAATAGAGGATAGCGTCGGGGACAAATAAACATTTAAGTATAAGATGTTCAGTGATCCAAAAATGATGAAATACATGAATCTTCTATTTGGCTTTCGATTGGATTTATCAAAAACGGAGTTAAAGTAAAAATTCACCTGAAAGCACATCACCAGTACAACACATAGATTAAGAAGCAGGTAGTTATATTCCATCATATTAATGCATCTTCATGATCATAAATTTGGTATACAAATCTTTAACTTCTTTTACTTTAGAACGTCCAATAGGCAGCTTCACACCATTTGACATCAAAACATCACCGCCAGCAAATTTTTTGACATGAATTAAGTTTATAATAATCGAACGATGAATTTGCAGAAAATTATACTCCTTTAATGCTGATGCATAATCTGAAAGAATCCCTTTGCTATCATAAGTTTGTGTAGAGGTTACAAAATGCAGCTTGTTTTTTATGGTTAAGCTTTTGGCCACTTCAATACTAATGATATCATCATATTTTAAAAGCACCTCTTCATAAGCTGACTTGATGATAACGAATTTTTTATCGAGAGATTGAAAGTACTGACACAGCTTTATCATTTTTTCCTCAAGGATATGGGAAGCAATCGGTTTTATTAAATACTGAAATGTGACCACGTCAAAGCTTTCCAGCATATACTCGGGATAGCTCGTTAAAAAAACAATCTGTTCATCAAGGTGACGCAAACTCCTTATTTTTTGGGCTGTTTGAATTCCGTTCATGCCGTTCATTTCAATATCCAATATTAAGATATGGAATGGCGATTCATGGTTTAGATAATGAGATACCAGTTGTTCTCCTGAGTCGAATAACTCCACTTTAAATTCTATATTTGTTTTGATTGATAAAGCGATCAGCATATTTTTAACAAGCTCTCTTTGCTTGTACTCATCATCGCAGATAGCCACTCTATACATAAATGCCATACCTCTCATTCCCATGGCATGTAGCATGGAATTATAGTCTGAACAGTATACAATTTTTTAAATATTCTATACATAGCTTTTGGATAAAACGCAAATTCAAATCCCTCAAATGCACTTCAACTCCAGTTCACATGGCTATAGTAGCAAAAGTGTCTGCTTTTGATACAGGTCTAGACTCCGTTCTCTTCACTCTTTACATCATGGCCTAAGCGGCTTGCAAACTGGCTAATTAATTGGTTTAATGGTTTGGCTGCTTTCGTAGGAATTCGATGATCCATATCTTCGATAAAAATCAGCTCGTTTTGGGGCAATCGTTCATGCAACAACCGAGCATATGGATAAAAGAGTTTGTCTTTCTCTCCGTAAATCAACAGGACGCGATGATTTATTTCCTGCAAATGTGCTGTACAGTTATAGTGCAGACTATAATTGTAATATTGCTCCACGTTTTTGGCGTTTCCTTTTCTGGCATCGTTAAACAACGTCCAGAACAAGGATAAATTTTTATGAGCTTGACTCCAAGCAGTGGAGAAAGCAATCGGACTGATCAATCCCAGTTTGGAGAACATATGTCCAAGTGATATTTTATTTTTTAATTCCCTACCGCCAACTTCCGACATGCCACCGATGATAATGCCGCCCAGGGAACGATCAGGATAGGCTAACAGAAAGTCAAGCACAATGGAGCCACCTATCGAATAACCGCATAAAAATGCCCTCTCTATCTTCAACTCGTCCATGAGCTGCTTCATATCCTCGGCAATTAACGGATAGGTAATCGCTTTCTTGGAAGGCTCACTTTGACCATGACCCCGAATATCAAAAGCGACTGTACGAAAACGACCGGACAATTCCTGAATTTGATATTGAAAATTCGAACTTGTCAACACTGGAGGATGAACGAACAGGATCGCCGTCCCTTTTCCACGATCCGTGTAATGCATACTATATCCGTTTATATTGGTTTTGGGCAATGCGAAACACATCCTCACTGCTTATATTTGAGCATTTTGCATAAATCCCAAGAGAGATTTCAAATCAGCAATATATAGATCGAAACGGTTTAATTCGTCTATCTATTGTACTTTCGAGCGTTGGAAATCGAATTATGCAAAATGCTGATTTAGAAAAAAACAAAGCGTAAAAAAACGCAAAGACCTTTCACAATGCGTTTTTCAAAAGCTCTTAACAAAAGCTGGCTCACCATAAAGGAGTTATCATAATTATTTCCAAAAATATTGTGAGTTACACAACATTTTCAATTTTAAACTCGACTGTTTTTCAAAGGACAAAGACGAGTGAAAAAACGCCAAGCTCCAAAATGAATCATCAGGCCTATCATGAACGCTCGATCACAAGCTCGGACGTTACCGTATCCGTAAGGCTACGCCGAACTGGCGGCACTGCTGCCGTACCAATACGGCTACATCCGCTTCACGTGTCAGATCGACCGCTTCCTCAACCTTGAACTGTCATTTGTATTCATGCTCAATATTTAGTCTGGTTTCTCCCTGCAACCCTCCATCTGCTGAAGCTTGAAGCAACAGCTCACCTGCCAGATACCCGGATTGCACAATAACGAGACACCTGCCTCTGTGTGTTCGTATCTGGTTTCCCTGGAAGGGTTCATCACTGGTGAGATCGCCGTTATCTATTCCAAGGATACGACCATCACCATGTAGTTTAAAGGTTAAATCAAATTCCTGATTAGGTACAATAATTCCATCTTGGTCTGTAACAGTTACCTCTACATGAGATATTTCATGACCATCAGCAGGTAGAACCGTCCGATCAGCCTGCAACTTTAGACCATAGGGAAGTCCGGCAGTGGTTAATTCATGCTCACAGACCTTCTGATTTCCATTACTGCCAATAGCCCGGATTTTGCCCGGTGAATAGGGGAGTTCCCATTTGATTAAATGATCAGGATAATCGGCAAGCTTTCTCTCACCGTAAGATTCATCGTTCACGATCAATTCCACGCTCTCACAATTGGTAAAGGTAACTAACCGTATCAATTTTCCGCCGTATTCAGGAAATGTCCAATGATCCTCCATACCCGGAGATTTCCAGTGCATCGTCCACGATGGATTGTGTTCCGGCTTCATACGTTCGTGAAGTACAGCAATGTGCACAACAGGCTGATTTGACCATAGACTTTGTTGAAGATAGGATACAGGTTTGCGGAACCCGCAAGTATCAATCAGACCCGAGGACCACCCTTTGGAGGGATAGCTTGTTTCTCCCAGATAGTCAATCCCGCTCCAAACAAATTGACCCATCACATAATCATGATTAACGACATCAAACCAAGGATTCATGGGCAAATAACCTTTAACCCGGTTATCCTTACCACGATAGTATGGGAAAGTCTCCGTTCCAATGATTAGCGTATCCGGCATGGCGCTTCTGTAGTGCTCATACCACTGCTCCTGATAGTTTAACCCCAGAACGTCCACTCGTTGTGCCAGCAGCTTGGTATGCTCTACCTTGGCTTCAATCGAACCATCATGCAAGCTGATCGGTGTATTATGCGGCTCAAGCGCACATGTAACAAGCCGGGTGGGGTCATTTTCATGGCAAAAGGCGACGAGTTGCTCCAACATTTTGAGCATGGACGGTTGGCCCTGGTTCTCTACTTCATTCCCAACACTCCACATGAAAACGCTGGGATGGTTCCTGTCTCTTACGAGCATCGCCTCCAGGTCCTTTTCCCACCATTCATCATATAAATGCTCATAAGAAAGAGATTTCCATTTGTCAAAAGCTTCGTCAATTACCAGGAACCCCATCTGATCACAAAGATCCAACAATTCAGGTGCCATCGGATTATGGGCAAAACGAATCGAGTTACAGCCCATTTCCTTCAGCTTCTGTAGTCTTCTTTTCATGGCCGTATCATGGTAAGCAGCTCCCAGACAGCCTAAATCATGGTGAATGCAAACTCCCTTTAACTTCAAGCTGCTTCCATTCAGAAATAAACCCTTTTGAGCGTCCAGTTTCACTTCTCTTATGCCAAAAGGGGTTCGATAACAATCTACCTCTTTATTGTCGCAATAAATGATGGTTTGGGCTTCATAGAGCACTGGGTTCTCCGGTGACCATAATTCTGGCTCTAAAACCCGCGTTTTTTGCTCCATTTCGCCCGTTTCAAAGCCCGAAAGAGTCACTCGGTTTTCAATTTTTCCTTTTACTTGTCCCTGTGAGTCCAGAATTTCAGTCACAATATTACACTCTATGGCATGCTTATGATGATTAGTAACTTGGATTTTGGCACTCACCTTGGCTTCATCTGGCGAAATTTCAGGTGTGGTGATGTAAGTCCCCCATTCGGTTACATGAATATAATCCGTACAAATCAGCCAGACATTACGATAAATACCGGATCCCGAATACCATCTGTCAGGCGGAAGAGTCGTATTGTCCACTTTGACAGCAATCACGTTATCCTCACCCCACCGAATATATGGGGTCAAATCATATTGAAAACTAACATATCCATAAGGCCGCTTGCCCACAAAATGCCCATTGATCCAAACCTCACTGTTATTGTGAATACCATCAAATTGTATGTATACGCGCTGTTTTGGAGAAGAGGGCTTCACATTAAAATGCTTTCGGTACCATCCGACAGACCATCTGGGCAAATAAGCTTGATTCCCGCCATACAGCATATGTGGATCAAAGGATTGTTCTATACTCCAGTCATGAGGGACTTGAAGGAGCCGCCATTGCTCATCGTTATAATCCATCTTCTCGGCACCCGTGTAATTACCTCCCATAAATCTCCATTTTGTGTTGAATGGCGTAATCACTCTGCTTCCCATCATTTTGCCTCCATTTCATAAAAATTGATGAACGGATATAACAACAGTACAGGCTTTATCATCACAATAGACGTGTTCTCAATTACAATATTTGAAACACCGGGCGATCTTCAACAAAGTGTACGGGGATCATTGGAAATTGGGCGGAAAGTACATCAGCAAGATATTTCATACCAGGTGCTTCGCTTTCAGCATGTCCCAGCATAATAAGGGCTTTACTTCTGCCCTGATAGACAGCGTCTTTCACATATTCTGGCGTTTCCCATTCTGGGCCCTCACCGGCAATGACTAAATCTACATTTTCATTTAGAAATAATGGAATGGCTAGATCACCACCTCCCCTGTATCCTACTAAGATTCCCACTCGTTCACATGGCATGGAAAGCTCGCCAGCTACCCGTACATAACGAATATGAAGCTTGGCTTTGATATATTCAGCGACCTCCTTAACTTCCATAGCTGGAATAGTCAAAATGGCGGACGTCGGCTGCTGTTTCACAACATAGGTGTGCCAATCAAGTGCCTGGAGAAGTCCAACCATCACTCCATCCGGCTGATAACGGTGTATGGTGTCATGAAAACGATAAATACCTAGACCCGAGTCGGCAATCAGGCGAGATTTTTGCAAAAAAACGGGGTCATGTCGTAAACATTCCTGCATCCCCTGATGGCTATAAAAAATGCCTTCATGCGTAATGATAAAATTTGCGCCTAGAGAAATAGCTTGTTCTATCACATACTGCGACGCTGAGAAAGCGGTTACAATTCCTTGCACCTCAGTATCCAAATACCCTGGATTAAGCAGATCTACGGTCGTGTTAGGTGTGCTTATTCCCTTGGCCAGATGGTTCACAATCTGCCCCATAGTCATGGTCATACAAGTATCCCCTCCTCATGGAGAATGTACATCAATTGTACCATTTTATTTCAGTCATAGGAGCTATTCCTTTTAGTAAAACAGCCCGGGTTACATGGTGATTTTGATCTCATACACAGGTACAATGCTGACCGAGCCGATGTCCACGATTCGTTCCTCTGTCGTCTCTTTCCAGCCAGCCATGGTAGTGTTGCTGTTGAGAACCTTACCTTTTCGAATGGGGGAAACATACACATACATTCCTTGCTCGATAAGCCGATGTTCAAATGGTTTCAAACCTATTTCCCAGGTCGTATGGTTGCAGAAGTTATCGTGAATCAATTCGCCATCAATGAAAGCATAACCGATGTCTCCAGTATAATCGATACGCAGTAGAGCCTCCTTGATTCCGTCAAACGCATTTACATTGAAATCAAGAGTGAATTTATCGTTATTAACCCTTTTCAAATTGAAATGGATTTCTTTCTTGGGAGCCTTTAAACGATACGTTTTAAATAATTCACTTTCTGCTATTTCAAGTAGCTCTCCGCCGGAAATGGATGTGATTGAGGCGTCAAAATCCGGGAATACACTCAGGCTTACCATTTCCTGGTCCGTTGACTCCAGCTTTATCTCAGCTCCAGATACAAGTACATTGGCACTTGTCACTATGACTCTGTCCCGACCTTGCAGGTTTACCTTCCAAAATTTCAGACTTTGCTCATCAGTCATCGTGTAGATGGAGACTTTTTTGCCACTTTCAGATACCAGGTGGATGAGACTATCTTCCTCTTCAGCAAGCTTAATGATCGTGTTCCCATCCATTTGCTCTATCGAACCTTTGTCGATGGTGGCACTGATCATATCTTTTGACTCCATTGCATAGGTTCCTGTCATGCCCTCCGGTACAAAGCAAAAATAATATACTTCTCCAGCCTCTTCTATCCTTGTTATCAGCTGTGCCGTTGCATATTTGAGCTTTATTCCATCCAGATTGAAATTAAATGGCAATATGGCGAAACAATCACGTCCTAACGTCAGCTCCCCTTGACTAGGTATGACAATCGTTTCCTCGGGCAGTTCAATGCTTACCTTAAAATCGCACAGGTCGTCATTTACGACATGGTCTTGGAAATTATTTAGAAACAGGTACCCCGATCCGGCACTGGAGCGCACTGCATATCGTAAGGTATCCACATCATAAGGGTCCATTTGGGACGTATCCCTTGGCAGAATAGTCTTCGTCAGGGAGAATTGCTTTTGGAACGTTGAAAAAAAATAATGCTGCAGCTTTGTTCTTTGGTATGATTCTCTTACTTGACCGAATTCACCGATCATGGCATTGAAATCATAGGATATTTTAGGTGTGGCCAGATCGTTTGTGAACGGGTTAACCTCACCACGAGGATTCGAACCCCCATGATACATGTAGTACCCGATCAGGTTACAGCCTTCTGCAACCTTCATGACAGTCATCGCTGGAACACTACGATAGGGAAATGCAAACCGGTATTTATAAAACTGAACCATGCCGCCACCCATCTCGCAGCAAGCGTACGGATAATCTTCGGGGGCGTATTGGGGCTCAAAATTGTAGCTCTTTGGAATCTTGTTATTATGCTTGTCTCGGAAAATGTATTCCGGTGTCGCAGGATGCTCGTCCTTCCCCTCCAGACGTCCCTCTTCGTAATAGATCCATGGCCAGTAGGCATACCCGCCCCATAAAGGCAGCATATCAGGTACAGGCGTTGTGGCTCCTCCCCATCCTGTGCACGTATAGATCGGAGTATCAATCCCTGCTTCCAAGGCTATTTCTTTAAGTTTTAACATATGCGAATTACCATCACTTCCGCAGTTTAACCACATATCATTAATCCCTACAGTCAATCCCCACTGGGCAGATGAATGATTATGCTCGTTTTCGATTTGGGTACCGATGATCGGTCCCCCCTCCTTATATAACAATCCTTTAACCTGGGTACCGATTACGTTATACATTCTTCTCGTATAGAACAGGTACCCCTCATCATTAGAACGAACCTCAAATGGCCGACCGAATAACCAATCCGGCATACCGCCGTTTCGAATTTCCCCATGATTGAAGGGTCCGATCCGAATCATGACGTATAGCTGATGTTTCCCGCACAACTCTATGAAACGGCGAAGATTTTTGTTCCCACTCCAATTAAAAACACCTTCAACTTCTTCATGTAGGTTCCAAAAAATATAAGTTGCAATGATGTTTACGCCGCCCATTTTTATTTTAATCATTTCATCTTCCCAATAGCGTTCATCATAACGGGCATAATGGAATTCACCACAAATGCCGAAAAAGGGCTCTCCATCCTTCTCCATAAAATAGTTGGTGAATCCGATCTCCTCTCCTTTAGGATGGGTGCCGCCAAGCTTGATATGTCCTTTAACAATATGCTTGTGATCGTCTGTGACCGTAATTCGATAGTTTCTCATGAAGTTCACTCACCTCACTCGTTCATATTGAATTCAGGATAAATTGATTCCACTTGCGCTGCCAAGCTACATCATTCCAGAATGGATGATGCGGAGCACAGTTGGAGCAGAGGGTCATTCCCCAGAATCCAAGTGCCATTCCTTTTCGCAGCACATATTCAGCGATAAATTTACCGACTGGGCCTTCTTCAAATTGGGCATACAGCGGCGTGTAGCCTACATAGCCTTCTCCTATGACAATTGGAATGCCCGAATGACGGGTCCATTCATGAATTTCTTCCAATCGGGAGTCCGCCTTCTGCAACATGGCCATTTTATGATCTCCATACCGATCGTACAAAAACAAATCCCATTGATCGGGATCCACCCAGTCGTGCAAATAAATAAGCCTCATGCCAACCGGATTGCCTTCCATCCGCCAATTTTGCTCCGGAGGCAGGGTCCACTCTGCAAATGGAGGTGCGTCTTCTCTTAATAGGGATTGTACAAAGGGATTGGGGAATGGCGACAGCTCATCATCAAGCCCTGCCGCTTCCATAAGCTCATTGAGCATCCCTTTAATATAAAGATGAAAATGGGCAACCTGCATATTGCGCGCGACGTAAGCTTTAGGGTAGGCTTCATTTAACGTATAGCTGGCCGTCATCATCATATCGGGATGACATTGGCGAAGATATCCAACAGCTTCCTCTACGTAGGGCTGCATGGCTTCAATAAGCGCTGGTACATTCGTTTTTGCTATACCTTCAGACGTTCCAACGGCGTTTAACTGCCCAAACTCCACTTCGTTATGCAACTCCGTATAGATAATCTGGTTCCTATAGCCTTCTGCTGTAACGAAACGAATCAACTGATCCATCGACCTTGCGATGGCCATAAATCTTTCCTTAGGAGGAATTGCAGCTAATTCATCTCTAAGCTCAGCATGAGCCAGGAAGCTGGGACTCTGCTGATATTCCCAAGAGGATAACATAATGTAACAGTTATGAGCCTTTGCTTGTCTAAACAGTTCAAGCAAATGAGCATGCCCATCCAGCACTGCGCCGCCGCAACAGTTATACCAGCGCGTACGCTGGCCTACTTCCCCAAGGTTCGCAAACTCCAAGGGTCCGGGGCGTTTGCCATCCGCCGTAAACAACATGAATGGCATAGCACATATTCGGATCGTATTGTAGCCTCTTTCGACCGCTTCTCTAAAACGGGCTTCAAGATCGCTGTAAGGCTCACCTTCCTGTGTCATTGTATACCAAGAGAAGTCCCACATTGTGATCGTCAATTTGCGCGGTACATTTCTCAAGAGATTACTCATTTGAGCTCCCCTCCCAGTTCATATGATTCAATGCTCCTTGGTGGTTAGCTTCCAGCTTAAGCACCGATTCAAAATGCAGGATAGCTTCGTCCTGTCGCCCTAATCCAAGCAAGCCAAGTGCTTTCATATAAGTACAATGGATCTGATTACGAATATTCAGGTCATCTTCAAAGATGAGAAAGTCGGGTAACGAGACCGCGAAATAATCCATTTTCACGGGTTCAAACAAGTGCCTTTCGGCGTAATCAATCAGCTTGTTGAATCGGCGATTGCCTTCCTTTACATGACCAAGTTTCTTCCAGGCTAATCCTTGGTAAAATATCATATCCGGCTGTTGATCGTTGTAATACATGGCGTTGATGGGTTCCTCCAGTCCTTGAGAGGCCGTGGAAAAGGCCAGCGTTGCCTCATCTGTTAATTTGAATCGCTCATACGCGCAGCCCAAATAATAGTAGATATCGTTATCCTGGGAACCTTTTAGCTTACCTTCCCCAAGATTCTCCGGATAAACTAAAGCCTCCCGCAGCCCTCTTACAGCCTGTTCAATCCGTCCAGACCTCAGGTCGGACTTGGCAAGCTCTATTTTGGCAAGCCTATACTGTCCGGTTACCTTACCCTCTCCGCCTTCCCATGGATGAAATGTTCTCCCTGCCAGCAAGGACAACGCTATCTTATGCTGCTTCATCGTATTGTGAACGGTTACATATTCCAAAAACAGATCATCACGAAGCTTTACGATCCCCGGATAACTCTCCAGCAGGTTCAATCTTTCGTCGGGCTTGATGTTCAGCTTCTTATAAAGCTGGTCAAGCTCATAAAGAACACGCGCGTCTGAAGTATTGCACGCAAAGGCCTGCTCTAACGAATGGCGAGCCTTCTCTATTTGGCCTAGTTTGTTAAAATATCCAAGAGCAAGATTACGGTGAACGACGGGGAAGGTATCATCAATGGAACGAGATGCTTCCCAGCTAGCAATGGCATCCAAATGCCGTTTCTTATCATAGAGTAAATTGCCTAAGTAATAATGTGCCTTTCCATCCCCCGGTTTCGTTCGAACTGTAAATTGCAACACATCCAACTCAAACAGACTGTTAGGAAAGCAGTAATCGGGTGCCGCTTCGGCTGCATGAACGAGAGTCCTGTTCGCCTGCTCAAGCTTGCCGATTTTAGCATAGCAGAAGGCCTGAACGTAATGAAGCATAGGGTAGGTTTGCGCCTGCTCTGGAGCTCCTTCCAGCACGAATGCGGCATCCTCATAGAGTCCTGCCGCCGCATAGTCCGAGGCTATGGCTATATAGTTGTGCACATCTCCACGCATCCATTTTTTCAACTCTTCGAAGACCGTTCTAGCATTAGATCGTAAACCGAGAGCCTCTAATGATAATGCTTGCTCACGGTAAGCTCCAAAATCGGCGATATCGAGCGTAATCGTTTCCCTGGAAAAAGCTATTGCCGCTTCGTAGTTGCCAAGCTTACGAAAAATGGCCGACTTAAGGTTGCGTGCTTTGTAATTACGATCATTTCGGATGATCGAACGCTCCACGAGCTCCAATGCTTCTTCATAGTTCCCTTTTTCTGTCGCAATCTGCGCAAGTGAGAAATACCCGCTGTCTTGCCATGCCGCACTCCATACTGATTTATAAAATGCAGAGAACGCTTCATCCATCCGTCCTTGGTGTTTTAGTGACAAACCAAGCTGATAGTAGGCCTCACCGTCATAGGGGTTAGAGTTGCACCAGGTTATCCGCGAAATGGCTTTACGGAAGCACGCTTCGCTTGCTGAATACAACCCTCTACGGAGAAGCAACGTACCATACGCTACATTTATGCGGCTGTCTTTCTCATCTCTTTTCAAACCCTCAAGATAATACGCCTCGGGTTCGAAGGTGGCATGACGGTATTGCTCCAAGTGTTGTCCTGCTAAATACAACTCTTCGTTATTTCTTAATTCCTCCGGTTCCGGCAGGGGGGCTGCCGCAGCAGGCATCTGTTCAACTTCCTTTTTCTTCGGCTGGTAGCTAATCAGCTCCCTCTCTGTCGCGTCTTTGACGGTTAAGCATAGTTCATCTTCATCATCCTCAGCCAAGAGATCGATTTTCTGTACAAAGGCCATACTAGGTTCCAAATCTACAGATTCTTTAATATAGTTTCTCCGCTGGCTGCTTAATTCCACGACGGCTTTACGAAATGGAGAAGTCACATAGACTCCAATCTGTGCTATCCCTTCGCTGCGATCAATGTCCAAACTTACAGCTGCATCAATTGAAGCATTTTTGACCATACCAATATGTTTATAAGGCATAAAATACTGCGAGAACGATTTTTCTTCATACGGCTGAAGCCAAGTAAAATCCGGTTGGTTATCGGTATATACACCCGTCATCAACTCGATGTAAGGACCGTCTTCGTCAGTCAGATTCCGGTCCCATGCCTGGCCGAATTCGCCATTGCCCCATGTCCATTGCTTTTTTCCGGGAGAGATATGATGGTTGGCCACATGCAAAAGCCCGGCTTGCTTCCTATGGTCGTAACCACCTATGAAATTGTAGTCCGATTTATAGGCCATATATGAAGTGGGGACAGGAATATTTTTGTATCGAGAAATATCTACGCCTTCAGAATAATCCATTTTATAATAAATGCCCGTAGCGATGGGGAAACGGGATACATCTCGCTTTCCATGATCGAACACGGCTGATACGTCCGGAGGAAAAACAGATTGAGTGTGATCATGTACCGCTACGGCTGGATTTGCCCACCATAGAAACGTTTGAGGCTCGGCAGTCCGGTTGTATAGCTGGGCCCCAATTTTAAGGTATGCTTTATCCGGTTGAAGTGTAAAACCAGCGGTTACTTTAGTGCCGAACATTCGATCAATTTCGCTCACCCATACTGTCGCGCTTCCGTCCTCATGTTCTTCCAACTTATATTCGACGGGTCCGTAAGTGTTGGGACGGTGATGCTGCGGCCAGTTGAACTCAATGCCTCCAGATATCCACGGCCCCAATAAGCCAACAAGCGCTGGTTTGATGACCCTGTTATAATAAACAAAATCGTAACCGTTGGTCTTGTCGACCGCACGATATATGCGACCTCCCAGCTCTGGCATGATCTCAATACGCAAATATTTATTTTCCAGAAAAACCAATTGATAATTTTCGAGCTTCTTATCATCCTCAATTTTATCAATTACCGGATGCGGATACACTCGACCGGAACTTCCTTGGTAGACACGTTTCTCCAGAAACATTGGATTTTTGTCGGGTTTGCCAATTCCGTACGTAGGGATCTGCACGGTCTCCTCCCACACGCGTGCCTTAGCATCGAAGTTGCTCAAATCCATCACTCCTTTGTAGTCGCTCTTATATTCAGAGCTTACAAGTAAGCGACATTACAGACAATTGACAATCCACTGTTTATGATGGATTATATACGTATTTCTTCATTAGAGCTGCACCCGGCTGGGAGATGACTAGATTATGAATAAGAAAGCTGATGGATTTGAGGGTGAAAAGTTATATGTCCTTCCACCCTATATGTTGAATGAATTAAAATTGAATCCGCTTACAAACAATCTATATATTACGGATATAGGCTGCTTTAGCCATGCCCGCCATCATTTTCGTGAAAGAACGCATGGCTGTGACTCTCATATATTCATTTATTGTGCCAGCGGAAAAGGTTGGGTACGAACGGAGGATAACATAACCATTTGCATGACGGAGCGAAGCTTTGCTTACATTCCCAGGAACATGCCGCATGCTTATGGGGCTAACAATGAAGATCCTTGGACGATTTACTGGTTTCATCTCCAAGGGGACCAAATTGACGATTTCATGGTATTGTTTGACTCTTTTAAAACGTATGTTACGATGGCTGCCAGTGATGAAGTCAAACTACTGGAGCTATTTCATCAGTGTTACGACCTTTTATTGAACAAATCATACTCCATTATACATTTAGTTCAAGTGTCGCAAACTGTTCGTTATCTGCTGAGTTTTGTTTTATCTGTTGCATTTCGCAAGGAAGACAGTACGTACCAGAGTCATGTTGATAAGGCAACACGTTATATGAGCGAACAATTGGAATCCACCGTTTCGTTGGAGGAGCTTAGTCGGCATGTTCAGGTATCCAAGCAGCATTTGAACTTGATATTCAAGCAATCAACCGGCTACTCTCCTGTCGATTACTATTTAAGAATGAAGATACAGAGGGCCAGTCAGCTTTTGGACTTAACGAATGCTTCTATTAAAGAAATTAGCATACAACTCGGTTTTAGGGACCCTTATTACTTCTCCAGACTGTTCAAAAAAATAATGGGCTGCTCTCCTTTGGAATACCGAAATAATCTGAAGGGTTGACCATAGATGAGCCCCCCGTTCACTGCATGCACCATTCTCATGGATGATCCCTTACGACCGGCAGTATACCTAATTAAAAGATGATAATTGGTTGGTCCACCAACCAATTAATTTATTATCAATAAAATTATAACAAGAAGAGGCGGCGGCTGAGAGGTCAGAAATAGATTACAGTCCATTTCGCGCAAATTTGCTGGTTGTAAGCATTTTGAGGAGTTACTCTAACCCTCAGAGACTATCGTTCTGTTTCTTCCTCTGCTCTTGGCCAGGTACAATGCCTGATCCGCCTTCTCTATCAGCTCCTCCCGCTCTGACGCATGCAAAGGATAATGGGCGATGCCCAGAGAGACCGTAACTCGTGTCGGAATGGGAGCCCTGCTTTGTTCCAAAGCCCGACGGACTCTTTCCGCTACGTTGAAGGCTTCCTCAGGTCGGTTCAGCAGAATGACGAACTCTTCGCCGCCGTAGCGATAGCAGACATCATCCGGGCGAAGCGAGGTAACTATAACTTCGGCAACATGTTTCAAAACTTCGTCACCGATGAGATGGCCGTAGGTGTCGTTTACGAATTTAAATTTGTCTACATCCAGCATAATGAGCGAAAACGGCAGACCAGAGGCCATCCATTGACTCATCGTATTTTCAAGCGATCTTCGGTTCATTAATCCGGTCAGAACATCCGTCACAGCTACCTGGGTCAATTGATCCGTCTGCTTCTGAATATTCAACACGGCAAGCAATACGGCCTTGGTGAGCAAATCGGCCTCCTGGCTCCAATGTGGCTTCGCTTCCGGCATCACAATCTTTTCCTTGCCCATCTTGCTCACCAGATTTGCCAAATGGACAAAAGGCCGGGCCAACCTGTACGCTACAAGCATGACTCCTATCAGCAGTATGATGAACGGAAACAACGAATACCAGAGAATTGTCCGAATGTGGCCCATCAGTTGATGATGGATTAGACTAATCGGCGAAACGACCACAATTCCCCATCCGTTGGTCGGGACACTGGAGTACCCGGCAAGCATCTCGACGCCACTGGTGTTGCGAACTTGCTGTTCCCCGCTTTCCCCCTTCATCAACTTCTGCACTACCTTGTTGCTGCTGACATCCTCCCCGAGGAGCTGCTTGTCTGGGTGATACAGCAGGCGTCCGTTGGAATCCACAATATAATAATAAGAACCGGAATCGTCCACATTACTGTTGCCAAAAATATCAGACAGGATATTGTTCTCCTGAAGATAAAGCGTGCCACTCAAAATACCGAGATATTTATCGGAGCTGCTGAAAATCGGTTGACTCATAAATACGATTAGTCTCTTAGTGTTTGAAGTCATGTATGGGGAAGAAATATACGGTTTTTGGAGTGCCAAAGCCTCCAGACTGGCCTTAGACGTGATACGCCGACCTGCCATTCCCACTCTAGCCGGCGCTACATTGCGGATCAGCCCGTTGGCTTCGACCACTGTGATGGAATTGAAGAAATTGCTGCTGTTGCGCATCAGATCTAAATAATCATCCACTTGGTTCGAAGTCATGGCATCAACATCGGAAAGTTTATCGGCACTGTATTCCAAGCTGCCGCGCATGGATCTAAATAAAGAATCCATCGTCTTGGAAATGCGATCAGCGTTGGAGTAATTCAGATGGAGCGTCGTCTCCGTCAATGATTTCTTTTGGGACTCATAAGAACCAACCAGAAGAATGCTTGAGGTTAGCAGAACCACCAGCGTCACCAAGCCCGTAAGCAACGATATGAGACTTAGCTTTTTACTTTGACGATGTTCGGCTCTTCTCGGTGTAGACAAACTATGACCCTCCCTGGTTCCTGAAAACTTATTAAATCCATAATACATCAAATTCTGAGGTTATTCGACAATTAGTCGGTGAACTCCATCTTCTCATAATATAAATGAGGAAGACTGGCAAAATGCCGCCGCCATAGGCGAATTCCAGCTTACCGATGAATACGGTGTTCACCGACAACCAGTTCCTTTTATAGACATATACTTGTCGACAATTGCAAAATGCAAGGGCCTAGGGAACTCGAACATGTTTCACTCGGGCACTTCAGGCAACATGATATCTAGCAAGTCATTTCCATCAACTTGGCAATGAAAAGGTCATCTTGGGCATCTCCACGAACACGCTGTAGCGTTGTAGCCGAACACAACCAAGATGGGAAACAGGCTTTTCTCATGAGAACCTTTTAAACCAGCAGTTTGTTGCGGGGGCCCCAAACGAGGTTCTGTTTATTGTCCTTTTGCAGCTAGCCATAAAATTTGCTGTCTGAATAACCCCTATAGAGAAAACAAAAAAAACCGCAATTATCACGGTTTCTTAAGCATGCTATTCTTGTGCTTGGGCAAAAACAAATTTGGCTACAATTCTTCGCCATTGGATTCAATGACTTTTTTGTACCAGTAGAAGCTCTTCTTCGGCGTTCTGCTCAGATCACCATTGCCATCGTTGTCTTTGTTGACATGGATGAAGCCGTAGCGTTTTTTCATTTCGCCTGTTGAAGCACTAACCAGGTCGATACAACCCCACATCGTATAAGCAATGAGCTCCACGCCGTCTGCTACCGCTTCCTTCATTTGTTCAATGTGACCTCTCAAATATTGAATGCGATAATCATCCTGAATTGAACCATCTTCCTCCACCACATCTACAGCACCCAGGCCGTTCTCTACCACCATCAGTGGAATCTGGTAACGGTCATACAGGTGATTCAGCGTGTAACGCAAACCTTTTGGATCGATCTGCCATCCCCAGTCGGACGACTCCAGATATGGATTTTTGATGCCGCCCAGCAGATTACCGCCTGTTTTCTCCAGCGAATCATCCGCACTTTCGACCATGGACATGTAATAGCTGAAGGAGTAGAAATCCACGCACCCTTCCCGCAGTGTCTGTTCATCTTCCGGTTGCATCTCGATACGGATTCCCTGCTCGGCAAAGAAGCGTTTGGCAAACCCGGGATACGCCCCTCTGACCTGCACATCACCACAGATCATATTCGAAATTTGGTCCTTTTGCTGTGCAAGCAAAATATCGTCCGGATTGCATGTGTTCGGGTACGTTGTCATGAAAGCGACCATACAGCCGATTTGGAAATCGGGGTTGATCTCATGCCCTAGCTTGACCGCCTTCGCACTTGCCACAAATTGATGGTGCAGCGCCTGGAAGCGGGTCTGCGGATCATCGACCCCATCTGTCAGCGTCTCTTTGCCTTCGAACAGAATACCTGCGGCCATATAAGCCCCCAACGGCATCGTCAGACAGTTGATCTCGTTGAAGGTCAGCCAGTATTTAACCTGATCCTTGTATCTGTTGAAGAGGGTTGTACAATATCGGATGTAACAATCGATAACTTCCCGTGATGCCCAGCCGTTATACTTCTCGGTCAGACCGAATGGCGTTTCATAATGGGAAATGGTCACCAGCGGCTCAATGTTGTACTTTTTCAACTCGGCAAAAACGTTACCGTAGAACTGCAATCCCTCTTCGTTCGGCTCCAGATCGTAACCGTTCGGATAGATTCTTGACCAGTTGATCGACATGCGGAACATTTTAAATCCCATTTGGGCCATCAAGGCAATATCCTCTTTGTAATGTCCATAAAAATCAACCGCTTCATGGCTCGGATAATACGTTCCCTCTTCAAGTACAGGCGTGATCCGCCGCGGTGTCGTGTGGGTTCCGCCTGTCATCATATCGGAAGTGCTCGGGCCTTTGCCGCCCTTGTTCCATCCACCTTCAAATTGATTGGCAGCCGTTGCTCCACCCCAGAAAAATCCATCTTTCATTGTCATAACCAGTTCCTCCTCCAATGTCTCATCAAGACTTCAAAACTAGTGTAACATCCATACCCTGACACCTTCTGTCATGGTATAATCATGGCATGGAAAATAACCGATTATTCAGAATGATGCTGCTGTTATTGGAGAAAAAGAAAGCGACCGCCCCGGAACTGGCCCGTTTGTTCGAAATATCCGTGCGCACGGTGTACCGTGATATCGACAGGCTGAGTGCAGCAGGCATTCCTGTGTACACCACAACCGGAAAACATGGCGGCATTCATCTTATGGACAACTTTGTCATGGACAAGTCTCTCTTGTCCGAAGACGATCAAAATGAAATTTTGCTTGGACTATACAGCGTCAGTGCCATCCCTCATCTCAACAGTGCCCATATGCTGAAACGGTTGACCGCGATGTTTGATCACAAGCTGGAATGGATCGAATTCGATTTCTTCCCCTGGCGCAGCATTTCACTGCAGGAGAGAGAACTGTTCAATCAGGTGAAGCAGGCCATACTCACGAAACAGCTTATGACGTTTCATTATATCGACTCCAATGGTGAACCAAGTTTAGAGACCGTCGAACCTGTCAAATTAATATTCAAAAATAACACCTGGTACTTCAAAGGTAACGAACAGAGCACGCCGAGCATTACAGAAGCACAGACTTTCAAGATGAAAAGGGTCTCTGAGCTCAAACTGCTGTCAAAGCCCCTCGATCAGAGCATGACAGCGGGATTAAGGGTCTCCGAAAAACACGTTACCAGTCCTCCAGTTTCCATGAAACTGATATTCTCTAGTACCATTGCGTACAGAGTGCATGATTTTTTTGAACCCTCCCGGATTGAAAAGCAACCTGATGGCAGGCTGCACGTCTCTCTGGAAGTACATGAGGGGGAACAATTGTATTCGTTCCTGATGTCATTTGGAGCGGAGTTGACCGTGGTTAAACCTCCCCATATTCGGCAGGAACTGCTCAGGCGACATATCGATGCGGTAGAACATTTGCAAATGATCACCTTTTGATTTCATATTTAACATTTGGATTAACCTTGTACTTAAATCGTCGCTTCCTAGTGTAATTAGGTGATCATCAAAACGGGCATGATACCAAAGTTCTCGTCCTCCGACAGCAGACTAATTCATAAATCATGAAGCCAAAAATAAACTGAAGAGCCTCCGTTGCAGTTTTGGAGCGTTTAACCCCTCCTGCAAGCTCGGCGTTGACTTTGTCGCCAAACCGATCCATAGAGCTATGGTGTATTCTTAAGTAAGTACTTTAGTCGCTTCTGAAGTAAAAGGAATTAGTTCGTCTATACGTCCTTTACGAATTTTCTTAGCCCATGCAGGATCGACCATTAGCGAACGTCCAACTGCCACCAAGTCAAATTCTTCATTCTCAAGTCGTTGAACCAGTCCATCGATACCGACGTTATTGGCTCCTTTTCCTTCGGTGAAAAGACTCGTGAACTCACCGTCAAGGCCAACAGATCCAACCGTAATTGTTGGTTTGCCAGTCAACTTTTTGGTCCATCCGGCAAAGTTCAGATCAGAGCCCTCGAATTCCGGCTCCCAGAAACGTCGTGTGGAACAGTGGAAAATATCGACGCCCGCATTAACAAGTGGCGTCAGGAATTGCTCCAGCAATTCCGGAGTTTCTGCCAATTTAGCTTGGAAATCATCAGTCTTCCATTGTGATAAACGCAGAACAATCGGGAATTCCGGTCCAACTACCTCACGGCAAGCCTCAATGACTTCAACTGCAAAGCGTGTGCGTGCAAGCATATCCCCACCATAACGATCTGTACGCGGATTGGTTTTCTCATAGAAGAATTGATCAATCAGATAGCTGTGCGCACCGTGTAACTCAATACCATCGAACCCAAGACGCTTCGCCTCAGAAGCTGCCTGTGCAAATGCCTGAACGATTTCAGTAATTTCAGCTTCCGAATAATCGCCAACATGACCTTTAGCTCCCATATGCCAGATCTGTGGAATGATCCGTCCACCGGCCTCATGTACCTCTGACACTACGTTCGCCCAGCCATTTAGTGCAGCTCCGCCATAAAAGTGCGGCACGTTAACTTGATTGGATGCATCCCGATGATTGATTACCGTTCCTTCTGTCACAATAAGACCCACACCGTTCTCCGCTCTGCGGCGGTAATAGGAAGCGACATTTGTACCTGGTATACCGTCCGGAGAAAATTGACGAGTCATCGGTGCCATCACGATCCGATTGGATAATTTTAAGTTGCCTAATTCTATAGGTTGAAACAGCGGTTCTACTGATTGAGAATAATTCATAATAGCCTCCAAAAATTTAGTTTTTTTATAAAATGCTTAGATCGCTTCACCGACCATGACCCATGTTAATATCAGCTTGACTTACAGATGAATCGTTCAAAGAACTTTATCGAAAAGCCCCACCTCCTCAAATTTCATTGTTAAACCCTCCTTCACTACAACAAAGCATCAGTTCTTGACTACAAAGTCAAGAATGAGACAAAAAAAAGATCAAGGCAACATCATGGCAAAAGACGTACGCAAGACCGCCTCGATCTGTTCACGCGATGAACCGGATTTCTCCATAATTTTTACACCCAGCATGGTGTTATTTAGATAAGCTGCAAGCTCTTTGCTAGAAAAACGGTTCGAAATTAACTGCTGTTCCTGACCGTTACGGATGATCTTCTCTAAAATCTGTTGAACCTCTTCTAACATTAGCTCATTTTCTAGCGTGACCTGCTCGTCATCTGTTCCGAATTCCAGTGAGGAATTCACCATTAGACATCCTTGGCAGCCGGATTCGTCGTCTAAAAGTGAATGGCGCAAAGAATCCAGTTTATCAAGCGGAGATGAGGCTTGTGCTTCGATCTCCTTCAATTTCCCTACGCTCTGTTCGCGATAGAGTGCCAGCGCTTTGAGGAACAATGAGCGTTTGTCATTAAATACACAATACAAACTTTGCTTCTTGACCCCTGTCGTACGAGTAAGATCCTCATAAGAGGTTGACTTGAATCCTTGATTCCAGAACACTTCCATAGACTGCTGCAATGCACGATCGACATCAAATTCTCTTGGTCTGCTCATAGGGTAAAACTATCACTTCCTGACCATGTAGTCAACAATAAAATATCTCTTCATCTATTTGGTGATTATTCTCAATAAACCCACAAAAGTTGAAGCCTGATAAGTGTGTGTTGTCATAATTAGTGAGAAAAAGCGCAAAATCATTTTGTATCTTTATGCATGAAAATGGATACAGATTTTTAGCGATATTTTTATCTTAATTATACACAGCAAAAAGACCACTATCTAATATTAGATAACAGTCTCAGTTAAAATGCTATATTCATTTAAATTAAATTGCTAATCTTTTCGCCTTCTATACTTCTACAGAAACATAATCCTTGATCCATATTTTGTAGTATTAAATACACTCCAACAATTTGGCTGTTAATACTTACTTATACCACTTTGACTCTTTTATTGAATTCTTTTAGATATTCAAATATTGCTAAACTTAAACTTAGTAAATTCAATTTTCTTAAAACTATCAATTATCAGGAGTTTAAATTTAATATTACGAAGTATCTCCTCTAAACAGTAAATTAATTCAATGATGTTCTGGCGAACACAGGAACATTAAATTCCTGAAGCATACTTCGAAGCATATCTTAGGAAATTTGAAATCTATCATAGATGGTCTCATATAATATGTATTTGCATTATCTTGACAATATTTCTTCAATTAATAAATTTGTTCTTTCTGAACCCGATAAAGCTGAACTAAAGAAAAAGTCTTTATTTTCATCTTGAACAGAGTCTAAAATTAGAGACTGTGCTTTCTCATAATTTTCGTTATTCATATTCTTGGCTCCTAATACTATCTTTAATATTATGAAGTATGGTCATAAATAATAAATTTTATACGTATATCGTGTATAAATTACTTTGCTATGCCCGATCTTATTATTAGTCTTCTTTGATTCATGACTGAGGACAAAAACTTAGTTCTAAAATTTTTCTCCCTCATCAAACAGGCGTCCAGAAGTGCTGGAGCTCGAAGAAATCACTCGTTCCTTCCCAGAAAAGGGAGAAGTATTAATTCATGCAACTGGTAACACAGGCCTATGGCATGAACAAGAAAACTATAATCAGTTTATGGTTTAATACAGTAATTGAATCATAAACTTAAGCGGTAACAAACATACTAATACCAAAATTAGATTAAGTTCGAATGCTACAGGTACAATTTTCGCTCATAATATATGTAAAATCCGCCAGCATCGCTCCTTTGCAGTTCAACGCTGTTCTATTCTTTGGCTCCATACTATCCCCCTTAAGATCCAGTGATACAAGCTGCTCGAGCTAACTCTTTACGCCCTTTTTCATATCATCCGATTGCAAGTTCCATAGCTTCAAACTTTTCTTTCAACTCTAGAATTTCTTTTTCTAATTGCTGAATTATCCTGGCTGCATCTCCGGGATCCTCTGCATGTAATTCTTGCCCAGACTGAGGAGCTATGTTTGTTATCCAATCCAGTATTTCAGATCGAACTATGGGCATTGGAGGTTACTCTAGCATACGTGATCAGTGCAGCTAATGCAGCTTGGTCTTCAACCGGGTTAATTACGATAACGTTACCATCTAGTTCCTCTCCCGTAGATGTATTGAACACCTGATACTGATTGAACTTATCGCTAATGTTGTTTCTGTTTACGTTACCCATCAAATCTCCTCCAAATATGTACTGAGTCACTTCCCACCTATCCTAACATGCCATAAAGAGATGACAACTTTGTCGACATACTTTTGAGAGACTAAGCAAAAACCGATGTGCTTATTATAAACACATCGGCCGGCGATTCTGTAAACGTTGATTTTTTAAATTAGAATAAGGACATACCTAATCCAATTTCTATCTTAGGTCATCGTTGCATCAAGATGATAAAAAAAGGTTAACCAGAATATTCTGGTAACCCAAGCATCAAAAAATGCTTATTCAAAAACGTATCATTAATTGGACTGTACGGAAATACGCAAGATCGGTCCATCGATACTACTTTCATTGGAGACTAGAGATTCGACTTTTTGAATGTTCTCTTGACCATCTGGAATAATGATCGGACTGATCACCGAGTAACCCGCGTCTTGAATGGCAGGAATATCAAATTCCAGCATCAACTGTCCCACCTGAACCATATCGCCTGATTGTACATAACTCTGGAATCCATTCCCCTTCAGGGAAACCGTATCTATACCTACATGAATGAGTAACTGGACACCTGAAGCATGCTCTATAATAACAGCGTGCTTGCTCTTTTCCATTATGTGCATGACCTTACCTGTAAATGGTGCAGTCACTTTTCCTCCAGATGGCATTATTGCAATGCCATCCCCCATTGCTTTACTTGAGAAGGCTTCATCCGGTACAGACTCGAGAGATACTGCATGTCCTTTTATTGGGGAAGCGATCTCAATTACTTCGATATTCGACTTCTTTTTACCTTTGGCTACGGGATCTGTGTCATCGCCTGAGTTTCGATAGCCTATCGTGTAAGTCAGACTAAATGAAACTGCAAAAGCAACCGCATTGACCAGGATATACAGAGGCAATTGATTATTCAAATAGAGCAACATCCCCGGAATACCTGTTAGCGACATACCTGTAGCTTTTAATTGTAAAATAGAGGCTAGAAATCCACCGACTCCTCCACCGATCATCGACATAATGAAAGGCTTCACTAGAGGTAACGTTACACCAAATACTGCAGGTTCCGTTATCCCCAGAGCTGCTGAAAAACTAGAAGGATATGCAATTTGTTTTAACTTTTGTGATCTTGTTTTGATCGCTACTGCCAATACAGCTCCTGCTTGCGCAACATTCCCTGGTGAAATGGGATTCAACATATTCCAACCAGTTTGAGTGAGCATGTTAATTTCCAGAAAACTTATAATATGATGAATTCCAAAAATACCCAACAGCTGACTAAAGCTACCATAGAGAAGACCTCCCAATCCAAACGGTAATCTGAGTAAGAATTCAACTCCATGCAAAACAAATATTTCAATCTCATGGAAAATTGGACCAATCATAAATAGTGCGAGTACAATGGAAATAAGCAGTGTTAAGAACGGTGTTAAAATGAGGTCAAGTGAATTTGGAATTTTCGTTCGTAGGAATTTTTCTATTTTAGAACCCACGATACCTATAATAAATGCTGGCAATACGGAACCCTGATATCCCAACACTTTAATAAAATCGAAAAATACCAAGGGTTCTGCCAGGTTCTGTCCTACAGCGTAAGCATTAGGCAAGGCCGGATTAACAAGCATCAACCCGAGCACGATCCCCAGAACCGGACTGCCACCAAACACCCTAAATGTGGACCAACAGATTAAGGCTGGCAGAAAGGCAAATGCAGTATCTGTGAGAATCTGTGTGAAAAGCAACAATTCCTCTGGAACATTCTCAGGTGTTAAACCAATTAAACCTAATACGGCGGCCTGAGTCAGCAAACTTCTTAATCCCATAAATAATCCTGTCGCTACGAGAACGGGTATAATTGGAACAAAAATATCCCCGAATATCCGAACTGCACGCTGAAAGCGATTCCCCTCTTTTTTCACGGGAGCCTCTGCTGGTACTGTACCATCCATTAACTTCATCACTTCTGCATAAATTTTATTAACTAAGCCAGTTCCAAGAATGATTTGATATTGACCCGAATTAAAAAAACTTCCCTTTACCCCTTGAAGATTTCCCATTTCTTCATCATTAATTTTATCCTTGTCCGCTATCATGATTCGCAACCGTGTAGCACAGTGTTCAACAGAATGAATATTCTCTTTGCCACCTACTGATTCCAAAATCCTTTTGGCTAATTCCTGATCTTTCATATGAGTTTCTCCTTAGATTGAGTAATATTTAAGTTTGCCATTATGCTGCAACCCCTGATATTCAACACGTAACTGATGTTCCTCGGTAAAATACCTCGATGAGAAAACGCATTCACCATTATTCACGAAAACCTCAATGGTCGAGCTATCGCTATAAAGGCTCATTTGTGATAAGTTCTGAATCTCGTTTACTTTCGTTTCTCTTGTATGGCTGACCCAATTTTCCCTTGTAATCGAAAACTCATTCTTCTCTCCAATATAACGAATCTCAATCGCGCCATTTCTTAGAGAAAGATAAAAATCACTTGTACTGTCCTCTCTTCGCAATTCCAGTTCAAACCGTCCGCTATCCAACTCAAAATCTCCTAGACGAGAAGTAAATGTATTTTCCGTTTTTCTTAGTTGTTTGACTTCTTCGATAGGAAGCTGGATTAGTCTGTCATTCTCCCAAGTTATAACCCTAGGTAACGTCAAACAATGTATATATCCGTATTTTTTAGTAGGGCATAGCTGTTCCTCTTCCTCAGACATTCGAGACATCCACCCCACCATGATTCGTCTGCCTTTATGATCAGTAAATGTTTGGGGCGCATAGAAATCAAAGCCATAGTCAATCAATGCTAACGACCCATTCGGCTTAAATTGCTTGGTTTGCTCATTAAATTTCCCAGACAGGAAGGCTGCATAACTTGTTATACCTGTTGCGCCCTCTTCTTCTGGAATTACCTGCGGACAACAGACCAATATATCGGTCCTATCATTCAAGGAGAATAAATCTGGGCATTCACACATGTTGTCTAACTGTTGATCATATAAAATGTTTTCATACGTCCAATCCGACAAGTCACCTGAAGAAAAGAGAGCGACTGCGCCTTTTCGCTCTTTCGTTTGAGCACCAACGATCATCCACCATCTGTCACTTCCTCTCCATACCTTAGGATCACGAAAGTGTTCTGTGAACGCTGTCGGCGTTTCGATTACCTTCTCTTCTTTCACAAAAGTCTGACCATTCACAGATTTACTCACACACTGATAGCTCTTTCTGCCTCCGTTATTCTTCACGTTACCTGTGTAGAACAGATACATTTCATCTTCATGTTCTATACCACTGCCTGAATAAACTCCATTACGATCCCAATGTCGATCCGGGAGAATAGCCGTATTTTGATTGGTCCAATCGATCATGTTCGTTGATGTGAACAATCCCCACTCTTTGTAACTATGGTTCGTATCAAATCGATTCCATTGATGAAAAAAATAATACGTACCTTTGAACCAGATCAGACCATTTGGATCATTCAGCAAACCTCTTTCCGGCTCAATATGATATGTCAATTTATAAGGATTTCTCAAAACAACATCCCACTTTCCAAATATAAAATATTGGTTTACACGGTAATTTCAAATCATTGGATCATTCATGCTTTTTAAATCTCCAGAACCGACTAGTGAAGTCTTGTTTCTTTCTCGGAAATGTAAGGCCTACGTGCATCAACTCATCTCCCCCGAATAGCTCTCCGGTTTCGATATTTTTATAGATAAATTCCGGGTTAAGCCCTTTGCATTTAACGGTCTGGACAGGAGCCGCCGGCTGAGATAATACTGTAAAATAACTCAGTGCAACCTCGGTTTGATCTCTTGAAACAAAGCTCCATGCAGCTTCATTCCCATCAAAAGGACTAACGATTCTGTGGAATCTGCCGAATTGAATGAGTGGTCGAATCTCTTTATACAGGGCAATTTGCTGCTTAACCGATTCTTTTTCGTGCTCTGTTAATTTCGTCAAGTCCAGCTCATATCCAAAGTTTCCAGCCATGGCAACATATCCTCTGGTATCGAGAGGTGTTATTCTACCTACTTGATGATTAGGTACAGATGAAACATGTGCCCCCATTGTCATTGGCGGATATACAAGACTTGTACCATACTGGATTTTCAATCGACTAATCGCATCTGTATTGTCACTTGTCCACGTCTGGGGCATATAATACAGCATGCCTGCATCGAAACGTCCACCACCACTTGAGCAACTTTCAAACAACACGTTTGGAAATGCTGCAGTGATTTCTTCCATGATTTTGTACAATCCCAACATATAGCGGTGAGCCGTTTCCCGTTGTCGCTCAGGCTCTAACGCGGATGATCCGATATCTGTCATGTGACGATTCATATCCCATTTGACATAGGTTATCGGAGCACTTGATAGAATATCTGTGAGGGCTTGAATTAAATAATCGCAGACTTCCTGTCTTGATAAATCCAATACGAGCTGATTCCGGCCTAATGTATGTGGGCGATCTGGTACATGCAAGCACCAATCAGGATGACTTCTATATAAATCGCTATTCATTGAAACCATCTCCGGTTCAAACCATATTCCGAACTCCATACCCAGGTTGCAGACTCGGTTGGCGAGATCTAAAAGACCCTGCGGCAGCTTTTGTGAGTTGACTACCCAATCGCCTAAAGAACTTTTACTGTCGTTACGTTCTCCGAACCAGCCATCGTCCAGGACAAACAGCTCTATCCCTACCTCTTTTGCCTCAGTTGCAATTTCCTCAATCTGATCTGCGGTAAAATCAAAATACGTCGCCTCCCAATTATTGATGAGTATTGGTCGTAATGTGTCACGATACGTGCCCCGACATAATCTCTGGCTATACAATTCATGATAGATTCTGGACATATCACCCAATCCACTCGCTGTATAAACCATGACAACTTCCGGAGTTTGAAAGGTCTCTCCTGGCTCCAGTAACCATGAGAAATCGAAGGGGTTTATCCCTATGGAAACTCTGGTAGTACGGTACGGGTCAACCTGAACCTGCGCTGTAAAATTCCCGCTATACACGAGATTAAATGCATAGACCTCTCCATGATCTTCGTTGGTCTCCTTTTTAACCAATGCCATAAATGGCGCTTGTTGAGGGCTACTGGCGCCACGACAGCTGTCGACCATTTGAATTCCAGATACAATTTTGCGTCTTTCTATATTTTTTTCATTTTGAGCAGCACCATACAGTGTCATAAGTTCGTATTCATCATCCCGAAAATCCACACTTGCGCTTAAGGCTCGGAGCAATTTCATATTCCTGTGTGCCTTGATTTTCAAATTGAACTGACCTGGTGATTACATCCCGTTCCTCGTACAGACTATATGTTAACGTGACAATTAGCCCCAATAACTTGTCTTCCATAATCAATTCCAACGTTTCGGCCTCGTTGTCCGTCTCTACATAAGTAGATGGTAGCCCTTTCAATTTTGGTTTCCCTCTATACGTTCGATGTTCTTTGTAGCGTAGGTCTGTGACAGTCGAACCATTCTCTTGTTGTATTTGATAAGAGGGAACCCGAAAGTCACCATTGCCATAGGCAGGATACTCTTGGGGGAGCGTATCCAACGAAAATGTGCGATCAGATATATCCGGATTAGGTGAAAATACTCGATCAATATAGATAATCTGATTACTGCCTCGATAGGTTTGGATGCCTTTCCCCCAATATAAATGGGTTAAATATCCCCCTTTGGTAACCTGCATAACATAGCTGGTCTTCTTGCTTTTCAAATGAAATATGAGATGTTCATCATCGATGTAAATAGACATAATTTCCTCCCATATATTTAACTGATCTTAATAAACGATTGAGAAATATATATTGCTTATACATGTATACTAATCGTTTTAAATGTTCACTTATATGGAAGCATGTAGACTCATTATGGTACGATGTGATAACATGTAACCATTTTCAATATTCGAGGTGATATGATGCTGTTGAATTTTTCCAATCAGTATCTCAACAATCTAGATCTTAATTTATATACATGTGGAAGAGAGGAATGTGTCAGTAGTTACTCCTATGGTCCAGCAATTCGAAGCGGATATATTGTTCACTATATCCTTAAAGGAAAAGGAATATATAAAGTTGGAGATCGGACCTTCCATTTGGAGAAAAATGACGGGTTCTTAATTACACCCAACCATTTGGTTTATTATGAGGCAGATGCTGCAGACCCATGGGAATATGTCTGGATTGGCTTCAGTGGAGTGAAAGCAAAAGAATATTTAAACCGGTCCAGTCTATCCATGGACCATCCGATTTTTACGTTTAATGAAGATCATGAGCTTATTCATTGTATAGACGGTATCATAGCGGCATCCAAACAGATTGCTAATAAAGATCTGTTATTAACATCCAAACTGTACGAATTTCTATTTTTACTCTGTGAAAGTTACCCCAATCGCGAAGTTGCCAGTGATGTCAAACAACAAAAATATATCGAAGATGCATTGCTATTCATTGAACAAAATTATGCGCACCATATTACAATCTATGATATTGCTAAGTACATTTCTATTGACCGATCCTATCTTCATCGATTGTTTAAGCAGAGTCTTAATAAATCACCACAAGAGTTCTTGTTAAATCTGAGAATGGATAAAGCATGTTTTTTGTTGACTAATTCAACTTTCAAAATCGGTGACATCTCTCGATCCGTTGGATATAAGGATGTTCTTTTATTTTCGAAAACGTTCAAGCGGATTAAAAAATGTACCCCTTCAGAATATCGAAAAAATCAAGAAGAATTGCACTACAAGGAATAGGAAGTTACCCCTCGCTGACTCAAACAATAAAAAAACAGGCAGTCCTAGTTATAGGAACGGCCTGTTTTCAACTTAAACCTCTACTTTTGAAAGCAGAGCAACCATTTATTTCATCGACTCGGACAGCTCTGTGAAAATAACACCCAGCGCATATGCGCCCGCATCAGGGTAGCCCAGACTGCGATCGCCGACTGTACCCGCACGGCCCATACGTGCCACGATGTCTTCGGTTTTCTTCGCACCTTCAACGGCTGCTGCTGCACCTTTGGCAAATGCTGTTTTGAAGTCATCTCCGGACTCCGCACTTTGCGTCCAGGAATCGGCACACGGTACGAGTGCATCAATCAAGGTCTTATGCCTACAACAGCACCACGTCCGAAGGAACGCTCTCCCCTGGACTGAATACCTTGAACTGCTGCTTGTAACATTTCAGCAAATTCAGCATCTTTCAATTGCTGTTTATCCCTTACCGCTTTGCCAGCCGCACGGAAAATGCCGAACCCCAGATTGGGCCAGATGCACCGCCACAATATTCCATAATGACCAAGATGAAGGTTGATGGTTCGCTACCTCTATGTAATGTTCGTCCGGGTAACCCCATGACTAAATTACATTGGCCATTTTTGGCACAGAACCGAAGGATAAATCAATTAATTGCATATTCTCTTCGATGAGGGCCTTAATTGCTTTCCTTCTGAGCTCGTCATCTTGTGCATCATCGAATAGAAATTCATCAATGATATCCAAATTCCGGTTAATTACATCCTGTTTCTCAAGTTTCTCTTGCACCGTCATACATGTTCCTCCATTAATCATTAACTGATTGTTTATAGATTACTTCGATATAATTGGCCAACACGTAAAAAGTCCATTACATTCTTCCAGGCCCTATGTTTCTTTGTAAGTTCATCCCGATAATCACTGCTAGCTGCAGGATAGTATCCAGGAGCCAAGTTCCGCGACTTTGTTTCATCTGTTCGTCGCTTAAATTGTAGTAAGTATAGCTATCACTTGTATCGTCCAAGTCATATCCACGTGGTACCATAAGTCATCTAATTGGACCAAATTCCAACTATGTGTCGTATTCGCTTGCCTGGACAATGCCTGTATCGAGTCTTTCTTCTCTCATTTAAAGACCGAGAAAATATACTTGAATGAGTCAGCAAACAAAGCGGAGGTTGAACAGCAATTGAGCGATTGCATTCTGTTCTATAACCAGAACCGATTCCAAAAAAAACTAAACGACCGTTCCCCGGTAGATTACCGGGAAACGGCCGTAGCTTAAATATTTCTACTTGACAGGGTTATGACCAAAAAAGCGACTTTCATTGGAACAATGCTCTTGTCGCTCGACATATGTATATATTCTAGTATTATAACACATTCTTTGAGTCATTATACATATCTCAATTCGAAATTGATTCGGGGTTTATTCATATTTCCTTCCGACCAAACCAATACTCTTTATTATGTCCCGTGTTGATCGTTTCATACATACGACGCATCTTAGCCTTACGCTTTCACGCTCCTTTTCCCTCGACAGTTTGTTAAGAAGTAATAAACACAATTTTCACAAAGAAACATTCCTAAAGATGCCTTCATCTACTCAATTAATCAACTGGTAATACTCATTGCCACAGTTACAGTAAGACCGCTTTAAAGCTTCATTTGATCTAACAATATCACTTGTTATTTGTATGACGTACCATTATAGTGGCACGTCATATGGTAATTTTTGTTTTTACTGCTGGTACTGCTTTTGAGCTTTCACTTCATCCATCGTAGGATAATCTGTATAACCCTTACTTCCAGTACCAGCATATAAAGTATTACGATCAACTTCATTTAAAGGGAACCCTACTTTGAGACGTTCCACAAAATCTGGATTAGCCAAAGACCATACACCAACGGGTACCAGATCAGCTGTGCCACTATCAATATCTACACTAATATCATCAATCGCACGCCCTGCTCTGTTGACCAATAATGCGTTTGTCCAGCTTGTGCGAATGTCTTGGAGAAGCTTCTCATTTCCAAGATGCATGACATGAAGGTAAGCTAAATCCAATTGAGCTAATTCTTTTACGAGGTGGAGATAAAGTTCAGGACCTTGTTCCCCATCTTGTATTCCTCCAAGAGGTGTTCCTGGCGAAATACGGAAGCCGGTTCTTTCTGCTCCAATTTCTTCGATAATGGCTTTCGCTACTTCGATCGCGAAGCGACTACGATTTTCTATAGAGCCTCCATATTCGTCTGTCCGTGTATTTGAATTCTCTCCAAGAAACTGATTGATCAGATAACCATTCGCTCCATGAATTTCGACACCATCTGCTCCTGCTTTTATAGCCGCTGCTGCTGCTTTTCGGAAATCAGCAATGGTTGTTTGAATATCCTCTTTACTTAACTCCCGTGGAACCGGGATATCCTGCATTCCTTTAGCGGTGAACATTTCCACACCTGGTGCGATTGCAGATGGAGCAACAGGTTGACGATGATGGGGTGTATTATCTGGATGCGACATGCGGCCCACATGCATTAATTGGATAAATATATAACCATCAGCTTTATGAACTGCATTCGTGATCTTATTCCAACCTTCTATTTGCTTTTCAGTATAGATACCAGGTGAATTCAAGTAACCTTGCCCATCATCAGAAGGTTGTGTGCCTTCACTAATGATTAACCCCATAGATGCTCTTTGAGCATAGTAAAGGGAGCTTAGTTCACCTGGTGTACCGTCCTCTTCTGCTCTGCTACGTGTCATTGGTGCCATAGCTAAACGATGAGGTAATTCCATTTTTCCGATTTTTGTTTTAGTCCACAATTTACTCATTTTGAACAACTCCTCTGTAGTTTAAATTAGTTTTTTATTTAGAAAGTTGTGGGTACAGTGCAGCTACACCACCGGCAAGTCCAGCTTGTACTTGACGACTAACTTCATCTGCGATAATTTCAAAGCTGTCAGATTCTATGCCGTCAATAGCTGTTTTCGCGATATCTGCAGGATTGGATTTAGGCATGTCTACGTTAGCAGTCATGTCTGTCTCCATAAAGCCAACATGTAGACCAGCTACTCTTACATTGCGTGGATATAGATTTAATCGTAAATCATTCGTTAATGCCCACTCTGCAGCCTTTGCAGCCGTATACGCGCCTAAAGTTCCCGAACTAAACCATGATAATCCGGAAAGAATATTTAAAATTGATCCTCCCCCGTTTTTCTCTATGATCGGTGCAAATGCCCGAACCATGGACAGTGTACCGAAAAAGTGTGTATTAAATTCCAAATCTATTTTTTCAGGATCACCGTCCAGTAAAGACGCCTCTGTTGATGATCCTGCATTGTTAATTAGCACGGTAACATCCTGAGCGATCTTAGCAGCAGCTGCAACTTCTTGAGGGTTGGTAATATCCAACTTAACTGGTGTAACACCTGGAATATCAATAGATTCCGGGTTTCTTGCACCTGCATACACTTTCGCCCCTCTTGATAGAAGTTCAAGGGCAAGATGGCGGCCAAATCCCCGGTTTGCTCCAGTAACAAATGCGACTTGTTCAGAAATTATCATTTTTATTGTCTCCTTTGGTCTGTTTTTAAGTTAAATTCTTTATTATTACTGTTCCTTATTCTAGGAAAGTTGGGGGTATAGTGCAGCTACACCACCGGCAAGTCCAGCTTGTACTTGACGACTAGCATCATCCACAATAATTTCAAAAACGTCAGATTCTATGCCATTAATGGCTGTTTTTGCAACATCCAAGGGGTTAACTTTGGGAACTTCTAAACCCGATGTCATGTCTGTCTCCATAAAGCCCACATGTAACCCCGCTACTCGGATATTCTGAGAGTGGAGATTTAAGCGGAGGTCGTTCGTCAATGCCCATTCTGCAGCTTTTGCAGCCGTATAAGCGCCCACAGTACCCGAACTGTACCAAGACAATACGGAGAGAATATTCAGAATCGAACCACCGCCATTTTTAGTCATAAGTGGTGCAAAAGAACGAACCATAGAAAGAGTTCCCAAGAAATGCGTGTTGAATTCTAAGTGTATTTGATCTAGATCTCCTTCAAGTAAAGAAGCACCTGTTGATGATCCCGCATTGTTTATTAGAAGTGTTACATCCTGAGCGATCTTAGCAGCTTCAATCACCTCTTGAGGATTGGTAATATCCAGTTTCACGGGGATTGCACCTGGGATATCAAGAGATTCTGGATTTCTTGCTGCTGCATAAACTTTTGCTCCTCTGGACAGAAGTTCTAGCGTTAAATATCGACCAAGACCTCGGTTGGCACCAGTGACAAATGCGACTTGTTCAGAAATTTTCATTTTTATTACTCCTTTTTATTTTGTAGTATATTATTCCAAAACAACATTTTCTGTATTCTTCTCATTGCGAAGATACAATTTCTTATTTGATGGAGGGATATGTTTTATAATATAAGAATGATCATTCTATATTTGGTAAAAAGAATGATCTCTTCAAGAAGAAAGATTTGTTAGTTCAAAATATTAAAACGATCACTCTAAAAATTATAAACATTGATACATAAAGGACAATTAACCTATAACTATTTAGTTAAAAGTTTTATAGAGATGTTGGCTGTACGTTGCAGGTTCTCTTTAGGAATGGAAGTTCTCGCCATTGCCCTCAACCCAATACCCACCACATTCAGATGTTCTGCCAGTACTGAGGCATCATAATCTAGGTTTAATTCTCCATTCTCCTGTCCCCACAAAATAATATCCTTGAACAGTTGCTCTGCTAGTGTAAATGATTCAGTGGCCTTTGAATCCACATCTACATCGCGCATAGCTAATTCCACGGCAGAATTCACCATTAAGCAACCAGAAGGTGAATCTTCATTCCCATATATCATGTAACTAATAATCAATTGAAGAGCCTCAACAGCCGTCTCAGAGCCTTTAACTATTCCTGCTAGCTCGCTATTTACTTTAGTTCGAAATCGATCCATTGCTTTCAGAAACAACGTATGTTTGTCGCCAAAGGTGTCATACAAACTTCTCCGATGGATACCCATATGCTCAACTAGATCCGTCATTGAAGTCTTTTCATAACCTTGTTCCCAAAAGAGCTTCATTGCCTTATCTAGTACTGCATTTTCTTCAAATTCTTTGTAACGTGCCATTCTGGTTCCCTCCTCCCACACTCAATATAACATATTGAGAACGATCGGTAAAGAATAAAAATGTAATGCTAATCCATTCAATATCACAAGCAATGAAAACGAACTATAGTCCGTAAAAAATGTATAAGATTAGTTTTTCTTATTACCTTGCTTAAGAATCATTTGACCCCAAGTATGCGTGATAAAATCCGGGGCGAACTTCATTGAAAAGCGCATAACTTTGGTAAAACCTGCGTTCACGCGTAGTTTATTTCTCAACATGCCTTTAATACCAACATTAACAAGCTTTGTTAAGGGGAAAGAGATCAATTTATTCATCAATCCTTCATCATAAGTGTCCGTGAGATTGGTTTCAGAGATAACTGGTGGACAAAGCTCCATCACATGAATATTTTTTCCTTTGTAACGGATTTGTTCACGTAATGCATCACTGAACATGTGTATGCCAGCCTTCGTTGCAGAATAAGTCGGTGCGTTGGCAACTGTAATATTAGCAAGTAGTGAAGTAACGTTAACAATCATTGCCTCTCTTTGTTTGGCTAACAGTGGCAACAAAGCCTTGGTTACATATATTGTACCATTCAAGTTTGTGTTGATTTCCGAAATAAGATACTCGTAGGTAATACTTTCATCGAATAAGTCAAACTCGTTTATGATACCAGCATTATTGAAAACAATATCCAGTTTGGGATAATGTTTAGCTAATTCTTTGGCAAGTTGCTCAACGCTTTTAGCATCACTAACATCAGCTACCATCCCAATGATTCCAGGGTTGTTCTTTACTGCTTGATCAATGCGTTTTTGTGAGCGCCCTGTGATGATCACTGTGTTTCCCATCTCATGAAAACGTTTTGCAAAAGCAGAGCCAATTCCAGACGTGCCGCCTGTCACCAGTATCGTTCTATTTTTCAATTTCATTCTTCATCATCTACTTTCAATATGACTTTCCCTTGACTATGGCCTGTCGCAATCTTAGTAATTGCGGCATTCACTTGATCAAAGGGGTATTCAGAATCAATCACCGGCTTAGATTTTGCTTTTTCAAGATACTGTGTGAAAGCTGCTAATTGCTTGCCACTTGGTTGAACGTATATGAAATCATAACTTTTCTTATGCCATTTCGCTAACCCATCAAAAGGCAACCCCAGTAAATTGAAAAGAATCTTCTTCCCCGTTGACAAGTCTGCGCTTCGATTAGCGAAACGGGCATTGGGACCAGCGATTAACGACAATAATTTACCACCGGGCTTTAGTATCTTAATTTGTTTACTAATTTCACTGGCGCCCCGGGTATCAATAACATAATCATAGCCTCTCAGTATGTGAGTATAGTCCTGCGTTTCATAGTCGATAAACTCATCTGCACCGAGTCGATTGGCCAAATCACGCGCTGATCCACTACCACTGACGGTCACAAACAGTCCTTGTGACTTCGCGTAAGGTATGGCAATCTGACCAAAGCCACCCGTACCCCCAGAAATAAATAATTTAGCGCCCTGCCGAGCATCTAAAATGGCTAGTGCCTGGATGATCGTCAAAGCAGACAATGGCACTGCCGCTGCTTCTTTAAAGGAAAGATTGGCTGGCATCTTAGCTACAATTGCCGCATCTACTGCGACATATTCGGCAAACGCCCCCATCTTATCTAGCGGTGGCATGGTGTACACGTGATCACCCACCTTAAAATCCATGACACCGGCGCCGACTTCGATCACAACTCCAGCCAACTCGTTGCCCAGAGTCAACGGAAAGTCGTAATGATCAAACAACTTAACTTTGCCTGTAATCGCCAAGACAAGGTGTGGATCAACACCGGCTGCCTTAGTCTTGATCAGAACCTGAGTTGATGTAATTGATGGAATATCGATTGAGTTGATTTCCACTTCAAGTGTTTTGGAATATTTAGAAATTTGTGCAGCTTTCATTAGGTGCTCTCCTTAAAATCGGATAATGACTTTTCCTTTAGGATGACCAGTCGCAACAAGCTTCAGAGCCTCATTAATATCTTCAATGTGGAATTCAGTGGGGTCCACCGCTGGTACAATCCCGTTATCTTCAATAATCTTGGTGATTGTCTTTAATTGTTCACCATCACTGCGAACAAAAATGAAATGATATTGAATCTTCTTTTTCTTCGCTTTGTGATCATACTTAGCCCCGGCAATGGTGAAGAGCTTTTGTTTCCAACCTGGCAAGCCCATATGCTCGGCGAAACGTTTGTTAGGGCCGGTCCGCAGAGAAAGAAGGCGACCTCCTGCTTTAATAATAGAAAGTTCATGATCAAATTCGCTTGGTCCCAACGTATCCATCACATAATCTACATTACTAAGCTGCTCCCAATAATTCTCAGTCATGTAATCAATATATTGGTCTGCTCCAGTCGCCATTGTCCGTTCACGAGCTTGCGGATTTCCACTAACGATGACCCTCAGTCCCATGCTTTTGGCGATAGGAATGGCCATTTGGCCAAATGAACCAGAACCCCCGGGAATAAACACGCTTTCGCCAGCTTTGGCAGCCAATTCTTCATGCAAACCTTGATAAGCAGTCAATCCTGTTAATGGCGCAGCAGCACCGGTCACAAAATCGAGATTAGCGGGCAAGTGCCCGATGGCATCCGCATGAATCGCTGCGTATTCCGCAAAGGCACCGATTTTTTGTAGAGGCAGGCGTGAGTAAATTGCATCGCCAACTTTAAATCCCTGGACGTTCTTACCAACCTTTTCAATAACCCCTGTCAGCTCATTACCCAGAGTCAAAGGGAACTCATAATCCTGAATCAGCTTCACACTTCCAGTACCGATGAGTAATTCTAAATGATTAACCGCCGCCGCTTTCACCTTGACCAAGACTTCGTTATCATTTATATCTGGGACTGGAATATCATTAATTTCTACTATGAACTTTTTTGAGTATTTGTTAATCTGTGCTGCTTTCATAATTAGTAGCCTCCTATGCGCTGAATAACAAGTAACATTTATCTGTTTTTGTAACTTGTGTGACAAGCATAATGCCATAGGTTACAAAAGTCAACAATTGTTACTCATTGTTCTGTATGCTAAAATACAGGCAGGTGTATAAACGATTATTGGGGATGTATTGAAGAAAGAAGGGTTGGCAGCACAGTGGCTAAAATCACACAAGAGCTCATTATTGAAACAGCGGAAGCGTTAATTGAACGCACGGAAAAATCTGAAGTGACACTCTCTCAAATTGCGGATGAATTAAGTATCACCCACGCAGCGCTTTATAAACACTTTAAAAATAAGCAAGAGCTCTGGGCAGCCGTGTCGAAGAGCTGGTTTAACCGGATGATTTCAGAACAGATCAAAATAGACATGACTAATATGGCTAATCCACAGGAATTGCTCCACGATTGGCTTTGGGCATTTGCTAACGCAAAAAAACGTGCCTATAACGAGAATGCCAAAATGTTCGCCTTGAATACGCAATATGTTGACAGCAATCCACTGGTATTACGTGACGTTCTCTGGGATTCCTACCAAATTATTGACGGCTTCATGGACTATCAGGATCCCCACTTGGAACGGGCAGAAGCGATTCTCTCCGCGTTTGCCGTGTTTAGCCTCCCGTCCTTCAAAGGATCCTGGAATTTACCAGACTACCAGGACAGGTTTGAACGCATCTGGAGTTTAATCAAACAGGGTCTCTGAATCCAAACCTCTAGTTGGATTCAAAAAAAGTCGCAAAAGAACTCTCTCTAAAACCAAGAATGTCTAAACCCTTTTTGGAGCTTCTCAAATTCATCACGATTTCATTCTCTATACAAAACAAACAACCGCCTCTCCACACATTAGTGTACAAGAGACGGTTGTTTGTTTTGTTAGCGCTCTGGATCAAAACAGCAAGAAAGTAATCATAAAATGGAAACGGTTTTCTTCACGGTGCAATCCGTACTGTACACATAAACCCCATTGCTGCGGGATGAAGCTCAATTCAAAACAATACTTTACCGATCGTTCTCAATATGATAATATGAATTTGCAGACAGGAGGTGGTGCAGCAAAAAGCGTGAGAATGATCATGGCGAGAAGCAAACAGTTTGAAATCAACGTGGTATTAGACAAGGCAATGGACTTATTCTAGCGTCAAGGCTTCGAAAAAACCTCCATAGAAGAGCTTTTCCAGGGCATGTGTATTCACAGAAGAAGCTACAACTTTAGCAGTCCTGGGCTAAATTTTTTAACATAATTAGAATGATCGTTCTATATTTTAATCGAAAGCGGCATTCATTTTAGGTGTGATGCCAATCCTAAAATCATCAAGGCTAAGTCAAAGGACTGTATAAAATAAATCTTAAAGGAGAATTTAAAAATGACTATAAACATGGACGGCAAAGTTGCTTTTGTAACTGGAGGAAATCGTGGCATTGGATTGGAAACGGCACGTCAATTAGGTAAGCTTGGCGCCACGGTCGTTATTGGGTCACGCGATTTGGAGAAAGGAAAGGTTGCTGTGGATACACTTCGTTCGGAGGGAATCCAAGCGGAGAATATCAAATTGGACGTCAATCTAGCCGAAGACCTTCAAGTTGCCTACAATTTTTTCGAACAGCGGTACGGTAAGCTTGATATGTTGATTAATAATGCTGGGATACAGATAGAGATTGAAGATCTTGCACCCATTAATGAAACAAGTACCGTTTCGCCGGGCGTTATGCGTGAAACCTTCGATGCCAATTTCTTCAGTATGGTTGAATTAACTCAGCTACTGTTGCCGTTAATTCGCAAAGCGCCAGCCGGAAGAATTGTTAATGTATCCAGTGCGCTTGGATCGAATACACTCCATTCCGATCCCGCTGCTCAAATTTATGATGTCAAGCTTCTTGCTTACGATGCCTCGAAGGCGGCAATGAATACCTTTACGACCCATCTTGCACATGAGCTGAAGGATACACCAATCAAAGTGAATTCTGCTTACCCTGGTTGGGTGAAGACTCCACTGGGCGGAAAATACGCTGATATGGATCTTGAAGATGGCGGTAAGACAAGCGTAATGCTTGCCACGTTGCCTGCGGACGGACCGACAGGCAAGTTCTTTCATATGGACACTGAGCTGCCTTGGTAATACGGTAGTTAATAGAAAAACGTGTTAATACGGCGAGCGCTTTCCCAATGTAACGGGAGAGCGCTCGCCTGATTACAGCGAAAAAATGATGATACTCTCTTGTTTTAATTCAAAATCGAAAATATTTAAATTCTCAATCATCCGTTCTTTATGAACAGACTTGGGAATTGCAACGATGCCATTCTGGAACAAGTTATTTCGTCCTTCTGTAAAAGGACCCCAATGCTCTTATCTTACCTTCTCGGTACAACTCTTCCATCTCTCGCCACGAACCGTATACATCGCCAAAAGGTTGGTAGATTAGATACAAATCCAAATAATCTCTAATCAACTCAGTTGTTCCATAACGATGGGGAAAAATGTAATGTATTTTGTGTGCTTGTTAAGGTTTTATATGTTCGTGTCCTTGGCTTTGGATACGAACTTGTACCGATAAAACAAAAAAGTCGCTAAAATAGCGACTTCAATGGGAATATGTTCTTGTCCGCGACAGTTTAACCGAGCTGAGGTTAATAAATTAACGTCGCTTCTTCATTTAATAACTTCAACCTTTTTATCCCCTGCTGACTTTGCTACCTCTAACGTTGTATTACCTTGGATAGCGACTATCACTCCAGTAGCCAGCATAGAAACGATTAAAGCTGCGCTGAGGGCTGTGGAAATTTTCTTCTTGACCATAACCATACCTCCAATATCTAATTACAATATTTAACTTTGTTGGGTAATTCACCTGGTGATTGTATTATAACGTACTGACAATGATTGTAAAAGGATTTTTTCCTTCCTACGGTTGTCCTCTATTGTGAATGGATATGCGAGCGGATTTTCCATGGTTACATAAGAATCTAAATAACCTAAAAATGGTTTACAATTACGAAGTGAAATGTTACAGTAATTTGAAATTGAGTAATTTAATAGATTTTACTGAGGATTACGCATCTGCGGATTACCATAGTGATTGCAGTGTTTGCCGTTTGGCAGTCTGGTAAGTATGAATATTACGGTGCTTCTAAAACACCAATCATTCAACATTAGGAGGATATTCTAATGAAAACAAAATCACTAAAATTAATTACAGTTGGTGTGACTTTTGCTTTAGGGGTTGGAATAGGTGTTTATGGCTGGGGAGCTGCATCTGCTGATACTAGTCCCTCTAAAAATCAAATGGAAATAAAAATCAATGATAAAGGTGAAACATATGGTTCACTTCTTTATCAAGATCAAGTTAAGGCTTTAGGTGTAGACGGAACTGAAGGTTACATCAAGACTTCAGATATGAATCAAGATTTGCCACAAACTCCCGAAGAAGCAATTCAGAGTATGAATGAACCAAAAGTCGATAAGTATATAAACTTGTACGATAGCAACGAGAATATTATCGGAAAATTTCTACTCATTAGTTCAGAAGATTAACACTAAACTACACTACTCCCCAAAAAAAGGCTCTCCATGATGATTGAGGGCACTTTAAAATCCAAACATCTATAAACAGGATACCCACCTCATTTCTGAGAAGGATTATCCTGTCTTC
>NZ_JTHP01000009.1 GCF_000943545.1 Paenibacillus terrae
GTTACCCATCCAATAGAGCGAAGAGCCCTTAAATCTATGCCAAAAACAACTACTTCTTTGGAAATGTGGTTTAGGTGATAGAGCCTCACGAAGAAGTAGAGGTAGTACTAAAATAGTTGCATAAACACAAAGAAAAGTACAGGTAGATCTTTAAATCAACTTTTATAGATGAGAATTTGTGAAATAAAGTAACCTATCCGGATTGAAGATCATAGCCCATTATAATTAAAAGTATTTCCTGCAAATTATGATAAAGTATTACACGGTATCGTAATGACTGCTGATTATCAGCTACAACGAATTGAACTGAGAACTATTAGGGATCAATTGGAATGGATAGAAATAGAGGATATCTTAAACATTATTTGAATTGGAGAATTACAGTTTATTCACATCGTACAGCTAAACCTCGTTCAGGTGATATTTTAGCTATGCAATTCCAAAATTAAGCGACAGGTGTTCAAATCCAGATTTGAGATTATTTTTTTGTTGAAAACGTTCTCCCCATCTTATATAATGAATCTACAATTAATATTAGGGTTGTTACTGCATCGCAGGCAAAGCCTAAACCAATCCGTGCTAAATTATATTTAGTTTAGGATTAGTTTAGGCTTTTTTTGTTAGTAAAAAATATAAAGTGGGCGAACTCATGAGGATTAAAAAAGTATTTAACAATAATGTTGCACTGGTTGAAGGGCCGAATCGATCCGAGATCATTGTAATTGGAAAGGGACTAGCCTATCAGAAAAATCCAGGTGGAAATATAGATCCATCAAGAATTGAAAAGACCTTCGTGATGGAGACTAAGGAATTATCTGAGCGGCTATCTACATTACTGAGTGAGATTCCTCCAAAGCATCTAGAATTGACAGATCAAATTATCCGTTATGCAGTAAAGGATTTACACACTTCCTTTAGTAATAATATCTACCTGGCTCTTACAGATCATATTAGTTATGCAATTACGCGCTCCGCGCAGGGATTGAGTCTCAAGAATGCGCTGCTCTGGGAGATACAGAAGTTCTATCCGAAAGAATATCACACGGCAAAGCATGCTTTACACTTAATTGAAAAGGAAACCGGAATTAAACTGCCTGTAGATGAAGCTGGCTTTATCGCAATGCATTTTGTAAATGGTCAGCAGGATGGTCAGGAAATGGAACAGACCTTGATGGTTACCCAGATGGTTCAAGGAATTCTTAATATAGTAACACTTCATTATGGGATTGAGCTAGATGAGAATTCGTTAAATTATAGCCGCTTTGTGACTCACTTAAAATATTTTTCTTATCGCACCATGCGTCATGAATCGATTCCTTCTGAGGACGATGAGCTCTACGAACAAGTCGTTGCCAAGTATCCTGAAGCTTTTGCCTGCAGTGAGAAGGTAAGAGCATATTTACGGGAAGAGTATCAAGTTGAGACAACCGAGGGTGAAATGGTCTATTTCATGCTCCATATTAGGCGTGTGACCAGCAGAGATTAGCCTATTACAATAAATAGCAGGGTTGTTACCATTAGTTGGGCAAAGCCTGGATAAGTGATAAGTGTACTGTTTTTCAGTGTACTTAATCACCTATTCAGGTTTTTTTATTTCATATAAACCAGAATGAGGTCTAAAGGAGCGAGCACAAATGAAGTACGAAAGATTAGCGAAAGATATCGTGCAGAACATCGGTGGAGAGGAGAATGTTACGAACCTTGTCCATTGTGCAACCCGGTTGAGATTTAATTTAAAAGACAATCATTTACCCGATAAAGAGAAGCTGACAAGCTTAGAAGGAGTGCTGACTGTCGTAGAAAGTGGCGGTCAATTTCAAGTGGTTATCGGAAATGACGTTGCACACGTATATCAAGAGATTATGAAAACCAGCAAACTTGGGACAGGGAATTCTGCATCAGAGGATGCAGATAAACCTAAGGAGAAGATTCTGTCCACAATTTTTGCAGTGATTTCCGGAAGTCTTTCTCCTCTGTTGCCTGCAATGGCCGGAGCGGGGATACTAAAAGCTTTTTTAACCCTGTTCACAACCTTTGGCTGGGTATCTGCGGAAAGTGGAACCTACCTCATTCTGGCTGCAGCAGCTAATGCCGTCTTCTATTTCCTACCTATATTCCTGGGCGTCTCTGCAGCGATCAAATTTGGCGCCAATCCTTATGTAGGTGGAGTTATCGGTGCAGCATTAATGGAACCGAACTTTACGGGGTTATTAGCTAACGGAGATACGACCTCCTTTCTAGGCATCCCTGTAGTCTTGATGGATTATTCATCAACCGTCTTTCCGGTATTCGTAGCAATTTGGATTTTCTCTTACGTGGAGAAATATCTAAAGAAAATCATCCATAAAGAGCTTCAAACGTTCTTGGTTCCATTGTTGTCTTTAGCCATTATTGTGCCACTTACTGCGATGATCTTCGGTCCGTTTGGTGTATATATCGGAAATGCGATAGCGAATTCGATCAATTACCTTATGGGAGTAAGTGGGCTGTTAACCGGTGCTGTTATTGGCGGGTTAATCTTCTTCCTTGTTGTATTTGGCCTTCATTGGGGCATTATTCCGATCGTTCTGGCAAATCTTACGAATGGAACCGATCCAATCCTTGCGATGTGGGCAGCTTCTAACTTTGCAATGGCAGGGGTGGCACTGGCTGTTTTCCTTAAATCTAAAGAAAAGTCTTTGAAATCAATTGCCGGTTCCTCTACGTTAAGTCTGTTGTTAGCCGGTGTCTCTGAGCCGACCGTATACGGGATATTGCTGCGTTACAAGCGAACGATCCCATACGTTATTATTGCCGGAGCTGTCGGAGGGGCGATTAATGGCGGTTTCCATACGTATGCTACAGCATTTGTCTTCCAAAATATTTTTTCAATCGGTGCATTTGAACCTGTCGGGTATTATTTAATAGGGATTGCCGCCGCCATGGGGATTGGTTTGATTCTGACGATTCTTTTCGGTTACCAAGACAAACAAGCTGTTGCAGTGACTGAGCCAAGTGACGCAACTCCTACTGTAGAAGTAAAGGCTGTTCAACCGGAAGCAAGTGTCAACCTTACTGGTGTTTCGCAGATCTTGAAGAAAGAGGTACTCTTCAGCCCATTAACAGGAGATGTGAAATCCTTGACTGAAGTTCCCGATCCTGCTTTTGCAGAAGGTGCTATGGGGAAAGGGATTGCAATTATTCCGAGTGTTGGCCAAGCCGTATCTCCAGTGAACGGTACGATTGGCACAATCCTCAAGTCAGGTCATGCTGTAATTATTTTGTCTGAGAGTGGTGCGGAAATATTGATTCACATTGGAATCAACACCGTTCAATTAAAAGGGCAATATTTCACCCCTCGGGTTAAGGCAGGAGATCAGGTCCGCAAAGGGGATCTATTGATTGATTTTGATCTTGAGAAGATTAAGGAAGCCGGATATAATCCGATCACTCCAGTTATAATCTCGAATTCCGGCGATTATTTGGATGTTATTGAAACAACAAACTCATCGGTTTTGGCACAAGATAAGTTGCTGACGCTTGTTGTCTAAGCAGAACTAGTCAGAAAGGAGACTCACCTTTGCAATCCAACACATACAGTTTTCTGTAAAACTTCTTATGGGGCGGCGCTGTAGCGGCCAACCAGGTAGAAGGTGCATTTTTAGAGGATGGAAAAGGAATGTCCACAGCAGATGTATTGCCTCATGGAATTACAGGGCCGATTATGGAAATTCCCGAAGGCAAATATCCCTCTCACGAAGCTATCGATTTTTACCATCGGTATAAAGAAGATATCGCACTTTTTGCAGAAATGGGGTTCCGCTGTTTCCGGACATCAGTTGCATGGACACGTATTTTTCCTGAGGGAGATGAAGAGCTACCAAACGAAGAGGGCCTCCGTTTCTATGAGCAGTTGATCGATGAGTTGCTCAAATACAATATTGAACCTGTCATTACGATATCTCATTATGAAATGCCTTTAGGACTGGCCAAGAAATATGGGGGCTGGAGAAGCCGCAAGACCATCGAATGTTATGAACGGTATGCCAAGGTTCTATTTGAGAGATTTAAAGGGAAAGTAAAGTATTGGATGACTTTTAATGAAATTAATATTCTTGCCCATTATCCGTTCACAGGCGGTGGAATTATCGTCCGAGAAGGAGAAAACAAGAAACAGATTCAATATCAGGCTGCACACCATCAGTTCGTAGCGAGTGCTCTCGCCGTTAAGGCTTGTCATGAAGCTATTTCTGATGCCCAAATCGGATGTATATTGGATTATATTCCTGCGTATCCATTGACGAGTGCACCGGAGGATGTTTTTGCGGCTCTGCAAGGAGAACGGGAAATCCTAATGTTCGGCGACACAATAAATTCTATCATCTGATAAATTTCACTGATAAATCTATTCGTTGTCCAAAACCAATATTACTTATTATTGGGGGCAATCCCACTCGTGAATATACAGTTAACATCTATGTATTGGGGAACAATAAACAATCAGTGGAACATACTTATCTCATTGTATCATATAGAAAAGGTGTGTTTATCCTACTAGTTTTTATAAGTATCTTTGACTAATTTTATAAAAATAGCTTTCTAAGCACGTTTTAGTCTCATTCGATGTTATAACTCACATGTGGGTTATAACATCAAATGAATTTGACAGGCTTCCAAATCTTTGTTAGAGTTTCAATCAAATACGTATAACCTTTTCATGGGATGTTACCATTAGGGCATAACCTGAACCAGCTTGTTTACACTACGCGTGTATCCTGGCCAGTTTGGGTTTTTTTATTTCTCCAAACCCTTTCGGCTTTCCCTCATCACACATTTGGAAGGAGAACGTTTATGTCCAGCTTTGTTTTTCCGAAAGACTTTTTATGGGGTGGTGCTCTTGCTGCCAATCAGGCCGAGGGTGCTTATCTGGAAGACGGCAAAGGATTGAGTTTGGTGGACCTGTTGCCGACTGGCGAGAAGAGAAGAAGCATCATGCAGGGGAATGTTCCCTCGCTCACTCCGCTCGAAGGCGAATTCTATCCTTCCCACGAAGCGATTGATTTTTACCATCGCTATCGCGAGGATATTGCGCTATTTGCAGAAATGGGTTTCAAGGCGCTGCGTGTTTCCATTGCCTGGGCCCGTATTTTCCCAACGGGAGAAGATACTGCACCGAATGAAGCCGGGTTACAATTTTACGATGATCTGTTCGACGAATTGCTTAAACATGGCATCCAGCCAGTGGTTACGCTCGCTCATTTTGACGTACCAGTAAATCTGATTGATAAATACGGAAGCTGGCGAAGCCGAAAACTGGTTGCTTTGTTTGAAACATATGCCAAAACAGTATTCGCCCGTTACAAAGATAAAGTGAAATATTGGATGACGTTCAACGAAATTAACATGCTGCTCCATTTGCCGTTTATTGGTGCCGGGCTTGTATTTCAAGAAGGTGAAAACGTCAAACAAATTCAGTATCAGGCTGCACATCACCAGCTTGTTGCAAGTGCACTGGCTGTCAAAGCGTGCCACGAGATCATTCCAGATGCCAAGATTGGCTGTATGCTCGCTGCCGGCAGCTTCTACCCGTATACGTGTAATCCCGAAGATGTTTATCAAGGAATGGAAAAAGACCGCGAGTCCTACTTCTTTATCGACGTGCAGTCACGCGGTGAATATCCAGGTTATGCGAAGCGCTTCTTCAAGGATCATGGACTCTCCATCGAGATGGAACCGGACGACGTGGATATTTTGAAGCATCATACCGTTGACTATATCGGATTCAGTTATTATTCTAGCCGGACGACCAGCACAGACCCGGAAGTTGTCAAAAACATGACGAGCGGCAATGTGTTTGGCTCCGTATCCAACCCGTATCTGGACAAGTCCGATTGGGGCTGGACGATTGATCCGAAGGGGTTCCGTATCACGGCAAACCAATTGCACGACCGCTACCAAAAGCCTCTGTTTGTGGTGGAAAACGGCTTTGGTGCCAACGACGTGGTTTCTCCTGAAGGAGAAGTCAACGACGATTACCGGATCGACTATTTGAAGCGGCATATTGCGGAAATGGGCGAGGCTCTTCAGGATGGGGTTGAGATTATCGGTTATACAAGCTGGGGCCCTATTGATATTGTCAGCGCCTCCTCTGGAGAGATGAAAAAACGCTACGGCTATATTTATGTGGACCGGGACAACGAAGGCAACGGCTCGCTGAACCGGATTAAAAAGAAAAGCTTCCACTGGTACAAAAACGTAATTCATTCTGATGGCGAGAATCTGGGCGAGTAAGAATCTCATAAGAAATAGATCGGACATCCCGATTGTAAAGGGGATTTCCGGTCTATGTTTCTTGATTGAAAGCGTTGACAATCTCTCGTCTTCGGGCTATACTTGACGCAATTCCATCATTTTTAGGATTGTTACTGCATAGGCAGGCAAAACCTAAGCCACCAATAAGCGGATTTTACAGTCTTGTTTATTTGTTGAGCTTCGGTTTTTTTTGTTTGCCATAAACAGGATGGAACAGGAGTGGCTCTTGCTGGCATATGGGGGGATTTAGATGAAAATAGCAAAGGTCATCAACAACAATGTAATCAGCGTTTACCAGACGGACGGTACAGAACTCGTGGTGATGGGCCGCGGGGTTGCTTTTAAGAAAAAGCCCGGAGATAAAGTAGACGAAACCAGAATTCAGAAAGTATTTGCCCTGAAAAACAAGCAGACGTCCGACAACTTCAAAATGCTGCTGCGTGAGGTTCCACTGGAACTGATTGTGATTGTGGAAGAAATCATTAATGACGCCAAGCACAATTTAAACAAAAAGCTGAACGAAAATATTTATGTTTCCTTGACCGACCACATCAATTTCGCCGTTGAAAGATACCAGGAAGGATTGGAGATCAAAAACGCGTTATTGTGGGAAGTCAAGCAGTTGTACAAAGAAGAATTTGCGATCGGTCTGAAAACGCTGGAACAAATTAAACAAAAGCTCGATATTGAATTGCCAGTGGACGAAGCGGCTTTTATTGCGATTCACATCGTGAATGCCGAAATGAACGAGGAAGTTATCACCACAATGAGTATTACAAAATTTATGCAGCAAATTATCAATATAGCGAAATATCATTTTAAGGTCGATTTTGACGAGGACTCTCTGAGTTATTTCCGCTTTATTACGCATCTGAAATTTTTCGCCCAGCGTGTGTTTAAGGGGAATCACTACGAAAACAACTACGATCATTTGTATGACATGATCAAGGAAAAGCATAGAGACGCGGCTGATTGCACGGAGAAAATCGGAGCTTTTGTGGAAAAAGAATACAACCACGAATTGACGAACGAAGAAAAGCTGTATCTGACCGTGCATATTGAGCGGGTGGTTAACAGATAAGCTGGACTTTTCCTGCAAACAGGATAGAGAATATATGGGTAAATATTTTTATTGACAGATATGGTTGATTAATTATATTATGAAAACAACAGGAATTTAATAAGTTTTAACTGGGATTGTTACTGGTTATGCAGGCAAAACCTAAGTCATGAAAAATTGCGGGACAAAAAGCGCCCACCATTTTTCAAGGCTTAGGTTTTTTGTGTGCCTAAATACGTAAAATGCCCATTAGAACATGGAGGTGTCTAGCATGAGTTATGAAAAATTGGCTAAGGAAATCGTTCATCTGGTAGGCGGTGAAAAAAATGTGGTATCACTCGTTCACTGCGCCACCCGCTTGCGTTTTGTGCTAAAGGACGAGGCGAAAGCGGACAAAGAAAAACTGGAAAAAACCGAAGGGATTATCACGGTTAAGCAAAGCGGTGGCCAGTTTCAGGTCGTAGTCGGTAACAAAGTACCAGAAGTATACAGTGCTATCAGCAAGGTATCCAACATTTTGGACGAGTCCAAAAAAGATGAAAAACCTGCTAAAGCCAACAAAGGCTTCGGTGCCATTATAGACGTTGTTTCCAGCATTTTTGCACCGCTACTCGGAGTCATGGCGGGAGCCGGTATTCTGAAAGGCCTGCTGCTGATTGCCAGCAACGCTGGATGGCTGACACCGAAGGACACCACCTACATTATTTTGCTGGCCGCTGCTGACAGTCTGTTTTATTTTCTCCCGCTCTTGTTAGCGGTTACAACAGCCCGAAAATTTGAAGGTAACATCTTCGTCGCCCTGACCATTGCCGGAGGATTGCTTTACCCGTCCATCGTCACGTTGAAAACGGAAGGTACACCTACTGACTTTTTCGGTATTCCAATTGTCATGATGAGTTATTCGTCTACGGTTATTCCCATTATTATTGCTATCATTGTCATGAGCAAGCTAGAAAAATGGTGTAATCGGTTGATCCATGAAAGCGTCAAAAATTTTATTACGCCATTGATCCTGCTCGTGATTATGCTTCCTCTGACCTTGATCGTGTTTGGTCCATTCGGGGTCTACGTGGGCAACGGCATCGCAACTGGACTCATTGCCGCGTTCGGCTTCAGCCCGTTATTGGCTGGCGCAATCATGGGTGCTTGCTGGCAAATTCTCGTTATTTTCGGCGTCCATTGGGGTCTCGTACCTGTATTCATTAATAACATTGCTGTTAACGGAAGAGACGGAATCAAACCTTCCGCTGCGGCTTCCATCTTCGCCCAAACCGGTGCTGCGTTTGGTGTCATGCTTAAAACAAAAAATAAAAAGTTGAAGACCTTGGCGGGTTCCGCTACGCTTACCGCATTGTTCGGTATCACAGAACCAGCCGTCTATGGAGTCACGCTTCCGCTGAAACGTCCGTTTATTGCAGGTATTATCGGCGGTGCTATCGGTGGTGCAATTATCGGCCAAGCGGGAACGCAAGCATTCGCTTCCGGCGCGCCGGGACTGCTGACCTTGCCAATCTTCTACGGCCCTGGCGGACAAGGCTTCCCGGGACTGATTTTAGGAATTTCGGTATCGTTTCTGGTTTCGGCCATTCTGACTTATATTTTAGGGTTTGAAGATCCGGTTGAAGCGGAAGAATCACCCGAAAATTCGACTAAAGAACCAGCTCATACAACAGATGTTTCTAACGAAGAGGTATTTAGTCCGATTGAAGGAACCGTTGTCTCCCTCTCGGAAGTTCCCGATCCTGCATTTGCGTCGGAAGCTATGGGTAAAGGCGTCGCCATCGAACCGACATCGGGCAAAGTTGTAGCTCCTTTCGACGGGACGATTACCGTGGCGTTCAAGAAAAAACATGCGCTTGCGGTTGTTTCGCCCAAAGGCGCAGAAATTCTGATTCATGTCGGAGTAGATACGGTTAAGCTGGACGGTAAACATTTTACCTCCCATATCAAAGAAGGCGACCAGGTAAAAGCGGGGGACCTTCTGCTCGAATTTGATGTTGAGCAGATCAGGGCAGCAGGCTACCCTACGATTACGCCGATTATCGTTACGAATTCTTCCGCTTATTCAGAAATCCTTCCAACCACCAAAGGACAGGTAAGGGTGCAGGAACCGCTCTTAAAACTGTTCGGCGGTACCAATGAGAAAGAGGGCATTGCCTGAATGACATAAAAATAAGCTCTGAGGGTCCACCTTATCGGTATTTCCGGGCTTTGGTTCAGTGCATAAAAGAAGATGGGCATGTAAGATCAAAGGTGGCTCCGATGGAGTCATCTTTTTTTCGTTATCTTGCCTTTACATTCCAAGAGGGGTACATATGTTCACTGTTTGGTTTATAATTTAGACATAGATAAATGGGAGGCTACATCGCAAATGAGAGGTGAATGTAATGAAGAAATCCGAGTTGCCCATCACTGACGAGAAGTGGAGAGCTATTGTGGAGAACGACAAGTCTTATGATGGTGAATTTTTTTATGCTGTGAAGACAACAGGAATATGTTGTCGCCCCTCCTGCAAATCCCGTCCTCCCAAAAGAGAAAACATCCGCTTATTCAAAACAGCAGAACAGGCTTTAGCGGAGCATTTTCGACCATGCAAAAGGTGTAAACCGACGGGGGAACGCTTGCCTGATCATGAATGGATTGCACTGGTTACAGAGTATGTGGATGCTAACTATAAGGAAAATTTAACGCTGCATCTGCTTGCAGAGATGAGTCATGGGAGCCCGTACCATTTACATCGTACCTTCAAGCGGGTCATGGATATAACCCCGATGGAATATATACAGCAAACCAGATTGGAGCATGCCAAGCAACAGCTAATGGACTCGGATAAGTCCGTTGCGGAAGTAGGGGAGAGCGTAGGTCTGTCCAATACCCCTTACTTTATTACGTTATTTAAAAAGAATACAGGCTACACCCCTTTGCAATATCGCCACCTTAAATCAGAACAATTACAAAATGGAGGTATACATCATGTTAACCCAAACCCCTAAAACAATCTATTGGTCATTGTTAACCCACGAGGATTGGAATTTATATATTGCAGCTACACCGGATGGATTATGTTACGTAGGTTCACCCGAGAAACCTATAGAGGAATTGGCTTCGTGCGCAGGGAGTCGATTTTCCGGCAGTCCATTAGTTGAAGATGATAAGGTTTTACAGCCCTATGCCACAGAGCTTATTGAATACTTTCAAGGGAAACGCACAAGTTTTACCGTTCCTTTTGACTTTCGGGGGACTGCGTTTCAAATGGCAGTCTGGAACGCGCTGTGTGACATTCCGTATGGAGAGACACAATCCTATTCAGACATTGCCAACGCTATTCAAAAGCCTGCCTCTGTTCGTGCGGTGGGAGCTGCCATCGGTGCTAATCCGATTCTGGTCACCGTCCCATGCCATCGGGTCATCGGCAAAAATGGCGCTTTAACCGGATATCGCGGTGGTTTGGATATGAAAGTAAAGCTTTTGCAGCTCGAAAGAGGTTAATAATGGAAGCACATCATATATACAAATCCCCCAAGACCCTTCTGAATAAAGGAACAGGTTTCTTGTCGGGGTATACGCACTCGCTAAATCCGTATACAGGCTGCACATTTGGTTGCTCGTATTGCTATGTACGCCAAATGCCGGTTTCGACGTTTCGCGGCGAGGAATGGGGCACATGGGTTGATATTAAAAAGCAGGCGGCAGATCTTCTTCGCAAGGAGCTTCGGCGGGCCAAATCCAGGGGCAAAGTCACTATTTTTATGTCTTCCAGCACAGATCCTTATCAACCTGCCGAGTACAAGGAAGAAGTGACCCGTTCACTGCTGGAGGTGATGGTGGAAGATGCGCCGGATTTCCTGTTTCTACAGACTCGCAGTCCGCTTGTAAGGCGGGATATCGACTTGTTACTCCGATTAGAGGATCGCGTACGGGTGAGCATGACGGTAGAAACAGACCGCGAAGATATTCGCAAACATTTTACGCCGGATGCGCCCCCCATTCAGGCCCGTTTCAAGACGCTGCAACTGTTAAAAGAGGCAGGAGTACCGACGCAAGCCACCATCGCTCCGATGCTTCCAAGCAGCGAGCAATTTGCGGACAAGCTTTTGCCACTGGTCAACCGTGTCTGTATTGATGATTATTTTATGGGAGACGGCAGTGGAGGAAGGCGTACACGAAGCTTAAATATCGGTGCGCTGTATGAGCCGCTAGGGCTGGAGGATTGGTATCATCCGGCTGCCTACAAGGCGGTCTACGAACAATTTCGTAACATTTTTCCAGAAGAACAGCTTTATGTGAGTCGTGAAGGATTTGAGCCCTGATTTTGGAATAGACCTCATTCAAATGGAATGTGGGTGGACAGCATAAGGGTTGTAGAGGGGGAAGCTGAGTGTGCAAACTGTGATCACGAAAAATTTTGACTATGGGGAGAAGGAAATCAATTATCTGAAAAATGTGGATACCGTACTCGGCACAGCGATGACGCAAATGGGCAAGGTCGAACGAGTGATTATTCCCGATCTGTTCGCTGCGCTTGTTCATGCGATTGTGGGACAGCTTATTTCTGCCAAGGCGGTTCAAACCATATGGGCAAGAATGCAGGAGAAGCTGGGTGCGATGAATTCGGAAAATATAGCGACCCAGTCGGTTGAAGCTATTCAGAGCTGTGGTATCACGATGAAAAAGGCGGCTTGTATCCTGAATATAGCCCAAACGATAGAGCAGGGCTTGTTGGATTTGCAGGAATTATATGAACTCTCCGATACACAAGTGATTCAAAAACTGTCCTCGCTGCATGGGATAGGCCCGTGGACGGCTGAAATGATGCTGATTAATTCCATGGAACGTCCGGATGTCGTCAGTTGGGGCGATATAGCTATTCGGCGGGGGATGATGAAGCTGTACAATCTGGATTCACTTACCAGGAAGCAATTCGAAGAGTACCGTCGAGTCTATTCGCCTTATGGTTCGGTGGCCTCTATTTATTTATGGAGTATTTCATTTCGTTAAGGATCAGGGAGTGGGAACGGTGAAAACAACAATCAGAGAACAAATACTATCATATGTCGATTCAGATTTTCAAAAATTTACGGCGGCATTGATTCCGAATATTGATAATGTGCTGGGCGTACGTCTGCCGATACTGCGTAAGCTGGCTCAGGATATTGCCAAGGGCGATTGGCGTCTCTACCTTGAAACCGCTGAAAGTGAACATTTCGAAGAAGTAATGCTGCAAGGTATGGTGATTGGCTATGTGAAAGCGGATATAGAGGAAGTTTTGGGCTACGTCACCAGGCTTATTCCTAAAATTGATAATTGGTCAGTGTGTGATAGCTTCTGCGCCGGATTAAAATGTACGAAAAATCATAAGGAACGGGTATGGGACTTTATCCAGCCGTATCTGTTATCCAGAAAAGAATATGAAATTCGGTTTGGAGTGGTCATGCTTCTGAATTTTTATATTGAGGAAGAGTATATCATCCGGGTACTGCAATGGATGGATCAAACCCACCGTGAGGATTATTATGTACAAATGGCGGTCGCATGGGCAATATCTATCTGTTATATCAAGCTGCCTGAGATTACGATGAATTACTTGAAAAATAATACACTGGATGATTTTACGTTCAACAAAGCTCTGCAAAAGATCACGGAATCATACCGGGTGGATCAGGAAACGAAAACAACCATTCGCAGTATGAAGCGAAAAAGAAAATAGTATCAGTTTATTTCTTATTATTCCTATTTGATTTTAAGTATATTAGCTTTGCTTTTTTTGGAATCCAATATTAAAATGGAAGTAACTTAAAAAAAAGGAGATGACGTGAATTGGCAGAGCAAGTGCGTATTGGCAAAACAGATCTATATGTAAAGCAAATCGGTTTGGGTGCAAATAAGGTGGGAGGACATAATCTTTTTTCTGGTTTGAACGATGAAACGGGCAAAGAAGTCGTTCGCACCGCTTTGGACAACGGCATCAATTTTCTGGATACGGCTTTTATTTATGGACCTGAGCACTCAGAGCGGTTGATCGGTGAGGTGCTGAAAGAACGTGGTAAACGTGAGGAAGCTGTCATTGCGACCAAGGGGGCACACAAATTTGTGAACGGAGAGGTTGTTGTTGACAACTCGCCTGCTTTTTTACGTGAATCTGTCGAATCCAGTCTGAAAAGATTGCAGACCGATTATATTGATCTGTTCTATATCCATTTCCCGGATGAAGCTACGCCGAAGGCAGAGGCTGTCGGAGAATTGAAGAAGCTCAAGGACGAAGGCAAAATCAAGGCCATAGGCGTATCTAACTTTTCCATTGAACAACTTAAGGATGCGAATAGTGACGGCTATGTAGATGTGCTTCAATCCGAATATAATTTGCTCCAACGGGAAGCGGAAAAGGAACTGCTGCCTTACACCAAGGCCAATGGCATTTCGTTTGTTCCTTATTTCCCGCTGGCTTCCGGATTGCTGGGCGGTAAGTATACGAAAGACACAACCTTCACAGACAACAGAGCGAAAAGTCCATTATTTCAGGGAGAAGCATTTGCTCGTAATTTGGACAAAGTGGAGCAGGTACGGCAAATTGCCAATGCGTTGAATGCAGAGGTGGCTCATGTTGTGCTCGCATGGTATTTGACCCGCGATTCGATTGATGCCCTCATTCCAGGGGCGAAGGGGCCGGAGCAGGTGCTGGCGAATCTGAAAACGCTGGATGTTCAACTGAGCCAGGCGGATATTGAAAAGATTGACCGTATTTTTAAATAATTTTTTCAAATAATACTTGAGGATTTTGCAAAATCCTGACTTAAGAGTCACATCGGGGATTATATATTTTTAGCACACCAAAAGGAGCTGCCGGACGGGCGGCTTCTTTTTCGTGTATCCCTCGCATATCCTTGTAGGGTAAGCTCATCGCTGCGGGGGGATCGGGATGAAGAGAAGACCGCATTGGCATAGCCGACCCAACAGAAGAAGACAAGGCAGGCGCAGAGTATGGCTCATTGTGGGGCTGATACTGCTGGTAGGAATCGTACAGATTGCCTCTTATGTGGAGCAGCATTTGAAGCCGCCTATGATGCATTTGGCAAAAGTGCGGGTCAAGCAAATGGCGACGGAGGCCATTAATTCAGCGATTACTGCGCAGGTAGAGCAGGGCGAGACCGCTGATAAACTGATTGAATGGAGAACAGATGCGCAAGGGAAAACCTCCGGCTTTGTTCTGAATTATGCGGAGCATATGAGAATTACTTCGGATACGCTCAAGGCAGTCAAGGCAACGATGGACAGCATGAGCCATTTTGATGAGAGCGTTCCGATCGGTCAGGCATTGGGTAGTCCGCTGTTGGCAGCCTATGGCCCGAAGGTTCCACTCAAGGTAGAGCCGCATGGAGCGATCAAGGTAGATTTAAATACACGCCAGCAGGATGCGGGCATCAACATGATTTTGGTGGAAGTGTATATTCGGATTACGACGGAGGTGTCCGTCGTGATTCCTTTTGAAATGCAGCCTCAGATTGTGGAGACGGAAATTCCGGTGTCTTATTTGCTCGTGGTGGGCAATGTCCCGATGTATTACTATGATAATCAGGGTAAGCCCGTTGGTAAAAATGGAGCTGTCGCCCCCAATTTGGCGCTTCCACCCCATTCGATAGAGACAGGCGGCGTTGCGGATTCCGGCATAGAGAGTGTTCCACAGATGCAGCAAGACGAACCCACCACTTCATCTCCAACGCCATAAGCGAAGGCAAGTGGAATGTGAAGGGACCTTATGAGGAGGTCCCTTTTGTTTTGCCAGCTTTCAGCGCTTTGTGCTCCGTTTGCTCCCATTGTCTTAATAACGGATACGGGTCAAAGGACCAGTCCATCCAACCGTTGTCCCGGTATATGCCGTAGTGCAGATGTGGCGGGAATTTACCCTCGGTACCGGGCTTGCCGTAACCCGAGCTTCCGACCCAGCCGACAATCTGACCTGGCTTGACAATGTCCCCGTTGTGAACAGTTTTGTCAAAGCCAGAGAGGTGTGCATAGTAGTGATAGCGGTTGCTGAGATCCCGAATCCCGATTCGCCATCCACCGAACGGATTCCAGCCTTTCATTTCCACTACGCCGTAGCAGGTACTGCGAACCGGAACGCCATAGCCAGCGAATAGGTCTGTTCCTTCATGAATGCGGTAACCGCCCCAGCTCCGACGACTGCCCCAAGTGCTGCGATAGCTATAAATGCTGCTCAAGGGAAGCGGGAAGGCTTGTTTGCCAAGCTCCAGCTTTCCATATGTTCGATACAGTTTGGCAAACTGCTGTACCCTTTGAACGGCGCGGCTGTTGTGGTAATATTCCCATACCGCAATGGAAAACTCATCCTCTGTGCTTCCATATTTACCGAGATAAGAGGCGATGCTGAACAGCAAGTCCCTGTCATCATCACGGTCAGCAATTCCGTCACCCGAACCGTCCTGTCCCAACCCGGAAAAAAAAGAAATGGAACGTGGATGCCGATCCTCCGGATCAGGGTTCATCAGACCGGACCAGACGGGACCGGTGACAAATATACCTGTGACTCGCTCTGCATGCTTGCGATCCTTGGGATGCGCAATCGTAAGCGTACGTTCATACTGGTCGATAGCGGCTAGCCTGTACCAGGGAATCCCTGTCAAGGCTTCGACGGAACGATATAGAGCAAGCCTGGACGTATACAATGATGACTGGGAATTTGGAGTAGCGACATGTGCTTGCTGAATGCTTTGGGATGATGTTTGTAAAGGTTTGGCCAAGGCCTGAGCAGGAAGCGGACAGGCCATTGTCAAAGTAGTAGCGCATAATAGCAGCGGCAACAGGCGAACAGCGCGGGCTATACGTTTAGGGTAAGGCACGTGAACCGACCTCCTCATAAGGGAGCTTGACAGCCCCCGTAGATTACAGGCCCGCATCCAACGGCAGCGGTACGGGCGCTTTGGTTTAGATTGAGCCATATCCGTCGCTTTTATCCATATAAGGAGTTTACTTTTCCGGCATCAAAGTCATATCAAAAAGGGAACAATGAATGGAGGTTTTTCCATGGCTTTCATGTTATAATGTATGGCAATGACAGCCCAAGCTTATCAGAAAGAAGGTCTATGCCATTGTCTAGAAAAGTGAAGGAAGCCAAGCCCGACTGGATTCGTATTAAACTCACGACAGGCGATAACTATCAGGAAATCAAGAGCATGATGCGTTCCAAGACATTACATACCGTATGTGAGGAGGCGCGATGCCCTAATATATATGAATGCTGGGCCAACAGGACAGCTACATTTATGATTTTGGGTGATATTTGTACGCGTGCGTGCCGTTTTTGCGCAGTGAATACGGGAATGCCTACGGAACTGGACTTACAGGAGCCTGAACGCGTCGCGGAAGCGGCTGAAAACATGAACTTGAAACACTGTGTCGTAACCAGTGTGGCCCGCGATGATTTGAAGGATGGGGGAGCCACTATATTTGCAGAAACGGTGCGGGCGATTCGTCGTCGTTTGCCTTTTTGCAGCGTAGAAGTGTTGATTCCCGATTTTATGGGCGATATCGAATCGCTGCGAATTGTCATGGATGCCAAGCCAGATATTTTGAATCATAATATTGAAACGGTGGAGCGGATGTCCGATAAAGTTCGGGCCAAGGCCAAATACCGTCGCTCCCTGGAGCTTCTTCAACGTGCAAAGCAATTAAATCCGTCCATCCCTACCAAATCCAGTATCATGCTGGGTGTCGGAGAAGAGTTTGACGAGATCTTACAAACCATGGATGATCTGCGTAAAGTCGATTGCGATATTATGACAATTGGACAATATTTGCAGCCATCCGAGAAACATTTGTATGTGCAAAAATATTACCCACCGGAAGATTTTGCGAAGTTAAAGGAAGAGGGATTACAACGGGGGTTCAGCCACGTCGAATCTGGTCCGTTGGTCCGCAGCTCCTACCAAGCGCATGAGCAGGTGAAGTCTGCCGCTCAGCATAAGGAAGAAGGCGCCCTTTCGCAGGCTTGATCCGGGAAAGGCGGTTAGATTAGCTTGTTTCATATCGGTGGTAAAAACTATGAAGTGTTGCAGGATCACAAGAACGGGTGGAATCCCGAAGCTTTTCGTGACCGGTATAGTGAAGTGCTGGAGCGCTATGATTATATTATTGGTGATTGGGGTTACAATCAGCTACGTCTAAAGGGTTTTTACCGTGACGGGCATCCCAAGGCCAACAAAGATACATCCATAGCAGTACTGGACGATTACATTAATGAATATTGTAATTTCGGTTGTGCTTATTTTGTGCTGCTTAAGAGCCGCGAAGTGCTCGGCAAGAATGAAAACAATGATGAATCCGTTTCGCCAGATCATCAACAGTTGGCAGAACCTCAAGCGGAACCAATGGAAACGGTTGGAGCCGGAGAGCCGCAAGAAGTGCTGCAACGCGCAGACGGAGAAGAACGGGAATGGCCGGAGCCAAGTCGCGAGTCTAGGGAAGCCGAGGAGCTGCGAGTGGAGCAGCCGCGTGAAGCTCAGGAAATTCGGGACTCACGGGAGTTGCAACAACGGGAACCAAGGGAAGTCCAGGAACCGCGTGAGCGACAGCCACGGGAATTCCGTGAAAGCCGTCCGTCCAGAGAAGGACGTGAAGGGAATCGACAGCGTGAGCCACGAGAAGCACGTGATTCGCGTCAGCCGAGAGAACCGCGTGAGGCGAAGGATGGACGAATTTCCGGTGAAGGGCAGCAAGCCCGGAAACAGCGTAATCAGCAAGGGAATTTCGAGAAAAAGGAATCCCGTGGCCCACGCTATGAGCGTCAACCGAAGGAAAACCGGGAGGGACGGCAAGTCCGCGTCTCACGTGATTCCGGAGGCCAGCGTCAGGTGCAGCCTGCTGCCAAAGCCGAAAGAGCTGAGGGAAGCAAAAAGAATAAAACATTCACAGCTCCACAACAAAACGGTTCCTGAATTTCAGGAGCCGTTTTTGTTTACTGGTAAAAAGATCAACTATGGATTGAGTTGGCCCTATCATACAAGCAAAAAGAGCCAAGGTTGGCTCTTTTTGCTTGTACTAGTACTTTTCAGTTCTATGTGTATTCGAAAGCAGCTTGCCTAATTAAGAAAGGCAATGCGTACCCGATCCCAAAATGGAAAGGGACGATAACGAGCGAAACTGACTTTGTGACTGGAGACCTGACAACGAACAGAAATCAAATCATCCACAGGGAAGTTCAGATGATCTACCGTCAACAGAAGACGCTGATCTTTTCTCGAAAAAATATCACAATGATGGTGCTTGGGCAGCAACAATGGCGATCCAAGTGTCCGATACACCCGGTTGTTAATGGAAGCGATCTCGGTTAATTGCAACGCTTCAATGGTGGGGTGAACCATAGCTCCGCCGAGTGCTTTGTTATAGGCAGTCGTACCTGAAGGGGTAGAAACGCATATTCCGTCTCCACGGAACATTTCGAAAGTGACATCGTTAATATCCACTTGTGCAACGACAGTGCCATCGACCCCTTTTAACGTAAATTCATTCAACGCAATAAAAGAAGCATTTCCCGACTTCTTGTGAATCTCCAGCTCGATCAATGGATACTTGACGATTCTCGGTTTAAGGGGTCCCTCAGATCCGCTTTGGCTCATCAGGTGGATTAGCTCCTCCAGCTCGTCCGCACGCCAATCGGCATAAAAGCCCAGATGACCGGTATGTACACCAACAAAGGCTATATCCGAAAGTCGGTCGATGAAGGTATGAAACGCATGAAGCATAGTACCGTCGCCTCCAATAGACACGACGATTTCCGGCGATTCGGCATCCAGCTTGAAATTCTTTTCTTGGGCAAGACGGTGAAACTGCTGACTCAAGTCCATGGAGTGCTGATCCCCGCGATCCAGAACATAATATCTCAAGATGAAAAGCTCCTTTGTCATGGGTATATACCGATCATAATCAATTATGAGCAAGAACACAATCGTTCATTTCCTGGGCGCTCCCCTTAGACGTGCGAATAAGCGGCTTGTGCCTGCACTCAACCAAGAGAGACAGAGCATTGCTATCAGCAGGCAGGTAAGGAATAGCAGGCTTTGCCACAGCACAGTGGATGAGAAGCCGGGAGACCAGATGATAACGTATATCGGAGAAAAGACCGGCGAGCTTCCCCAGCCCATGAGCGGACGCCATAGCACGAGAGCCAGCAGAGCAGAGATGATGCCGTGCGCAGCCCGAGCCAGCAAAAAAGGTAGGTACCGGAGATTCGTTGTATTCAAAATACTCGCGACTTGTGCATGAACCGATAGTCCGCCCCAGGAGAGGACAAAGGCTGCTGCGGCTACCTTGAACGGCAAAGCCGCTCCTATGGCTTCACCAGCGGCTTGTGCCCCTAAAGTGACTTCGAAAATACCACCTACAATGGAATCTGTTAACGTAGGAGGAAGGCCACAGGCGGACAACAAGCTTGCTGTAAGCAGACGAAGCCCGCTCATTAAACCGGAGTTCGTCAAAGCTTCCAGAATGACGCAGAAGAATACAACCAGTCCTCCTACGACAATAATAAGACGGAGGGAGGAAGCAATGGCTTGACGGAGCAGCTCCCCAAACGGACGGCCATCTTCCAAGCGTGCTGTATGCATAGCAAATAACGCTTGGCGCAGTCGTCCGCGTCGTTGCGCAGAAGACGCATCTAATTTGGCATTTGGAGCGACAGCGAGGGATGTTGGTGTAGGCTGCCCGGTGTGGCCTGCTGCGGTTGCAGCAGACTGGGGACGGTTGCCGTGAGTATCAGCGTCCCCCGAGCGGGAACCGTGAAAGCGCATGAGCAGGCCGATGATTAGCACGCCACCATAATGGGCAGCGCCCAGCACGACTGCAATTTCAGGTTGATGGAAGAAGCCGACGGAAACGGCACCGATCAGGAATATCGGATCAGAGGAAGTTGTAAAGGCGACCAGCCGTTCTCCTTCGATGCGGGTGATCCATTTTTGCTCCCACAGCTTGACCGTTAATTTGGCTCCAATCGGGTAGCCGGATGCACAACTGACAGCGGCGACAAAGCCTCCGCAACCGGGTACACGAAACAAAGGCTGCATGAGTGGGTCCAGCAGTGTACCTATAAAATGAACGATGCCAAAACCGAGCAGCAGCTCGGAAATAACGAAAAACGGGAATAAAGACGGAAACAGCACGTCCCACCAAATGGCTAGACCACGAAGTCCGGCATTCAGAGAAGATTGCGGGTGCGCCGCCATAAGTATAAATAGGAATAGCAGCATAAGAATGAGCAAAGGGAGTGAGTAACGGCGGTACAGCGGCATAGAGGCCCCTCCTTTGGAGTTCTACTACTATTTCTATGGACGAGGATGGACAAAGAGTACCAAAAAGTCAAGAAATCGTTTGCGCGAATTGCTGTATTTTTGTAAAGAATATGTTAAAATTAAAAAAACAACGATCCATAACCTTAAGGATGGAGTGATCAGGATGAGTATCGTTGCCGGTCTACTCGTGTGTGCTTTTGTGTATGTTATTCGTGCCTCTCTCGTCCATCCCGGTGAAGAGGATTGGCGGAGTTATTAGCTGTGTTTGTTGAATGGCGGACCTGTTTGTAAGTCGTGCGAGCCTGTCTGTATATGTGAAATGATAAGATGACGCTTATTCTTAGCGTCATTTTTTGTTTTTTGTTATAATACGGGTGTATATTTATTACCATAGCACAGAAAGTTGGGGGAAAAGTGAATCCTAGCCTGAGCATTTATGACAATCTTGGGGGTGCGGAAGGTGTTCGTGCTATTATTGAGGCCTTCTACCCGAGAGTTTATAAAGATCCGTTGTTAAGTCCGCTGTTTCCTGAAGACATAGAGTCGGTCAAGGAAAGACAGTATATGTTCCTGAGCCAGTTTTTTGGCGGACCATCCCTGTTTTCAGATGCCTATGGTCACCCGATGTTACGTGCCAGACATATGAAGTTTCCCGTAACGGAGGAGCGAGCAGAGGCATGGTTGTCCTGTATGGCGGGTGCGTTAACGGATACAGGCATTGAGGAGCCGCTTCGTTCATTTATACTTAACCGATTGTCCGGTCCTGCGCATCATTTTGTAAATACCCCGTAAACTTGCGGGGATTGCCGAATTTTGGAGAGGGTTGTAAAAACATTGGAACTTGAACCGTTATATCAGATTAAAATCTCTTGTCCGCTTTGTGAAGAAGAATTTCAGACATCTCGTGTCAGACCGAGCCTAAAGAAGGCAATTCGTACGGATTCAGACTTCTGCGCGTATTACAAGAATGAAAATCCCGATTTTTATGTCGTACGGGTTTGTCCTCATTGCGGATTTACCTCGACTGAGCATTCTACCGTTCAGTTAAGCGATCAGCAGAACAAGCTGTTTAACAACAAAATTGGTAATCGCTGGCAATCCCGTGAGTATAGCGGACATCGCAACTGGGAAGAGGCGCTGGAAACGTACAAGCTGGGTTTACTGTGTGCGCAGGTCATCGGGGAAAAGGAACGGGTGATAGCCAGCCTGTTACAGCATATCGCGTGGATGTACCGATACCAGGGGAACGAGGAGCAGGAGCTTCGGTTTCTAAAGTTTAGTCTGGACTCCTATATTCGAGTCTATGAGCTGGAAGGTGTCGGGGCGAATAATGCCAAGCTTCTCTATCTGATTGGAGAATTGCATCGACGTACAGGCAACTTTAACGAAGCGGTTCGCTGGTTTTCACGTGTCATTAATGACACGAAAATTATGGATGCGGCTATGATCCGGGCTTCCCGTGAACAATGGGCTGTATTGAGAGAACAAATGCTGGCTAAGGATATTCAACTGCCGGAGGAAATGCAGGACGCAAGCTCCTCCTGATAAAAAAGGTGTGCACTATGGCCGGATCAGGCTCATGGTTCACACCTTGTTTAATAAAAAAAGGTTACCTTTCTCAGTACTGCCTCATGAATTAATGATGGCGCAGGGTGGTATCTGACAGCAGATAATCGTTGTCACAATCCACCAAAGTAATCCTGCTATGGCAGCATGGAAACACAAGTAGCTTTTTCATACCTTCATGTATGAGCTTAAGCTCTTTGGGCTTTAGGGGTAGCAGGACGTTTTCATGGTCGCAAAACGGACAATATTGTACATAAACGTCTCCCATGACAATGTCATAAGGCCAGGTTTTGTGAAAAGGAATCATGATTTGTCCGATTCACCGCCGTTCGGGTCAGCGGTTTCTTCTTTGGCCAGTTCGGCCAGCTTTTGCATCAGAATATGCTGGGGTGTATGCATGAGATGTTCCAGCGGAATGCCGAGCTTTTCGGATAATTTCACAGCCGTTTCCGGCGAAATTTGTAAAGGTCTCATCCTGTATTCCTCCCAATTGTAGTGATTTTACCATCACGATGTAGCTTTATTGTATATGAAACCACATGATTCGCCAAAAAGAAAGGTGGAACTGCTATGAAAACACCATTGAAGCAAACATGGGATTTGGAATCCATATTTAGTGGGGGGTCTTCCTCTCCCTCATTTAAAGCATTTTTGGAGGAACTGGAGAGCAAGGTTCAACAATTGCAGTCCCAGCTTAAATCAGCCAAAGTACCGCAAACGGTATTGGATACCGAGCGTCTGGATAGTGTGCTGAGTGCTATGCAAGAGCTGTTTAACGGAGCATCGCAAGCAGGTTCTTTTGTTTCCTGTCTGACTGCTCAGAACCAACATGACAAGCAGGCTGTTGAACTGGGCGCACGCATAAATACGCTGTATGCACAGGGGAAAAGTGCTTTGGTTTCATTCCAGAACTTGCTGGCACAAACGAGTGAAGACATTTGGCAGAAGTGGATGGAACGGGAAGCGATTAAGCCAATCTCTTTTGTCCTGAATGAATACCGGAACGAGGCTCGTGAGAAAATGGCACCTGAGCTGGAAAGTCTGGCATTGGATTTGGCTGTGGACGGCTACCACGGTTGGGGTGATTTTTATGACACGATTGTCAAAAATATGACGATCCCTGTTCCAGAGAATGGAGAAATCGTAAATCTGTCTGTAGGGCAGGCTGCCAACAAGCTGGATGAACCGGATCGTAGTGTACGTCAAGAAGTGTTCACACGTTGGGAAGAAGCATGGACCAAGGTTGAGGACTATTGTGCGGATACGCTTAATCATCTGGCAGGCTTCCGCCTCAAGCTGTATGAAAATCGGGGCTGGACTGACGTGCTCAAGGAGCCGCTGGAAATCAGCCGCATGTCGGCACAGACGCTGGATACAATGTGGCAGGTCATTAATGAAACGAAGCCTGTACTGGTTAAATATCTGGAGCGGAAGGCGAAGCTGCTGGGCTTGGAGAAACTGTCTTGGCATGACGTTGAGGCCCCACTGGGAACGTCTACTACTAAAATCCCATACGACGATGCAGCCGTAACGATTGTTGAGCAATTCGGTAAATTCAGTCCAAGAATGGCTGATTTTGCTCAAATGGCTTTTGAGAAAAGCTGGATTGAAGCAGAAGATCGTCCGGGCAAACGTCCTGGTGGATTCTGTACTTCCCTTCGTCTTAGTAAAGAGACCCGTATTTTCATGACCTACGCCGGATCGCCTTCCAACGTTTCGACACTGGCCCATGAGCTTGGACACGGTTATCATCAGCATGTGATGAATGAATTGCATCCATTGAATCAAAATTATGCGATGAACGTAGCCGAGACGGCTTCGACGTTGGCAGAACTGATTGTATCGGATGCTTTGCTGGAGGCTGCCGAGGGTCAGGAGAAGGTAGCATTGCTGGAGGATAAAATTCAGCGCGGCGTAGCCTTTTTCATGAATATCCATGCCCGCTTCCTGTTTGAAACCCGTTTTTACGAGCTGCGGAAAAAAGGGGTCGTAGGAGCACAGCAACTGGGCGAATTGATGGAACAAGCACAGCGTGAAGCGTTCAGCGGTGTTTTGGATGAGGCTCACCCTCATTTTTGGGCCTCCAAGCTGCATTTCTATATTACGAACACTCCATTCTACAACTTCCCATATACATTTGGATACATGTTCAGTGCCGGGATTTACGCCTTTGCGAAGAAAAATTCAGATGGCTTTGCCGATCAATATGATGCCTTGCTGCGTGATACGGGTCGCATGACCGTGGAAGAATTGGCCTCCAAGCATTTGGGGACCGATTTAACACAGGCTGACTTCTGGCGTAATGCCGCGCAAGTCACAGTTCAGGATATTGAGCAATTTTTGCAAATGACGGAATAACGGATGTACTTCAAATCAGGTCTCTCACGAGGGGGGGCCTTTTTTGCGATTCTTGCAGAAAATGAGGAATAAAGTCGTAATGTGTCGAATAAGCGTTGGTATTACCTGTTGGCGAAATTTAAATTGATGGATATACTTAGAAATTAGTTATAAATGCCCATTTATGTTGTTTATGATTGTAACGTTAAAAAGCTTCGCATATAATTGAGTCATAAGACCTATTAATGGTTTTGAAACAGGTATATAGGGGGATTTTTATAATGGATGAAGTAGGTCAATTGTCGTTAGCAAGGCAGATGGATATCGTTTTTAAAGAACTGGATGATGAACTGGCGGGTTTGTCGTCAGGAACTGTATTTGTACAAATACGTAACAACGTGGTTGGGAAATTTGGTATCCGTCATAATCCGATTGCAGGCAAAGGAGGTACATTTGGAGCGGTGGAGCCGGGACTGTCTGTAGATCATCGGGCGGACTTCCGTCGTATGGCGCTGGATACGCTAAATCACAAGCGGAGTTGGACTCATGGCGAAATTGCTTTCGATTTTGCTGTCAGACAGGGAACCATTCTGGTGGATGCTACGCTGGAATCGAACTATAACATGGCGAATCTCATGATCCGTTATAACAAGCCTACATACCGAGCGGCTAAATCGGAATAATCATCCATAGAAAAGGGTAAAGAAAGGGCGGCCTTCCTGGGGAAGACCGCCTTTGTTATATGCCCGCCCTACCGCATTTTGGTTAAATGCGATGAACGGAATGCAACATGTGGAATAATGACGCTTATTGACCTGAACGTCCTGATAATTGCTGTTCGGCCAGCTGTACCAAGCGTTTAGTGATATAACCTCCCAGAGAACCAGCCTCACGGGATGGCATGTCACCATAATAACCGTCTGCCGGAATGGTGATGCCGAGTTCTTGTGCTGCTTCATATTTCAATTGTTGCAGTGCGTTGGTGGCCTGAGGTACGACCAGGTTGTTACTGCGGCGTCCTCTGCCTTGATTAGCTCCATTAGCCATGTGTAGTCACCTCCTTCGGCTGTGATGAGGTTATTATGCGACAGAGTTATGAAAATATGCGCCGAAGGAAGGAAAATGAATAGAGGGAAATTACGGATATATCATATGAATCTGAGTTTTCAGGTTAATGGATTGCTGAGGCTCCAGACGAATCAGTCCGCCTGTCCCCACAGGATCGTGTAAATTGGGTGCATCAGACAGCCAGGTATAAGGCTCGATGCAAAGATACTGATCGCATTCACCCTTGGTATACAACACCCAATACTTAAAGTATTGTTCATCCGCCGTGTAGCGTATCTGATAACCGTCATCACGGGTCAATAGGGCCTCAGCAGGTCCTTCCGATGCTCGCAGCAGCGTATCCAGATTCGTTCCTTTCAGGGAAAGTCCCGTAGATAGCGGCTCCAAGTCATTCAAAGGGGTGATTGTACCTGTTGGGAGCTGTTCAGCGTCCTGCTCATATATGCCATTCACAGGCAGCTCCAGGCGCCAGCGCTCAGGCTCTCCGTCCACCATAAACCAGGTGTGGTATCCCAAGCCGAACGGGGCTGCTTTGTCACCCAGATTTGTTACACGCAGCGTTTGACTCAATACGGGTCCCTGCAAGCGGTAAGTCATCTCCAGACGCAGAGGAATAGGAAACTGCTCGATCCAGTGCGGATCACTTTCCGTCAACAGCTCGGTGGTCACGCTGCAACCTTCCTCATCTTCTTCAATATCACTGCAACGCCAGGATTGATTACGATGCAGCCCATGTATATGATTGTCGTTGGCCGTATTCCGATCAAACTGATAGGGAACACCGTCAAACTCGAATTGTCCTTTGCGGATTCGGCCGGGAGGGATCAGAATCGGCAAGCCAAAATGATACGGCTTTTGCAAATAAAAGGCCAGTTCTTCCTCGCCAGGACGCCGTACGATATCCCGATCCAGCTTCAGATCACGCACCGAGATAATATTATTCCCGAGACGGGGGATCATCGTAACTTCCAGCTCAGGGCTATGTAAAACATACGTGTCGTAACCATTCCAATGTTCTTTGGTCACTTGTTTCATATCCATGCTCCTTTGTCCACTATAATCGGTTGAAGCTTCGTGTCATTATGATAACAGATTTTTGCTCGCAGGGTACAATCGTCATTTGACAATTACAGGATGCGGAATTATCATAAATGTAGTTTACGATGTAATGACATGGATAACGCGATGATGAGGACAAGTAAGCCTTCGCATACGCTCTTCAGAAAGCCGGTGGTAGATGCGAACCGGTGAGCCTGCACTGCTGAATGGACCTTGGAGTGCCGTACAGAACAGGAAGCATTCTTCCTCAGTATGACGGCCGATTGCTCCCCGTTAACGGAGCTATAAGATTGCAAGCAGCCACGGGGCATGACTCCGACAAGTAACAGGCTGAAGGCAATGAATAAGGGTGGTACCACGGTCTCGCGTCCCTTGAGGATGCGGGGCCTTTTTGCGTTCAATTGTTTCAATAAATTCAGGAGGAATGATGAATATGAAAACTGTACTTTCAGGTATTCAGCCCAGCGGACAGCTTACTTTGGGCAATTATATCGGTGCAATGAAAAACTTTGTCAAGTTGCAAGAGGATCATCGTTGTTACTTTATGGTCGTAGACCTTCATGCCATTACGGTGCCGCAGGAACCTGCTCAATTGCGTGAACAGTCGGAGGCCGTGGCGGCATTATTTATTGCAGCAGGTATTAACCCCGAGCAATCCAACGTCTTTTTACAGTCCCATGTACCTCAGCATGCGGAGCTGGGATGGTTGATGACAACCCTGACCAATATGGGCGAGCTGGAACGCATGACCCAGTTCAAGGACAAATCGGAGGGTAAGGACTCGGTAGGTGCGGGATTGTTCGTATACCCAGCACTGATGGCAGCTGATATTTTGCTTTACAATGCGGATTTGGTTCCTGTAGGTGACGATCAGAAGCAGCATCTGGAGCTAACGCGCGATTTGGCAGGTCGTTTCAATCATCGTTATGGAGATTATTTCACTGTTCCCGAGCCGTATATCCCTGAGGTGGGTGCACGAATTATGTCATTGGATGATGCCTCCAAAAAAATGAGCAAAAGCAATCCGAATGCGGGCAGCTATATTGCTCTGCTGGATGAACCGAAAGTCATTCGCAAGAAAATCAGTCGCGCTACCACTGATTCCGGCAGTGAGGTTAAATATGACCCGGCAAGCAAACCGGAGATCAGCAATCTGATGGGAATTTACAGCCAGTGTACGGGCCTGTCGCTTCAGGAAGTACAGAATCGTTATGAAGGTCAAATGTACGGTACGTTCAAAAAAGAGCTGGCAGAGGCGGTTGTATCCACCCTGGAGCCTATTCAACAGCGTTATCGTGACATCAGGGAATCCGGTGAGATTGGACGCATTTTGGCCCAATCCGCAGAGCGGGCGCAAGAAGCGGCTGAAATCACGCTGGCTGCGGTCAAAGAACGTATGGGGTTTCTGCCCCGCAAGCGCTAAGACAAACCGCAGGCCAACGCGATCAGGCGTTTAACAGGAATGTGAATGTCTCAGGAGCGACGTTGTTTGGCCTTGATAACAAAGCCCCAGCCGATGTTGCCGACAGAGAGAAGGCCCAGTAAAATAGCAAGCCAAGCGGAATAACTGATGGATATGGCGGCTGCCGTCAGCAGGACAATGGATGAAACGGCGAACCACAGTGATAGACCTTTGCTCATGGAAAAAACCTCCAGCGTTCGAATGTTGAATTTTAGGAATAAGCAGGTGTAAGCGAGCCATAATAATCTTGCAAGCTTGCAATGAACCTCACTCACAAAGAACTGAAAGGAGATTCAAATATGAGCAGACGTCGTTCAAACAACCTGCAAGTACCGCAGGCCAACGCCGCTTTACAACAATTAAAATATGAGGCCGCTCAAGAACTCGGCATCACAATCCCTCAGGATGGTTACTACGGTAACGTCGTTTCCCGCGAAACAGGCTCTCTCGGGGGATACATCACTAAAAAGCTGGTCCAACAAGCAGAGCAATCCTTGTCGGGCAGTGGCCGTATGCAGTAATACACATAAACACTCCATCTTGGAAGCTGTATTATGAGCAACTGTGATGAAGAAAATCCGGAGCAATTATGCTCCGGATTTTTTGCGAGCATGGCTTATGACCATTGTGAATCACACAAGTCCGCTTCGTCAAGAGGGCGCTTTCATGCAGCTCTTTATGGAGGGATGGTTTTTTCGGTGAATGGCAAAAAAACAGCAAGCTCCAGGGTCAGGGGAGACTTGCTGTTCTTTTGTCGTTCGCGTTGCTTGCTGATATGCTTTTTTAATTCGTATGCAGGGAGAGGCGTTTCTGCATCTTTTCATGGCTGAGCCAGCCGATATAGCTGTTGATCAGTCCAAACTGCTTATCCATGGCGACTACGGCCACGAAGGGATATTGCCTCCGATGCCGATACCGAACATCCGCCCAGCGTACAATGTAGCCCCATTCCAGCTCTTCCACCTCCGCAACAGCAAAGGAAGAAAAATAGCGGAATGCCTGCACATCACGGTAGGATTTGGATGCTTCTACGGCCGGATGTGTGGACGGAACCGCATGTTTTGTCCAAAAAAGATGCTTTCCGTTCAGTCCACCAATGTCATAACTTCCATTCTGATGAGCTTTTACCACATGCCACCGGTTCCATGAAACCGTGGGAATGATATAATAGATATCGTCCGGCTGACGCTCGGTGTCCATATCACCTACCGCATTTCTGGTACGGAAATGACTCCAGGTGCGCCAAATATAGTACAGGCCTGTAATGATGTACAACGTAATAAATAAGGGAGCTGGTGAAACCAGTCCAGTGACCCACAGTAGAATAGCAGCAACATGGGTGCCGAATATAAAGGGATCAAAGATGTGAATAATATTCCATGATATCCATTTGGGCGTAAACGGTCGAAATGCCTGTGTCCCGTACGTATTGAACAAATCTACAAACACGTGCAGGCAGACAGCAATCGTGACCCACAAGGCGACATGTTCGATAGGTACATCCCTGAAAATAAGGCCAATTAATCCCGTTATGGACAAGATCCATATCAACCAGAAGGGGATGGAGTGCGACAGTCCACGATGATTGCGGATGTAGGCTGCATTGTTTTTTAATCGAAGCAAGGTGTCAAAGTCTGGTGCCTGTGACCCTACGACCGTGGCCAGCAGTATGACTGCCGCCAGCTTAGGATCTGCGGCGACGGCAGGATCGGTGTAGGCGAGCCCGGCCAACCCGATCCCCATGACAAAGTGTGTGGCTGTATCCATATCTGTCGCTCCTTTTTGTATTGTATCCTGTACTTATTACTACCCCAATTTACTGTAAACGATCAGCAAGCTCGATTCGTTATCGAAATTGTGAACGTTTTGTGCGTTTTCTGTCAAACTTTTTACGGAAACTATATGATAAAATTTATATCGGAGTTCAACTTACTCCCGAATTCATATATCTCTAAGGGGGAGTTACTCACTATGGACAATATTAGTTATAAGGCTACTTCAGATACGGCTACCTATTCGGTTAAATCCAAACCACCCGGTAAGGCGGGTACATGGAAAGATTTTATAACAGTCACCAAGCCAGGCATTCTCCGCACTAATCTGGTTGCGGCATTTGGTGGTTTTTGGTTGGCCTCACAATGGGACGTTGACTATATAAAGCTGATTCTGACGTTGCTAGGTACAATGCTGGTTATGGCGTCTTCTTGTGTTTTTAACAACTATTTTGATCGTGAACTGGATTTGAAAATGGAGCGTACACGCAATCGCTCACTGCCAACAGGGCGTTTGACTCCCACAACGGTGTTGTCATACGCTATTATTTTGGGCGTTGTCGGGCTGGCTGTACTGTTCTTTTTCTCTGGAGTCAAGGCAGGATTGCTCGGTATACTCGGCATGTTCGTATACGTCGGTATTTACACGCTTTGGCTGAAACGCTCATCCACATGGAGTACATCCATTGGCGGTATTTCGGGCGCAATGCCTCCTGTGATCGGCTATGTGGCCGCTTCGGGTCGTATTGACATGGGCGCATGGCTCTTATTCGCCCTTTTGTTCCTATGGCAGCCGCCTCATTTTTGGGCACTTGCAATCCGCAGGGTCGAAGAATACCGTGCAGCAGGATTTCCGTTGTTGCCTGTCGTGAAAGGTATTCACCGTACTAAAATTCAAATGATTCCTTATATCGTGTTGCTGATTCCGGTACCGATCCTGATGTATGCTTATGGATATGCTGGCATGATTTTTATGATCGTTTCCGTATTGCTGTCCGTGCTCTGGGCCTTTTATGCCTTTAAAGGTTTCACCATTAAAGAAGAAGAGACGGATTCCTGGGCTAAAAAAGTATTTTTCTTTTCCATTAACCATCTGACACTCAGCTTTCTGCTGATGATCGTGGATACGGTTCACAAGTTCTAAGACAAGATATTTTTAAATGTGTAACATTTAGCTGTCCATCAGGCATAAATCGGCCTGGCGGACAGCTTTTTTTGTGGATGGTTTTCATGACTAGGGTTCTCATAACTATAGAACAGGCGGGTATAAAATATACTCTTCCAGTCCTGCCTTTTCCAATTGGGCGATCACATATTCATCTGGTGTGCCTTCTACTCCTGCGTATCCTTTGCGGGTATACATATGATGCGCATCTGGAAAAGAGTCGGCAAGCACACCACGTATTTTTTTGCCTGAGCTGTCATTGTCCATAAATAAGTATATTTCGTCATGCTTGGCCTTCTTGCGGAGGGACTCCAGTTTTACTGAGTTTAGCGTGCCGAAGGTGCATAAGATATGAACCTCGGGATCAAGTAAACGACGAAGTTTACTACGGTCATTTTTCCCTTCAACGATAACGGTAATCGTCATCTTGCTCACCCCCTGCTTAAAGCCTGTGCTCGAAATTCCCCGGGAAATGAAAGAATATGTGTATAGTGTAGCTCCAAACAGGGTTCTCATGCAAAAAAGCAACAAAACAGCCTGCCAGAAGTGGCAGGCATGGGTACAAGGGCGGCATGTTAGGGCAATTCAGACATTAAATCCAGCAAGTACGAAGAATAATGACGAGCAGGATATAAAGAACGAGAATGGTGCCGGTCGAAGTCCCAAATCCACCACAAGAAACAGGGCTTACAGGATGACAGTGGCTCACGGAATGCACCTCCCTTCATACATAAATGTTCAGTCAAACCAGTCTATGTTGATAAGGGATTTAGGTACTGTGCATTCGCCTTTTTGTAAGGTGCTTTGGGCGTTACAGGGGGAGCATCTCAAACGATCTAGGAATGATATGGCCCTGAAGTAGACAGCGGCGGTGCCGGGAATAACCGTTGAATAGGAATGAACAGCAGGCCGGTCATCAAAATCAGAAAAGCGATAAAAAAAGGTGAAAAATGAACGGGGAGCTGGCCAGCCAGCACCGGTCCGGCAAAGGAGCCGAGAGACGTTGCAATGGATTGCATCGCAAAGGTTTTGCCCAACCGTGCACCTCCAAGCCGTATAAAGAGTGAGGCCAGTGCTGGAAAAGTAATGCCTTTGGCTGTTCCCAGTATAAAGAGTACGATTCCAATCACGGACTCGGGCAAGGTGGCGAGGGCATAGAAGCACAGGGACATCAGTATGATGCCGCAAATCAGCCGTATCATCGGTGAATACTTGTTTAGAAAAAGCAGACTGAGTGTACAGAGCGCTCCCAGACTGATAATGGAAAAGAGCAGTCCTGTGGACATCATGGACGCAGTACCGTTATTGCGCAACGGGATTTCGTAAAATAAAATGCCTTGTGCGCACGCCAAAACAAAAGGCACAAGTAGGTAACGCCAATTGAAGGGTAGAAGCGGTTGTGCCCCGGTTAGTGGAGCGGGTGCTGTATGTCCGTCAGATCGTTGAGCCTGGAGAGCGGGCGCCGTTTTGGGCAATGTAAAATAAGCCATGAGTCCTGTGATCACGAGAATGATGCCGAGGGAACGGAATGTCTCGCTAAAGCCAAAGCTGGCTACAATGAACGCGCCTGCCGCTGGAGACAGGACAGAGGCTAGCGTGTGAACTACGCCATGTCCCGACATATATTTGCCCTGCGTAACCGGGTGATCGGATAGCTGGGCGAGCATAGTCATGCAAGCCGGGGACAAAAAAGCCAGCACAAAGCCGCTGATTGCACGAAGAAAAAGTAGCTCCCACGGGGTATGAATGTATGCCTGAATAATCAGGATGAGCCCTGCAGCTGTCAGACTGAACATAATATATCGGCGGCTGCCGTGTTTATCTACCCTTGGCCCCGCCATTAAATTACCAGGCAGATGAGTCAGGGAGTATATGCCCAACATCCAGCCGATAAAGGTGGGCGCTGCGCCCAGAGAGATGGCGAATGGTGTGAGAATAGGATATTGTGCGTGCAGATCAAAAAAAGCGATGAACAAAAACAGATACAGCCAGAGGGCTGTTTTCAAGTGGATGACCCCCTTTCCCTAGATAGACTTTCTATGCTGCTATGTGGCATGAGCTCATTCTAAGTTGTACGCTGGAGTGGACGGACATAGACCCTTTTTGTGCGGACAAGGGGCGGAAAAGAGCTAAGCTGACAGGGCGTTATGTAATCATGTATAATTACAGAGACGATTTTACAATTCGAAAGATGCAGTTGAAAACGGGAGTGTAGTGAAATGGATAAGAGTGTCTGGACAGAGTTTTTAAAACATAATTGGCAGATCGTTCAGGATAACTGGCTATATATATTAATTGGGCTTGTCCTATTGCTTGTCATATTGAAGATTGTGAGAACCCTTGTTAAATGGCTGCTTGTCATTGTGGTGGTTGTGGGCTTGCTAATTTACAGCGGTATTTCCTTTGATCAGGTGGGCAAGGTAGTTACCCAGGCGAAGGATGATGCGATTAACAAGTTTCAGAGCGAGGCCTTGAGTATGATGATCAAGGAAGGACGGGATGCGAAATACACCTCTAACGGAGACGGTACGTTCTCGGTAACCAGCTCCAACCTGGAGGTAAAAGGCCCGTTCGATGGCGATAAGGTCAAGGTATGGTTTCAAGGCATGCCGCTGGGCGAGTGGAGCATGAGCGACACCGTCAAGAAATATATCGAAAGTGCGAAAGGCTCGACTGTAACACAACAGTCGCCGCAGTCGCCGTAAAGACAGGGGGAGCATGATGAAACCATCCTGGCTGGAGCCTGTCCTTCATTGGAATGGCGTGACGGTGTTGTTGATCGCTATCGTTCTTTTGTCGTTAATACAGGGCTGGCGGCGGGGAGCTTCCAGATCTGTAGGTGCACTATTCGGTCTCATTGTGGATGGCATACTGACTGTTGCCGGAATTCTGTGCTCATTAGGGTTGGCTATGTGGCTTTCACCAAAGGTGCAGCAATGGCTGGCCGCTTATATGGAGCATTTGCCGCAACGGGGACTGAGCGGAATTGAGCAATTTTATTATACGCTTGTAGCAGGGCTTGAAGGCTTTCCGCTGTTGCGTTTTGCCGTCTTGTTCATGCTCAGCTATGCTGTTGCGCAATTTGTGCTGCGTGCGATTTATGTGATGGTAGTGGGTGGCAGATCGGATTCCTCTCTGCGTGAGCAGGAAAAGAAATCGGGCTTTTTCAGCAGGCTGGCGGGGGCCGGGATTGGTACCCTTATCGGTGGAGCACGCGCTGTGATGGTCATAGCGTTACTATTTATAGGTGTAAGTTTATACCCGGACAGCGGGTTTAGCAGCTATGTCCAAGCTTCACCGATTTATAAACAAGGAGCGCAATCGGTCATTGAACCTTTATCCGGTACGCTGATTAAGGATAAGCTGCCCGTATTTACGCAGGCCGTCACCAAGGAATTGAACGGCATTTTGCAGCGTAAATATGAAATGATTGACCGGGATATTCCGAACGATATTGAGCAGGCCGCGACCAAGATTACAGAGGGGGTAAGCGGCGATGAGCAAAAAGCCAGAGCGTTGTATCAGTGGGTAGGCACGCGTATTAGCTATGATTACGGCAAAGTAGAGGCCTATGAGCAGCGTGGTGACTGGCATGAGCAGACCCCGAGAGATACATTTGATACACGCAAGGGTGTCTGTATTGACTATGCCCGTCTGTATGCGGTGATGGCTCGCTCTCAAGGGCTTCAGGTGAAGGTGGTAACCGGGCTTGGCTACAACGGACAGGGAGGCTACGGTTCACATGCCTGGAATGAAGTGTACTTGAGTGGGCAGCATCAGTGGGTACCGTTAGACCCGACCTGGGCACAGAGTGGAGACTGGTTTAATCCGCCTGGTTTTGCCCAAACACATATCAAGGATAAAGTGATTTAAAAAGGAGTGGAAAAGGGCACATGAGAAAGATGGACAACGAGCAAGGAAAAGACAACGAGACGTCCGACCGAAAAAGATTCAGCTTCCGGATCAATCTGTTCTTTTTCAGCTCGTTCATTATATTTACGGTCATTATCGTAAGACTGGCGATACTTCAATTTGTGGAAGGCCCTCAGCTTAAGCAGCAGGAGGCCAGTAATGTTACCAAAAATGTACCGCTTACGCCGATTCGCGGAACGATTTACGATTCAACCGGGCAAAACAGGCTGGCATATTCTACACCTGTACAATCGCTGTATATTACGCTTTCCAAGAACTACAGTGATAGTATGGAAAAATTGCGTGATAATGATAAAAAGCTGTTGCCTGAGCTGGAGAAAATGACGCAAAAGCTGGCGAATCGATTTGCCGAATATGGCGATAAAAACGAGCCGAAAATGACGGCAGCGCAAATTATGGACGCTATGGACCGGAACTATCAACGGTTTAGCGGTTTTACGCCCCGCCTGATTAAAACCAATCTTAATAAAGATGAAGTTGCCTATTTCATGCAGCATAAGAGTGAGTTTCCAGGGGTAGATGTTGTGGAGGAAACCGTACGACATTATGATCCTGATACGGTGGCTGTCCAAACAGTGGGTTACATTAAAAGCTACAAAAGTGCGCGTGAAAACCTGGATAAATATAAAGACATTCAAAAATCCATGTCAGCGGAAAATGATCCGGGACTCATCTATATGGATAACGAATCTGTTGGCTTTGATGGATTGGAATTTCAATATCAGGAGCAGTTACGAGGGAAAAATGGCTACAAAACGGTCCCGATTGATCCGCGTAATATGCCGGAGGGTGTAGATTCCGTTACTCCTCCGCAAAAGGGAAACAACATTTATTCCACCATTAACAAAGAGATTCAGGTTAAAACAGAAAACGCCATTATGGATCAATTAAGATGGTTGCATTCCCATGCTGTATCTGGCAAGACTCATCCTTATGCCAAGACAGGCTTTGCTGTAGCCATGGAAGTGGATACAGGGAATGTAGTGGCGATGGCCAGTATGCCGGATTATGATGCGAACTATTGGCAAACTGGAAATATATCATCAGATAACTACAAGAAAATTCAAAATGTATATTTGAATGGTACTATTCGCTCCTTCGGCTCCGGTCAATCGGGTCAACATCCAGAGTCGGTTGTACTGCTCGGTTCCACTATTAAACCGCTATCTGTGTTGGTGGGCTTAGAGGAAGGTCTATTCAGTACATCGTCCTATTATCAGGATACGGGTGCTGCTTATTTTGGACGTAACAATTCGTCTCGGGTACGTAACTCTTCGGGTCATGTGTATGGCGGACTGGACCCGGCATCTGCCATTCGACATTCTTCGAATGCATTCATGGTCGACATGGTAGGCAAAAGACTGTACAACAAATACATTAATAATGCCAAGGAAGATCAAGGTGTGAATGTATGGGACCGTTATATGAAGGAGTTTGGACTAGGTGTGTCTACGGGGGTAGATTTGCCAACTGAATGGGCAGGACGAAGAGAGTATGCGCATAATGATAAGGAGTCGTCACTGTCCAAGTTGGCGTATGCTTCTTTTGGTCAACAGGGTAAATATACAACGCTCCAGCTTGCACAATATACGACAGTGCTGGCGACCAAGGGCAAACGGATGGAGCCTCATTTGGTTAGCCAAATTAAAGATACTAACGGCAATGTAGTTCAAACGATTAAACCGAAGGTGCTGAATGAAGTGAAATTCCCGGATGCTTACTGGAATGAAGTCATACGCGGGATGGCTACAGATGTCAGCGCATTTAAGGGTTTCCCGTATGACTTTGCCCGCAAAACGGGTACATCTCAGCAAAGCGTAGGCGGAACACTGAAGGATAACGGGGTATTTATTGCATTTGCACCACGAAAGAATCCGAAGCTGGCCGTAGCGGTCATTATTCCCGAAGGAGGTTTTGGCGCGACGAGCGCTGGACCTGTGGCACGCAAAATCTTTGACGCCTATGATGAGGTGTATGGTTTGGACGGAGTGCCTAAGAAAAAGGATGCTACAGCATCCGATCCCAATGCAGTTAAACAGCCATAATAAAGTACTACGTAACAATTCATTAAAGCTTCTCTCGGCCATTGTGCTAAGAGGAGTTTTTTTTATGATCTTTATCCGTTTTCTTACAAAATTGTAACCACCAAATTCATCGTTATTTACCACTATTATGGTAGGATCAGGGATATGATAACCCCGGTGAAAGGAGTAATGACCTGCTAATATGGACAGAGGAAGTTTGGATAAGAAGTTTTCATTCAAAAAGAAAAGCCATGAAGAAAATGAAGAGACACAAAAAAAGCGGACGGTTTATCGGACCAATCTTCTTTTTTTTAGTGTTTTTGTGTTATTTGCCATTATCATTACCAGACTGGCGGTTTTACAGTTTGTGCAATCGGCAGAGCTGAAGGAGCAGCAGCAATCCGTAAATACGAAAAATGTCCCGTTAGCCCCGAGACGCGGCACGATTTATGACTCTACGGGTCTCGTCAAGCTGGCGTATTCAACTCCGGTACAGTCGCTGTATGTGACCTTACCCAAGGATTATAGCAAACGAGCAGAAAAAGACCGTAAGCCGGGAAAAAAGCTGCTTCCTGAGTTTAATGCTTTTGTTGAAAAGCTTGCTGTCAAGCTGAATGAGTTAGGAAGTACAGAGGGCGAGCAGCTTGATGTAGAGAAAATTAAGGAACGGCTGGACAAGGACTACACTCAATACAGGGGCTTTACTCCGCGCCTGGTCAAATCTGACTTGAATCGGGAGGAAATTGCCTATTTTCTGGAGCATCGGCAGGAGTTTCCCGGAGTAGAAGTTGTGGAGGAGAGTGTGCGCCATTATGACCCGGATCGGGTGGCGGTGCAAACGATTGGATATATGTACAAGTTCAAAGGAGCGCGTACCAATCGGCCAAAATACAAGGAGATATATCAAGCCAATTCGGAGGTCCTAAGACCCGAACAGGTTTACTCGGAAAGTGAGACCGTCGGATATGATGGCTTGGAGCTTCAGTATCAGGATGAGCTGAGAGGAAAAAACGGCTATAAAACGATAGAGGTAAATCCGCGTAGCATGCCAGAAGGCATTGAATCCATTACTCCTCCGAAAAAAGGATACCATCTGTATTCCACCATTAACAAGGAAATTCAGCAAAAAACGGAACAAGCGATTGTTGATCAGCTTCGTTGGCTTCATACTCATCCGGTATCGGGTAAGCTCCACGGCGATGCCACTACCGGCTTCGCTGTAGCGATGGAGGTCGAGACAGGAAATGTCGTAGCGATGGCCAGTATGCCGGACTATGACTCCAATGTATGGAAAACGGGAAGTACATCGCCTTCGGTATATGACGAAATTCAGCATAAAATGGGGAACGGAACGATTAAATCCGTACCTAGTGGAAAAGCGGGTCCGCATCCAGAATCCTCGGTGCTGCTGGGTTCAACCATTAAACCCCTAACCGTGCTGATCGGGTTGAAGGAAAACTTATTTTCTCCCGGACAAACTTATCTGGATACGGGTAGCGCATACTATGGTAAAAATCGATCAAGCCGGGTCGGTAATTCGAGTGGACACGTGTATGGTCCTCTGACACCTAGCAAGGCAATTGAGTTCTCGTCGAATACTTTCATGGTGGATATGATCGGCAAGCCGCTGTATGACAAATACGGAAGTAATGCAGGGATGCATCAGGGAATTGATGTATGGGACAAGTATATGAAGGAATTTGGATTAGGCGTCCCGACTGAAGTCGATCTGCCGGGCGAGTGGGCAGGCAGACTTGAGTATACGAGCAAGCATGAAAGTGCGCTGACACGCTTGGTACAGGCATCCTTTGGTCAACAGGGGAAATATACGGCGATGCAGCTTGCCCAGTATACAACTGTACTGGCAACAAAGGGCAAGCGTATGCAGCCGCATTTGGTCGGTAAAATTGTGGATGATCAGGGCAACCTCGTGCGTGACTTCAAGCCCAAGGTGCTAAATGAGGTCGCTTTTTCAGATACGTACTGGAATACGGTGATTCGCGGTATGGCTACGGATGTTAAAGCATTTAACGGGTTTCCATATGATTATGCCCGTAAAACGGGGACTTCCCAGCAGGTGGTGGGACGTGCTGTTAAAGATAACGGGGTGTTCATTGCTTTTGCTCCGCGTCAAAATCCGAAGCTGGCCGTAGCGGTCATTATTCCTGAAGGGGGCTTTGGCGCGACGAGCGCCGGGCCTGTGGCACGTAAAATATTTGAAGCTTATGACGAGGTTTACGGATTGGATGGTACACCAAAAAAGCCGCAGGCAGCGAAATGAGGACTTGAATTCTTTTGTGGGCTTCTCTTTTTCATGGTAAAATGTCGTTGGACATAAGGGACATACAGGAGGAAGAGAACCCATGGGAGAAAACCAATATAAATACAAGCTGCTTGCGCTCGACATGGATGGAACTTTATTGAACGACAATCATGAAATTACGCTGGAAACGATCAACTGGATTAATAAGGCGATTCAAGAGGGGATTCACGTGTGCTTGTCTACCGGACGGGCGGCGATGCATGCCTTGCCTTACGGGCAACAGCTCGGCCTGGATACGCCTATGGTAACGGTAAACGGCAGCGAGGTATGGAAATCCCCGCATGAACTGTGGCGCCGTTATTTGCTTGATAAGGAGCTAGTTCGGGAAATGCACCAGATTGCTGTAGAAACCGGGTCCTGGTTCTGGGCATACTCCACTGATGAATTATTTAACAGAGATCGTTGGCCGGATACGTTGGATACACAGGAATGGCTAAAATTCGGTTTTAATACGGAAAATGACGAAATTCGTCATCAAATTTTGCTCAAGCTTCAGGACATGGGTGGACTTGAAATTTCCAATTCATCCATGACGAACTTGGAAATCAATCCGGCTGGTATATCGAAGGCCAGTGGGATTGCTGAAGTATGCGATTTGCTTGGAATTACAATGGAACAGGTAGTTGCAGTGGGTGATAGTTTGAATGATTTGGCTGTGATTCAAGCGGTTGGACTGGGTGTTGCGATGGGTAATGCACAGGATACGGTAAAAGAAGCGGCTGATCTGGTCGTAGCTTCGAACAATGAAGATGGCATCGTTGAAGTTATCCGCGATTATGTACTTGTCTAAGAGAACGAATGATGAAGCATATAGGATAATAATTGGACGAGAAGGAGGGAGCCAATGGACGTTGTAGGCTGGATTATTATTGTGGCGCTGTTCATTGTTGGCATGGCCGGGGCGGTATATCCCGTATTGCCAGGGGCGCTCGCCATCTATTTTGCATTTTTTGTGTACGGCTGGTTTTTCTCGTTCGCTGCTTATAACGCATGGTTTTGGATCATACAGACGCTTATCGTCGTTGCACTATTTGTTGCAGATTATGCCGTCACTGCGTGGGGAGTGAAACGATTTGGCGGCTCGCGTCTGTCCACGATCCTTAGTACCATTGGGATTATTATCGGCCCTTTTGTTATTCCGGTGTTTGGTCTGATTTTAGGGCCGTTTATTGGCGCTGTGCTGGGTGAACTAATTAGCAAGGCCCCGCTGGATCGAGCGATTAAAGTGGGCTTTGGTTCTGTATTAGGGCTGTTTACCAGCACCGTGATGAAAGTAATTTTACAGCTTGTCATGATTCTTGTATTCTTGATTTGGGTGTTCTAGTTTAACATCCTATGCTTGTGATTTGCAGAGACAGAATCGACATGCGGCTCCGCACCGGTGATGGCTCAGGCCATGACTGCTTTGCGGAGCTTTTGCATGCGTGTCAACAGCAAGAAAGAAGGGAACGCATTTTGTCCAATAAAGAAACATTTCTTAGAGGCACGCTTATTTTAGCCGCAGCCGCCTTGGTGGCGAGAGTGCTGGGTCTGGTGCAGCGAGTTCCGTTAGAGCATTTGCTTGGTTCCGTAGGGAACGCCTCGTTTACGATTGCGAACAATGCTTATTTAATGTTGCTCACGGTGGCTACGGCGGGTATTCCAAGCACGTTGAGCAAAATGGTCTCCGAACGCTACGCGCTGAATCGGCCTTCAGAAGCACGACGTGTGTACCATGCGGCGTTGCTGTTTGCGGCGGCGGCGGGCATTATCATTACGGTGGTGCTGTATTTTGGCGCGCCTTATTTTGCCGAGCATGTGGCGGGAGTTCCTCAGTCGGCCTTGGCTATTCAGGCATTGGCACCTGCCTTGCTGCTGTTTCCCGCCATTGCCATGATGCGTGGGTACTTCCAAGGGCGCGGTAACATGACCGCGGGCGGTATTTCACAAATTGTGGAGCAAGTCGCACGGGTGGCTACTGCAATTTTGCTCGCTTTTATTATTTTGAAGCTCGGTTATGGAGATCGCGAGGTTGCGGCGGGGGCATCGTTCGGGGGTGTCATGGGAAGCTTTGGCGCACTGGCAGTTATGCTGTATTACATGGTGAAAATGCGTCGCCAGGATCGTCAGGATCGACAAGAGCAATTCCAGGAGGAAAGCTCCGCACTGCCGATGATGCGCATTTACAAAGACATTTTTACGCTGTCTATTCCAATTGTATTGTCTTCTTTGACGGTTCCGGCCGTTAACTTTATTGATACGTCGATTGTGGTTAGACTGCTGTCCGTCCAAATTGGCTTGGATCAGGCGACCACCCAGTTGGGTTATTTGGGAGCACGTGCGCAGAGTGTCGCGGGAATTCCGCCGATTTTGGCTATCGCGCTCAGTCAATCGCTCATTCCGATCATTTCGGCGGCCTTTGCCCGCAAGGATGAACAGCATTTGCAAAATCAGATGACGCTGGCCTTGCGGATCTCTATTTTGACCGGAATGCCGATTGTGCTGGCCTTGTGTGTAACCGCCTATTCCATCAATGGCTTACTGTTCAGTTCGCTTGGAGGCAGCGGGATTATCGCTGTTCTGACACTCGGAACGATATTCCAGATCACGATGATGACCTCTAACTCGATTTTGATCGGTATGGGCAAACCGCGTATTTCAATGGTTAATGTCTTGGTCGGTATCGTTGTTAAGCTGGCTGCGAGCTGGTTGCTGGCTGGTTGGCTCGGGATTTACGGCATCATTGCCGCAACCGGATTATGTTTCCTTGTGATTACGCTGCTGAATTTGCGTGTGCTCAAAGGCATCGTATCCTTCTCCATCATGGGCCGTCGCTGGGCAGGCTTTCTGACCGCAGTCGTGCTCTCGGGAGTCATTGGATATGGTGTGAATGAGGCTTGTATTCTGCTGGTTCATATCATGCCTGCACGTGTGGCCTTCTTCATCGCATGCTGTATTGCCGGGGCGGCTGTACTGGTATGCTATTTGGTGTTGCTGGTTGTGCTGCGCGTACTGCGCAGGGACGAGTTGGGTAACTACCCGCGTGTGTTGCAAAAGGTACTGCGTCCACTGATGCGTCTCCAGCGTGAGTCCACAGGGCAACGAGGCTAAAAGAAGTATAGGCAGCCCTCCAGCTTTTTTAGTGGAAAGGCCGCAGGCTGGCATGAGCGTCATGGGCCATCGCTGTTTTTTGGATGCCATGGCGGTGCTCATGCCGCATGGCAAATAACAGCGGTCGCTTTGGTTCGCTGAGATGCCCAAGCGTGGATCCGTCCTGAAACCAGTCGTAACGGGGGATCGGATCATAAGCCGTATCCGACCAGACAGCGTTCAGCTTGGGGCTATACAGGCGTTGTTCTTGCGGTAGCCATTTATGCGCCAAGAGCGCTGCACTCTCTTCAGGGGAGCGCAGCGCTTTTTGTTTGTCCGGAGTGAACAGTCCCGGCCAATAGTCGCTGCGTGAGCCAGTGTGGGGCACGCTGGTAGCGAATGCTGTTACTTGATCCAGCACCTGCTGGTGTCCAAACAGCATGGCATACAGGCTTTTACCAAAGCCAATCCGTTCATCCAGATGGCCAAAGCGCTCCATTACAAGTCCGGCGAGCCCCCCGTTTAGTCCGAGCGGAAATATGATCTGATTCAACTGGAGCCAATCGTGCAAATAAAAGCCCGGCTTGTGCATCACAAATTTTTGGAAATATGGATCTTTCACCACCCGGCCTTCAATATAGTTTTGTTCATTGATGATCAGGGCTACGCTTAAGAGAGAGCTGTCCCGCCAAGCCCAGAAACGTTCCCAGAAGGGTCTCATGAATGGTGATACATGGAAATGGGGCAGCAAATGAAAGCAGCTTCGGCCCAAATGACGGCTGTGCATGTATAGTTGCAGCTGTGGGTAGGCGTCCTGAAAAATAAGGGCATTGCAGCGCTCCAGCAGCCGATATAACCATTCCTTCTCTTGTTCGCCGAACAGACTGTCGATCAGACCGCCCTTCAAATCGGTCATGTTATAGCCACCATTGCGAGAAACCAGGTGAGCCAGCAGCGCCCAATGCAACTCGGGGTAGCCATGATAGCACTCCAGGTAAGCGGCTGTACGGGTGATGTTGCTGCGATTTTCCTGTGCCGTATCGTTCTTGATCCGCTCGACTAGCTCGCAGTCCGTTTCACATAAGGGCATATTCAGAGAAGAGGGACGGGATGCGGGTGCATTCACCAGCATCAGCGCTTCGGCTTCATCCATGGCGGCCTGTGCGGTATGGTAATCCCACGGTAGCTCACGCAGCGGATAGCGCAGTTTGCGGGACTCGGTCCAGGCCGCCCGCTTGCCCTCCCAAGCTTCCTCCGCAGCACGTGGTACGGAACCGAGCAGCTTTAGCCCACCCTGAAGCTGACGTGATGCCACATGGAACCATTCGGTGAGAGACATACTTGATAACCTCCTTTCAATGATGAGAACACTCCGTACCCGTTAAGTATGTTGGGATGTACTAAGTGTGCTCTTAAGTTTATATGGTTAGTATGTCTCGATGGCAGGGCTTCCAATCGGTGATACGGGAATAATAGGGGAGTGTGCAAAAGCGCCACTTGGCGTTACAATAGAGAGCACAAGCTCTTTTTTACAAACAGAATTCAAGGAGGAATAATCCATGCAAAAGATCGTCTCTCATGAAGACTTTAATAAGGCAATATCCACTTCTGGCGTAACAGTAGCTGTGTTTAAGGCGGACTGGTGTGGGGATTGCCATTTCATTGATCCGTTCATGCCTGATGTGGAGCAACAATATGCAGACAAGCTTACATTGATTGAAATTGATGTAGAGCAGGCCGAAAGTGTCAGCCAGGAGCAGAATGTGTTGGGTATTCCCAGCTTTATCGCTTACAGTGAAGGGCGCGAGCTAGTGCGTCTGGTAAACAAACTGCGCAAATCCCGTGAGGAAATCGAGCAATTTTTGGATCGGGCAGTAGAAGTACACGCCAGCTTGGCTAAATAATTGATGTTGTGGAATTCTATTCATTAGGGCATTCAGAAAGCCGCTTCCTTCCAAAGGGGGCGGCTTTCTCACGGACACGTTCACATTTTGTCAACAAAGCACGTATGTCAAGGAACGATATATCAGTTATAATTATTTTAAGTAATCATTTCACAACATTATGAAGTGAATAAATATTATATTTGGAAGGATACGGGTGAATTCTTTGAATAACAAAATCAGAATATTAAAGTGGCTTGCACTCGTAACATGTATTGTCATGTTTCTGGCTACCTTCGGTGGAGGCGTCGTGACGCGGACGGATTCGGGGCTGGGCTGCGGACGTGAATTTCCGCTTTGTAATGGCAAGCTGGTTCCGGCGCATACGATCGCATCAGTTATTGAGTTTACGCATCGCTCTGTTAGTGCCATGGCTGGCATACTCTCCATTGCCTCTTTTGTTGGCTTTTTGCTGTTTATGAAGCATCGTAAGGATTTACAGTTATTCTCGTTGCTGACGTTAATGTTTGTCATAATACAAGGAGCGATGGGGGCACTGGCTGTCATCTTTTCTCAATCTGCTGCAGTCATGGGGCTGCATTTTGGCTTTGCGCTTATCGCTTTTGCCAGTGCGACCATGATGACGCTGGGGGCCTGGCAGGAGCATGCGGATTCACGCTACACCCCGCGTCTGATTCCTGGGCCTGTCAGTCGGGGCTTTCGTAACTTTATATGGCTATCGACGATTTATACCTATATTGCTGTCTATTCAGGGGCGTTGCTTAGTCACTCGGTCATCCAGAAGGTTGTAAATATTGGGGGCTTCATATCTCCGCTGCTGCTTCATCAGATTTCAGCTGGTCTGCTGTTCGTCATTATCTTGGCTGTGGGTCACTACTCATACCGTTATCACCCGAATCACCGGGATATCCGTATATTGGGTGTCGTATCGGTCTTGTTAATCTTGCTTCAAGTGGTGATTGGAATTATCTTGTTGTACGTCAACAGACCTGAAATCTACATGTTTATCGTGCTGGGACATATGCTGGTGATTGCATCGTTGTTCTCCATCTTGGCTTATCTGAGCTATCGGGTATGGCAGTTGTCGCCGGATCGCAACATTGTTCGGACGCACACACAGCGCACTTAAGTAGTTCATTTATGGTTGGTGAAACGGATATTTTGCCCAAGTGGCGTTGAAGCACGTATAATAGCATATAAGGATTTTGCAAAAATCCACAAAGCGACTTGTCATCAGCAATAGATAGATCAAAATGATTGTATCCGTCTATATATTGTACCCTTGGAGCGACTGGAACCGAATTTTGCAAAATCCTGTATAAGAAACAAACCTGGCCCGCGAGTTACTCGAGGGCTTGATTTGCTTAGGAGGAATCGTCCAGTTGATCTACCAGAATTTGCGCCAATTTATTGAAGCGCTACGTAAAGAAAATAATCTTCAAATAATAGAAGCACCTGTCGATCCTTATTTGGAACTGGCCGAAATTCATCGGAGAGTTATTGAGGAAGAAGGCCCGGCATTGCTGTTCACCAATGTAAAAGGTACCCCGTTCCCTGTAGCCAGCAATCTGTTTGGCACAAACCGTCGTGTGGACATGGCCTTTGGCCCTCGCCCGGAGCAATTGATGGATGCGATTGTAGGGGCGACCAAAACATTGCTTCCACCCACACCCAAGGCTTTGTGGAATGAACGTGGACTGATTAAGGACATGCTAAAAGTAGGGCTGAAAACGGTATCCCATAGCGAGGCTCCTGTACTGGGAGTTCGCCGTACGGATGCTCCGCTGGCTCCACTTCCAAGAGTGACGAGTTGGCAGGATGACGGGGGGCCGTTTATCACGCTTCCGCTCGTATATACCGAGAAGCCGGGTCAGTCCAAGGATCATAATTTGGGCATGTATCGCATCCAGATTTATGATGATCAGACGACCGGGATTCATTGGCAAATTCATAAAGGCGGCGGCTTTCATTATCATGAAGCTGAGCTGCGTAATGAACCGTTGCCGACGACAGTTATTATCGGCGGGCCACCAGCCCTGATTGCGTCCGCGATTGCTCCGGCACCGGAAAATCTGCCTGAGCTGCTGCTTGCCTCGCTCATTATGGGCGGCAAGCTGCCGATGACGGAGGACCCGCTCGGCGGTCACCGGATTCCGGCAGAGGCCGAATTTGCAATCAGCGGCTACGTGCCGCCTCATGAACGCCGTCCGGAAGGACCGTTTGGAGATCATTTTGGCTACTACTCCTTACAGCATGATTTCCCTGTATTTCATGTCAAGCATATGTACCACCGCAAGGATGCCATTTATCCAGCGACCATTGTAGGTAAACCACGGCAGGAGGATTACTATCTCGGAGAATTTTTACAACGTCTGCTGTCACCTGCCTATCCGCTTGTGATGCCTTCCGTCAAGTCGCTGTGGGCTTACGCAGAAACGGGCGTACATGCATTGGCAGCGGCAGTTGTGCGTGAAAGCTATTCCCGTGAAGCACTGGTCTCAGGCTTTACCATTTTGGGACAGGGCCAATTGTCGTTAACCAAATTCCTGATGCTCACGGATCGGGTCATTGATTTATCCGACTTTAACCTGCTGCTGGAAACCATTCTGGAGAGATTTAATCCGGCGACAGATTTGTTTATTTTCAATCATACGTCTCACGATACACTTGATTATACGGGCCGCAAGCTGAATCACGGCAGTAAAGCGATCCTGATGGGTGTAGGTGAGCCTATACGTGAACTGCCTCGAGCCTATGAAGGTGGCGACCTGCCGGGTATTCGCGAGATTGAGCCGTATTGCGGAGGCTGTCTCGTCGTATCCGGTGCGTCCTTTGAGCAGGAGCCTGAGTTGGCGGCGCGGGTACTGGAGCGTTTGGCTGCGGGTGAGCAGGAATGGCCACTTATCTTTATTGTAGATGATGCCAAGGAAGTCGTTCGCTCACAAGCATCATTTTTGTGGACGGTGTTTACGCGATTTAACCCGGCTACGGATATGTATGCAGATAGCGAGGTGCGTTTGCATCATTTGAACTACAAGCTGCCAATTGTAGTGGATGCGCGTATGAAGCCGGGCTACCCGGATGAAGTGCTGCCGCGCGAGGATATTGTTAAGCTTGTAGACCAACGGTGGACGAGTTATTTCGCTTGACGCCCTAGCCAACCCAACAACCGGATTTTACATTCATAAAAGGAGGCGTGAGCATGATACGCAAGCTGCTAGGCGAGCCGCCACGTGTGAACAAGGGCATCCTGCTGGATGCTATGAACAGCATGTCAGACATGCTGAAACTGCTGGAGCGGCAAATTCAGGCCAGTGGAGATCCGACTCATGCTTTTCGCAAGGCGGATATTTTGACACGCGGCCTGATGTCATCTTTGGATGAGCTGGAGCAGAGCCATCATGCTGCCGCCTTTTTCCGAACGAAAGTCAAAGCCGGATATGCCGAGGATATGAGTGTTAATGAAAAATCGGATTATGCGTTGTACGTATTCTTTTATAAGGATGGGTTTGTGAGGGTATTTTCCATTTTGGATAAGCTCGGGAACTGGCTCAATGATTTGTATGATCTGAAAACAGGCGAGTATAAGCCGCATTATTCTTATTTTACCGTGCTACGGCAATTCAGGTATTTGAAAATGCATCCTGCAATGACCGACGATCTGAATGATATCAAGGACTCATACACTGACGCGATCAATCGGCTGCGCAAGCGGCGTAACACGGAAATACACTATATGAATACGGAAATGCAGGATGATCTCTGGCAACGGCATCGTGCTTTGTACGGCAAGATACAACTGGAGGATTTGGATCATCACCTGGAGGATTTGAAGCAAGGCCTGGAGATGGTGAACCGTTCCTTGACAACTGCCTTTCGTTATACGGTGAAACAATGGGAGAACCGGGAAGCTCGCCCATAATTATGTGAGAAAATATCCTTTGACAAAGCTATGTAAACTATCTATACTGAAATCTAGTTTCAGAAAAATGCTTGAATTATGATTTTAAATATAAACTTAACGGACAGCTAAAGCTGGAGTTTAACATATTTTTCTTATCCAGAGAGGTGGAGGGACTGGCCCGATGAAGCCCGGCAACCCGTTCTTTCCCGGTGTAACACACCGGGAGGGGACATGATGGTGCTAATTCCTACAAAACCGCTAGAGTTATAGCGGTTTTGACAGATGAGAAAAGGTTCGCATAGCGGGGCCCTTTTCATTCTGTGAAAGGGGCTCTTTTTGTATCATCATAGAGATGAACGTCGCTTAAAAGGGTAAGGAAGAGTGAAGGGGGTCGCAGCACGTTGATAGAGCTTAAACAATTAACCAAGCATTATGGCAAAGGCAGCCGACGCGTTAGTGCGCTGTCAGGTTTGAATCTTTCCATAGAGCGTGGTGAAATATTTGGAGTCATCGGTCATTCCGGAGCGGGAAAAAGTACGCTGATCCGCTGTATTAATTTATTGGAACGTCCGACCTCGGGCGAGGTATGGGTAGATGGCGTGAATCTCGCCACGGTAAGCCAATCCCAGTTACAGAAACAGCGTCGTAAAATCGGAATGATCTTTCAGCATTTTAATTTGTTATCCTCGGCGACGGTATATGACAATATTGCCTTTCCGTTGCGTCTGGTGAACACGCCCAAGCAGAAGCTGAACCAGAAGGTTCGTGAATTGCTGGAACTGGTGGGTCTGGAAGAGCACAGCGAAAAATATCCGTCACAGCTCTCGGGCGGACAGAAGCAGCGGGTAGGTATTGCACGGGCGCTTGCCAGTGATCCTCATGTACTGCTGTGCGACGAGGCGACCTCGGCGCTTGATCCACAGACGACAGGGTCCATCCTGAAATTGCTGTTAGACATTAACCAGCGTTTTAATTTGACCATCGTGCTGATTACGCATGAAATGCATGTCATTCAAAGCATCTGTGATCGTGTCGGCGTCATTCATCAGGGCGACATCGTGGAGCAAGGTCCGGTGGCAGAAGTATTCCTCAAGCCGCAGCATCAGGTGACCAAGGACTTTATCCAGCGGGAGTCTGAGCATCCCGAGGAGCTGCAAGCAGCGATTGCAGCAGCAGGAGGCGGCGAATCGGCCCATGTTGTACGGATTTCATTTTTGGGCAGCAAGACATACGATGCGATTCTGTCACGAACGGCTCGTAGTACCGGCGTTGATTTTGCGATCTTGCAGGGAACCATCTCCACGATTAAAAATGTACCCTATGGACAGCTTATCGTCCGTTTTGAAGGAAATCAGGAGGATATTGAGCATACGCTGCGCGAAGTGTCCGGTCAGGGACTTGATGTGGAGGTGATCGGACAATGAGTGAACTTGATTTTTCGCAAGTGAGTTGGGAAGAACTAGGTAACTCTACATTAGAGACACTCCAGATGCTCGGTGCATCTGCGTTGTTCACCCTTATTATTGGTTTACCGCTCGGGATTTTATTATTTCTGGCAAGCCGCTCTTCATGGAGTCTGATGAAGGTGATATACGTTGTACTTTCCTTTATCGTAAACATTTTGCGGTCCGTACCGTTTATTATTTTGATTGTTGCACTAATTCCTTTTACGCGGTCGTTGGTTGGTACCTCTACCGGGGTGCTGGGTACGATTCCACCGCTGGTCATTGGCGCTGCGCCATTCTTCGCCCGTCTCGTAGAGACGTCATTGCGCGAAGTAGACAAGGGTGTTATCGAGGCTGCACAAGCCATGGGCGCCTCTACAGGTCAGATTATTAGGCGGGTGCTGTTGCGTGAGGCACTGCCGGGTCTGCTCGCCGCATTAACGATTACCGTCGTTACGCTCGTATCCTATACAGCAATGTCCGGTATGATCGGGGGCGGTGGTTTGGGTACACTGGCTATCAACTACGGATACTACCGTTATGAAACGGCTGTAATGATCGTTGCGGTCATACTGATGGTCGTACTGGTGCAATTGCTGCAAATGGCGGGAGACCGTCTGGTGCGGCATTATACTCGAAAATAGGGAAACCATATAGAAATCCTTATTGATCAGGGCGTCTGAATCCTGAACATCACAATTCATTGGAGGGGTAATAACATGAAAAAATGGGTATTGGCCGTATTAAGCTTGACATTAATTGCGGTATTGGCTGCTTGCGGCACGAAAAGCACGACATCCGATACAAACAATGCGACCCAAAATACTGGTGGGTCACCACGTGAAGTCGAGCTGAAAGTTGGTGCTTCTCCTGTGCCACATGCGGAAATTTTGGAAGCGATCAAGCCTCAGTTGGAAAAAGAGGGCGTTCGTCTTCAAGTCGTTCAGTTTAACGACTACGTACAACCGAACGTACAATTGTTCGACAAGCAACTGGATGCTAACTTCTATCAACATGTACCATACATGGATGTTATGAACAAAGAGCGCAAAATGGACCTGGTTTCTGTGGGCGCGGTTCATCTCGAACCATTCGGTATCTACTCCCAAAAATATAAAAAGCTTGATGAAATTCCGGACGGTGCTACCGTAGCCATCCCGAACGATGCAACCAATGGAGGTCGTGCATTGTTGTTGTTGGAGAAACAAGGTCTGATCAAGCTGAAAGACGCAAGCAACATCGAAGCAACCGTAAAAGATATTACAGAAAACCCGAAAAACCTGAAATTCAAGGAGCTGGAAGCGGCTATGCTGCCACGTCAGTTGCCTGAAGTGGACATTGCTCTGATCAACACGAACTATGCTCTGGAAGCGAAGCTAAACCCGACGAAGGATGCACTGGCATTGGAAGATAAAGATTCTCCATATGCTAACGTTCTGGTAGCACGTCCTGATAATAAAGATTCCGAAGCGATTCAAAAGCTGATCAAAGCGCTGCAATCCCCGGAAACTAAAAAATTCATTGAAGACAAATACCAAGGCGCGATTATCCCGGCATTTTAAGCTGGACACAAGAACGCTTTGAACCCCAACCCCGAATTCTCATAAACAAGAGGATTTGGGGTTTCTTTTTTGCTTGGAGTTGTGGGCGAAGCGTAAATATTTTATACTTGGGGGTGACCGTTCTCTGTGAAGAGGAGGAAAACTGTTGAGACACAAAGTCGCACTTATAACGGGCAGTGCCAAAGGATTAGGTAAAATGACCGCTCTGCGTCTGGCTGATGAAGGCTGTGACATTGCACTAAACTATGTGCATAGCCAAACGGAAGCCGAAGAGCTTAGGCAGGTGATTGAAGCCAAGGGAGTACGCTGTCTGTCTTTGCAAGGGGATATTTCGATTCAGGAAGATATTACAAGGCTGATCAGTGAAGTACAGGATCGGCTGGGCGGCGTAGATATTATGGTAAATAACGCCGGACCGTTCATTCGGGAACGTCGCTTGTTTGCGGATTACAGTGTAGCCGAGATTCATACCATGATTCAGGGGAATCTGGTCGGTACGATGCTGCTGGATCATCTGGTATTACCTCATATGCGGAACCAGCAATGGGGACGTATTATTCATTTTGGCTTCGGTCATGCTGGAGAAGCACGAGCTTGGCCGCATCGCGCGGTATACGCAGCCGCCAAGGTGGGGCTGGTGTCATTTACGAAGTCACTGGCTGTGGAGGAAGCTCCTTTTGGTATCACGGTCAATATGATTTGTCCCGGGGATATCCGGGGGGCGAACAAGGAAAAGTCAATTGCCGACGTCATCGGCTTGCAGGATAAAGAGACACCGCGCGGACGCCCGGGGAGTGGAGAGGATATTGCGCGAGTGATTGCTTATTTGTGTGATGAGCATTCAGATTTTATAACGGGTAATATTATGGATGTGTCGGGAGGGCTGGACCCGATTCGGCCGATCATATAAGGGATTAAGATCCAGTAGACCCCGTCACACAAAAAAGAGTCTTGAGCTTCGTTACCGAAGTCAAGACTCTCATGATCATTATGCATCAAGCATTAGAATACTTGTACCACTTCTTGGACGCCGTCGACTTCTTCGAGAAGAGCGCGTTCAATCCCTGCTTTCAGCGTGATTGTGGAACTTGGGCAACTGCCGCAAGCGCCTACCAGCTTCAGCTTAACGATGCCGTCTTCTACATCAACCAGCTCAACGTCGCCACCATCGCGTTGCAGGAACGGACGAAGCTTATCCAGTACATCCGCTACTTCATCATACATTTGAACGCTTTGTGTTTCGCTCATTAGAATTCAACTCCTTTCCTATACCTTATTTATTATATTACAAAGCGGGCCAAATTAAAATGCCCGTCGTCCAAAGCAGGTGAAAAAATGTTAAGACCCATCATTGAATTTTGCACCAGCAATATGCATTTTGGCACCGATGAATTGATGTCCAGACTGGAGCAAAATCCGGATTACGACGTCATTGAATACGGCTGTCTCAGCAATTGTGGTCAGTGTAACGCAGAACCGTATGCGATGGTCAACGGCGAGATTGTATCTGCCGATTCAGCAGAGCTGCTGTACGAAGTGATTATGAACAAAATCAAAGAAGCCGAGGCATGGGATAACCTTGATCTGGACTAGGATGTTAATCATTCGTCAGCCTGCTTCGTTCTATCTATGATATATGCACCGTCCATACATGTTTAAAACAAAGAAGACCCGCTCCCATAGCAGGTCTTCTTTGTGTGTTGTACCAACAGATTAGCCAAAATGGCGTTTGGATTTCCAGAGCACGCCGCTTTTGAGCAGGCGGGGCACACGACCACGTAGCGAGGTGCTGCCCATAAAACCATAGCCGAATCCGGCTTTCTTGCCAAGCGCACCCAATGTGCCACGCAGCTTCAAAGGATGCGGGTGAGGCGTGTGGCCTTTCCACAGGTCGTGTACAATGTGTGCAATCTGCTCACCTTGCACCTCGGCCGCCTGAGCACTTGGGGAGTAGGGGAGACTGGCGCAGTCTCCAACTACATACACCTCGGGATGATCCGGAATTTGGTAATATTCATTTAGCACAATGCGGCCCTGAGGATCTTTGGGCACAGCTAAATCCTGCACGATTTTCACGGGTTGAATCCCGGCAGTCCATACAACCGCATCCGTCACAATTTCTTCATCATGGTTGTAAATAGCGCCCGGCTCAATGCGGCAAACCCCGACATGATTTAACGCATCGACTTGATGCTCCTTAAACCAGGCATGCACATAGGCAGACAAACGCTGCGGGAATGCCGACAGCACCCGCTCGCCCCGATCCATAATGGTAATATTCAAATCCGTGCGGCTTTCGCGCAATTCCGCAGCAATCTCAACACCGCTCAGACCGCCACCTACAATATGCACATGTCCGTATGGCTTGATTTCATTCAGGCGCAGATACGTTTGACGTGTATTGTTAAAGGACTGGATGGTACAGCTATGTTCTTCAGCCCCTGGTGTATTGTGAAAACGGTCCGTACAGCCCAGTGCAATCACAAGCTGTTCATACGGCAAAGGCTCGCCGTCCTGAAAATGTACGATTTTATTTTCCAAATCCATCGAGGTGACTTCTCCGTATTTGCGAATGAGCCGTTGTTCATCGGGAAAATGCACACGTAAATCAAAATCAGATACCGTACCCGCTGCGAGGGCGTAGTATTCTGTTTTCAATCCCTGAAAGGGCATCCGATCCACTAAAATGACTTGAACATCGTCGGGAATATGTTTATTTAGTAATTCCTTGGCAATGGTAAGGCCACCGTAGCCGCCTCCCAGAATAACGAAATTTTTCATCAAAATCCGCCGTCCTTTCGCTGCCGTGTCCCCGGCAAATGGTCTGGTGCCTCATCAGGAAACCTTGTTCGCCTTCAAATTACGTCTTATCCCGGCGACATGCAAATTCAATGTTTCCGATCAGACACAGGTTTTTTGTTGTTATAAAACCCGGGTTCCCGGCCCGCCTATAGGCAGGCAGACCAGAAAATTCCGAGGCAGCTTGACGCTGCATAGTGTGAGGTATGGGGATAAAATGCACGCGGGAAATCCGAATCTGATATGGCTTTTATTCGAAAACTTCGATTTCGTTATAGAAGGTGTCCCGTTCAACCGGGATGCGTCCGGCACCTTTGACCAGCCAGATCAGCTCTTTACGGGTCAATCCGGCCGGGGTCAGTGCACCTGCGGCATGGCTGATTTGCTCGCGCACAATCGTGCCATGGACGTCCGATGCGCCAAAGGTCAGAGCAACCTGCGTCAATTGCGGGCCAATATTAATGAAGTAAGCTTTAACATGATCGATATTGTCCAGCATCAGGCGGCTGATTGCAATCGTTTTGAGATCCTCGTAAGCGGAGTTGCGGCGCATGATGTTGGCATTTTTGCTTTTCGGCTGCATGGACAGTGGAATAAATACCATAAATCCGTTCGTTTCGTCCTGCAATGCACGGATTTGCAGCATATGTTCAATACGATCCTCGTAGGATTCAACCGAACCGTACAGCATTGTCGTATGGGTTCTCATGCCGAGATTGTGAGCCGTGCGATGAACCTCAAGATAGCGATCTACATTCGCTTTGGTGACACGCATCTTTTGGCGATACTCATCCGATAAAATTTCTGCGCCACCGCCGGTCAGCGTTTGCAGACCTGCCTTTTGCAGCTCCTGAAGCACTTCCTTAATGCTCAAGCCGCTAATACGTGTGAAAAAGTCAATTTCCGCTGCGGTGTAAGCTTTGAGTGTAACGTTGGGGTACTTTTCATTTAGCGCCTTCAATGAGTCTACATAGTATTGGAAAGGCACATGATTATTATGACCACCGACGATATGAAATTCTCTTACCCCCGGATGGATGTGTTGCTCTACATAATCAATCATTTCCTGCCCGGACAACGTATAAGAGCCGTCCTCCCCCTGATCCTTGCGGAAATTGCAGAACGCGCAGCGCGCTTCGCATACATTGGTGAAGTACAGGCTCATGTTTTCGATAAAATAAACCTTTTTTCCGTTCTTGCGTAAATTAGCTTCGTTAGCCAACTGACCCAGTGTGAGGATATCGTCAGTTTCATACAAATATATACCGTCTTCAAGGTTCAAACGAATACCGTTCTGTACCTTTTCTACAATTTCCGCCATTCTGCGGTCTGTAAAAGGTGTAACTAATGTGGACATGCCTATTCCTCCTTCAAGTTGCTCTGTGCGAGGCTGTCCGCCAAATCAGCGGCACAAGCGCTAGGTGCGCACAGGATGTCCCGTTCCGTCGGTAAGAATCCGGCAGCGCGGATATACGATATGTGAAAAATGTTACAATGCCAGGCTACAATGATGAATGTCTCAAAATATCGCCTTTGAAATGACAAATTTCCGACAGTTTCTTTTACACACTCTTCACCTATTATAAACCTCACACCACCTGTGTTCAATACAAACGAATAGAAAAACAGGTCTTTAAGCCTGTAAGGGAAGGACATTCCATGACTTGAGCACCTGCAAATAGTGGAGTATACTGAAGGAGAACATGAAGTAAAAGAGGAGGATGGAGTCATGATTAACATCACCGATTCCGCTGCCGAGCGCTTGAAAGATATGCTGGAGCAGCAGGAAACGCCGAATATGTTTTTGCGTCTGGGTGTTACGCCGGGCGGTTGCACCGGATTCTCGTATGCCATGGGCTTTGACGACAACGAGACGGATCAGGATATATATATGAACGTACAGGATATGAAGATTGTAGTGGAAAAGGAAAGCATCCGCTACCTGGACGGTCTGGAAATCGACTTTGAAGAGTCTGGTATGTCAGGCGGTTTTACCATTCATAATCCGAATGCAATCGCTACCTGTGGTTGCGGTTCAAGCTTCCGTACAGCTACGGATGCAGGGAAGCCGAACGAAGAGCCTTGTTAATTAATGTTTTTCGAGTGGTGGTCTGAATTATAGAAGCCTAAATGTCAGGATGGTTCCCTAAAAACATGCGTTTAGGTTGCGGATAACGGCCTTTGTGACGGGATTTTACTCGTTGCGGAGGTCGTTTTTGTGTTGTTTTTTCTGTTTATTATCATCATTTGCTTTTGAGATGCCGATATAACATGGAGTTCTGGAGAACTATTTTCTACATAAATTTTACCTAAAGGAAGTGGCAAGAGAAGATGTTGAAAAAGAAATGGCTTATCACTCCGCTGGTTGCGGTGGCACTGTTTTTTAGTCAATCCGCATTCGCGGCAAATACGTTTACTGATGTGAACGGGACAAAATATGAATGGGCTGCCGAATCCATTCGTTCGATGGTCGACAAAGGCGTTGTCAAGGGCTATGCGGATGGGACCTTCAAGCCGGGCAAAACCATAACGAAAGCGGAATTTGTAAATATGTTTCACAAGCTTTTTCCAGAGATCAATCATTCGTCCGGAAAAGCTTCAGAATTTGTTGATGCGCGTAAGCACTGGGCGAATAAAGATTTTGCAGCATTATTCAATGGGGATTATGTTTGGGGCTTCACTGAAAGAGTAGGAGGCAAATATCCAAACTATCAATTCTATATCAATCCCGACAAACCGCTGACCCGCTGGGATGTTATGATGATTGCTTCCGTTCGGACGGATTATACGAATCAGACTCTTCATCCTGAGATCAAGGAAGTAATCTCTGCAGCTGCGCAGTATAAGGATATAAAAATTCGTAAGGCGAATTACAATGACAATTACTCGTTCAGCTATCCAGTAATATACATCGACACGACTCAAGAGGAGCCCTATTATGATGGAGATTCCCAAGATCAAAAGGCAGAAGCATTCTACACCCTGACTAATATGGGCGTCCTTACCGCCAATGATGGATACCTTCACCCCAAAGCGCTAGTCACACGGGCTGAAGCGGTTACCATTTTACAGCGTTTGTACGAAGCGACAAAGCAATCGAAGTGATTTTTAAAGCAATAGTAGGATCAGACGAAAGCAAAGAAATGATCTAACTATAAATGAAGGCCTCTATAGCGGTATAGTCGTATACTATATTGCTATAGAGGCCTTTTTGAATGTGTTTAAGAAACTTTATTTAAGATCATTATCACTACGTGTGGATTGGACAAATTTACTCAGGGCATTAAAAAAGGCAAATACAACTGTAAAAAGTAAGAGTGCTATGGGTTTAATTTCAATCTCAGAAAAAACACTATATAGAACTAAAAATGCAAAAAAGAGCACTGAGGTATTTATGTTTTGTTTTGTGTAAATCGATTTTATAAAGTGCATTTTATCACTCTCCATTTTATTATAAGTGATTACCCTGGCATGACGTATAAAGCAGTGGAGCAACCAATCAAAAGATCGAATATATAAATGGAACTTAAAAGAAATGGAACTTAAAAGTTACTTTAGTGCCACTCCGCAGACGGATGGTGCTTCCCATCGCCACCGCCCCCGGATTTCTTGAATAAAGCTTATAATTGGGTAGAAATCCGGGGACAAAAGCGACCGCTTCGCTTGTACAGCACCATTCCGTCTTCTCCGCTTTTCATGTACATTTCTTAAGTTTAGCCAGTGCAGACGAAAATTACTTAACAAAAATAGGACCGCTTTTATAGGCGATCCTTCTCAGAATTTTCAATTACTATGAGTTCAGATATATCATCAATTTCAAGTGCATCCGCGATTTTGATAAGTGTTTTTAGATTTATTTGTTCACGAATGTTCCGTGACATTTCTGATATAGCCGCCTGACGAACACCAGATAGTTCGGAAAGTTGAGTTTGCGTAAGTCTCCGCTGTGTCAAAACTTCGTTCAATTTAAGCCGAATCGTTCTCATATGTACACCATCCTCCAGCCCATTATATCCAATATACGAATATCCGTAAAATAGATGTTGACTTTATACTGAAAGCCGTATATATTATTACTCATAAACGTATATACGAATTTTAGTATAAAAAATTAATTTTCTCTCAATATTGTTACTATTTGATCACTTGGTACTTTGTTCTATAACAATGATTTAGGGAGTGAAGGGGGGGGGGCGTTATGTTTTCCAAATCATTCATACAGTAATCATGTTTATGCTGGATATCAATACAATACATAATTAAATCAGTAATATTATAAGGTAGGGGGATTTATTTTATGAGCGAATCTGTTGAATTGAAAAGAGTTGCCATGGTATATGGACCTGATGATGATCCTCATATGTATGAACTATTTGAGGGAGTCCTGTATGATCGTAGCTATTTCTTTTATATTGAACATGGAATATTGTATCTGCGACATGTACGAAAGTTAGAACAACCGGATCATCCGTATCTTTATGTGGATGGGGAAAGTGGGGGGCTACAATTAGCAGAGAATGTACAACGTAAGATTATGGAGGTCGTTACAGAGCTGATCGAGCGTTTGCGTAGTAAGGATGGATTGACGTTTTTACTGGATGAACTGCTATGGCTACAAGGTCGAAGTCATATTGAACTTAACCTCGTGAAAACTAAGGGAAATCTGTAAGCCAGTATTGTTTTTCTTATGGCTCCTTCTATATTCCAATTATCCCATTTATGCTATAATGATTTGGACAAAATAACCGGTGGGGAAGATGCGGCGAAGCTAGCCCGAGAGGGGGTGACGCCGTGTCATTTGATCTAATCGTGAAGGTTCTTGACGTTGTGCTAAAGTTGGTCAGTATTACTACTGGCCTGAAGGCTTTGGTTCAAGCCTGGAAACAATCACGTAAAGACAAGAAAAACCACCGGGAATAGGTTAGGCGCCTAGCTATCCGGTGATTTTTCGTACGCAGTATGAAATTCTCGCCGTGGTCGCCCACCGGCCTTTGTCAGAAAGTCGCGATGTGCAACCATCGCGGCTATTCTTATTTTACCCACGTATCATATGATATATGACACGTAGTACGTGATGCATTTTCTGCTTATAGTATAGCATAGCGCTATTCTTTTTTCTACAAATGGTGTAAGACTTAGCTATTTCACCGTGCTACAATGCCCTGAAATGATCTTCAACGCTCCATCCATATCGTGCCAAACACGGGTATAGCACATTTCATCTTCAATGGGTTCATTACCTACCGTTCCTCGTAAAGAAACTCGCGTCACAGTTACCGCAGTACCATCCAGCGGAATCACCTTTTGATCCAGAACTTGAATATCCGTAAAATGTAAAAGACCTGAACGGTGAGCCTCCAGATCCGCTTCTTTGTTCAACATCTGTCCAAAGTGATTTACAAATATAAGATCATCATGAATCAGTTCATCCAGGACCTTCACATCACTGGACAGCATGGCTTTACGAAGCTTCTCTTCATGTTCAATAATTTGATTTTCCTGCATCTGAATAGACCCCCTTATGATTACGATCAGTAAGTATTTAGGAAACATTATACATCTGCCAAAATCTCGTTACCAATGCCTCCTAATTTGTCACATCTGTAAACAGCTCCTGCGCGGTGTGCACAAATAACTGTACAGCCAGAGAAGCATTGTGAAGGGATGGCACGGCGATACCGATCTGGCGCGTAATCAGGGGGGTGGTTTCCTTGACGGTCAGATCATGGGGGAATGTGGACAAGGAGAGGGCAGAGACGATTCCCATACCCAGTCCTTGTCGAACCATGCTGACCAGGGTGCTGACATTGTGAGTGGTGAAACGTGCCTGCAACTGGCTTTGTTCACGCTCAAAGCCTTCCATAATGGCAACCTCATGTCCGCCTTTACAGAAGATCATATCCTGCTGGTTCAAGTCCCGAATGGCGATTCTGCTTTGTGATTGCAAAGGGTGACCGTCCGGCAGGAGGATAACCATATTATCCTGACATAAAGGGATGACATCCACCTGCGGATCTGGCAGCAGAATGATGCCTGCTTCAATCTCTCGGTTATGCAGCCATTCCTTAACCTCATTCGTGGAGCCTTCATGCAGATCGAATATGAGATTCGGGTAATGCTGGCGAATATGATGTATGATGGGGGGCAGAAAATAGGCGGATGCCGAAGGGAAGGCTCCGATGGTGATGGTGCCAACGTCGAGCCCTTTTTCGGCGGCGACCTGCTGCTCCACCTTTTCCATGCTTTGCAGCATCATGCGGAATTGCAGCAGTACCTTTTGCCCGATATCTGTCAGCAGTACGCCTTTTTTCCGGTCACGCAGCAATAGCTGGACACCTAGTTCACTCTCAATACTGGCGATGGCATGGCTGACTGCGGGTTGTGTCATATGCAGCTCATGGGCAGTTTGGGTAAAGTTTAGCGTTTCAGCTACGCAGACAAAGATCATGATTTGGGTAATGGTCATAAGCGAAAAGTTATCTCCCTTATCGAAAACATTCATTTTATTTATTAGTGCCCACAGTATACGCTAGTAAAGTAAAGCTTTGCAAATGGCTGTAAATGACTATAGCCGTATGAAATGAGCGATGATCATCGCTAGGGGAGAGGAAGATATCTATGAAAACATTAACACCTAAAGCTACGCTGTGGCTTGTATTGATATTAGTGATGGTATGGGGAATTAACTGGCCGTTGACCAAGCTGGCTCTGCCGGATACACCGCCGATTTTATTTTCAGGCATCCGTACACTGTTAGGCGGGCTAATCCTGCTTCTGTTCGCTATGCGTCACAGGGAAACTTTGCGTTTGAGACAGAATGCGTGGACGTATCTCGTTCTGGCGATATTTAATATTGCAGGCTACTATGGCTTGCAGACAGTGGGGCTACGGTATTTGCCTGCCGGGTTATTTTCCACTTTAGTATTCCTCCAGCCGATCTTGCTTGGATTGTTCTCCTGGTTGTGGTTGGGTGAGCGCATGTTTCCGATGAAGGTCATTGGACTGGTTCTTGGCTTTGGCGGGGTGATCGTGATTAGCTCCGGCGGGATGGCAGGGCATTTGTCCGTCTTGGGTATCATGCTGGGGCTGGCCTCTGGACTGTGTTGGGCGCTCGGAACGATTTATATGAAGAAAAAAAGCAAGCAGTTGGACTCCATTTGGGCGGTGACGATGCAGCTCATTTTTGGGGGGATTCTACTTAATGGGATTGGACTTACCACGGAGAAATGGAGCGATATTCATTGGAGCCCTTCCTTTATCGGTATCTTGCTGTTTATATCCGTATTCGTGATTGCGATGGGCTGGATGATTTATTTTAAACTGCTTGACAACGGAGAAGCAGGAACGGTCGGCTCCTATACGTTTATGATTCCGGTGCTGTCTACGATCTTCAGTATGGTGATGCTCAAGGAGTCGCTTACTCTGACATTCGTGGTGGGATTGGTGCTGATCGCGGGCAGTGTGTATCTGGTGAATACGGCTTTACCGGGAAAACGAGGCAACCGAAGCTCAAGGGCCAATGAAACGAAATCCTGTACAAATAAATCCATTTCATAATACCCTCAGTAGCTTTAATAAAGAGTACATGTAGTATACATTTCGTTGGCTTAATCATTTATGAAATGGATTCAAATAAATAGAGAATGCGAAAGTAGGAAGAATATACTAGATTATAAAAGGGGGTCATAGTAAAATATGACTATGTAAATAGAGAGGAAGTTTGCTATGGGGGAATTAAGCAGTCATACTCAGTCTGTGGAGCCGCAATCACAGGCTGTTCGTAAGCTCGCAGTTGTAGCCACGGTCATTTCAGGAATAGCTGTACTCGGATGTATTACCTTGGCGTTATGGAATTATAATCTGACTGCAAAGGTAAATACTTTAACTACAGCGAATGCTTCACTCAACAAGACAACGCAAGCATTGACAAAGCAACAAAAGGATACAGAGGCGCTGCTGCAACAGGTTAGATTAGCAGCCAACCTGTCGTCCATATCGCATGCATTGGAGCAGACTTCCGTCGTTACTAATGATTTTGTATTGGAAAAAGTGACCTTTAATGTAGCAGAGAATGGTACGTTGAAGGGTGTGCTTTTAAATGTGAACAATCAACCGAATCTTGGTTTGGGTGGTGCTTATCAAGGTTATGGTAAATATAATATGGCTTCTTCTACTTTGACGAAGAAGGCGGAGGAAGTCATAGACATAGCTATGAAACAGTATGGTACGTCGGACAAGATTCCGGTATGGGATAAAAATACGAAGGTGGAAATGACGGTACAAAATTATGAACTTGGAAAGCGGGAAGGTGGAATTTTCAAGCTTGCCAGTCAGAAATAGGAGGTACCTTATGAAGGATTTTGATGTAACTAAAGCCAAGTATGATCCGAAGCAGGAAGAACAGGTGAAAAAGGGATTTTTCAAAAAGGTGAAATCCACGGCCGGGAAGGTTCCTTTTGTGAAGGATGCGGTGGCCATGTACTATTGTGCGATAGATCCTGAAACGCCTCTTTATGCCAAAGGGGTGGCCTTCGGGGCCTTGGCGTATTTTATTTCTCCATTGGATGCGATATCGGATGTCATTCCGATGCTGGGCTTCACGGATGATGCGGGTGTCGTGCTGGCGGCCTTAAAAGTGCTGGACATGCATATCAAGCCTGCCCACCGGGAGAAGGCGAACGAATTTCTTTCTTGAGTAATGCTTAAAGAGCGGGGGAGCTAAAGAATGGATAGGTACACGTCTACAGCGAGGGAACGCTGGCAGATGAGACAGAGTGAGCCGCAGCCGCAGGGCTGGGTGCTTGCTTTGTTTGGCTGGATTTTTGCAGGATTGGGGCTACTATTAAGTATTTTAGTCATTGGTAATCTGTCGGCTATTCTGGGTTTAGTCTTCGGCATTTTGACGAAACGGATAGAGCAACGTAATACACAGGGCATCCTGATTATCGTTTTAAGCTCCGTTGGGATCGGCATCGGGTTGTTGATTTTTATTATTTTTGCAGCACAAGGTTTTGTGGAAGGCCTGATAAGAGGTTATAATGAGCATTATCAGTCAGGGAGGTAAACAGCATTGAGCGTCATTATTTCACAGCAGATATCAGCAACGGGCGTGAAGGAATATACGAAGGTGATTAAAACACTTGATTCCCATTTTACACCTTTGGTTGGACAGAAAATCAGGGATACGGCTTTTGGCGATATGCAATATTATGATGTCGAGGACGTGTTTATTGATCTGGCAGAGAACGAATATTGGGTGATTTTACCTGCTGTTCTGCTGCATACCGATGATATCGAGGATGTACGGGATGCGGTGCGTGAGTATCGTTCACATGGTTGGGAATGTACAAAACCTTTGTAAATGCATGCTGCATAAGCATCTGTACGGAAACGTCTTTCTTTTGCGAGATAGGCGTTTTTTTATGTATTTATGTATAAAATCTTCCTAATGATTGGCATGAAAAGAAAGAATTAATGCTGAAAATGCGCAATTTGTATCATTTTTTATCATAAAACGACAGGTTGGGAAATGAAAACGCACTTAATGTGTTATACTTAGTATATCAAAGGACAAGAGTCTAAAACGACCGGTAAGGCCCTTTCTTTGAAGAGCCTCGTAAGGTTCAACGTTTATCCAAAATAAATGGTCAAAAGGAAAAGGGGAAATGCTAACGTGAGAGTGAATTTGAAATTTACGAACAAAGGGCAAGTTGCAGTCGAGAAGTTCAACAATGAGGAGCTTATCGAAATCTTTACCCGCTACATTAAAACGTTAAGCAAGAAGTATGATATCTCGGTTACTGTACCGGAAGATCTGAATGAGCAGATCTTGGCAGAGGGCACGGTGAAGGTCGTGTTGGATAAGATTAATTGTGACATGGACGCTTTTTTCAAAGAGCTGAGCCGGGATATCAAGGTGCCACTGGTCAAAAGATTGGGTACCAAACTGGATAACGTGTTTAAGACCGAGGTCGTGGAACAGAACTAAGGACAAGGAACAGGCGAGTCTGAATGATGATTCGCAATATGAAATCATAAAACCTCCCGAATGGGGCGCATGGCTAGGCAATGTGCTCGTTCGGGAGGTTTTATATGTTTAAACTGCTCTATTCAGCATGAAAACATGCAATGTCGGTCCGTTAGCGGGTGGTGGACGCAAGGCGCAGCTTGGCTAAATCAAACGAAGGAACAAGTCCTTCCTGTGCGGCGCGTCCGAGCAGTGCTTCGATGGCTGCATAGCCGCTGTCGCCCAGATTGGCAGTAAAGTCGTTCACGTACAGGTCGATATGCGATTGGGCCACATCCGGTGACAGCTCCTGCGCATGGGATAATACATATTCGCGCGAAGCCTCGGGATGTTTCCAAGCGTACTCGACAGAGGCGTGTATCCAGCCTGCAATAGCATCGAGGTCCAGAGAACGGCGGGCAATAATGGCTCCAAGCGGAATCGGGAGACCCGTATCTTCTTCCCACCAGTTGCCCAGATCCACTTGCTTGCTGAGACCGTAGGATGGATACGTGAAACGCGCCTCGTGAATGACTAGCCCGGCATCCATATGTCCGTCACGGACAGCAGGCATGATCTGGTCGAACGGCATCACGACAATTTCATCGACCCCTCCCGGTACATGCTTGGCCGCCCACAGGCGGAATAGCAGATAGGCCGTGGAGCGTTCGCTCGGCACAGCTACGCGCTTGCCGGACAGGGCTTCCGGTCCTTCCGCCGTGGTGCCTTCCTTGGTCAGCACGAGCGGACCGCAGCCCCGGCCCAACGCGCCGCCGCAAGGCAGCAGAGCGTATTCGTCCAGCACCCAAGGGAGTGCAGCATAAGAGATTTTCATGACATCGAGCCCGTTTGGCGTTACCGCCAGATTGTTGGTGATGTCGATATCGGCGAATGTGATGTCCAGCGAGGGTGCGCCCGGAATCAACCCATGCGCCAAGGCATGAAAGACAAAGGTGTCGTTGGGACAAGGTGAAAAAGCAATTTGCATCTATATAACCTCCGTTAATGTAGAAAATGCGGCTTCCAACGCTTGCAAAGCCTCTTTGATCCGCCAGGCTGCGCGGTCACGTGGGCCCACTGCATTGGAGATCGTGCGGATTTCCATCACAGGCAGCTCCAGCTTGTTCGCCGCTACGGCTACCCCGTAGCCTTCCATCGCTTCGGCAGCAGCCCTGGGAACGCGCATCACCAGCCGTTCTGCCGTAGCCGCTGTACCTGTCGCCGTCGTGACGGTCAGGATCGGCCCGGCGACAGCTGTCTGTCCAGCGGCGCGTAGCGCCTGAACGAGCCGCTGTGTGGTTGCGCCGTTCACGGCGATTCGGCTGGAGCCGAAGCCCAGCTCGTCCACGCTGCTGAAGCCCTCCGCCGTCTCGGCCCCGAGGTCGGCGGCGATGATCGCGTCAGCGACGACGACGCTCTCCAGTGCGGCGACATCCACGAAGCCGCCGCCGATTCCGGCGCTGATGACCAGGCGGTAGCCGCCGCCAGCCAGCGCCAGCGCAGTCGAAGCCGCTGCGGACGGAGCGCCCACACCAGCAAGCTCAACCGCAAAGCGGGTGTCGCCGTTCAGCCCGCGCAGCACGGCTTCCCGTTCGCCCTCAACCGCGGTCATGATCAGGATGCGTCCGTCTGATGTTGTATGCTCCATCGGTTGATTCCCCTTTAAATTTAGATCATATGCTACTTCATCATACTGCTTTTTGAAATTATGTTCAAAAAATAACGACAAAAAAAAGCGCTCTGTGGCGCCTTTTGGATAAACCTGCAATATGTTCACAAATCGAAAGCCAGCAGAATCGCTGCCTTAAATAATAACGATTACCCTGTGGTAACAGTTGGATATCAGTTATTTTCAAGGTAAAAAAGCAATTCTAATCTGGAAGAACAGTACAGGCATAGCATATAATAATTATATCGGCTGATCCTTGGTGATCAACTGAAACATCGTGATATTGCGGTCATAATGGCTTTGGGTCCCATCCTGATTGCGCACCCGAATCATCTCGCTGCTGAACAATTCGATATATCCGCTGCCAATCTCGCAGTATACGCCCGTCGGGTCCTCCTGCCAGACTGAAACGAGATGCTGAGACAGCGCCGCGGTAAAAAATTCGATGTTTTTTTGCAGTACGCGTGGCGTTTTCTTGGGTTCCATAACGTAAATCCTCCCTATATGATGCCATTTGAAAATGAAACAATTGAAAGTGGCTGGTATGTGACAAGTAACAGCATGATAAACATAAATAACGATAAAAAAAGTACGATTCGACAATCTATCTCAATGAAACAGACGTAAACACTGTACCCTTTAATGCTATTTTTGTAAAGTATCCGAGTGACCTTTTCAACATCAGGCTGCGTTTTACACACATTTTACATTGTGTTTACACAGCTATGATGCTAGTGCGTTTCATCTAATAGTACAATAAAGCATAACTATACTGCATGATTGATGGAGGCCATATGTTGATAGAGAGTCAGAATAAGGATAAAGATAGAGCCGGGTCAGAACGTTACTTTAATCGGGATTTAAGCTGGATTGAATTTAATCGCCGTGTGCTTCAGGAAGCGCAGGATACAGATACACCGTTGCTGGAGAGAGCCAAATTTTTGGCGATTGTGTCCAGCAATCTGGATGAATTTATGGCTGTTCGGGTGGCAGAGACGCGGGAGAAGATCAAGGCCGGTTTTATGCAAAAGGATTTTACCGGATATACCCCCTCCGGTTTATACAAACGGCTGATCAAGCGTACGGTCTCAATGGTATCGGAGCAGTATCGAAACTATCGCGAAATTTCCCGCCTGTTGACGAAAAAGGGGATTTTGCTGCTTGAATATGAGGGCTTGAATGCGACACAGCGCAAGTCTCTGGATACCTACTTTCATGAAATTATATTTCCGGTGCTGACGCCAATGGCAGTCGATCAGAGCCGTCCTTTTCCACTAGTTCACAATAAATATGTATATTTAGCAGTTGTATTGAGACGTCAAGGGGATACGGAGGAGGATAAGCCGTTTTTTGCCATCGTGCAGGTGCCTTCCAATATTCCGCGTGTCGTGTCTGTGCCGCTACGTTCCAATAGCAAGAAGAAATCATTCATTTTAATTGAAGAGCTGATCAAGCATCATATTCAAACGCTGTTCACGGGTTATGTGCCGGAATCGGTTCAAGCCTTTCGTGTCACGCGCAATTCCGATTTGTCCATTAATGAAGAAGAAATCGAAGATTTGCTCGAAGAGATTGAAAAAGAACTGCGTCGAAGAAGACGCGGTGCGCCAGTAAGGCTGGAAGTGGAAAAAGGGATTCATCCCTTTGCTCTGATGGAGCTTCAGCGCGAATTCAAGCTGTTCGATCATGTGTTTGAGATGGACGGGCCGCTGGATTTGACGTTTCTATCGTCCTTTGCCGATCAATTGGAAGGGTATTCGCATTTGAAGTTTCCGGCAATCAAACCGGTGTATCCAGAAGAGCTGCCCCCGCAAGAGGATATCTTCAACGTACTTCGCAAACGGGACGTGCTGGTATATCATCCGTATGAGTCGTTCGATGCGGTAACGGATTTTATCATTGAGGCGTCAGAGGACCCGGATGTGATGGCGATCAAAATGACCCTGTACCGGGTCAACGGGGAATCCAAGCTGATCCCGGCATTAGCTCGTGCGGCTGAATCGGGCAAGCAGGTAACGGTGGTCGTGGAGCTGAAAGCCCGCTTTGACGAGGAACGTAATATTGCCTGGGCGCGTACGCTTGAGAAAGCAGGCTGTCATGTGGTGTACGGGCTGGTCGGTTTGAAGACGCACGCCAAAATCATTCTCGTGGTACGCCACGAGCGTAACACGCTCAAACGATACGTGCATGTGGGGACTGGCAACTACAATGAAAGCACGGCCCGCGTATATACGGATATCGGGTTATTCACGTCAGACCCGGTCTTGGGCGAGGATGCTTCCGAGCTGTTTAATGAAATCACGGGCTTCTCCGCACTCAAGACGCTGCAAGCTTTTACGGTGGCTCCGACGGGAATGAAAAACAAGCTGTTCGAGCTGATCCGCAGGGAAGCGGAGCAAGCACTTGCAGGCAAGCCAGCCCGTATCATTGCCAAAATCAATTCCTTATCCAGTCAGGAGATGATTGATGAACTATATGCAGCTTCTCAGGCGGGTGTGAAGATTGATTTGATCATTAGAGGGGTCTGCTGCTTGCGTCCAGGTGTGGAAGGATTCAGCGAGAATATCAGCGTCATTAGTATTGTGGATCGCTTTCTGGAGCATTCAAGGCTGTTTTATTTTGAAAATGCAGGGGCTTCGGAGCTGTTCCTGTCCAGCGCGGACTGGATGACTCGCAACCTGACACGCCGGATTGAACTGATGTGCCCGATTTACGATGACCGGATCAAGGGAATGCTGTCGGACATTTTGCATTTGTCCTTGAGAGATAATGTGAAGGCGCGGCAGCTTCTGTCTAATGGCAGTTATCAGTTTGTGGCAAGAAACGACGAAGAGGCCCCTATGCGGAGCCAATCCGAAGCCATGAAGGTTAGAAATTGGAAGAAGGAAGAATGGACCACGACAACGTAAGGTTCCATGCTTTTTGAAAATCCTTGGCGACAGCCTCCAGCTCCCGCTGTTCCAGAATCGGTTCACCCATGCTTTCCAGACGAAGATGTAGCGCATCGTCACCTGTGGTGGGATTGATGCTGGTGATGATGCCGGATTCGCTCCGATCCATGCCGATCGCAAGCTGGAGCAGGGAGCCCAACCGATGTACACGTTCTTCGTCGGAAGGCTCCAGAATATCGGCATGTGTGCGCAACAGTCGGGGCGTCCGATTCTTGGGATGGTAGTCTGCGATCAGCGCAGCCAGCACCGTTTCCTGATGGGATAAACCGCCGATGCCCGCATGTAGGATCCAGAACACGGAATGCTGGCGGAAATGATAGTAATTTAAGGCTGCTCCGGTTTTGTACAGCGTTGCGGCGGTCAGCAGCAGACGTTTGTCCATCGCTGAGGATGATACGTCAGCCCATACGTCAACGAGTTCGTCATAGAGTCGGACAGCGTACTCGTTAACCCGCTTGACGTGCTCTTCGCTAACCGGGACAGCGAATGAAAGTATATTGCGGATCGACGTGATGAGCGGATTGTCGACCACAGGCTTTTCGGAATTGACCAGTTCATGAAACAAACCGTCACGCAAGCCCGCTCCGCTGACCAAATAGGTGGAGCCATGAGCGGCCTCGAATATCGTTTTCAATATAACTAGCCCCGGTACAATAATGTCGGCTCTGTCTTTGGACAGGCCGGCTGTTTTTTTGCGTTTTTCATAGGGAAGATGGGGCAGACTGACATAAAAATAATCGACATCTTCTGTCGTCATTTCGTAATGGTGCGTCACGGGCAACGAGTAATCCTGCCGCTTCTGATTGATTTTGGCCAAGGTACGCAAGGTACCGCCCAAACCGATGAACGGCAGGCCCGGATTGGAAAAGATCCAATCATGGTCTTGCAGGGAAGAACGGACGAAGCTCTCCATCTCCTCGATCTGCTGAGGGGACCATTCACCGTTCCTGACTTCCTGGCCAAAGCGCGAATTCGTGTTGACCGCGCCAAAAGGAAACGATACGGTATGAAGCCGCTGTCGCTCGCGGAACAGCGTAATTTCGGTACTGCCGCCCCCGATGTCAATAATAATGCCGTCGTTTACATTCATGGTATTGACGACGCCCAGAAAACCGGCATAGCCCTCCTGCTCCCCGCTCAATATTTCCAGCGTTAAGCCTGTTTCCTCCGCAATCCATTGAACAATCTCATCCGAATTCGCCGCATTACGGATAGCGGCTGTCGCTGCTGCACGCATACGAACAACCTCGTGCATACGGCATACCGTTATAAATTGGCGCAGTAATGGAGCGATGCTTCGAATCGCTTCCCGCTCCATACGGCCGTTGGTTCCAACCTTTTCACTTAGTCGGGCAGCCTCTTTGCATTCCTGGACAATCCGGTAGGCTCCTGTCTCTGTTATTTCATAGATCACTAGACGTATGGAGTTGGAGCCAATGTCCATGATGCCGATTTTGCTGTTCATGAGTTGACCTCCTTGTCGAAAAAACAATTTGCCGGCAAACCCGCTGCTCCGTGCAAATATAAGTAGATTATTGTCATTGTACCAGTGATGTCCCGTGCATGCTACCGTTAGCATTGATCTTGTCGAAATGAATATATGCCTCGGGCAATCATCCAAGAATAGAGCATCCGTGTTGAGTATGTATAAGTATAGTTTGACGGCGAAAGGAGAGAGGATTCATGAGACAACTTGCAAGCAAGTGGTTAAAGACGAAGGCGCTGCTCCGCCATCCGTATATTGCCGTTTATATACCGGAAACGTGTCTGTATAGCGAAGATCAACTGCGCATGATGCTGCGGCGGCAAGCTTTTGTGTTCATAAAGCCTGTGAAGGGCGGCGGTGGAATCGGAGTCATGCGTGTGGCTAGGGGGCGCAGGGAATACACCTGCACGCGCATGGAACGCACATACCGGTTCAGCAGCTTTGGAGAGCTTGCTGTCGGAATCGGAAAGCTCCGGCTCCAGCGTCCGTATTTGATTCAGCAGGGTATTTTGTTGGCTACTATTCAGGGCAGACCTGTTGACTATCGGGTAAAAGTGGTGAAAGTGGGCCAGAAATGGGTTTTCCGGTCGGTGGTTGCACGTCATGCCCGTCCCGGACTGGTCATTACGAACCTGTGCAAAGGGGGGACTTTGATGAAGGGAATGGATGCACTTCGGAAGATTTATCCCTGCCAGGTGGCTACCCGAAAGCGACGTGAAATCGTTAATCTTACACAGCGGTGTATTCCTGTACTGGAGAAAAGAATTCCGGGGATTGGACAATTGGGATTTGATTATGGACTTGATCCGAATGGACGGATATGGATTTTGGAGGTAAACACAAGGCCCCAATAATCCTGGATCTTCTTAAATTAACTCCCATAAAATTCAATTTAGTGGATTGTAAATATAATCTATATGTGTAAACTATAAAAATATTTTTTTTATTTACAAGCGTCAAAATCCTGTGTATAAGTATTGTCCACATTATCCCCTGTCACATATAAGGCTTTACGACACTTACCAACAATTTATACACAGGATTTCCACAACATGCTGTGGATAACAGAACGCTTGTTCCGTTTTTGGTATTTTGATAGAATAGATTTTGAAATAAAAGGAAAGGTTGTGTCGAGGATGGCTATGCTGACGGATGAAATGCTTTTGGATTCCTATCAGATGGCAATCGAGCTTAAACTTGAATGCGACTTCATTGCACTGTTGCTGGCTGAGATCCACAAAAGAAACTTAGAGATGAATACAGCCGTAGTCCTTCATTAGACCGGACAAGCTCTCGTACTGCGACTGTGAAGTCATTCAGGGTTCGAATGACTTTACGGACAATCACTGCAACGAATAGGCACACCGTAGAAAAGGGTATTTCACTCCAATAATTCAATTTTGGAGTAAAATACCCTTTTTTGTCATAGTCTAAGAATAGACTACAGTTTCATGTTACTACTGTGACCCGGGGACAGCTTGGCGTCCGGATCAACATAAACCTTGGCGTTGTTGACGGCCGTAGGCGCTTCACCGAAGCCGACAGCAATCAGCTTGAGCTTGCCTGGATAGGTCGTAATGTCCCCAGCGGCGAAAATGCCGGGAATATTCGTTTCCTGACGGGAATCGACCACGATGGAGTTACTTTCGATTTCGATTCCCCATTCGGCAATCGGGCCGAGAGTGGATACAAATCCAAAGTTAACGATCACATCGTCCACTTCGATTTCCTGAGTTTCTTTGGTTTTTACATGAGCAAGGGTAACCTTCGTAATCGAGTCTTCCCCGTGCAGCTCTGTAATTTCAGTCGGTGTAACGACGTTTACTTTGGAAGCGAGGAGGTTTTCTACACTGTGTTCATGCGCACGGAATTTGTCGCGGCGATGAATCAATGTAACCTGTTCTGCAATCGGTTCCAGCATGAGCGCCCAGTCTACCGCAGAGTCGCCGCCGCCGCTGATCAGCACTTTCCGGCCTGCAAATTTGCTCAGGTCGCTGACAAAGTAATGCAGGTTCGTTTTTTCAAAACGATCTGCGCCCGGCAGTTCCAGTCTGCGCGGCTCGAAAGCACCCACGCCAGCGGTAATAATGACCGCTTTACCGTGATACTCGCCGCCTTTATCTGTTTTTACGATGAAGTGGCGTTCTTCCTTTTTCTCTAATGATACGACTTTCTCTTCTAACTGTACTTCTGGATTAAAGTGGTTCATCTGCTGAACCAGATTGTTGACCAGTTCCTGTGCAGTCACTTTAGGAAAGCCAGCGACGTCATAAATATATTTTTCAGGATAAAGGGCTGCAAGCTGGCCTCCGAGTTGGGGCATACTTTCAATTAAGGTGACGGATGCCTGACGCATTCCCCCGTAGAAAGCAGCGAAAATACCAGCTGGGCCGCCTCCGATGATAATCAGATCGCGGAGTTCCGCACCTGTGGATTGAACTGTCACTCTAAAAACACCTCCGAAAGGGATAGTATGGATAATGAATATTGAATGTAGAATCAGCCGCATAGAGGTTAAGAAAGCCGCCGAACGCATGATTCACTGTTTATCATTATAAACTGCCGGGTTCCGCTTGGAAAGTTTAAGTGATTAATATTTTGATGAAGGTTATCCGGCGTGTATAAATAAGTCATTTTGAGAGCAAAGCTGTGAATAATCACTGATTACGTAAACCGGAAGGGGTAGAAGCATGAGCAGTATTCCCAAAATTGTCATTGTGGGTGCCGGGTATGGCGGTATTTTGACGGCTCAGCAATTGCAAAAGGAGCTCAAGCACAACGAGGCTGATGTCACGCTGATTAACCGCCATGATTACCACTATATAACAACGCATCTCCACATGCCTGCAGCGGGTACGGATACGATTGAACATTCACGTATTCCGATTTCGCAGCTGATAGATGAGTTCAAGGTGGATCTAATCAAAGGGACGGTTAAGGATATCATACCGAAGGAGAAAAAAATCGTGCTGGAGGATGGATCGCTATCCTACGATTATCTGGTGATCGGATTGGGCGGAGAACCGGAAACCTTCGGTATTCAGGGGATGGATAAGTTCGCGCTTACAATTCGAAGCATTAACTCGGTCCGCTTGATCCGTGAGCATGTCGAATACCAGCTTGCTTTGTATAAAAATGACGGAAACCCCGGACGGCTGAATTTTGTAGTCGGAGGTGCGGGCTTTAGCGGCATTGAATTTGTGGCGGAGCTGGCGGATCGTCTGCCACAATTGGCGAGAGCCTATGATATTGACTTTAACCGGATTCAAATCATTAACGTCGAGGCGGCTCCTACGGCACTGCCGGGCTTCGATCCGGAGCTGGTAGAATACGCGATGGATGTCCTTAAGCGCAAGGGCGTTACCTTCCGCATCGGTGTTCCCATTAAGGAATGTCTTGAGGACGGCGTCATCGTTGGTGAGGATGAGAAAATCGAAGCCTGCACGGTCGTATGGACTGGAGGTATTCGTGGTAACGGCCTGATCGAGAAAGCCGGATTTGAAGTGATGCGCGGACGGGTGAAGATCGACGATTTTCTACGCGCACCGGGCCATGACGACATTTTTATTATCGGGGACAGTTCTTTAATGTTTAATCCCGAAGGACGCCCGTATCCGCCGACCGCCCAAATTGCGATGCAGCAAGGGGTACTCTGTGCGAAGAATTTAGCAGCTACGCTACGGAAAAAGGAGCTGCACAAGTTCGTATTTTCCAACAAAGGCACGGTTGCTTCTCTTGGAAAAGGGGAGGCTGTCGCGGTCGTGGGCAATCGCAAAATAAAGGGCTGGATAGCCGCGCAACTGAAAAAAATTGTGGATATCCGTTATCTGTTTATCATTGGCGGGATTCCGTTGGTGCTGAAAAAGGGACGATTTTTCTAAGCTTGAGCATGGCATCAAAAAATCCTATGCATTGAGAAGGTTTCCATGACTCCTGGCCAGGGAGCTTGGAAACCTTTTTTATTAATGTACCCCTAAAAAGGGTATTGACACATAACTATACGGCGACGTATAGTGTGGATATTAATTACAGAGGGGGGCCTTCACGTTGTATTCTGATTTTAACTTCAAGAGTGATCCCAAAAAGATAAATTTATTGGCAGAAAAATTTCCGCATGTGGACCCCCAATCGTTGAGTACGCTAGCGCTTTTCATTCAGACAGCTCATGAAGTATACAATGGTGTGTGCTCCAGACTGTCCGAATATGGACTATCGATTGGAAGTCTGAAAATTTTAATTCCGCTGTATCTGCATGAACGTGCGTTGACTCCATCTGAACTGGCCGAATATTCAGGAGTTACACGTTCAACCGTAACCAGTGTAATCGACAAGCTGGAACGTGACGGTATCATCCGAAGAAGTACGCTGGTGGATCGCCGTATGACTGCGATCTACTTGACTGAGGAAGGAAGACAGTTAATGACGGAAAGAATTCCGATGTTCATTCAGCTTTTTTCGGATTTATTGAAGGAATTTACGAAGGAAGATCATGTCCACTTCGCTGGGATGCTACAGAAGCTTTCCACAGGTCTGGAGCGAATAAAACGGGAATAATACCTTTCCCGAGGCCGATAGTTAGACATCGTACTATCAGATTGCGTACTTGTTTTTTTAAAACAATCATTTTCCGCTTATTATTGGCTAAATCATCATGAAGGAGAGTTCATTGCAATGAATAAGAAGATCATTGTGTACGTTATACTTATTGCCGCGTTAGGTACTGGAGGTACGCTGATGGCTATGAGCGGCAAGGATGCTGTGAGTATGGCTGCCACACAAAAAAACACGCTGCTTACGGCAGATACCGTAAATGCTGCCTTTCAGGGCGTTGGGGGAAGAGTGAACACCATTGAGGTGAAGGAGGAACAACAGGTGAAAAAAGGGGATGTGCTCATGACCCTCGATCCTGTGGACCTCGATCTGCAAATTGAGAAATTAAAAACGGATATCGCGCAGGCTGATGTAAAAATAAAGCAGGCTAAAGACGGACTGCAAAATCAGTCGGAGAAAATTTCGACTTCAGAAAAACAGGGGCAACTGGATATTCAGGCTGCGCAAGCGGGAGAATCCCTGTTGAACCAAGGCACACGTGCGGAGGATATCCAGAAGCAAAAGCTGGCGATTGAAGCGGCGCAGCAATCGCTGGACGCATCTCTGACAGGGGTGGAGACAGCCAAAAGAAATGCAGAGATCGCGCAAAAGACAGTGACCTCCAGACAACAGGCGCATGAGCTGGCTAAAGTCAATTACAACCGTATCAAAGCTTTGTACGATGCCGGGGCTGGAACCAAGGCGGAGCTGGATAACGCTAAAAACCAACTGGATTCTGCCCAAATTACGCTGGATACAGCCCGGGATCAGGTGGAGATTGCCAATAATCAGATTACTGCGGCCAGCAAACAATCCGACATTGCTAAAAATAGTATCGCCCAGCAGCAAACCGCTCTGGAAAAAATGGAGGCAGGCGCAACCGCAGAGGAACGCGAACAGGCCCGCATCAAAACAGAAAAGGCCAAGGAAGCACTTACCCAGACCTCCCAAACACGTAAAGATGTTAAAAATAGTGAATACAACGTGGATCTTCTGGCTCAACAAAAGCAGGCATTAACCGTTCAGCTGAAAACCTTGGAATTGCAGCGCGGACGTACGGTGCTGAAGGCATCCGCAGACGGTAAAGTGTCCCGCATTGTTCCCAAGATGGGGGAAATCGTTGCTACGGGGGCAACAGGCGTCGTTATTGAAACCAACCAGCTATACTATGATATTTATGTGGATGAGGATTCCATCTCACAGTTTAAAGCAGGGGAAAATGTGGCTTCACATGTCGTAGCTTTAGACAGAAATATTCAAGGCAAGGTGAGATACGTTACCTCTGCTCCGCAATATACCAACATGAGAATGAGCCGGGATAAAGGTTTGTCGGATATAAGCTCCTTCCAGGTAAGAGTAGATGTTCAGCGAACACCTGAATTATTACCTGGAATGACGATAGAGGTTGTGACGAAATGAAGGCGTTTATAGAGGAATGGAAGCTATTGATCAGCGGCAAGCTGGTATTCGTTATGCTGCTCGTCCCGATTGTCGTATCGGCATCTTTAGGGTTTGTTTTTAAAAACAATCAGCTTAATGATGCCTCTGTCGCTGTAGTCGATTTAGATCATAGCAATTATAGCCGACAGCTTATTAATAAATTAAATGCATCCCAGTATATTGATGTACGTTATGTGCAAGAGAATGAAGCCGATCCGAATTTACTCTTATATAATGAAAAGTTTTTTGCAGTGATTTATCTTCCGGCAGGTCTGGAGGAGAATAGAGTTAAGGGAGTCCAGAGCAACATCGGCTTTTATGTAGATAACACGGTCGGGCTGGCTACAGGGAATCTGCGGTCGGCGGTGACGGAGATTATTGCCACGGAAAATGCGATGCTGGCTGGTAGTGGACTAAAGGGCATGGGAATGAGTGACAGCCAGGTTACAGGGCTTACCTCCAATATGCTGCTCCAGCAGCGGCTATTGTATAATCCCACCAACGTTACGCTGATGACCTCGGTTATGGGGTTTATGAATACAATCATGATTTCGCTGATTGGTGCTGCTACGCTGACGATTGTTCCTCGCTTACGGGAGGAAGGACGATTAAAAGAAGAGCTGCAGCATTCATACGGTCTGATTTTGAGGGTGATACCGTATGCGGTAGTAGGATGTGTATCCTTTTTTCTATCCATTGGTTTGCTCAAGCAGATCGGCGGACTCCGTTTTGAAGCCAATGTATGGCAAATGAGTATTCCGTTTCTAATGTACACGATTACTTTGGGTTTGTTTGCAATGGTTCTGGGATGGAGTGCGGCTAATCCGGGAAAAGCTTCCCCGCGTCTCATGCTGCTTATATTACCTTCGTTTATGCTGAGTGGTGCTCAATTGCCTGTAGCTATGCTACCTCCATCGTTGCAGTATGTAAGTAACATTCTTCCATTAACCTGGCATTTCAAGTTTTTGAGAGGGATGGGATTCAAGGGCGGAAGCTTGAAGTATTTCATTCCTGAGGTTGGAGGATTTTTGATCCTGTTAAGTGCTTTGTTGCTTCTGATCTTTATTCTGATTGCTCTGGAGAAAAGAAAGCTAGCAAAAAGCGAGGATGCAGCTGTAGTGGTTGAACCTGTGTTACACTAATATCAAAGAATATGATTTTTTAGGCGCCTGTGAGGGGGCCTTTTCTCATCTTGTGCGGCTTTGCAGCATATAAAAAGGATTCCGCAGTCCCTAAAGCGGGAGCTCACGAAATCCTTGGTCGTTTTATAGCTTTAACATGTCTTCAAATGTTTCCTCGTTCAGGACGCTGCCGACATAGAAGGAGCCGAACTCGCCGTAACGGGCGCTGACTTCGTCAAAACGCATTTCGTAGATCAGCTTTTTAAATTGAAGTGCGTCGTCGGCGAACAGCGTGACACCCCATTCCCAATCGTCGAAGCCGATAGAACCGGAAATGATTTGCTTCACTTTGCCAGCATAGCTGCGTCCGATCAAACCGTGGCTGCGCATCAGAGTGCGACGCTCATCCATGGAAAGCATGTACCAGTTGTCATCCAGATCGCGTTTTTTGTTCATCGGATAGAAGCAAATGTATCGAGCCTTGTTCAAAACAGGCTTCAGACGTGCAACAATTTGCGGATTTTGCATCGGATCTTCTTCTTTGCTCAAATAGTTGCTCAGCTCCACCACACTCACGTAAGAGTAGGTTTTAGTCGTATATTTGGCAAAGGTTGTTTTGTTAAACTCATTTTCGAGTTTGTTGAGGTCTTCCAGCGTTTCGCGTAGATGTAACATAACAAAATCAGCCTTTTGTCCGATTACAGTATATACGGCAGAGCTGCCCAGACCCGCTTCCTCGGTAACGCTCCATTCCTTCATAAATTCTTGAAGCTCGTCCAGCGCCCCGGCGCGTTCTTCATCGTCTGCTGTTTTCCATGCCGTCCAGTTGATGGACCGGAAATCGTGAAGTGCATACCAGCCTTCCAGCGTGGATGCTACTTCATTTGGCGTTGATGGGGGTTGTTGAGGTTGATGTTGGTTCACAATGGTCACTCCTTTTTCAAATCTGTAAATAATCATCGGCATGGCCGAAACATGTGCGTTTTAAGTATGTCCTGCGAATGAAAAATGTGTAATGCTTAACTATTATATTGTAGCCCAAATAAAGGATTTTCACCAATGAAAGAAATGTGAAGAATTTTATTTTTTCCGTGATGCAGGTCACAAGTCGTAAAATAGTTAGTATTCTCGAAAAAAGGGGAACGCGGACGAATGAGGCTGCCAAAAAGGAGGACAATTGGACTTATTTTGCTGGTCTCAGCTGGGGTCAAGTATGATAGAATAGAAAAACATCTTGGAGACCGTTATGTCAGGAAAGGAAGAATGTTGGAATGCGGATGAAAAACCTGCTGCACTATACTGAGAACCACCGCTACTGCGTTTATCGGGAATTCGGCTTGAGCGCACTGGATGAATTGATGCTGGGAAGCGTCTATCAGCCGATGGTAGGCGCATTTGCGGTCAGCCTGTATCGGCTATTGTTCCAGCATGTGCCAGTCGGACAGATCGGTTATTCGCCGCTGGAGCAGCAGCGTCGTCTTTTTCTGACACTAGGGCTGGAGCCGAGTGAGAAGGGACGCAAGCATCTAATTGAACAGACCTCCAAGCTGGAGGCTGTCGGTCTGTTGCAGACGTCCAGGCTGTATGCACCGGAAACGGACGACTATATGTATGAATATGAGATGCAGCCACCGCTTGCACCTGCCGATTTTTTCAGGACGCAGCATCTTACTCTTTTGTTGAGAGACAAAATTGGCAAGTTTGCGGTGCTTTCTCTGCGAGAATCGCTGTGGAGCAGCGAATCTGCGGAATGGTCGCAATCTTCCTATAATAAAGAGAATATATCTATTCCGTTTTACGAGTTATTTGAGCTGAACACCCATGTCATTGATTACGAGTTGGAGCAGGCGCTGTCCGAGGTGTCTTCGGGGCGTCACAATGGGGCTTTGGCCGCAGAGTCGGAGGAAGGGCTGAATTATGCAGACATCATTCTCCGTTTTCCGCGTGAATCCGTTAATCGCAAGCATGTAGAGCGTCTGCGTTTTGAGCACGAGCAGTTAGGCATGGTCAATTACGTTGTTCGCAAATTTGACTTATCTGTACAGGACATCAGCCGCTTGCTGGATGAGGACGGTGTTTTTACCGAAGCGGGCGATTTGCTGCTAGACGAGCTTCAACTCCGGGCCAGCCAGCATTCCAGACAGGATCGGAAGCGTCAGGAGGAACAGCAGGTGCAGGCCGCCAAAGTGGTTGCCTTGCGCCAGAGAGAAGCTGCCAATCCAGAAGAGCCGCCTGCGGAGCAAGCCGTGGAGATGGAATTTTATGTGGAGGTTCCACCACAGTTCACAGCCAAGTGCGACATTCACCAATATAATATGATGCTGCGCAATGAGCCTTATCGTCGTTTGCTGCAAACCTTTTTCCCCGGCACGGTTCCAGGTAACCTGCTGGATATATTCGAAAAGATTGATATCAGCTACAAGCTGCCCGGTGAAGTCATCAATGTACTTATCCATTATTTAATGTCCCTGCTGGTATCAGGAAGCGATCAGCGGATTAACCGAAACTTTGTCGAGGCCGTCGCTTCTAATATGCTGTTAAAGCAAGTAAGCACCTACGAAAAGGCCGTTCAATATATACGTGATCAAGCCAAGGTAAAAGGCAAGCAGTCCGCTGCTTCTCCTTCCGGCGGCCGTTCGCGTTCGTATGCCAAAAACAGCGGCCCATCCAAGCCATCCATTCCCATCGTACAGGATCATCCTTCCGAGGAATCCGTATCCGAGGAAGAATTGGATGAACTGCTGCGCCTAGCCGAACGAATGCAATCTGGTAAACAGAAAAAGGTGTAGTGGATAGCTCTACACATTTTAGAAAGGAGGAGCGTTCTTGGAATCATTGGGCGATTTGCTACAGCAGATGCAGAACCCTTCGTTTCGCCAGCGCACGCGCAATGTGGCCGATCAGGTTCTCAATGATCCGCTGGTGCAGGAATTTTGCGCTGCGCATCCCGATATTGACGAAGCACAACTGCGATTAAACATGAGCATGCTTTTTCAGTATACCCGGGATCGTAAGAATTGCGGCAACTGTCCGGGACTCGAACAGTGTCCTAACGATTTTCAGGGACATTTTTGCAAGCTGGGCGTGGAATATCCGAATGGTACAGCCGAAATGGTGGACATCCGTACCCCTTGCGCCAAACTGGTAGCTTCACAGCACGAACAGCGGGTGCGTCAGCGGATTAAAAGCTTTTATGTGGATGAGCGTGCGCTCTTGGAAGGCTATAATGCCCTTGAGATTGCGCGTAAGGACTCACAACGTATGCCCGCAGTCACACAGCTATTCCGTTACATCGAAGAAACGAAAAGCCAGGGCTTATCCAAAAAAGGACTCTACCTGGAAGGTACGTTTGGTACGGGTAAAACCTTTTTAATGGGATATCTGCTGCACGAGTTGGCGCTGTCCGGGCTGAACGGTGTGATCGTGTATATGCCTGATTTTGTGGAGGACTTAAAGTCCATGATTCAGGAAGGACAAAAGCTGAAGGAAACGACCGAAATGCTTAAAAATTGTGATCTGCTCGTATTTGACGACATTGGAGCCGAAAATTTGAGTCCATGGGTACGGGATCATGTGATGGGCTCGATTTTGAATTACCGAATGAACCGCAAACCTACCTTTTATACTTCGAATTACTCGTTGCAGGGGCTGGAGAAGCATTTGAGCTTTACGAGCAAGGACGGTGAGGAATTGTACAAGGGACAGCGTTTGATGGATCGGATTCGCCCTTTTGTAGATGTTATTACCGTTAAAGGGAAAAATCAGCGAGGATAATTGTAAATCCATTTGCTATTTTGATATCTTACAATTAAAAAACTATTGTGATATAATTAAAAGGTGTCAAAAAAGAAATTACAGGTTATAATAATCTTGACTTTTCTATAAAGGAGGAACATACAATGGCAATTGTTAACGTGTCCGACCAATCCTTCAACGCAGAAGTCGAAGGTACAGGAACCGTTTTAGTTGATTTTTGGGCGCCATGGTGCGGGCCTTGCAAAATGATCGCTCCTATTCTGGAGGATCTCTCCACAGAAGTTGGCGACAGCGTCAAAATCGCGAAAGTGAACGTGGATGAAAATCCAGAGTCTGCTTCCCGTTTCGGCGTTATGAGCATTCCTACCCTGATCGTCTTCAAAGACGGACAGCCTGTTGATAAAGTGGTAGGTCTGAACTCCAAAGAAGCGCTGAAAAGCATGCTTACCAAACACCAGTAATCATTGCATGTGACCCATGCTCCTGCGGGGGCTTGGAGAGCGGCCATGAACGGTCAATGCCTCCGGTTGTAAATACCGGGGGCGTTTTTGTGTATTATTCCTGCATATTATATAGTAGTCGAAGTCATTTAAGAATGGAAGGAGGAACCGGGCGAATGGAATCTTATGCGGAGGACTTGCGGAATCAGGAGAAGGCGCTGGAGAACATACGGCACAAATTAGCGTTGCTGCCGGATGCATCGGGCTGTTACTTGATGAAGAACAGTGAGGGCACCATCATTTATGTCGGCAAGGCCAAAGTGCTGAAAAACCGGGTCCGTTCCTATTTTACAGGCAGCCATAACGGCAAGACGCAGCGACTGGTTTCCGATATCCGTGATTTTGAATATATCGTTACGGGCAGTAATATGGAGGCGCTCATTCTGGAGTGCAACCTGATTAAAAAGCATCAGCCGCGCTATAACGTGCTGTTGAAGGATGACAAAACCTTTCCGTATTTGAAAATTACGAACGAGGAGCACCCCAAGCTGGAGGTGACCCGGCGCGTTCTGAAAGATAAAGCAAAATATTTTGGCCCTTATCCTAATTCCTACGCGGCACATCAGACGAAGAAGTTGCTGGACCGCATGTACCCGTTACGCAAGTGCGGTGTGATGCCGAAGGAAGTGTGCCTTTATTATCATATGCATCAATGCTTGGGGCCTTGTGTGAAAGAGGTTGAGAAGGAAACGTATGACCAGATTGGTCAGGAGATCGGTTCTTTTTTGAGTGGCGGGCATGAGGAAATCAAAAAGGATCTTCAACGCAAAATGCAGGAGGCCGCAGAGGAGCTGTACTTTGAGCGTGCCAAGGAGCTACGCGACCAGATTATCAGCATTGACGCGATGATGGAAAAGCAGAAGATCACGACAGCCGATGCGAAGGACCGCGATGTATTCGGATTTTCGGTGGATAAGGGCTGGATGTGTGTGCAGATCCTATATGTTCGTAAAGGTAAAATGATCGAGCGGCATATGTCTACGTTTCCTTTTTATGGAGAGGCTTACAGCGATTTTATGTCCTATGTAACGCAATATTATAGTGATAACCCGGCGGTGCCGCAGGAAATATTGCTGCCGGATACACCTAAACTGGTGAAGCAGGCGGAACTGGGGGATGTCGGTCAATCGGCTGTGGCGGAGGTTGTTCCTCACACTGCAACAACCGAGGGAACGGGACAGACCAGTAACGATGCTGCACAAGAAGCAGGGACAGTGCCGGATGTGCAGAATGCAGAGCATCCGTTCGAGCGTCTTGCTGATGCACTGCTGGTGGCAGAGGAGCGTGCTTCTTATGGAGAAGCAACGGATCGAGACCATACTGAAACCCAACTGTCAGGCGGGCTGGAGGAACCAGCTACGGCGGCTCTAGCTCTGGCTGAATGGCTGGATGTAAAGGTACTGGTGCCTCAGCGTGGACTGAAAAAGCAAATGACAGGGATGGCTACGGAAAATGCACGGGTCGCTTTGGATGAGAAGTTTAAGCTGATTGAACGGGACGAGGAACGGACATCCAAGGCTGCAAGCAATCTGGGGCGTGCGATTGGGCTGGACAGCCTGCATCGCGTGGAGGCGTTTGATAACTCCAACATACAGGGGTCCGATCCAGTCTCGGCAATGATTGTGTTCATTGATGGCAAGCCTGCCAAGAAGGAGTACCGTAAATATAAAATCCGTTCAGTGCAGGGGCCGGATGATTATGAAACGATGCGTGAGGTCATTCGGCGTCGATATGAACGTGTGCTCAAGGAAAATCTGGAGCGTCCGAATTTGATCGTCGTCGATGGTGGACGCGGACAGATTAAGGCCGCTGTGGATGTGCTGGAGAATGAACTGGGTTTGTTCATTCCTGTGTGTGGTCTGGTGAAGGATGCCAAACACAGAACCTCTCAACTACTGGTGGGGGATTCTCCTGAGGCCGTGACACTAGCCCGCAACAGTGAAGAATTTTACCTGCTGCAACGGATTCAGGACGAGGTTCACCGATTCGCCATTACATTCCATCGTGAGCAACGGGGCAAATCCATGGTAACCTCTCGTTTGGACTCGATTCCGGGAATTGGCGAGAAGCGGCGTAAGCTGCTGCTTAAGCATTTTGGTTCGCTTAAAAAAATAAGAGAGGCCAGCGTCGAAGACTTCCGGCCTCTCTCTATTGGTGATAAGCTTGCGCGTCAGATTATAGCTGCCCTTCGGGAGGAGGAGTCGTAGAATACGGCTCTTCTTTTTTTATGGGCTCAAACATAACTCGATTTGGTTTCTTTGGACTAAACCAGTACATGATATAAGCCACAATGGCAGGGAGCACGATCCAGAATATACCTGCGAACAGGTTCACGCTATCTCCTAGCGTCATCACACTCAGTCCCATCAGAATGCTGTCAAAAATAATGTGGCTGAACATGGCGGCAATAAAGCCATAACGCAGAAACACAAAACTGAACAGCAATCCAAGGAAGGTCAGCTCAATCGGTCTGGAAATGACCGGATAGATCGGATACAGTGTGTGCCCCAGTGCCCAAATCAATGTGGTGATCAGACAGGCAACAAAAGTATTTCTCACTATTTTTTTCACCATTGGAATACCAAACAGACGGTATACGGCTTCCTCTCCAATACCTGCCATCCAAGCCATAATCGGCAGTAGCCATGGATAAGCCATGTTGTAAGGAGACTGTGTGGCATCTGTTGTGGAGAACGTATTAAGCGTGCGCTCCAGTACAAAGAACAAAATGGATTGCACCCCAAGTAAAATAAAGGCCCACAAGTAGCCAACATACATACTTCGAAGCACATACAGCCCATAGCCTGGCTCTTTGGCGCGTGGCCATGCATTCAGTCCAACCTTGCGCATCAGCCCGTCACCGCCGACCAAGGAGAAGTAGATCGCTACAGCCATTACGAAGGAAACCACAACTTGCAAAATCATAAGAAATATAAGCGCTCCCCGACCGCCTGCTTCTGCTTGCAGCATAGGTAGCATGTTAAATGTCCCTGCCATACTGGCAGCAAAATATACAATGGACAGAACAATGCCGCGTACAAAGGAAGTGTGGCGTCGTGTGAGTGAGGCGTATACGATGGCAAGTATGCCCAAGACCATGCTTAATAAGGCATAACCCGCGTAGGTCATCCAGTTTGCCCAGTACGTTTGTTTTTTGACATAATCCGTATAGGACGATGGGGCAGAAAAGCTTTGTGTAAACGAGCGAACATCCCCGTCTTCAAAAGTAAAAGCCAGTGTAAGCACTGAGGAACCGATTTTCTTATCGTCCACGGTATACTTCAATCCACCCGCGCCTTCGGTTGTCGCGAGCTTCAAGTCCGACGGCTTAAAGCCAAAGCGTTTCACCCAAGCTGTCGCTGCCTGCTCCTTCGCATCCAGCGTCATGTCTCCCTCGGCTGCACGTACAAGCCTGCTACGTGCTTGCTCATCCGTAGAAATATCAGCTTGTGTGTAACTGGTGCTGGAGGTAATTCGTTTAAAGCTAACGACTTTGCCAGTGGACAAATCCACATGAATTTGCAACTTGCTCTTCGAAGAAGGCTCCGGTAAATCGACCCGGAAGGTTTCGTAAGGATAACTTTTTTTCCAAGTACGGTCATACTGTTGAAGCAGCTTTTCTCTGGATAAATAACCGTACAGGTCCGTTTCGGCCTGATAGGTCACCAGAGGCTCCTTAGACCGTAATTCGGTATAGCTCAGCTCGGAGCGGGCGAAGTCCAGCGCGTGTATGACTGCTTCCTGCTTGCTGATGACCTTGGCATTCGCCAGTGCCTCCGGATTCGGATTACTAAATGAGGGAATAAGCAATTGAAAGACAAAAAAGCAAATCAGGCCAATCGCGCCCAGCAAGCCTAATCTTTTGAAGTTGGCCGTGAGCACGACCGGTTTCCCGATAGGATTCATGAGTTTCCTCCTTAATCTGTAAATAAGAACATCCATTAAAGATATCATACTGCACAGGTTCCCGCCAACAGACCTACGATATTCATGAAAATGGAGTGAAAGCACTTTAAAGTTTCAATAAAATAAGATAAGCTGCGATTAAAGGTGGCCTATTCTCAAATTACCGCTAATTTAACGTTATTTCAACGAAATCGGTTTTGTGCTCTGTATATAGAAGGATTATAATCTGTTGAGACAATGCATATGAAATATATAGGTAACGATATACATTTGAGCCGAATTTCCATAGGAAAACGGGGGAACCATGTTACTGGGGTGAATTTTACAGCCGGTCCCGAACCGGAAGTGTGAATAGGGCATACTGTGCAGCCCGAATCCGTCAGCTAACCTCGTAGGCTGTGAGCAGGAACCAAGTCAGGCACTCGGTTTTCCGGTGTCTTTTTTTGTGCGAATAAAAGTTGGATAATTAAAACGTTGCTGAGTTAAGTCCGCTTCGCGCTCCATTTGATCTTCCGATCGCTGTTGTCTCTGAATTTTATTGGATTAGATAAGCCCTGTTAAGGTTAAAATTCAGAGATGGTTTATGCTTACGAAGCGAGCTTTCCTGCGGAAAGCTTTCAGGCGAGCGCTACCGCTTCTCCAGATTCAAATGGATCGCTGCGCTGCTGCCCGCCTTAAAGTCATTAAACGTTTCATGAGGTAGTGAGGTATGAAGTGTGATGAGTACTGATAGGTAAAAGTATCTTGCTCTGCGGATACTTTTCTGTTTGCTAAAAAAACGGACTAAAGAAACTGAAAAGAGATTGGTGATTTTATGAGCTGGCAGAAGCGGAGGGGGCAGAATTGTTCTGAAGAAGCGCCAGCGTTTGCCTTTACCACCGGATTTTAACCATTAAAAGGGCTTATAAAATCAGAAAAAAATCCGGGGGTAACAGCAATCGGAAGAACAATCTGCACCCGGAGCGTCTCCATGCTCATAATTCACCAAGTAGGAGCCGTGATAAATAGATGAATCCCAATGCAAGATGGCTTCGGCTTTCTCCACCGCAGATATTCGTTGTGGGCTTTGCCATTATCATTCTTATAGGCAGCTTGTTGTTAATGCTGCCGATTTCCAATACAACGGGGAAGCCGCTTGCATTTATAGATGCTTTGTTTACAGCTGCCTCCGCAACCTGTGTAACAGGTCTTGTCGTTAAGGATACCGGTACCTTCTTTACCACCTTTGGTCAGGTGGTTATCGCTGCGCTGATCCAGATTGGTGGTCTCGGCTTTATGACGATGGCTACTTTGATTGCGCTGGTGTTCAAGCGCCGTATTTCCTTGCGGGAGCGCCTGATTTTGCAGGAAGCGATGAATCAGACTTCTGTTGAGGGAATTGTCGGATTGATTCGTAGGGTGTTGCTGTACTCGCTAATTATTGAGGGCGTGTGCGCCACGATATTCGCGATTCGCTGGTCCTTTGATATGCCCGTAGGCAGGGCGATTTATTTTGGAATCTGGCATGCGATTTCCATGTTTAACAATGCAGGCTTTGATTTATTCGGTCAATTTCGCAGCCTGACAGGTTATGTGTATGATCCTATTGTTAATTTTACAGCTATGTTTCTGATTATTTCGGGTGGCATCGGCTTTGTGGTTATGTCGGACCTGGTAGAATACCGCAAGCGCGGGAGACTTTCCTTGCATACCAAGGTGGTACTCAGTATGACGGCTGCCCTGATTGTAGTCGGCACGCTCGTCATCTTTGTATTCGAGTTTACCAATCCGAAGACACTGGGCTCGCTGGATTGGAGTGGGAAGCTGCTGGGATCTTTATTCCAGTCCGTAACATCACGCACCGCAGGTGCCAATACGTTAGATATCGCTGGCTTGCGACAGGCCACGCAGTTTTTCATCGTTATATTGATGTTTATCGGTGCTTCTCCTGGCTCTACTGGAGGCGGTATTAAGACGACAACGTTTGCGCTGCTCATTGGAGCCGTGATTTCGATGCTGCGGGGTCGGGAGGATATTGTGCTGTTCAAATACCGGCTTGCGCAGGGGCGAATTTACAAGGCTTTGACTATTACACTGCTGGGGCTGCTGTTTGTGATTGGCGTGACGATGATTTTATCGGCAACCGAGGATCATCATTTTCTGATGATATTGTTCGAGACGGTGTCTGCATTTGGGACAGTGGGATTGTCCATGGGGCTTACACCTGATTTGACAGTTATAGGCAAGCTGGTCATTACCCTGACGATGTTTGCGGGCAGATTGGGTCCGCTCACGCTCGCTTATGCAATGACTCCGAAAAAGGGTAAGGAATTATATCGTCATCCGGAAGGCAAAATGATTATAGGATGAATCAATCATTTATGAAATTGATTCAGATAAGGGAGTTTTCGAGTAGATATGAAAACGCAGCAGTTTGTAGTTATTGGTTTGGGACGATTTGGCTCAAGCCTGGCTTTGCAATTGGTAGATATGGGGTGCGAGGTGCTTGGCATCGACCGGAATGAGGATGTGGTGGACAGTATGAGTGAGCTGTTGACGCATACTGTCGTGGCGGACGCTACAGATGAGGATTCACTACGATCACTGGGCATCCGCAATTTCGATTGCGGCATTGTTGCGATTGGTGCTGATATTCAGGTCAGCATTCTGGCTGCCATTTTGCTAAAGGAGCTGGGTGTGAGCAAAGTCGTTGCCAAAGCGATTTCTGTGCTGCACGGACGGGCGTTGGAAAAGCTCGGTGTGGACCGGGTCATTTATCCCGAGCGGGATATGGGGATACGGGTTGCGCATCAACTGGTCACGCCTAATTTGCTTGATTATTTGGAGCTGTCCAAGGAATACAGTATTGTAGAACTCAACGTTCCTGCATGTCTGCATGGCAAAACGCTATCTGAGCTGAATGCCCGCACCCGCTTTGGTTGCAGCATCGTCGCGCTTCATACGGCGAACGGTATCCTGATTGCACCAACAGCGATGGATCGGCTAAAAGCGGACGATATTATGGTCATCATCGGCTCCAATGATAATATCGGCCGCTTCGAGGACGAGGTCGTTAACGTTAATTAGGAAAGCTGATCTCCGCTACACCATACGATAGCCTGCAAACGATGCACGTGTCTCGCTAATCCAGCGCCGTGCTGTCGGCCCCAGATCAGTCGTCTCCGAGTAGATAAGGGAGGTGGTGCGTCGTGTCTCCTTCAGATCGGGCAAGTACAGCGCTGTTAGCCCATTATCCCGCAGCAGCTCGCTGCGCAAGTAGGATTTGGGCAGCAATGCGGAAGCCTTGCAGGTCGGCAGCAGGCGCACAATCGCCTCGAACGAGTCGATTTCCATACGGATATCCGGCATGATGCCGCTGCGCTGGAACAGGTCATCTGTAAGACTGCGATACCAGGTTCCCTTGGAAAAAATAATCATCGGCAGTCCTTGCAGGTCTTTCATCGAGGCCGTTCCCGTCTTCATCGTTAATTCATGTCCGATCGGAACGACTAGCTCCAAATGATCATCAAACAGCGGAATGCAACGCAGTCCGGCCTCATGAATGGCAGACCCGACAATACCAGCGTCTGCTTTTTTGTCGCGTACAAAAGCGACGATTTCATGGGTTTTGCCCGTGAGTAGTTTCAGCTCGGTTTGGGGATGCTTGCTCATGAAAGCTTCAACGAGGGTAGGCAGGGTCGTTTGGAGTGTCGTCAAACTCGCGCCCAGTGTGAGCATGCTCTGGGCTTCGTTTTTGTGCTGGGACAGCTTTTGCAAAAAGCGGAGCTGCCGTTGCCGTTGCTCCAGTGCGAAGGTATATACAAATCGGCCTGTCGACGTAATTTCGAGTCGTTTGCCCCTCCGATCAAAGAGGTTCACACCCATCTCTTCCTCCAGCTTGGCGATTTTGCGGGACAGGGCCGGCTGGGACAGATTAAGCAGCTTGGAGGCTTTATTCAGGCTGGATTGCTCGACAATGACAGCAAAAGCGTTCAAATCCTCAAACAAATCGTCCACTTCCTCTCTATATGCAAAAAAGACATAACAATTAATACGTATATTGCAATTCCATTATAAGCCGAAAAGGAGTAACATGAAAGCGACACAAGATGTTCACACTTTTGTTTTCCCCTTTAAGGAACACCTTGTTGGACATTTCCTGTCGGAAACTGTCATTTTATATGTTATATTACTATTGAAAACGCTATTATTGGGAGAAGGGAGCATTACCTAGATGAGAGGATTTTATTCCAGAAAGCTGCACTCGCTTCTTGGCGTCATCCCGCTGGCTCTGTTTTTTGTAGAGCATTTGGTGACCAACTTCACAGCGGTGGAGGGCGGCAAGGAAGGATTCAATCGCAGCGTGGCCTTCCTGAATGGTCTACCGCTTGTTATTGTGCTTGAAACGTTATTTATTTACTTGCCATTGCTGTTCCATGGAATCTATGGCTTGTATATCGCTTATCAGGCCGATCCGAATGTCAAAAATTTTGGCTATTCGCGTAACTGGCGCTTTCTGTTTCAGCGCATTTCCGGTGTGATTACGTTCGTATTCATTATCTGGCACGTATATGATACACGTTTCCAGGTGGCTCTGGGTAATGTAACACATGAGGAGCTAGGCGGCGTGATGCATGGCATTGTAACCAATCCGGTTTATTTTACCCTTTATTTAATCAGTGTCGTTTCGGCATCCTTTCACTTTGCTAACGGACTATGGGCTTTTATGGTCAGTTGGGGGATTACGGTGGGACCGCGTGCACAAAAAGTGTCCTCCTATATCTGCATGACCTTGTTCGTGGTTGTATCCATCGGCTTCATCGCTTCCCTGTTGGCATTCCGCAGCGCGGAATTCCAGGAAACGGCAACCGCCTTGATACAAAGCAGTGCTATTCAACAGCTGCTGTAAAAAATGAATGCACACTTTACGTGTTTGCAATACATCGTTTGCAAATTCTATTTCTTATGGTAAAAGGGGATTTGGCTAAAATCCTGAAAAAAAGGAGTGAGCAGAAATGGCAGCATCCAACATTATTGTCGTGGGCGGCGGTCTTGCGGGTCTAATGGCTACGATCAAGGCGGCAGAGGCAGGAGTTCACGTTCATTTATTTTCTTTGGTTCCGGTCAAAAGGTCCCACTCCGTTTGTGCTCAAGGGGGCATCAACGGCGCGGTGAATACGAAGGGGGAAGGCGACTCGCCCTGGATTCACTTTGACGATTCGGTCTATGGCGGCGACTTTCTGGCCAACCAGCCTCCGGTAAAAGCGATGTGCGAAGCGGCTCCGGGGATTATCCATCTCATGGACCGCATGGGTGTCATGTTTAACCGGACACCGGAAGGATTGCTGGATTTCCGTCGCTTCGGCGGTACGCAGCATCATCGGACAGCCTTTGCCGGAGCGACGACAGGGCAGCAGCTTCTGTACGCACTTGATGAGCAGGTACGACGCTGGGAATCCGAGGGCTTGGTGACCAAGTATGAAAACTGGGAGTTTTTACAGGCTGTACTGGATGATGAGAGTATCTGTCGCGGCATCTGTGCGCAGGATTTGCGCACGATGGAAGTGAAGACTTTTGTAGCGGATGCAGTTATTTTGGCATCGGGCGGACCTGGCATTATTTTCGGTAAAACCACGAATTCCGTGATTAATACCGGTACGGCTGCCGGGGCGGTATATCAGCAGGGCGTACGCTATGCCAACGGCGAGTTTATCCAGATTCATCCGACGGCTATTCCGGGGGATGACAAGCTGCGTCTGATGTCCGAGTCGGCACGGGGAGAGGGCGGCCGTATTTGGACGTATAAGGACGGCAAGCCGTGGTATTTCCTCGAAGAAAAGTATCCGGCTTATGGAAATCTGGTCCCTCGTGATATTGCGACACGTGAAATATTCAGTGTATGCGTCGATGATGGGCTTGGCATTAATGGCGAGAACATGGTGTACCTTGATCTGTCCCACAAGGACCCGAAAGAGCTGGACGTGAAGCTGGGCGGTATTATTGAAATTTATGAAAAATTCGTCGGTGACGATCCGCGTAAAATACCGATGAAAATCTTCCCGGCTGTGCATTATTCGATGGGCGGCATGTGGGTCGATTACAATCAGATGACAAATATTCCGGGGCTGTTTGCTGCAGGGGAATGTGAATTCCAGTATCACGGAGCGAACCGTTTGGGTGCAAACTCGCTGCTGTCAGCTATTTACGGCGGGATGGTGGCTGGACCAAAGGCTGTAGAATACATTAAAGGTTTGAAAAAATCAGCGCAGGATGTAGCTTCCTCCGTGTTCGATGCGGCGGTCAACCAGCAGACAGAGAAGTATGAGCGTATTTTGCATATGGACGGGAAAGAAAATGCCTATGTCCTTCATAAAGAGCTGGGCGAGTGGATGACGAACAACATGACCGTGGTTCGTTATAATGACAAGCTGGAAGCTACGATCCACAAGATCAAGGAGCTGAAGGAGCGTTATTCCAACATTAATATTAATGATGCTTCGCGCTGGAACAATGCGGGTGCGGCGTTCACACGTCAGCTGTGGAATATGATGGAGCTGGCCGAAGCGATGACTAAAGGGGCGCTGCTGCGTAACGAAAGCCGTGGAGCCCACTACAAACCGGACTTCCCGGACCGTAACGATGAGGATTTCCTGAAAACGACGATTGCGGACTGGACACCGGAAGGACCGCAAATCTCATATGAAGCGGTAGATGTTTCGTTGATCAAGCCGCGTATTCGGGATTACTCCAAGAACAAGTAAAAGGAAGATACAGAAAGGAGTGTATTAGATGTCGGAGCAAGCAGTGAAATCGGATAAAACCGTGAAGTTCGTTGTGACCCGTCAGGATGAACCTAATGCGAATCCATATACGGAAGAATTTGAGTTGGCTTATCGACCGGGGATGAATGTAATCAGTGCGTTGATGGAGATTCAACGTAACCCGGTGGACAGCCATGGTAAAGAGACAGCCCCGGTATGCTGGGAGTCGAACTGCCTGGAGGAAGTGTGCGGAGCCTGCTCCATGGTGATTAACGGCAAGCCGCGTCAGGCCTGTGCCGCGCTTGTGGATAAGCTGGAGCAGCCGATTACCATCGCGCCGATGAGCACATTTCCGGTTGTGCGGGATTTGGTCATCGACCGCAGCCGGATGTTTAACGCGCTCAAGAAGGTCAAAGCATGGATTCCGATTGACGGTACCTACGATCTGGGCCCCGGCCCCAGAATGGCAGAGAAGAAGCGTCAATGGGCGTATGAGCTGTCCAAGTGCATGACCTGCGGTGTCTGCCTGGAGGCTTGCCCGAATGTTAACGAGAAAACGACATTCATTGGACCTGCGGCGATATCTCAGGTTCGTCTGTTCAATAGTCATCCAACTGGGGAAATGAATCAGGAGGAGCGGCTGGATGCGTTGATGACGGACGACGGGCTGGAGGGCTGCGGTAACTCGCAAAACTGCGTACGTTCCTGCCCGAAGGGCATTCCGTTGACAACCTCCATTGCTGAAATGAACAAGCAAACGACCAAGCATATGTTCAAGCGCTGGTTGACCGTATAGCACTAGACAGTGAATGCTTTATACTAAAACAGGCTTTTTTCCTGAACTGGAGAAAGCCTGTTTTTTTGTGCTCAGGACAGATAGGAGTTACCATGGAGGGAGGAGAGTGGGGCAGCAGTTATGGTATAATTATGGTATTGTGTATCGTTTTTGGAGAAAAGGAGGCTGGACAGGTGGCTGTACAACCGATGACGCGACGGCCTGTTACCGGGTCGGATGTGTTGAAGGGATTAAAGGATCTGGGAGTTCAAAAAGGCATGACACTGCTTGTGCACTCGTCGATGCGCAGCTTCGGCAGTTTTGTTCCGGGCGGGGCCTCTGCCATTCTTGCATCGTTAACCGAAGCCATTGGCCCGGAAGGGACGCTGGTCACGCCGACGCAATCCCATGATCTGACCGATCCGTCGACATGGATGAACCCGCCTCTGGATGAGTCATGGTGGGAGCTTGTACGCGAGGAAATGCCTGTCTATGATCCGGCCTGGACACTGACCGGGGGGATGGGTGTCATTGTAGAAACGTTCCGTGGCCTGCCGGGAACACTGCGCAGTGGACACCCGCATGTTTCGTTTGCGGCCCGTGGACCTGTCGCTTCACGCTTGCTGGAGGGGCATGAGCTTGATTTCGGGCTGGGTGAACATTCGCCACTAGCGAAGCTGTATGAGGCAGACGCCTATGTGCTGTTGCTGGGCTGTGGACATGAGAGCAACACGTCCTTTCATTTGGCCGAACACCGCACGGCGTACAATGGACGTGAAGAAACGACTCATCAGGCCCCAATAATGGTGGACGGGGAGAGAGCATGGGTCACTTTTCAGGATTTTAATATTACCTCAGATGATTTTGAGCAGCTGGGCCATGACTTTGAACGGGATTGCCCTGCGTGCTTTACACGGGTCAACATTGGAGAGGCATTCTGTTTTTTAGCGAGGCAGCGCGATTTGGTGGACTACGCAGAACGATGGTTAGCCACCAACCGCTAGAGGGCTAAAAGCGTGAGATATTTGAACATTTGAATCATGAGATATCTGAACTGTACAATAGTTGAATAGATAGCAAGGGGGCACGCATATGGAGAAGACGCCGCAAACCCGCCGCGAGAGTCAGGATGGCTCACACGATGAGGCCGCGATCCCTCCCGGTTCTTGGCGGCGTTCCATTTCAAATGAGCCAGCCAATCCTTTGCGCCGCCGTTTTTTGAAAAAAGCCGCTTTAGCGACAGCCGGAACCGCGCTTTTGACTGGAGGATATGCTTCCTTATGGGAGCCTAATCATTTGGAGATTACACGTTTCACACTAGCTTTGCCCCGTCTGCCGTTGGCTTTTGATGGCATCAGGGTGGTGCATTTTAGTGATGTACATTTGGGCTTTCACATGGATGAGCAGGACCTGCGGGAGCTTGCGGACCGGATTGCAGGACTGGAGCCGGATTTGCTTTGTTTTACAGGTGATATTGTGGATGATTATGCCGTATCTATGAAAGCTGCTGTTCCGGTCATGGCCTCTATGCACGCCACACTCGGCAAATTCGCCATTCTCGGCAATCACGATTATAGAGGGTTACCAGCCGGGGTACAGGAGCTATATCCAAAAACCGGATTTACGTTGCTGAGAAATGAACATGTGATTGTGGAGCGAGCAGGACAGCGAATGGCGATTGTCGGTTTAGAGGATGACATTATGGGCAAACCCAATCCACGGCGTGCCATCCACGGACTACCTGATGAAATGTGCAAGCTGCTGCTTATGCATGAGCCGGATTATGCGGATGTGGCGGCGAGAATGTCCTTTGATCTTCAGCTGTCGGGACATACGCATGGAGGACAGGTGCGCTTGCCTGTCATTGGAGCGCCGATGCCGCCTCCAGGTGGACGCAAGTACATTCAGGGATTATTTCATGTAGGGACCGACAGGATGCCGCTGTATGTCAGCAGGGGCATTGGCATGACCCAACTGCCGATTCGTGTGCTATGCAGGCCGGAGCTGAGTGTCATTACACTGAAATCCGGTCAATAGGCTATTATATGTTTACCTTCAATCAGCATGGCTTGTAACTTACTATCAGGATTTTGCAAAATCCTCACATAAAAAGGGTTTAGTGTAGTCTGTAGCTGTTTCGGATAAAGGAGTGATATTCAGATGGATCGTATTGCTGTCATTTCAGATATACATGGCAATTGGCCTGCCTGCGAGGCGGTGCTGGAGGATATTGCTTCCCGAGGGATTAGTCGTGTGTTTTGTTTGGGCGATCTGATCGGCAAGGGGCCTAGCCCGTGCGAGGTTCTGGAGGCTGTCCGTCAACATTGCGAGGTGGTCGTGCGTGGCAATTGGGATGAGCTGGTTAGCATTACGGATGATCTCAATTTTAGCTGGCAAGCCGAGCGCCTGGGCACAGAACGGCTACAGTATTTGGCAGACCTACCGTTTCATCATGATTTCAGGATGAATGGACGTCGTATCCGTCTGGTGCATGCTTCGCCGCAAAGTGTATATCATCGCGTGCAGCCATGGGATGAGCCGGAGAAAAGACTCGCGATGTTCGACCCGTTGGCCGAGGAAAGTGGAAAAGCCGCTTTTGCCCCGGATGTCGTGGGGTATGGAGATGTGCATAATGCCTTTATACAGCATTTTCAGGGCAAAACGCTTTTTAATGTCGGCAGTGTTGGCAATCCGCTGGATGTAACTCAGGCTTCCTACTGCATTTTGGAGGGGAACATGGGAGAAGAGAGTCCTGCACCTTTTTCCATCCAGTTTGTACGTGTGCCTTATGATATTGAGCTGGCGGTGAGACAGGCTGAGGAAGCAGACGTACCTTCTTTGCCGTATTATATCCGTGAGTTGCGCACAGGCATTTACCGGGGAATTCAGGACCTGGATTGAGTGTACAACCTATTCGCTGCAAAAAGCCAATCCATCCGCAGGAGGGATCATTGTGCTGACCAGAGAAATGCTTCGTTCAGGGTCAGGGCTACCGGAGCTTTATACCGACCGTGTCCGGTTGCGCCAGCTACAAGCAAGGGATTACCCCGCGCTGGAACGGATACTGTCCGATCCATTGGTTATCCGGTATGTGAACCGGATTCGCAAGCCAGTCGATGCGCGGATGCGGCGTCTGGTAGCGCAAATCAGAGTAGCTGCGGATTCCCTGGATTCCCTGCATTTTGCGGTGGAATGGCATGGGGGAAATACAGCAGCAAACAACGAACCCGGCGAACTTAATGAACTCAATGAACGCAGCCACTCGCCGCTGCTCGGTATCGCTTCTTTCCAGCAATGGAATGAAAAAGCGGGTGAGGCGCAGCTAGGCTATATTTTGGACCGTCCTTTCTGGGGACAAGGGCTGGCTACAGAGGTCGTGGAGGAAATGCTGAGATTTGGTTTTGGTGCTTTAAAGCTCAAGAGGATCGAAGGTCGTTGCCAAGAGGATAATCAGGCTTCCGTGCGCGTGTTGATCAAAAATAAGATGCGCCTACTGCGCACAATCAGTGCCTATGATCATTCAGGAGAAGTGCCGAGTGTATTGGTGTTCTCGATTACCCAAGGGGATTATGCATAGAAACGACAGTGGAATATTTTGTTACAGAGATGAAATATAACTGCAAACTAACTCTAACACAGGACGGGTACAATACAGACATGACCCCCTTTTGAATAATATATGTTGCTGGGACCCGATGATTCGGGTCCTCTTTTTTTTGCCTTGTTTCTATGGCAGCTACTTGTGATTTACAAGTTACTTTTATGATTCATAGGAACGGTTCAGGTTGGTGATCAGGTCGGGAAGCCATTCGGTCAGGCTAAGGAACGAGTACCCATTTGACTGGGCTTTGGTCGTATCCATATACCAGGATTGTGTAATACCGAATGGAGACATATGCTCGTCGGCTGTTTTTTCTTGAATCATGGCTTGTTTTCCAGTTACCTGTTCAATGGCGGAAACGAGTTCTCCAATCTTCACAGTACCGTCAGAGCAAGCATTTACGGGTCCTGTCAAATGAGAGTGACCAAGCCAAAGCAGAAAATTTGCGGCTTCGTCAGAACGGATAAACGAGATGTGCGCTGCCGGATTTGGTATGCCGATTTCTATTCCATCACGAACATGCTCAATATGAAAATGAAGTCTTCTCGTATAATCATCTGTTCCTAATACAATCGGAAAACGAACAGCGGCAACCGGGAACGTAGCTTGTTGCATGAAAACCGCTTCTGCCTGCCGTTTAGCCTCCTGATATGTAAAATCGTCCTTGCCGCCTTTGCGAACCAGGTAAGCCTGGGGGTCGAAGACACTCTCGGTCAGCACTTCCGGACTTGGATCGTAGACGGATAAGCTGGAGGTCAGAATATACCGTTTGGCTTTAGTATCAAAAATGCGGCAGGCTTCTCTGGCTTCATCTGGAGAAAAGCAAATATTATCGTAGACAACATCCCAAACCTGCTCACCTACCGCCTCAGCCAGCGCTTCGGCATCGTTACGATCTGCAATAATCCGTTGGACGCGGTCACTGAACGAATCGCTTGTTTGACCTCTCGTGAGGATCGTAACGTTATTCTCGGAATCCTTCACCAGACGTTCCACCAGCCTTTTTCCAAAAAAGCGCGTTCCACCTAATACAAGTATCTTTCTCATTCATGAATCACTCCTTAAGGGATTGGTTTTATTAAGGTAGACGGAATAATGTTCTCAAAGGAAACGGAACGATGAAAGGATTATTTTTCTATAATAATAGTACAAGAAAGGGTTCCGCATGAAAAAAATAAGTCTATTTCAATTTATCATTGTTGTGTTTATGATTTTTGGCGGTTATGTCCCTTTGATGGATTACCTGAATCATAAAAGTTTTGTCTTATTCAATTTTTCGTTACATTCAAGCTTTCATCTGGTGTTATTTCTTCTTGCTGTTATTGCGTTATTTGCGGGGATACTGTATTTCTTTTTTAATACACCCTACAGTAAAGTCATTTTAGCAATTGTGGTTTTCATAAACGGCTTGTATACAACGACAGGTATTTTTGTCTTTCTCACTCTAAATTTTGATCTGAGTAATATTCCCCTGTTCTTCTTAGCTTTATTATTTTCTATATTTGAGCTCATCGTAGGTAGGCAACTATTCCGAGAAAAATGACGTTGTAATCTTAAAATAACCCAATTTGACGACACAGAAATATAGGAATAATTATATATGTAAATATAAACATGTAAATATATATAAAGAAAGAGTCTTTCAGCACGTTATGTAATTGAAACCCATGATGGAGAAAAAATTCATATTGAAAACAATGAAATCCGATGTGTGCCTGAGCAATTTATAGATCAAGTAAAGGCAGGGAAAGTTATTGATCCGGAGCATGTTTACTTTCGAACCACACCTAAATTTCAAGCTCCAAGCCCCTTATATCAATGGCTGAACAATTATATTTTTATAGGACAGCGCTAAGACTGCCTGATAAGGTATTACTTAAAATTTACTTAGTTCATTAATAGGAAAATTGAGCAGGGAGGTTTAATACATATAGTTTCTTTTGGGGGAAAATGTATTCAAGCGGTTGTTGGCATTTTATTTTTATCTTGGAGAGTGAAATGAGCATAGATGAAATATTGAGCTAACGGAATCATAGGATAACACTATCAGTAGGCTAACGAGTAACTGTGGGTTGTATGACGGGAAGGATCAATCGAATCCCGTCTTTAACTCCTTCCATATAGATGGATTGTTTGTCTTGACTTACCTGATAGCCATGGCTTCTTCCCATTCGGATAACAAATGTTGAATATTCTCGTTTTGATTCATTTTGAATTGCTCAACTTGAGTGAACAGAGGCTCATCTTCTAATGAACATGAAGCCTGTTGTTCACTGTCAAGTTCTAATTGATAAAATCGTTGGCGTAATGCTTCTTGAAACCAATCTGGCCAATCTGACATAACACATTTCCCTCCCGTGGTTGAAGTGTGTGTATGTTAACTCTGATAGGAAGGGATGGCAAGTCATTGTTTTTAGTTGAAAAGGCTCATTCCTAACTCATAGTCAAGTTGGAATAAGCCTTCGAAAATTTATCAAGTGTTTGTCAAGTTGTTTTGTGTATGGTGCTAAGATTGTAAGTCGAGTCTGCACAAAATTATTGATAGGCTCGTAATATATAATATTGATTTAACAATGTAAATACCTATATAAATCCTGTTAGAATGTTTGTAACTTATGAGGTTCACATTGTATCTAAAGTAGTGCCTTGAATGGAGGATGACCTGTTTCTTGATTTTGTAATATGCTAGGTTTACGGAATCTTAAGCTTGTTTGAATTTTAAAAATTGCTACATAATCTTTTACCTCTTCAAAAGAAATATTCAGCCAAATGGGTACAAGAGGGATTAATCCAGTAAATAGTTTTATTATCTCATCCAACTCTAAATATCTCCCGTTAGTATTTTCTTTACTTAAAAGGGTTAATTTAATCCATTCATCTGTTGAGTTTAAGTTTTTTCCATGCTCTTCTACAGGCTCCACAATAAACCGGATTTCTTGGTTTATTAAACCTTTTTGTTTTTTTACTTCATCAACGGTCTTCAATAAATTTTCTCTAAAAAGTTGCTTATTCATTTGTGTTATTTTTTCCAATTTAAGATGCTCCTATTATTTTATTTTTTTGCTTACCACTTTTTCGGCTTCTGTAAGATAGCCCGATTTATTTATCTCAAATTTATATAATTCAATCCACCCTCCTTTTACCTTTACTCCAGCTTTTTCAAATAGTTCTGGATAGTTTGATGCTTCAACTACTGTTGGCCGATAATGGCCTGACTTATTATCAATTCTTCTTACTTCTCCTTGACCGTTTATTTTTAATTGCCCTGCCGCAAGAACTTCATCTCGATTACCTAAAGTATGATGTCGTTTACCAATAACTAATTTACCATTTTTATCTATAACAAAATCCACCTGTGTTCTGCCGTTAATTCCTTTGATTTTTCCGTTTTTCAAAGTATATGTGAGTATTTTCCCGTCTTTAGGTAACCCTTCATCAGGGAATTTATTCTTGATTGTTGAACTAGCTTTACCCGTCCCCTAAGTAGTAATCTTAAATTAGGGAATAAAGAAGATGGTAACCATTTTTCCAATTACCACCATTATATCATCCTGCTTTGAGTTCCGTTATGGACTTGCCGCCCTGTATTCGGTTTTGTTCTTCATCATGCCATAGATAATATTTACAAGCCTTCTCATGACGCATATGAAGGCTTGTTTCTTCGTCTTGCCTTCTGCTAGCTTCCGTTGATAGAACTCGTAGAATAAGGGATTACGCTGTCTCTTGTTCTTCCCTTTGGCAACTTGGATTTGCTGAACGGCAAGGTTATGGAAGATGGCGTTCAGAACACGATTACCTTGTCCACTGGCTTGGTCTTTGCCCTTGCCGCCTGAACTAAAGCGGACAGGTGCAATTCCTGCAAAACGGGCTAGCTTGTCAGCGTTAGAGAATCGACGAATATCTCCGATTTCAGCAATCAGTTCCGCCGCTGTAACGGTGCTAATTCCATCCATCGACTCTAGCCTGTAATCAGTCTGTGCCAATACCACCCGAAGCTGTTCCTCGATTTGGTTGATGAGTTCTCGACTTCTCCGCATGTCCTTGACCATGTTAACAATGAGGAAGTCCCTGTATTCTTGGAAGTTCCGCTTAGTCTCGCCGTCCTGCTTAATCAATTCTAGTATTTCTTCTGCCTTACGGGTCGAACAGGTGTTATGACTCGCTTGGCGTAGATATTCCGCCAGTTCATCTACCCCCACGGTCAACGCCTGATGCGGAGCAGGATGCTTCTCCCAAAAGGCAAGGGCGGCTTTACCGTCGATGTCACAGAAGAATTTCTTGTAGGACGGATAGTGATAACTTAACTGTTGATGCATTTGATTCTTCAAGCCACTGGCATATTTGACGATGGCGTTCCGCCTCGCTACCAGTTGACCTAATGTCCAGTACAAGTCTTGCGGATTCGCATCCGGCAATTCATCGAGTCTTGCAAGGAGTACCTTGGCGATGCAGAATGCATCCCAACTGTTGCTCTTTTGCGTAGTCGCATGGCTCATTCGTTCGCTGTAGGACAGAGCAGAATTCACTTCCTTAACGATTTGCTTCTTCTCGACTAGGTGGACGGCTAAGGCTCTGCCGTTGCCGCCCGTATCTTCTAACCCATATACAGGGGTCAAGCCTTTTGCCGTATGCTTCTTGACGAACTTCATCAGGTCATCGAATGCAGACGGTTTATTCTCAATCTGAATCTCACCAAGCCGCTCGTTCCAACAGTTGATGATGACCGCCGTATGGTGGGCTTTATGTAAATCCAGACCGACATAGATGTGATATTGTTTGTAGTGGCTCAAAAGACTTCACCCCTGATTACGGATTCTGTCGTGACTCAGGTAAAGAATAGGGGCAACCTCAGTTCAAGCGTTACTCTTTCGAGCAGCAATGGGACGCAAGCCTCTCTATTCCTTGCCTTAAATGTCACCAGTTATTTCAGTTTAAAAGCCAGAAATGCTTTTGCTGATTTCAAATGTAAAAGTTCCAGACGCACTGTGTCTTCCAATTGGTGGATGGCTAGCAATACTTCTTCTACCATCAGTTTGTCAAAAATTTCACCATATCGGAAGATATGGTCAAATATCGCATGTTGGCATTGTTCCAACGTTTCAAGTTTCTTGTAATAGCTGTCTTCCTGTTCGACGTAGCAATTGTAGGTTTCCATCTGCTCCATGCCGCCACCGCCTATATAATGGCTTGATGAAGCCCATTGGCTTCAATGCCACCGTAGAGATAAGTACCTTCGTATAACGGTCGGCGATCAAGGATGCGTTTAATCTGTACCTTTGTAAACTTCTTGCCCTGTTGTGTCGTAAAGCCGTCATCATTCATTTGATACGCTAATTGAGATTATGACCAGTCAGGAAATAACTCCTTGAGTTCAAACAATCGCTGTACAGCGGTAGCTTCATCGAGATTAATTTCGATTGCCTTCTGACCTTTCTTCGCTTTGTAGCCGAACGCCGCCCGACCTCCTGCGTAGCCGCCTTGCTGTGCTTTCTTGTTGCGTCCTCGACTTAACTTCATCGAGATTTCAAGCCGTTGGTATGCGTCAAGCAGTTCCATAAGCCCATTGATTAAGAAATCGGATGGGTCTTTCTTGTAGATGCTGTAAGTCGGTTGTTCAATGCTACGAACATCCACGCCATGCTTTTTGAACTCTCGATGAACGAGAACTTTCACGATGTCAGACCGCCAGAGACGGCTTGTATTGAGTACGACAACTGCATCCACATTTTGGGCGGCAATAGCCGTCAGCAGGCTCTGAAAGCCGATTCTGTCCACCTCAAGGGCTTCTTCGTCAATCTTCGCCCCACTGATTCCTTCGTCAGTGAAGATGTGAAGTAAGTTCCATCCCTGTTCCTGACAATAGGAACGGATTTCGTCCTGCTGATACGATAAGCTGTGAGCAAGTATCTTATGCCGATACGACTTAGATTAAAAGCAATCCTTGAGGAAAAAGGAATGTCTCAAAGGGAATTGGCTCGGCTAATGAATGTTCGCCCTAATACAATCAGTCATCTATGCTCCGATAAGGTCAATGCGGCATACTTCGATACACTGGAACAAATTTGTCGGACGCTTGACATTAGCCTGAACGAACTTCTTGTACTGGAAGATGACTAATCTTGCCGGATAGAATGGCACAAGGGAGCGTTATTGCCTCCTGCCATTGCTCCGCCGCCAGATCGTTCAGGTCTAGTATATCCTGCGTTCTCATCTGTTCTTGAATTTGTTTACGGTAATAAGGAGTTGTATTCTGCGGTAGAAGTTCTCCTTGCTGAATTTCCTGAACAAGCCGCCCCACCTTCGGGGCAAACTTGGATAAGTCCGTCAGCACAGCACATAGATATTTACTGTTAAACTGCGGCGGATACTGAACGAGCGAAGCAAGCTGTATCTTTCCCTTCGGTGCATATACAATCTCTATCCTCGTTCTCTCCCCTTTGATTTCCTGCCGCCCTGTCTCCAACAACTGACGTTTCTTGTCATATACCCGACAATAGCCATCTTCCTGTCGCTGATGCTTGCCGTTGTAATAACGAGTTCCTTTGAACGGTCGTAACCTGCGACCCTTCGTTGACATTGTAAACAGGTCATTTATTGGAACAGGGATGTCGAAAGCAACGTCACAACGTACAAACAAGATTTCGTTGGCATAGTCTCGGATTTGTTCAAGCCAATGACGGAAGTAGACAAGCGACTTCGGGTAGACCTCAATTCTTAACGTGTTCTTTCGAGTTTTCGGAGCATAAACCAACTTATAGGAGATGTGCAGGAAGTGTTCCCCTGTGTTGATTCTGATACGGTATTGAAATCCTCTATCCCCCACCGTCATCCTGACCCCGTAATAGTGACAGATTCGTTTATGGAACTCATTGAAGAAGTCCCAGTACACGTCTGTAAAGTCAATGACAATACGGTCTATGGATACCGTTACCCCTTTCATGTGCCACCCCCTCCCGAATTTTTCATGAATTTCGGGCTTAATTAGGGGGCAGGTGGCTAGCCTTTAAACGTTACCCTGCCTGTTGTATGTCAACTGGTCGTCACCAGATTATCCTTACACAATAAAGATCGTAACTACTATCAAATTCGTTGCATGCTTCCTTGTAAAAATGGTTCAGATACAGCCTCGCAATATAGTGGTCGAACTATCCTGCAATTTAGGTGCAATGTTTCTAGCCTACATCCATCAGGAAACGTAATTTACAGTTGTGAATGATTTTGAAAAATCGGTGAGAAAGCGAACATAACAAAAAACAGATCCATTATGGTGGTATCTGACCATAATCGACCTGTTCAATGTAACGGAATAGCGTTATTTAGGTTATAAAATTAAAGCATTTGATGTGCGTACAACCGAAATGAAGAAATCTTTATACGGGTATTACATGGGTTATTTGTGTTATTAGTTGAATGATGGGTTTATTCGGCACTGGGTAGCCCCCACCGCTAACTACTGTATGCTCATCCCATTATTTCGGAAAAGGGGTATCATTTAGAATTTTACATGATATTTTTTTTGCAACAATGAAAATCGGTGGGCTTTCAAAATCCTCCACACTTACTTTGAAGATGTAATTCCCTAGTTCCACCTTGTATTTTTGATTCATTTCAAGAGTTTCTTCATCATTGGCTAGTTCAATAAATACTTTTGATGTGTCTGTGTGCCATAAAAACAAAGTTGAAACAAAATATGGTTCTTCAAACTCAATATCTATCGCGTACTCATTACTACTTTGGTCTATGCTACCTGACAAAACAATTTGCCATGTGTTCATTTGACAAAATTCAAAGTCCATCCATAAACATTGGCTTAAATACAAGTTAATTTTGTCAATCTCTTTCTTAACCTCATCTAAACTCATTACAAACATAAAAATCATCTCCTAAGGTAAGTCTATGTGAGTATTTTTTGCTCCAGTAACGTTAAAATTCGGGTTCAAGTCTCCCTTTTTATTAAACTCTTTCAGTTCACTTTCCTTGTACCATTTTCCATCTGTCCCCAAATATTCAGTACCACTTCCTTGAACTTTAGGGTCAGGATTAGGAACTGATTTTCTTGAGACTCTATATATACTTCCAGCATTGGTGTGTTGACTATTGCCGGGATGTATTCTTACCTCGTATACATAACCATCTGCCGTCCAAGGATGCTTAAGTCCATTTGGTATGCTCGTCAATCCCTGTTGTTCCAACGCTTCATCAAGGAAATCTTTAGGATTTGTTGAGTTGAGGAGATTCCTTCCCTGACCACCATTACCCGTCCCCTCAGTTTTGGGTGGTTCGATTGGTTTTGAAGGCGTAGGTTTAACTGTTACCGGTTTTCTTATATTACCCTCTGGAACTTTAATCGGCCCAGAAGGTATTTTTATCCCATTTAACTTAACACCAATTGAAGCTCCAACGCCTGGAAAACTATTAACTATACTACCGAGAATAATAGTATCGGCTTGTGCTTTTGTTATTTTTTTTCCGGTTATAGAATCATAACCTTGTTGAGCTGCTTTCATGTGTTTTATGGTAAAATCCTCATGAACAGGTTCCTGTTTTATTTTGATTTCTCCACTTTGGACAGCTTTCTTATAGGCCATGGTAGCATTGCTTGATTCCGGAGTAATATAACCATCTTGGGTGAAATACCACTCATCTCTTATCGTCATTCTACCATATTTGCTATAGTCATAGGCTGCTTTAGTCTTTCCCTTTTCCTTAGAGATATCGTATTTGGCTTTATCGGTAGGAACTTGTTGCTGGGCATGAGCCTTGGCATTTGATTCTTTCAGTAAGTTCTGCACCAGCTCCAGTGGGCCACCGGAATCAGCCACATGACGTGCACTTGTATACACTTTCCCCAAAATCCACTTGCTATAGTAAGCTTGTTTAGCCAGCTTGTGCTCGTATTGACTAATCAACCCTTGCATGGCTAAACCAGCCAAGTGTTTGAGCGGATGTAACCCCGTTCCTTTAGCATCGCCAACCGTTGGCGTTCCTTTAGCATCGCCAACCGTTGGCGTTCCTTTACTACGAATAGGGATGGCTCCAGTTGCTTGTAACACCGTTTCTGCCACTTTACCTGCTGGTCCACCCACCGTATTCAACATCACACTGGCTACGTTCCCAACTACGGGAATGGAACCTAATAGCTTGGATATCGTCCCCATCAAGGCATTCGCCTGTTGAAGCGCTGCTGGAGTCGTAACTTTTGCTTTAGGAGTAGGGGCTTGGCTGCTCTTGGCTGTTGCGGTTTGTGCGTCCTCATATGCTTTGATGCTCATTAATGGCGGTTCTGGGACAGGAGGGAGGTCAGCTACAAAAACGGGAGCTTTCACCGTCCCTTCCTGATAAATCACTGGAGACTTGGTATCCGTCTCACCATCCAGCACCATGCTACTGGCCCCACCTTTTAGATGAAGGGCTGTTCCAGCTTCTAACGACAGTTCCTCACCTGCATCGAGCTTCACGTGACTACCCTGAATCTGTACATCCCCTAGGCTGTTGATGGTGATGCCCGTATCCTCGTGCAGTGTAATAGAAAATCCATCCGAGGTGGAGAGGGTCAATTCATGCTCAGACATTTCTACCCCGCTACCTTGCACATGTTGCCATACCTTCACATTCGGCTGTCCATTTGTGTGGCGTTGTTGTCGTAGCGAATCGGTCACATAGGCATCCTGTTCGCTGTGTGTAGGCAGATACAGTTCGACCTGTTCCCCAATCTCAGGCATATCGTACCAGCCGCTATGTTCTTCGGCTACATATCGAGTCGCTACAGGAAACCAACAGGCTTTGGCAGGATCTTGCTTCGGGTCGATATCCAGTTGAAGCTGTACGAAATCCTGCTGTACCTTGAGCACCGTTCCTGTCAGCGAAATCCCGGTGGCCTGATCGTTTTCATACCGGGCATAGCGAATATTCTGTTCCGCTTGGAGATCATAGCGGGTACGCAGTAAGCCATCCTCTAACTGTGTCACTGCCCGAACGACGACCAGTTCTTTGCCTTGACTAATGGGTAACGTGATGAGGTCACCTAGAGCGTAGTATTGCAGACTTTCAATTGTATAGGTGACATACGAGCCAGCACGTTGTTCTCCGGGCTTTTCCGCATCCAACTCATGAAACGTTTTTCGTACCCTGTAAAACACATCCCGTTCCACTTTGTGCTGCTTGCCTTCTGGCATCCCGAAGAAAACTTTGGGTGAGGCTGCGGTTACCTCTGGCACAAGTATTGAACCAAAGCGAGAAGCGAGGCGTTTTAAAAATGCCCAATCCGTCTCCTCATATTGTAAAACAAAAGTATCCAGTTTGGCATAATTAGTTACGGTATCAATGGCGTCTCCATACTGATACTTTCGAACCATTGCGGTGACCAGATCATCATAAGTGCGGTGAATATCTTGGTAGGAGCGTTTTTTTACCTTGATATCCATTTGGTACGAATGGGAAGCAGCTTCCAGTTCAAACGTATACACGCCTCTCACACAATGCACAGACATACTCGTAACAATCCCATGGAACAGCCTTCTTAGCGATTGTCCCTGATCATCCAACTGACGAATGACAATCGGCTCTTGCTCCATATTTTGACCGATACAAGCGGCTCCTTGTTCTTCGGAGAGCATACCACGGATCTGTAAGTACGCATGATCGTTGATGGCACGTGCGATTTGAAGGTATTCAATGTGTAGTGGCTGAAAAGGACCATAAAAGCGCAGGCTTTCATAGCCGATTCCATCTGACAATGCGCTCAAGTGAGTTCATAACTCCTTTCTAGATGTGATGGCTGATTACAAAAGTAAGTGCAGCATTTTTAATTCGGGTCTGACGAATAGAAGAAATGGATGGACACAACTTTGAGTTAAGACCCATATGTATCACTGAGTTTGTTGGGTACAAAACATTCATATTCGGATACAGATGTTCCGAGTAAGCTTTCATTCAAGGTACAAAAGGGTAAGAGGTGATATTTATTAAACAGTCCAGCATATGTATTTATCGGTTAAAAGAGAGATTTAGTTTACATAATGAGCCATTGATTGGTGTATTTACTATGTTAAATAATGGAATTTAGAAAGCTGATAGTAATTTTGGGCAATTGCCTTTCAAAGTCAAGAACGTGGCTGATTTAATCGTGATCATGGATTCCGGTAAATTAATACAGGCTCATATGGAATCAGTGGGATCAATAGAAGTGAAGTGAAGGGAGAACGGGCATCATCTGGAAAAAGGGGTGTTGTGAGAAAGAGTGGCTTTTGATAGTGTAGGTAATATATATAATAAAAAGGAATATATCCCTTTCTATCGTCTCGACACATGTAGTAAAAAGGAAGAAAGTATCCTTGTTTAGATCTGGATGTGTTTACTTATTTTTCACTAACTTTACCGAAATATGATACTTGGTGGCGCCTGATGAGTATGTTTCGTTTTCTATTTTTGCTCAAGTAACGGAGGGTATGACGGGAGTGGATCTGGAAGGAATTTGTCAAAGATCAGAACTATGCTTGCAATTAAGAAATGTGTTGAGCAGTATCCCGAAAAAGATTCTCATGCTTCAATGTCGAGCAATGCCATTTTAGGCTTGCTCGTTGCAATTTGAGTTTCAATAATCCTTAAAGTAGTAATTTAATTGATTTAATAACACGCCTGCTTCTTCAGTTACATCACACATGGAGACGTTAGTATAACCTTCGGTAGATATACATTTAAAGGCAGCTATGAGTTTTTATCAAAGATGTAATGTTTCCTTAAACCTCATTCATTTAACTTCGGTCGTCTGTCCAAAAAAACATGGAGTTTTATCTATTCCTTTCAGTTAACCCTGTAGAATTTCTCTACTCTGTCTCATCGAATTGCATTAATTCTGATATGTCCTTAATTTCTAAAGCGATGGCGATCCTTGTTAGCATAGCTAAATTCACTTCTTCCCGAGCATTTCTGCATAATTCCGATATTGCAGCTTGCCGGACATTTGCCATTTTTGCTAATTGTAACTGAGTGATGCCTCTTTCTTTCATAACGTCTTTAAGTTTTATGACCAGTTTCATGTTAGATTATCTTCTGTCTTGAATAAAGAGCTTTCAGTTCTCTTTTTCTAACTGGATTAACTCCGATAAATCAGTAATCTCCAAAGCGTGAGCAATTTTTTCAAGCATGAGTAGGTTAACTTCTTGTCGATTACCACTACAAAGAGTAGATATTCTGGATTGGGGTATTCCTGTCATAGCTTCTAAGCTTTTTTGAGTGATTCCTTTTGTTTTTAATACTTCCTTTAGCTTAATTTTGATTTTTAACATTAAATAGATGCCTCCGGGATTTTTTTATTGACAATTTATATCTTCAAGAGTATATTTTATTTATCGCTGTAAGAGTATATATTTACTATAAAATTCATCCTAAACAAGGGGATATGCATCATATCCTTGGATTTACTATTGCCATTTTACCAAAAAGAATCGGGGGAAATACATATGACTACACTAGGAAACAAACTCAACAAACAACACATTCTGGACATTGTTCGCATGGAAGCAGTTTGGCCGCAAGAAGTGGGAAGCGATGACCAAGAGATACATTATTATCACATCACCGATACTCTGAACCGTAAATGGCAAACGATAGGCTATAATGTCTCGGAAGCTATTGAAGTGTTTGAGAAAGGACAGACTAATGTGTGGACACGAATCATAGAGCCAGCCCCGTTTAACCCCAAATTGACCACGAACGATCTCATTCAAATGTTTCATATCAATCCCGAAGATGAGCACATCCGTAACGCTATGCAAATCATACTGAACTCGGTTGAAAGGCGCAATGAATTCATTGCCCGTTCTATTTATATTAACGAACAAGACACTTTTAATCTACTCTGCAATATGAAAGGTGAGTATCTTCGGCAGCATCAGCTTACAGACGAGGAATTTATGGAGTTCAGCATTTTGCATCATTCGATTCCCAACGCTCGAAAGTACAATAGATAGACGAACTAAACCGTTTCGATCTCTATATTGCTGATTTGAAATCGCTCTTGGGATTGTTGCAAAATGCTCACTTGTATGCTGCAAATCCTATTGAAGCCTTATCTGTATATTTTCTGGAGTCTGTAGACATCCATCTGTATTGGGAGTGGGCAGGGGTAGGAGGCTCATGTGAGAAGGCCATTCAATATAAACAAGAGGAACCTGAAATGCCCCTGATTCAAGCGATTGAAAAGGCTGAGGACGAAGTCGACCGCTATGTATCCGGTTATTAACTGTTTACTAAGGAGGAGTGTGTATGTACAGAACAGGAAGATTAATTAACGGTAAACTGTTTCTAAAGACACTTTCAGGCGATTGGATCAGCCTACAGATACTCATTGATAATCAATTTTATAGAGGTGTCGAATATGCGTAAGCGTTCGCCTTTGCAATGGGATTCTAACCCTTAAAGGGGTTATACCATCCTGAGAATCCCGTTGCAACAGCGATCGTAAGATCAAATCATTCGCGTAGCGGTGAATTCACCAACGAAGTCTGTCCAATTACTCCCCGAGCAGCTTCAAAAAGTTGGCTGGCACCGTAAATTGCTGATTATTAATGATAATCTTCCGAATCTCTTCAACAGGGTCTTCTTCACCTTGAGCGTCTTTAATTTCCTTGATTTCTCGGTGGAGACGTTCCATTTGGAGGTCAAGCGCATTGGCTGAATCTGCTGCATTTTTTAATTCGCGTGTCAGGCTTTCAGGTACGGACTGGTTGTATTTATAAAAGATTTTATGCTCCAGACTGGCCCAGAAATCCATCGCAATTGTCCGAATTTGTACCTCCACGCAGACCAGCTCCTGACAGTCGGACATGAATACAGGAACCTGGATCAGCAAATGCAGACTTTGGTAGCCGTTTGGTTTGGGATTTTTGATGTAATCCTTGACCTCCAGCACCTTCAAATCGCTTTGTCTCTGAAGCATGTTGCTGACATCATAAATGTCCGAAATAAAAGAGCAGGTAATGCGCAGTCCCGCGATATCCTTAATGTGATCCTTGACGGCAGCAAGGGAAAGCTCGCTATTTTTACGAAGCATTTTGTTCATGATGCTCTCAGGGGATTTGAGGCGCGATTTGGTATGCTCAATAGGGCTATAATCGTGCAACGCCTGAAATTCCTGCTTTAGTATTTCAATCTTGGTTTCCATCTCGTCGAGCGCAAATTTATAGATCAGCATAAAACGCGTGATATCATGTTTTAGCTTTTTGATCTTGTCCATCGGGTCTTCCGGATACATATGTAATTCTCCTCACACATAGATGTCGTTTATTTAAAATAATGGAGCCGTGCGGTTTAAGGTGGTTGGCAGCGAAGCGGCAATTCCCACCCTAAACAAATTCTAAAGCGGCACCGAAATTTTACGTTTTTGTTTAAAATAAACCCATTCGCGGAAGCCAATATCCTTCAGCATCACCTTCACTTCGTCCCAATCATCGCCTACCCGCGCAGGTTTATGGGCATCTGAACCAAAAGTGACCTCTACGCCAAAATGATGCGCTCTTTCTAAAATAGGAACGGACGGGTACCATCCGCCACTGAGCTTGGTTTTACCTGAAGTGTTGATTTCAATCGCTACACCGGATTCTGCGATCACTCTCAAGGTTTCATCAATCGCTTCATCGGCAGGAATATCTGAGAAAGCAGGGAAATTCCCTTTCATGGCGTCGATATGACCCAAAATCTGAAACATACCGCTCCGCGCAGATTCCTGAATGAGCGCATAGTAAGCTTGTTTGACCTCGATTTTGCGTGCATCACTTACGTCATTCCAACGGCTGCGATTAAAAATGCTGTCTCCCTCAACGTTGTGGATCGACCCAATGAGGTAGTCGAACGGATAAGGGGCCAGGGTGGAACGGTACAGTTCTGCAAAATCAGGAAAATAATCTGTTTCCAATCCGAGCAGCACGTCAATACGGCCTTCGTATTCCTTCTGTAGCTGCTGTACCTCTTCTACGTACTCGGCAAGCTGTGATTTCGCCATATAAATTTTTGGAAAAGCCTGATCCTGCTCGCTGCATAAGTAGGGGGAATGGTCCGAAATACCAATAGCCTGTAAACCGGACTGAATGCCTGCTTCGATATAGTCCCGAATATTACCGTCTGCATGACCGCAGCGGAAGTGATGGGTGTGCAGATCAAATTTCATAGGATGTCGTCCTTTCGTAATCAAGGTTTGTATTTCGTATGGTGTTCATAGCGGAGTGCGTTATTCAGAACTGATGAAATTGGTTTCCGGCATACCCTTTAGATCGCTTAGAAACTGCTGCATAGCGGAGTTCAGATAGCGGCCGGATTTATAAATGACTCCCACCGGATGGCTAACCTCCAGCTCGGTAATCTGGATCATTTTCAATGTACCCGCACGTAGCTCGGGAGTGACTGACAGCCTGGAGATAATGGCAGCGCCAAGATTAATCTCGACCATCCGTTTGACTTCCTCGCTGCTGGACAATTCGATCACGACATGAGGCACAATTTGGTGTTTTTTAAATACATCGTCCACGAATTTTCGTCCTACCGTATCGGGTGAGAGCAGAATAAGTGGAATTTCCCGAAGGGCTTCAATGGTAGCATGCGGTTGGGAGGCCAGCGGATGAGTGGGCGATACGACAAGCTCAAAGGAATCGTAATACAAAATCGAAGTGCTCAAATTTGGATTACGTTCGATCAAGTAACCGATGCCAACATCAATAAGCCCGTTTTCCACCTGTTGATAAATCATGGAGGAAGCCATGGATTGAATAGAGGTTTTGATGAGCGGGAATTGATCCTGAAAGTAGGAAAGTACACGCGGTAAAATTTGAATGGCGATGGACGTCGTAGTACCCAGTGCAATATGACCCTGTGGCGTTTCGTTCAGATCGTACAATTTTTGCCGTAGTTCCTCGACAACACTCAAGATCCGCTCTGCATGTTCCAAAAAAACAGCCCCTCGGTCGGTCAGGGTGACGGGTTGGTTGCGGTCGATCAGAATGGTCTTGAACTCGTCCTCCAGACTTTTGATTTGGGCGGATACCGCCGGCTGCGTCAAATTGAGAAGTTCTCCGGCTTTGCGGAAGCTCATCGTTTTGGAAATCATGATAAGTGTTTCAAGTTGACTGATGTTCATGAAGTTCCTCCTCTCTTTTCTTAATTCTGTCGCAGTAGTACAGCCTGAGGATTTTTCACAAATCCACATGTGCATATGTAAAACCATCGTTATGCTTATTTCATTAAATTATAGGTTATTCGAGCGGGAAGGGCAATGAATCGAAGCAGAACACCGTAAAGTATGGTATATTGGAAAATAAAGACTAAAGTCCTGCTATACATCAAAAGTAACCCATTTGAATTCGATGGAAAGCGATGGAATAGGACATTATTCACATTTTTTGTGATTCGGCTATAAAAAATTGCCGGATAGCTGTCGATAAGTGATAGAGAGAGTATTTTATTGAAGGTTGACTCGTTATGCATCATTTTGAAAAATAAAATTCTAATTAAAATGGGACTTTTGTTGTGTGTCTAAAAGCCCATCGTAAAGGGGCGCAATGATCGTGAAGGCAGAAGTGATAAATCCTTTTTTGGAGTCGGCGCGGCGGGTCATTGAACAATTGATCCAAGTATCTCCTTCACCCGGCGATCTCGGGGTGAAAAATGTCGAGCTGGTGGATGACCATATTTGGATTATGATCGGGATGACCGGACAGCTTAGCGGAAATATTGTGTTCGGCCTGAATGAACAGGTAGCGTTGCGCATGGTATCGGCGATGATGGGCGGATTCGTTTTGACTGAAATTGATGAGATGGGCAAAAGCGCCATTTCTGAATTGGGAAATATGATCAGCGGTAATGCCAGCACGATTTTGTCCAATCAGGGGATTGTAGTCGACATTACGCCTCCGCAGGTCATGAAGTCGGAAAACTTGACCTCCTTCGTACCTCAGCGTGCCCTTTATATTCCGCTTACGATGGAAGGGATCGGTGAGCTGGATATTCAGGTGATGATCTCTTAATATTAAAGAAGCAGGTTTCTTTAATATGGAGGGATGGCCATGAGTACATTGCAAAACAAGGTGGTTGTCATTACAGGTGCATCCAGTGGAATTGGTGCCCTTTGCGCACGGTTGCTGAGCGAAAAGGGCGCGATTCCTATTTTGACAGCGCGTTCGCAGGAACGGTTGGAGCAAGTGTCGGCGGGAATTAGCGGCAGGCATGAGCTGATCCCTCTGGATGTCACTCGTCAGGAGCAGGTAGAGGCCGTGGCTGCCCGTGTGCTGGAGCAGTACGGAAGGGTCGATATTTTGCTCAACAACGCAGGTTACGGGAAGTTTGATTATTTTCATGAGACAGACCTGACGGAGTTTGAACAAATGATGGATGTGAACTATATGGGCGCTGTCCGCTGTATCAAGGCATTTCTGCCGCAAATGACAGCAAGAGGTACGGGACAGATCGTCAATGTGGCATCCATGGCCGGCAAAATCGGGACAGCCAAATCGTCCTCCTACACAGCAACGAAGCATGCACTGCTAGGGTTCAGCAATGCGCTTCGGCAGGAGCTGCGCGGAAGCGGAGTTACGATAACAACGATTAACCCCGGACCGATTGACACGCCGTTTTTTGACCTCGCTGATCCTTCGGGCGGATATGTCCGTAATGTAGGCTGGTTTATGCTAAAGCCGGACAAGGTGGCGCAGCACATCGTGAGAGCGATGGAGCTTCGCAAGGAGGAGGTTAATCTGCCACGGTGGATATCTCCTTTTCTCAAGCTGTATCAGCTTGCTCCCAGACTGACCGACAGGCTGGGCCATGGCGTGATGAACAAAAAATAAAGGATGTCCCGCAAGCCATGTGATGGTGGAGGGACATCTTTTTTTTGTTATTTCGTAGCAAAGGAGGGCGGGACTAAATATCTGCATTTGGTTGCAGGGCTGTTTTCGCATATAATGGAGAGTAACGAATTTACGTATAGGGGTTGGACCTTTTCATGACATTGAATTTTGAATCGCTCGGCGTTGAACAAGATCTGTTGACCAAGCTGGCTGAGCATGAGATTACGCAGCCTTCGCCAGTTCAGGCGCAGGCTATACCAGAAATGATCAAGGGCAGGCATGTATTGGCGCGTTCGCAGACCGGCACAGGGAAGACGCTGGCTTATTTGCTGCCGCTGCTGCAAGCCATTGACCCGCAGAAAAAGGCTACGCAAAAGCTGATCCTGGCTCCCAGTCAGGAGCTGGCGATGCAAATTGTACGCGAAGGCCAGCGTTATGGGGAGCATCGCGGCATCCGTGTGCTCGGCCTGATCGGTGGAGCGGCAGTCAAGCGCCAGATCGAGAAGCTGAAGGACCATCCGCAGCTTGTGGTCGGCACACCGGGACGTGTACGAGAACTTATCGCTTCCAAGAAGCTGAAAATGCACAACATTACAACCATCGTCATCGACGAGGTGGATCAGATGTTCCAGCTCGGGGGAGCAGGCGATGTCACGAACATCTTGGGCACCGCCCAGCGTGACCGTCAGTTAGTATTTTTGTCCGCGACGCTGAACGACGAAATTCAAGCGCTGGCCAAGCGGGAAATGCAGGATTACGTGGAAATTGGGATTGATCCTGACCAGAAGACGGCCAGCGGTCTGGAGCACTATTACTTTGTATCCGAAGAACGGGATAAGGTGGACATGCTGCGCCGACTGGTGCGTCATTTTAATCCGAGAAAAGCGCTGGTGTTCGTCAATACCACCAATGCTATCGGGGAGATTGAGGCCAAGCTCAAGCATATGGGACTGACTACAGCATCCCTGTACGGCGATGCGGACAAAGTTACACGTACTAACGTGCTGGCCCAGTTTCGTGCGGACAAGCTCAAGGTGCTGATTGCTTCCGATGTGGCAGCCCGTGGTCTGGATATTGAGGGACTGGAAATGGTGATCCATTTTGATCCGGCTACGGACAGTCAGGCTTATGTTCACCGTGCGGGACGGACCGGACGAATGGGACGTAAAGGACTGGTTGCGTCGGTTGTTACCGACCGTGAAACATTCATCATGCGTAAGTTTTCCCGTGAACTGGGCATCGACATTGCGGAGCGTGCGTTGCACGGAGGCCGGGTTGTCGTACCGCGTCCGGTGGATGCCAAGCGAGCGCCTGCAAGGCCATCCGAAGCCAGACCTACTTCTGACGGAGCACCAGTGGAAAGCCGCAAGGCACCTGCCCGCGGTGAGAACGGTCGTCCTGGCAGAACTACGGCAAATAGCTCGGCTCCAGGTAAGGGCAAAGGAGCGGCTTTGTCCAAAGCAGGGAAAGCGCAGCGCGAGCGTGATCGTAAAAACAAGGGAGCACCAAGATGGCTGAAGGAAAAAGGGTCAAAACCGAACGGATAAGTGAGAAGAGGGGGAGCCATGGAACAACAGCCTGTATTGCAAATTAATGGACTGACAGGCGGATACAGCGCCAAGCGCCCGGTGCTGCACCAGATTTCTCTGGATGTAAAGCCGGGCGAAATGGTGGGGCTGATCGGTCTGAACGGAGCCGGGAAAAGTACGACGATGAAGCATATTTTGGGACTGATGACACCGCAGGCGGGAGAAATCCGCGTGCAGGGACATAAGCAGGCGGAAAATCCCGAGCAGTATCAGGGAGCCATTGCTTTTGTACCCGAGTCTCCAGAGCTGTATCCTGAAATGACCGTGATGGAGCATATGGAATTCACCGCCAGAGCGTATGGAGTCAGTGAAGCTGATTTCCGCACCCGCAGTGACCAAATGCTGGACTTGTTCCGTATGCGGGATAAGAGCGGAAGCATGTCGATGCATCTTTCCAAAGGGATGCGCCAGAAAGTGATGATTATGTGCGCATTTTTGGCGGGACCGCCGCTATATGTCATTGATGAGCCATTTTTGGGTCTGGACCCGCTCGGTATTCGTTCCCTGCTTGATTTTATGCTGGAAATGAAGCGCTCGGGCTCGTCCATTTTGCTCAGTTCTCATATTTTGTCCACGATTGAAAATTATTGTGATCGTTTCATTGTGCTTCATCAGGGTGCCATCATTGCACAGGGTACGCTGGACGAAGTGACAGCACAGGCGGGTAAGCCGGGCATGCCGCTGGAAGATGCATTTTATGAGCTGGTACAGGGCAGGGAATGAGCATGGATTTGCAACGCTTGCATAAAGAAAGACGTGTTGCGTTCTGGGGACAAGTGCTGCCTTATCTCGGCTATGTCATTCAGAGCGGCCTGGCGGTCGTCTTCGGCTTTGCGCTGATTGCCTTTGCCGCGTGGTATACGTCGCTGATTATGCATATCCCACCGGATTTGCCCATCCGCTGGATTATGCTCATTGTAGCCGTTCCGGTCGCTCATGTGAGCTTCCGTACGTATTTGAATGAAGCCGATATCGTCTTCCTGCGCCCGCAGGAGCATGCGATGCACCAATATTTTAAGTCCAGCCGTATCCGTGGCGTGGTGTATAAAATATTCGGCCTGCTGTTGCTGCTAGTGATCGCATGGCCGCTGTATATCCGCAGCGATACTGCGCCTAAGCCACTGCTGCTGACCATACTGCTGTTCGTGCTGCTGAAGCTGCTGTTCAGCTATGGCGGCTGGCAGGAGCTGCGCATGGTATCGCGCGGCGCAAGTATGGGGTATCGTCTGCTTCGCTGGGTGCTGGCAGTGCTGCTGGTAGCTGCATGGCTGTGGCAGCCTCCGCTGCGCAGCTTGCCGTTTATCTTGCTGGTGGGTGTGGTGTACGTGCTTGTCCTGCGTTTTCCGGTCAAGCTGCTGGTGGCATGGGAAAACCTGATCCGTACAGAAGGCATTCAGGCTGCCCGTGTGATGCGTACTTTGGGCTGGTTTGTAGATGTGCCGGCCCTTACGCAGAGAGTGACTCCGCGTCGCTGGTTGTCCTGGTTGAGTGGTAACATACCGTGGGACAAAAGGGGAGCTTATCGTTACCTGCTGTTCAAGACCTTTGTGCGTACAGAGCCTGTGGGGATGGTGATACGACTGGGTATCCTCGGCCTGTTGATTATATGGATCACGCATACGAGTTGGATCGGTATCGCTGTGTATTTATTTTTTATATTCCTGATCGGCGTGCAGATTACTTCGCTAAGGCAGTACCACAAGGATTCGTTATGGCTCCAGCTCTATCCGCTTCCTGCACATATCCGCCGTGCGTCTTTCCTGGACTTTGTTGTCCGGCTGCTGTTGCCGGTTGCGGTCGTCCTGTGGCTTCCTTTTTTGTTGAGAGGAACTGAAGGGCTGATCTCCACGCTGCTTACGCTGGCTGGTGGAGTGTTGGTAGTATACCTGGTACGAGGCGCTCAGGCGAAAAAATGGCGTCTGGACGGTCAAGATGAGGAAGAAGTTTGATCCTGTGTGTATAAAGTAAAAACAAAGGCTATTCCGTAAGCAGCAAGCGCTGTTTGCAGAATAGCCTTTTTGCGTTGGTACTGCTATGGGTCAGCCGTGGGCGCAGATGTCCGTCTGCTTAAATGAAAATCGTTTTGCTGATGATCACTAACAAAATGAACAGCACCAGAATCGTTCCTGTGCTTGTGAATGCGCCGAAACCACCGTAACCGCCTCTTGTTTCTTCTGCTCCCATGCTCATTCTCCTCTCGGTCATCGTGATGTAGGATACACCGTATATTATGAAGAGCATTTTCGTATTGCGTGGGCCATTGTGGAGGTACATTGCCGGATCGCCTTATTTTTTTCAACGGATAGGGGGGGATAGAGAGGAAAAGCCACGTTTTGTCGAGAATAGAAGAAGTATGTAATCATTATCACTTGGAAAGTGGGAACAACGAGATGCTGGCAGACAAGCTGCTCGTGAATATATTTCTGGTTTTTGTACCCTTGCTGGTGTATAGCACTTTATCGGATCATCGACATATGAAACATGCCCCATTGCTCATGGGAGGGGTGCTGGGTATCTCTTCTGTGCTTTGTCTTATTTTCTCGTATAGCTGGTACGGCTTGTTTTGGGATCTCCGATATGTTCCGCTGATCCTCTCCGTTTTATATTTTGGCCCCGTAGCAGGACTGGTGAATATAACACTTATGGTGATGGCCCGCATTTATGTTGGACCTGATTCCATCGGGGTGGGGCTGATTAGCATGCTGTTATGTTATCTCGGACCTCTCCTGGTGAGAAAAAGATTTATGCAGCTCAAAGGCATGCTGGCCCGAGTGTTGATAAACTTGCTCATGAGTGTGTGGATGAATGTGATCATGCTGGTTATTCTTATGATGCATTCCTGGGCCAACGGCAGACTGGATGAGGATGAAGTCGAGCTGATCAAGGGGGTCCTTTGGTTTGCTATAATTCAATTTCTAAATATCGGAGCTGCCTCTTGCTGGATGGAGTTTAGTCTCGAACGGGAAGAGATGAGAAAAAAGATCAAATATGCTGAACGTCTCAATACGTTAGGGGAACTGGCCGCTTCCATGGCTCACGAAGTTCGTAATCCGTTGACGGTCGTAAAAGGGTTCCTGCAAATGGCCCAGTCAGGGCTGGAAGGAAAAAACCGCAGATATATGGCGTTGGCGCTGGCGGAGGTGGATCGGGCTGAAAGAATCATTAGCGACTATTTGAATTTATCCAAGCCGCAGATTGGGAAGACAGAGCTGATGGATCTGTCCGGCATGGTTCAACAGATTGTTCTGCTCCTGAAACCGATGGCGGCCAAGCAAGGCGTAAGAATGCAGACGGAGCTGAGGAATGATATATATCTACATACGGATCGTAATCAACTGTTGCAGGCGTTAATTCATATCACGAAAAATGCGATTGAGGCTGCGGAAGATGGAGGCAAGGTAGACATAAAGCTGGCAGTTCAGGAAGAGAAGGCATGTCTGAATATCAAGGATACTGGAAAAGGCATGAGCCCGGAACATCTGGAACGGGTAGGCACTTTGTTTTTTTCGACCAAAGAAGTAGGAACAGGGCTGGGAACAGCAGTCTCTTTTCGCATGATTGAAGCGATGAACGGCAGTATACGGTATGAGAGCGAGCCGGGAGCGGGTACGGAGGTTATCATTTTGCTGCCGCTGGCGCAACAATCTTTGCTGGCTGCTGAGGGATAAGTGCTTCGAGTTGTGAATGAATCGTTCAACAGGGGATATAAAAAAACGGTATGCCGCAACATCCGGCACACCGCTTAATCCAGCTATAAGTCTAACCAGTTAATACCGACCGATTAGATTAGGCGTTCAATAAGTCTTGCACACCACGATAAACAATGTCGTACAAGTCTTCCAGATATTCTTCCTCGATACAGGAGAATGCGATACGGAGATCATGCTCACCCAGTGCAATCGTTCCCACCCCATATTGCTCCAGCAGATGTGTGCGCAGTTGTTCGGCGGACAAGCCGTTCAGCTTGAGACACATGAAATAACCCGAGTTGAAAGGATAGTAACTCCATACATCTCCGTATTTTCCGCTATCAAGTAACGCCTTGACCTTGTTGGCCCGGCCTTTCATGATTTGGAACTTTTCTTCCTTCTGTTGCTCAAAATCCGGTGATTTGAGAGCATCCAGCACGAAGGTTTGCGACGGGTGAGGGCCGCTGGAAATCGTTGCCCGTATAATTCCCAGTGTTTTTTGCTCCAGTGCGCTCAGCACGTCCTGATGTTCCGAAGCAAAGGTAATAAATCCGACACGGAAGCCCCAAACGAATTCTTCTTTGGTAGCTCCGTCAATTTTGACTGGTAAAATTCTTGGATGAAGTCCAGCCAACTGGCCGAATAGCGATTCATGTAGCGAATCCTCGAAGAACAGGCCAAAATAAGCGTCATCTGTCACAACTACAACATTGATGCCTGCTTCTGCTGCTTCCTGAATGGCAGCAACAATCGCTTTGCCTTCTTCGATTCCTGGTGTATACCCGGTCGGGTTGTTCGGGAAGTTCAGTACAACGATGGCTTTGCCGTATTCCTTCTGCGCCAGCAGCGCTTCACGTAACCCCTCACTATTAAAACGTTGATCCTCTGTGAACAACGGGAAATTCACCAATCGTCCATGACGGCGAATACCGAAGGTCAACTCATAATTTTCCCAGTTTTTGTCCGGATAAATGACAGCATCCCCTTCATCCGTAAACAGGTCGGCAACGATGCTCAAACCATGAGTCAGCGCGTTCGTAACCACAGGTAGGCCGTAGCTTTTTCCAGCGAGCGACGGGTTTTCCTTCAGCATTTTTTCCCGCCATACACTACGCAGTTCGGGCTTGCCCGCAGGAGGCGCATAAGGGTACAGGTCCTTGGGGCTGTATGCAGACAGCTTCTCCTGAATGACCTCCAAATGCATAGGACCGCTACCCTCGGTAGCAATACCAATTGTAGCGTTGTACTTTTTAGCAAGTTTCCCCGCCTCAGCGGATTGACTTAAAATTCCTTCTTTTGGGAAATAAATCTCTTTACCTAAAAGAGAAAGCATTTCATATACATGCTCGTTGCCTGCCTGAATGTTGCGGTTTAACTGCGCTGCCAGTGGATTCATTCCGGTTTCATCCTTCCAAGTCATTTTGATTACATATTATAGCATTACACACGGTAAGCGTCACGCAAAAGCGTCAACGAAGCTCTCCTGACCTGCTGGAGCATAAATCCATGGGGAGGGAAGGCTTTATTTTTTGCGTAATGGCTGTTCTGCGCTTATATTATAATTTAACGGGATCAAGGACAACGAAAGAATAGCATAAGGAGGTACAGATTTTGCTGGATACGTCTGCGTCATCATTCATCCTGTTGTCCGCCTTTGCCAAAATTGTGTGCGAGCCGGGCTGGAAATGGCAGGTGCGCGAAAGGCCGATGCCAAACTATGATTTATTTTATGTATGGAGCGGTGAAGGAACGGTTGTATTGAACGGGGAGTCCTATCCGGTAAGCAAAGGAAGCTGCTTCCTGTTCAAGCCGGGGGATGATACTCGTGCCACACATAACCCGCAAAAGCCGCTAATACTTACCTATATTCATTTTGATCTTACCGAGCAGCCGGAGATCATCCCTGCAAGCTATCGTATGCTGGAGGAAACGATCGAGGTGGAGCATATGCTTGCCAGGTACGTCCGTCTGCGCCTGGAACGTGCTTACGGGGCCGAGGAGGAGGGCAGGCTAATCCTGAAGCAGCTCATGATACATCTGCTGCGTGCCGACCGCAAGGAGCCACAGGAGCGGCCGGCCAGCCACCAGCTCACCGAGGTCATCCGGGAAACGGCCAATTATGTGCGCCAGCATCCGGGGCTTCCTCATCGCGTCGAGGATTTGGCGGCACGGGCAGGGCTGTCACCGCGCTATTTTTCAATCAAATTTAAGGAGTTGCTGGGTGTTTCCGCTCAATCTCATATCATCAGCATGCGAATTGAGCGCGCACAGCATCTGTTGCTGTATGCCGGAATGAATGTGACTGAGGTGGCAGAGGCTTTGGGATACCGCGACATTTTTTTCTTCAGCCGCCAATTCAAGCAGTACACGGGGAAAAGTCCGTCCGAGATCAGGTGAAGGAATGAGCGGGTGGACAGGCTGTAGCCAAGCGACGGAGCGGTGAACGTGTGGTTCTGAGCATATTTCCTATAACGAATAAAAAGATAAACACAAAAAGGACCTGAGCAATGCTGGGGTCCTTTTTCATATATGTTGCTGTTGTCATGCTGTAACGGCAAACTTGCTTACGCTTTGGGATCGTGCCGGAAGCAACCGAGACGCTGCCCCATTCTAACTACATCTCCAAGCTTCAGCGCAGGGTCAGGATCAAACGTGCCGTTTTCGGTCAGCAAAACGACGGTTGATCCAAACTCGAAATATGCGAGATCCTCGCCTTTTTCCCATGAGACAGCTTCATCATCGGTGTATTTGATGCTGCTTACATTCATCGCGCCAACCTTGACGACCGCCACCTCGCCGTATTCATGGGCAATGTACGTAATCTGCCGTTCATTGCGGCTCAGAACCGCTCTCATGTGCTGTAAGCCGAAGTCATTCACCGGATATACCTTGCCACGCAAATGCTCCTTCTCCACCAGTGTACCGGATACCGGCGCATGAATACGATGATAATCGGTCGGGCTGAGATACAGCACAAAGGCATAGCCGTGCGTGTATTTCTCAAGACGCGGCGAACGGTTAAGCAGCTCATCCAGCGTATAGTCCTGACCTTTGACATTCAAAATAGTGCCGGACGTAATTGGGCCAGTGAAGTTAATCCGCGCATCCACCGGACTGGTCATCACCTCGGCGTTCGTATCAATCGGGCGCATGCCCGCTTTTAATTTGCGTGTAAAATAGGCGTTCAGGGAACGGTATTCCTTCCATTCCTGTTCAGCCTCATGCGTCTGGATCTGGTACGTACGTATAAAGGTGGGGATAAAAAGTCGGCTTGCACCGCTTTGCGCGAAGGAACCCACAACCCGGCACACCCACTTGCGCGATGATAGCTCAGTCATGAGCCGCAGCCACTGTTTTGCCATTTCAGATCCCCCTTGTTCATTTCCGAGCCGTCTTGGCCGGAACCTGTCCGGCCGCTCTGAACTATATTGACACAGAATGTGACGTAAATCAATACAGTGGACGGTCGAGTGAACGGTCGGTGTCTGCCGGGGGCATCCGTTCGAGAAGCCAACGCGCATAAGCCATCGGCTGAGTGTACGTTTCTTTCCAGACATTGTTCATGCCTGCCTGGCTGAAGCCGTAGCGCTGATCGCGGCCGTTGCATTCGATAAAAACAATCTTGCCTTCCTGCGTAATGCCCAGGTCCAGACCGACGTCAGCCAGCCGGGGAAGGTTTTGTGCCAGCCGATGAACGATTTGCAGCGCGAGTCTTTCCAATTCATTCATCAGACGGGCTGCGTTCCATGGCTGAGCGGTCTGTGCCTGTGACAACACCTCTGGCAAGGAACGGGCCGAGCCGCCCTGCGCCACATTGGAAACGAAGGTGTGGGAAGGAGCAATTTTGGCAAACATGCCTGTCACGCTCCAAATACCGCCATATCCGCGTTGCACCGTCACACGAATATCAAAAGGACGGTTGTTATACAAAGCGAGCGGTAATGTTTCCTGCACGATATGAGGACTACGCAGTAACCGCTTGTGTAGAAATGAAGGCAGTTCTCCGGCGTACAGGCGCAGTGTGATCCACCGATCGGGTACAGTGGGATGTGCGCATTGTAAAGTCCAGTCACCACGGGAACGTCTCAGGCGCATAATTCCTCTGCCGATGCTCCCGCTGCTTGGCTTGATGATGACATCTCCGGTCTGCTCCATCAAAGTACGAATTGAAGCCAGATTGCCTTGTAGCGTTCGCGGAAGATGGGGGTACAGCAGAGGGTCCTCCTGCAATATCGCATGTATGTGGTCCTTACGGAAACGGTTTTGTTCATTAAAGATATAAATTCCGTTCTGCACCAGTCTGTTGATTTCACGGGAGTTTTCGTTTTGCCGATAGAGAGTCCGATTGTGGATGACCCGTGGCAACGGGAGAGTCATCTGCTGATAGCCGTTACCATGTTTAACAAAAGCCCGGCATGTTCCGGTCAGTATATGAATTTCCTCCAAACGAAGAAAGCAGGGGATTAGCTCATGGCTCAACCCGGCGTCCACGTAATTGGTGAGTGATTCATATCCGGTCCTCATGGCGGGGATGCCCCGGTACGTTGCCGGGTTGAGCATGACGCCGACATGCAGCATGGGTATGTCCGCCCTTCCTTGTTGTGACTCCAACTGACAATTCAGTGGTTCTAGTCCATCATATGTATCAAAGATCGGCCAGGCATGGACGGTAGCCTTGCTGCTTGCCCAAAGTGAGGAGCCAGGCACCTTTCAGGCAGGGGGGCGATATGATACACCATGAGTGTTGAAGAGAATTTGCAGGAGAGAGCTTGAATCAAAGAGGAAAGAAGGTGCAGGGCTGATGCAGAGGCCGAAGGTAGCAGTTATTACACCGGGCTCTTTTGTTATACCTTCGCCCCGCAGCAGCTCGGTAGAGCGGGTTATTGCCCATATGGTACCGCTGGCCAGCGATAAGCTTCAGGTACAGATATACGGCATACGGGGAGAAGAGGTACCGGATACCGCCGATGTGGACGGGGTGCCATGCATACGTTATAAGCAGGGGCCAAGTTATATTCCCGAGGTGATTGCTGACCTGAAAAGATGGTCACCTGCGGTGGTGGATGTACACAACCGCCCGGCTGCGGCATATGCGATCCACAACGCTTTGCCCGATAGCCGGATCGTGCTAACTTTGCATTCGACCACTTTCATCCGGGAGCCGCACCTCAAACGGAAGGAAGTGGATCGACTGCTGTTGCCGATGGAGCGGATCATCGTGAACAGCGCCTACATGCGGGCAGCCGTGACCGCTGACAGCTCTGATGCTGTCAGGCGACGCATCGCTATAAATGAGCTGGGCATTCATCCTGGCGATTTCCTGCCGCGTTGGACCCCTGCGGCAGAAGCGGTCAGAGCGGCACGGCTGAACGATTTCGGCTGGGCGGGCCGTCGGATCGTGTTCTACGCGGGCAGGCTGGTGCCGGGTAAAGGCGTTCATCGGCTGCTCAAGGCCCTGCCGCGCATCTCCCGTACCTGCCCGGATGTGCTGCTGCTCATTGCGGGCAGCGCCTATTACGGGCAGGATCGCCTCACGCCTTACTCGGTGTCGCTGCATCGGCAGACACGTAAGCTCAGGATGGGAAAGCACGTCAAGTTTCTCGACTATGTTCCCCATCCGGCATTGGCCTCGCTATATCAGTTGGCCGATGTGACCGTTGTTCCTTCGGTGAGAGATGAGGCCTTCGGGCTGGTCAATCTGGAGGCGATGGCCGCAGGCGTGCCCGTAGTTGCTTCCCGTACGGGCGGCATCCCAGAGGTTGTACGGCACGGGGAGACGGGCTGGCTTGTGTCTCCATCTCCGGGGGAGCAGGAAATGGCTGCTGTTGTCATTGGACTGCTCCAGCAGCCTGACTTGCGGCGGCGCATGGGAGAGGCCGGGATTGCCGAGGTACGAAAACGGTTTTTATGGCAGCATTCAGCACAGCGCTGGGCGCAAATCATGCTGGATTGCGTAACGTAGTGACATGAGCCCAACTGTGAGCATAGGCTATCGTATAGGCATTAGCATGATTCCCAGCCGGGTGAATGAAGCGGAGCGACCGCTGGTTCACTCCTGTCCAAAGGAGCGGTCATTATGAACCATCGTATGAACCATAATAGTAAGGATAAAAGAACAGCGCGGCGTAACCTTTCCAACGCGGTTCCCTCCCCTCGAATAGACAAAAATAAAACGTCTTCCGTATCCGGCAAACCGATTCAGCGGGAAACGGCAAGTGTAAAGTCAATCGTGGATACCCAAGCTCCAACTCATGACCCTATCACTGTGGATGAAGCAGCATGGCGGAAGCATAAGCTTCCCAAGACACTGGAGGAAGCCATGCTGATGAACCGGGCGTCTGTACTGCTGCTGTCTGTGCCTGAGGCAGATACGGAACATAATACAGAAGAAGGCATATCGTCTATAGCATACAGAGGTCAGTCAGAGCAGGAATCGTTGCTGGATTGCTCCATTACCAGTATCCACATTGCTGAAGGCAGGCATCGCCCCAAGCAGCAGCGGGTAGCGTTGTCTGCTGACAAGCCTGCTGCTGCTTTTACGGATGATGACGAACCTCCGCTTAACGTGACTTATGATGACGGGCTTCTTCGTGAGCATACATTTAATTCAAGAGTGGCCTCAACACGGTTTGGCAGCATTCCTTTTTACATTCCCGCAGAAGCGGACAGGGATGATGTGAGCATTGTGTTTGAGCAGCCATTCCAGGACGTGCGTTATGCAATCACAGGTAATGCGAGCATACCTGGGGTAATAGTATCTGTCACGAATTGTCAGAGAGATTCGACGGTGTTCACTGTGGAACGCAGACACGCAGGTTCGGTTTGTGAAGGTTTGATTCTGTGGATTGCAATCGGGCACGATTAAAAGACCTCCTCACAGGATTGCGAATTTGCATAAAACAAGAAAAAG
>NZ_JTHP01000010.1 GCF_000943545.1 Paenibacillus terrae
ACACGACGACTAAAATACCACGCCGTTCCCGTGTGTACATCTGCTGCTGTATCAAATGAGAGGTAGAATTACTCACTGTGATTCTCTCCCCTCAATGTACTTCAGCTTGTAAAGCAGCCAAATGAAGGGCTCATCCACACGGATCGGACTAACCAGCCCTTGCAGCTTTTGATCTACCGGATTGCTGCCCAAGGCGGAAACCGCAAAATAGGCCGTGTCTGTAAAATACACATCCATCGTGCCCTTGAACGGCTTATCCACCTTTTCAATAAACCGTCGCACTTCGCCATCAATGTTCGCGAACTCATCCAAATCCATATACTTCCGGTGCTCCATTGGATTAAAAATATTGCTGTTCGTCTTGATGTACGTGCCTTCTTCATCTGCCAGCGCAGTGAGCATGTCGCTTTTGGTCAGGACAATGGCGGTTGGAATGTCCGTCTTCCCTTTTTCCTGATATGCGATAAAATCACCGAACATCGTAAGTACGACATCACGCGGCTCATCATATTGCGAAACAAACTCGCCCGGCTTGTCGCCGATGTTGATCTTGATACGCTCCCGAATAGAGCGGATTTGCAGCGGATCAACCATAAACAAAATACCCGCCGAGTTTTTAATATGCTGTCCGTGCAGACCCAGATAGTCCTGATCGACCATCCCCTCACCGGCGACATCAAAAAACACCAGCGTCAGTGGCGGCTTTTCCTCATCCTTAAATACAAACTGGAAGATAAAAGGCTCCTGCATCTTTTCCTTCTGTGTAGAGGTCAGCAGATCCCCTCGCTCAAACAAAGGTTCCTCATACATCGTACGAAACTTTCGACTGATCTCCGCATTGAGCGGCATGCAAGCCGCATCAAAATGATCGGCCGTAACATGCTGCAACGTGTGAATCAGGGAGGTCATATAGACGGATTTCCCTGCCTGTGAAGCTCCAATAATCGAAATGATATTACTCGGCACCTTGCCCGCGGTCACAGGCAGCTCGTTATGGCAATGCGGACACAATCTGCGACGTGTTAGCTCACCATAGCGATCCGTCAGACCTGTCAGTACATGATCCGAGTACAAACGGTGTTCCTCAGGAACACCAAGGGGATGAAGAATGGCCTCCATATCATGCACGCTGTCCAAACCAAAGCGCTCCCGGTATTTGTTCAGCAGCTCATCCTCGCCCAAAGCGTAATCCTCGTCATCCTCACGGTGATGGGAAGCACGGAATACAACTTCCTCCGGGGAAAACTTACTAAAGCAATAAGGGCACACAATATCATAAAATAACGGCCTTGGTGCTGCCTGCGGCTTTCTTCTGAATAAATTGCTAAGAAAACTCATCGGTTGCGGCCTCCTTTCATTCAGGGACTAATTCATATACCGTGCCATATTTCTGGCCGTCCGTAAAAAACAGCCGCACAAATTCATCTCCGCCTACTTCGACAGCGGGCAACACATTCCGTCCCGCGACAAACGGTGCCGTAAACGGGTACAAGGTTCCGTCTTCCCGGTCCGCCGGATAGCCACCACGCTTTTTCACATAGCAAAGCGCCTCCTGCGGAACAGGAACTTCAGCCGTCACCTGAATCTGCACCGTTTTGCGGCTGCGAAACCAGCCTTTTTTATGGTGAACCGCATATCTGATTTTAGCTTTACCCGTGCTCAGCTCCAGCCGATTAGCTCCATCCTGCTGACGGATTACAAAAGTATCTCCGTCCTCCCGCACAGCCGGATACACGGTATACCGCACGCGTCCAATGCCATCGATCCGGTCACGGTAGCTGCCAGCAGCCTTGTACTCCTCACGTGTAAAGAGCTTAAGGCTTGAAAAAGGCGGCAAGGCTTCGGTATCCTCCTGCCCGTTCACACCCGGATCGGCTAATTGTTTCGCAATATATACCACGGCGACTCCTTCCGGCCACTGCCAGCGAAGCACAACCCGGTTGTCGTCAATTTTGTGGTTCAGCTCCGAAATAACAGGATCACCGGGCTGTGCATCCCTATACTGCATAAGTTCCAGCCTCCCGTTCTAAAATCCACTGCTTCGTCGATTACGCGGCGGGCCTTCCGGCGCTCTTGTCCTGCGACCTGATGACGCACCAGGGTTTCCTCCGCCGGAAGAACGGCGAGTATTTTCCGCAACTGGCAACACGAGCGAAAAGACGGCGATAAGGGCCGCCAATACGAGCGCTGCCACCAAACGAATCATCAAATCACCGATGGGCGAGCCGGACAGGCCCTTTTCCAAAATAAAGCCAGCAAGCAATCCGGCAGGAATCCCGCCAATCGCGAAATTCCGCGCTAGAAAACGGTTATCGAACATCAGTCCGAGTGCCAATCCCAGCAGTACTCCAATAATTACCAGTGCAGTTACACGGTAAATGGCAAAATACAGACTGTCGGCATACTCACCTGTTCGCTCCGTTACCAGAGTACGATCGCCGATTTTGTCATAAATTTTACCGAACGCCTGCGTAAGGCCTTGCGCATTCGCCACATTGAAGTAAGTTCCACCCGTCATTTGGGCAATATTTTGCAATAATGCTATACCATCAGATTCAGCGAGCTTCAGACCGATTGTATTAATCGGAATCTGCCGGGCGATGTAAGGAGCCAATGCCGTCTGAGTATCCAGCCTACTAAAGCCGTCAGACAGCATAATAACGAGAGAGCCCTTTTCCGCATTACCCTGAGTTTCGATTTCTTTGATGGTTTCATCCAAAGCAAGACCGATTTCTGTGCCGCCTGTCATTAAGGTCTGCATGCTGTCGATCTTGGCATAAACGGCTTGCTTCTCCGCATCTGTGCCAATCGGGGTAAACGGCTGAACCAACTGCGCAGTGGACTCAAAGGAAACGATGGCTACCCGCTTGTCTCCATCCATTTGACCAATTAGACTCTTGGCGGCTGTCAGACGTTCATTGTCGGGATCTGTTTGCTGCATACTCCCGGAATTATCAATGACGAGCACGAGATCCTGTACACTTTTGCGACCTTCGGGGTTTACCTGGTAGCCCAGCTCCAGCAGCAGCCCTGCCACGAACAGCATCACCAGCGTAGCAGGGACCAGCAGCTTCCAGGACAACCCGGAGTACCGCTGCCGCCATGATGGCCCGTTCAGTTGTGGCGAAATCCATTCGCCGATAAGGCATCCCAGGCCAATACATAGCGCCATGATGCCAAAATACAGCCCAACCACGATGATATGCGGCCAGTGGCCTATCAGTTTGTTAAGAATCAGCTCTCCAATGATGAAGCCCACTACGGCGCCCAGCAAGCCGAACAGCAGCAGGAGAACATTAAATTTACGCTGCTTCATAAGAATCGTTGCTTCCTTCCATAATTAAAGTAGGAGGAATTTGCAAATTCCTCGTAGGATTACCATGTTGCTACCGCAGTTCCGGCAGCCGATCCGCGTTGATCCCGTGAAACACGAAACCATTCGCGATATATGTCTCATAATACGTCTTGCCGTTGCGGTAGACCATCAGATCCTCCAGATGGAAACCACCCATCAAATGAAGCTTTTCTACCCCGCTGCTGCGACGCTCATGCACAAACCCCAGCTTGTAAATGCGCGAGGTAATATCCACATCCAGCGCATAAGGAAGAAATTCGCCTTCGTAGTCACCAAAGAAATACTTTTCCTCATACCGATGCTCATGAGTGTAATCCAGCAAACGTACGTTAATACCGCCGTTTTCCTCCAGCGTTTGGTACAGTTTTTTAAACAGCTCATCCTTTGGAACGACCAGCCGATTTTCATAGGCAGCAGCCACATTCGCCCGCCGCAGCAATTCTTCCTCGAATGTCTGGTTAAACGGTTGTGCGCTGAGGATCAGGGTGCGGCAAGTCTGTGTGAGCCGATCCACCAGCTTTGACGGACCTCCATCCAGCAAATTGGACACAGGACCCATATGCCGGGTATCAAAGAATACAGCTTTTCCCCGCTTGGTCTCCAGCTCACGCATGACATCTTCCGTCACACGCTCATAGTACTCAAACAGGTTTTGACCTGTATAGCTGTCAGCCTGACGGACGCTGTCCGTTGCAGCCTGATGCAGATCACGCTCCAGATTGGCAAGCTGTACAGTAATATGCTTCGCCTGCATATGCCATTTTTCAAGAGCCAGCTCATAACGGCGAAGTAGCTCCAGATCCGTTTGAATCCGCAGCATGTTCAGCTTGTGCCCATAGACCGTCTCGGTCAGGTAACGGATAAAGCTGCGCACATTATGTTTATCCATCAGCGGCAATCGTTGAAAGGGCTGGTCTTCCACTCGTCCGCTATACAGGGCATCCAGCTCAGCAGCGCTGATCTGCAAGTCATTGGACGTATCTCGAATCAGTCCTCGAATGGCGGTAAGCACATTCCCGGTCTTATTCTCATCCGTCCAGTCCGTAAGCTCGAACAAACCGATCTCGGGGTGCTCCTTGGCCGATTCGTTCACAGCCGTTTGCAGACGTAATTCCGCCTGAAAATCCCCCAACCGTTTGTGTACGATCCGTTCACAATTATCGCGAAAAAAGGCTTCACAGCCCTGTCCGAACAAGGCTTCCTCCGCCTCGCGCAGTGTCATTCGCTTTAACGAGCCGTAGCTGGCTCCGCTGGTCATTAAAGCGCTCATGTCCGTAATGGCCTCATTACCAGGAACGAGGTCATTTCGTGTACGGCTGCGCTCGGCAGCATCCAAACCGAAATAATCCAGCTTATCGCGTATATCCCATTCCTGCTCTGTTCTCATACGCGCCAGCAGTTTCACATAAAAGTGATGCAGCACCGTAAGCGCAATCGACTCATTAGGGCGCTTGACCCGGGAAAATCCAGCCGACACATAGCCCTGCCGCCCGGATTCCGTCATAATGTTGTTTTTAAACGATGTATTGTTATACCCCCCATCCTGTGACCGATAGGAATCTTCCGCCTGATAACGGTTTTTGAGAAGCTGAATATGGCAAATGATGTCACAGCTCTCTCGCAGGCTATTCGGCACCGTTACACCGCGTTCGTTCTTGTCGGACAGCACATAGACGAGATCGAACAACGGCGACGGAGCATGAGATACTGGAATGGTCAGTTTGTCCTCAGTCATATGCAGTGGCGCCGTGAACGTATAATCCGGACTTTGGATATAGTCCAGTTCTCGCATAAAAGCGACTGATGCTGCGCTGCTATAGCCAAATTGGGCTGTCTGATCGCTTTCGCTGACCAATACGTACAAATCCATCTGTACCGACTTAAAGGACTGCGCAAAAATGTATTCCGCCAACAACGTAATCTCGGGAACCAATACATTCATGGGATCGTCGGCTGTCGTCAGGATCGACAAATGGACACGCTCGAACGAGGAATACAAGCGACCGTAATCCGCCAAGTGCCCACTAGCCCGGCGCAACGCGGCGTTAAGCTCAATCAATTGCGATTCATGTGTATAAAAAGCCTGATGCAAATCACGGCGTCCGGTTTTGTGGCTGCTTTCCTCCGGTACCGCTACTGTATGGGCAATGACATCCATCGAACGGTCAACAGCGGCATGATCCTCCTGCGAGCGGATGTGGATGTACGTTACCCCTGTACTGTTATCCCACTTGGTCCGGTTGATATCTGCAATGGTGTTCATCGCCGGGCCCATACGGTCACCGATAAAAAGAAACACGGACGGGAAATGGATGCTGCTGCGTCCATCCCCGCTACCGATGAATTGATCCTCTGCGACTGCATAGTCAGCCGCATAACGTAACAGCTGCTCTCTCATACTTTACTTCAACTTTCTGCGGATATCGTTTAGTTTCCCGGACATTTGAGCGTAGAACGCATAGAGTTCCGCTCCGTTAGCCAGCTCCACCTTTTCATATTCCAATTGATTCCGGGCTTCCATGTAGGTTGCAGCCAGTTCATCCAGCTTCGCCAAGAGCGGCGTAATATCCTCGGACGAAGTCAGGACAGCATCACGACGATCCGCCTTACGCATCAGGGCTGCATATTTCTTCTCTTCCAGACCACGGAAGTTCGTAAACACTTCAAACTCCACGTAATTACGGCTTTTCATGACATTGGCAAACGGCTCCCAAGCCTCTTCCTCTTCATCACGGTCATAGACATACAAAGCACCTTTCTTCGTAATCGTGTCGGTATAGAGTGCCTGAATGAACTGATCCAGCCATTTTTCCTCATCCTGATATTTGCCCAGCAAGGCTTCCAGCTCAGCGGCCTTCGCTTCAATTTGAGTATATTTCGTCAGCTCTTCACGAACCACCTGCGTTAACTCCGGTGAACGGATTAGATTTTCCTTCGCCATCTCTTCATTGATGCTGCCAAAGATGTCCTTGCTTCCCGCCTGTTCCAGCCCTTCAGCCAGCAGACGTTTCAGCTCGGACCACGCTCTCTTCACCTCACCCAGATTCGGCTTGGATTCTTGCAAACGCATATCGTAGCCTGCCAGCAGGCCATTCAGATCCAGCGCACGTGAACGCAGCACAGTAAAGCGGCTGCTCGTATTCTGGTCAACATCCTTCTCACGGATCACGCCAAGGGACTTGGCACGGTCGAAGTCGTTACGAATGCGGGCATTGTAAGCTTGCACACGCGAATTGACATACGTTTCTCCCCACGATTTTTCAGGAATCGGTGACGGCAGATTCGTCCAGTTATTCTGGCCTGTTTGCACTAGATGGCGGCCAATACCTTCGCGGTCGAGAATCGTTTTTTCATAGCTTTCTTCATACACCTTGAGCGGCGTATAAACAAACAACGGCACACCATTACGCGTATTGAGCCAGAAAATCCGGTTACGGACTTCGCTCTCTTTAATTGTAAAGTGTGATTTACCAATTGCATTATTTTGATAATTGCGAACGCCTTTCAGGATATTAGGCGACTGCACCGGAACCGAGACGAAGCCCCATGACGGGAAGTACAGGTTACCAGAGCTATTGCTCAGATGGAACACAGGCACAGCTTCTTCATCCAGCTTGCTTGCAATATAGCGCTCCACGAATTTTTCAATAGCCTCATCCTGCCCGTATTTCATCACGAGGAAATCCTCCATCGAACGGGTAATCAGATCACCGAACTTGTCGGTCAGGAAGTTGGAGATGGAACTAATGATGTCGATATCCTGATCCTTCACCCATTGATCCGAATTTTCCAGCAGCTCTTGAGCAAAATCACGAATCAGATCATCACCATCACGCTTATCCAGCAACTTGGTTACGACTTCGGAAATATCCGGTACACTGACCAAATTCCAATAGTACGTCTTGTTGCCTCTGTGATCGGACTGCTCCTCGCCGTTGATCAGCAGATCGCCATTCTTCTCGAAAATCGCGCTCAGCGCGTTCAAAATTTCAGTAAATACATTATAAATGCGGCTGTTTTCCTTATTCAGCAGATCATACAGGTCTTCATAAAATTCAATAAGTTGCTCTGTACGCTCCACATCGGCCCGAAGCCAGTATTCATTGATTTTCGCTTCAATGTACGCATTTTTCTTTTTATCCTTGGACACGAATGCGCTCTTGGCATCGCCCAGCTTTTCACCCGCCTGTTCACGCGCCCATTCAATATCCGTAGGGATACGATGCAGTGATTCACGCAACGTCTCAATGTACGAAAGCAGCATTTTCAGCAAGCTAAAGCCTTTTTCCGTATAAATCATACGGGATACATAGAACGGCCCTTGCTCGGGATGCAGGAACATCCGGCGAATTTGGTCGGTAAACTGCCCGGTAATTTCACCCGGAAGCTGCTTCTTCGCCTTGATATATTCCTCACGCGCACGTGTCAGGAAGGTCTGCTCCAACTCGGTATCCATATTCACAACTTGCATTTTGACTACATTGTTGTAGCTTAATCGTTCACTGTTTTCAAAGCCCGGCAGCGGCTCGGGTACACGTGATTCGAAGTTTTTGATCATGCTATCGAGATCGACACCCAGCTTGCGAGCAAACTTCTCGACATCCTCTTGATTCGGCGATTGCTCGAACATTTTGGACATTTTGCCAAACATCCGGAAGGCCAGATATGTTGTCATTTCCTCCATCGGCAGTACCGCTGAGGAAGCCCCGATAATATTGTAATCGTAGTTGGCAGGATATGCCTTGTTCATTTGTGCAATATTGGTACGAATGTTGCTGATATAGTCATGAATGGCAAACTCTTCGCCCGATTGCTTTTCCTCACTCGCCATAAAGTTGGTGATGTTCTCGGCGGTGACATTCATGCAGTAATCATAGGCATTTTCCAGTAGCTTGCCTTCTGTATTCGTCGCTGAAATGAGATGACATAGATTAAATGGCGGCAACGGTGAATTTACGGTCAAAATGTTGCCATACTGCTGTTTGAACCGTTCACTGCGGCTGTCCACATTCATCCAGTAATCCAGCTCTTTAAGCGCAGCATAGCCGTTCTTTTTAATATATTCACGTGTATGCTCGCTCAAGCTTTTGTTCGCCAGATTAATGTCCGGCGTAAACAGATAACCGAGTGTGTTCACGCGGTCTACACCTGCGGAGCCGTAATCGCGCTCAATAATCCCACGGACGATATACGAGATATCGAGGAAGGTACCGCTCCCCGTACCGCCGGACAAACCAGACAGCAGGAACACCATCAGCTTCTTATTGGTGCCTTCAGACAGGGTTTTGATTTTCTTATCAATGCTTTGCACGACTTGATTGATTTTGGTGAACAGCAGCAAACGTCCAGCCTGACGCACCCCTGCGGCCCCGTTCATGCCATCGGTAATGCTCAGCTCGGGTGATAGCCAATCCGTAATATATGGCTCCAAAATGCTGCGGTTTTGCAGCAAACCACCGATTTCCGCATTGGAAAGCAGAACAAACTCGTTGATCGGGTCCAGCCCAATCCCTTTATATTTTTTGTTACGATCCTGTTCATTTGTTTCAAAAGCAAGAAATTCTACGTTGTCCGGCTTCTCGCTTTTTTTCTTGGAAATCGGATCTGCTGGCAGCTTGAATCTGCGGTTAATCTGATATTTCAAGCGGAGGAGGGCATCAATACCCGTCCCTCCGAGTCCGATAATCAAAATGGGATTATCAATGGTATCAACCCTGATTTTATCGCTTACGATCCCTCCGCCGAGTGATACGTCTAATTGCTGGATATGCTCTCTAACTACTGGTTTCATAGATTTGACCTCCTAAGGGTTCGTTTAGCTGTTTACTGAAATGAATTCCAGCAAAATGGTTTTGTCCACGCTTGCCAGCGGAATCGTCAGGCGATCGCCGTTTTTCAGTTCAAGACCACTGCCTGTATCTACAGCGCGTCCGGATTTTTCAATCGTAATCTCCGGAGTGCTGCACACCATGATACGGTCCTGATTGCCTGGCGTGAACACCACCTTATCGGTTTCGGCAAATTCCGGTGCCAGTTGCAGCAACTGGTGCAGATTGAATTTACCCCGGAAGGTGTTCAGCTTCTTGTATTGCGGATACGTTTTTTCGCCGGTATTTTCATCCCGAATTTCCAGTACGATTTGTCCGACGAAGCCACGATTGGCTTTTTTGACAGCCTTCCAGATGAAAAATGCGGCAACCAGCAGAACAAGCAGTCCCAGCCCTGCAAGAATGAGTGGCAGCAGCTTGGATTTCTCGGCAGGTGCTGCCGGCGCCGTCGTAGTACCGTTATTCGTGCCACTGCCCGCCGCAGCCTTGGCACTGATGGTCACAGGCTGGGTTTCACGATAGAAGCTCTTTTCCTCTGCTCTGACGGTTAGTTCATAGTCATGCTCATCCGGTATCGTGTAGGAGCCAGTAAAGGCATCCCCCTCATTCTTCAATGGAACCTCATTCGTTGTACCGGAATCAAGGTCCTTGACCTTCAGAACTGCATTCATATTTGCATACAGTTCCTGATCCTGAAGCTGCTGGTTGTTACTCGTCAGGTAGGAACGAATTTGGACTGCGTCACCTTTTTTGTAAGCTTTGGCAAGCGGTGCGTCCAGTTTCAGTTCCAAATCATAGTTGAACACCAGATTAATATCAATCTGATCCTGCTGGACTCCCTTGACCTGTAGCTTCCAGTCGCCAGCCACAGGCTTGAGCAACTTTATCAACGAGTAGCTTTTCGACTTGGACAGCAGTACATCACTTGAAGGAATCGGCTTGGTGTTGCCCGACGGGTCTATCAGTCTCGCATCCACCGGCTTGGAGGACATAATCGAAATGTTAGCCTCCAGCACGCTATCGTTCGGTACAGTTACTGTAACGTCCTGATAGTTGCCGTTAGCTGTAATAGACTGCAAGGGAACAACCTTCAGCTTCAAATTGCTGGCGAAAATTTCACTCAAGATGTTCGGCAGGTCATCCGCCGAGCTAGTAATAAAAGATTTACCGCCCGTTTGCTGCGCAATGTCTGCGAGCTTGTTTTTATTCAGTTTTCCATCTGCATTCAAACCGATGGTGTAGATCGGAACGCCGCTATTTTTAGCTTCGGCCACAGCCTTCGCCATATCCTGATCGGATTGGCTTTCAGTTCTGCCCGTCGTTTTATTTAAATCGTTGTTACCATCGGCCAGCATGACGATCATAGGCGCGTGTCCCGCTGTCTTGCCATCCTGCAAAATGCGGATCGCTTCCTTGACACCTACGGAGGTGTCAGTATACGCCCCCCGGTTCAGCCCGTCAATGAACGACTTCAGTTCCTGCTTGTCCGCTTCGGACGTAATATTAAGCAAAGCCTTCTCGCGCTGTACGACATCCGTATACGCTACAATGCCGACCTTGTCATTTTGCGTCGACAGCATATCAATGAACATTTTCATGGCTTCATTGCCAATTTTGCCTGGATCACTGGTGTTCATGGAATTACTCACATCGACGACCAGCACGGCATCCACCTTGGAGGCGGAGGTTGAAGCGGCATTCGCCATCTGCGGCTGCCATACCGAAATTGAGGTCATGATCATTGCACATATGATTCCGATGACCAAAAACCATTTTCTGTCTCTACTAAACATCGCTTGTACCCCTTTGCCGGTTAGTTCTCATTCTAAATTACAGTTGTACTCCCCTACTATTAAATTATAATGAGTTTTACATGAGAGCCAGCTGAAAATGATGCCCGAATAGCCTGATTACAGCCAAGAAGCCTATTATACCGCGGAATTTTACCAATATCCTGCAGTAATGATATAATTATACCCCAACAAGGGCAATCGGGCACCAGCCTTCTCCTTTATACGACAAAAATGACAGAAGCGAAACCCGCCCTTGTAAAATATCGCTGTAAAAATCTGAGCAGAAAGAGGAAGTACACTATGATCTCATACGGATGTTTGGCGATTTTGTTTCTTTTTGTCGCCATCAAATTAATCACTTACTCTATACATAAAAAACGCGCTCCCTCGATTACACAAATGAACACCGAGCTTCTAGCCCTGCTGAACCGGAGAAGTGATCGCAATGAGTAGTGCCAAACAGCCTGTACAATTTCGTCCGTTTATCCACACCGAGCATGCGTACCAAAAGCTGCGGATCTGCAAGCGTTGCGGACAGTTTACTGCCCTATGGGAAGATAAATGTACGTCTTGCGGTCGCGATGCACTGGTGCCTGTAGAGCAATATGCCCACCACAGAGCCAAGCTCTATTTTCGCAAGGACCTTGCCTTTGGCATCGTATTGCTGGTCGCCGCCGTCTTTTTCGGCCATTCCACCCAGCAAATGCTCCTGTGTGGTACGGTTGGCGCACTTCTCCTTCTACCCTTGGTGCTTTTACAGCAGCGTATTCGTCCCTATGAGCAGCGCAGGCAGCTTATACGCCTGTTCAGAGGCCGCATTGAGCAGATTAAAGAGGGCCTGAACATCAATCATAAAAATGCGGTTTCCCTGCGACAGCTCAGCGAGCGTGTCTCCTATGAAATGCTGCGCGAGATTGCCGTACTCATCCACAACGACCGGATAAGGCTCCAGCAGGTCGCCTTGCTGCAATCTTTTGTACTCCGCAAGGATATGGAGCTAACGCTCGACCCTCTCCTGATCAAAAGCTTTGAGCCGCTTATGGTCAGATATATCGGAGAGATTGCCAGATTAAATCGCGAGCTAATTAAGGATCGGACGTTCCGTTACGTGACCTTTTATGAACGCCGCATTCTGGAAATGGCAGGAGGCGAGGATATTCTCGTCCGTGTTGCCAGTGCGGCTGTCCGTAAAAAGCGCTACGTGGTCACGCACTCCGGTTTTATTTCCAGATATGTGCGCAAACTGCCGAAGGAACGAGTTCAGCGTTTATATCATATCATTCAGGAGAATCCTTATGAACCCTTTGGCGATTTGGCCGATGAGGTCAAGATCGTATATCTGATGGAGCAGTATAAAAACTGATCTGTCCTAACGCCCTTCTATATATGACGTCATTACCATGACAAACCACTGCAATGAAGCAGCAAAAAAAACCGTCAGGATCGCCAGCGTGCCTCCGGACGGTTTTTAATTACGGCTTTTGGATCAGCCTTGCAGCTTTTGCTGCGCATGATTTATGGAAGTAAAATTAAAAGCACGCACACCCTTGCTGTCATACACGATAATATCCTTGTTCAAATACGGGTGCAGACCGTTAAAATAACCGGGCATAATCAGTCTGCGCGTGAACAGGTTTTTACCTAGCATGCGGGGAGAATTGGTGGCCACAACAAGCATTTGTTGGCTTGTGGACCACGGGGCAGGCTGGATATACGAAAGACAATACTCGCCTGCCGTAAAATCGCCGTCCAGTATATACCCTTTTTCCGTACAGGTGATCTGCAAATGGGCTTGATGCCGCTGAAGCAGCTCATGTCTGGACAAGCCTGAGGTGATACAGATCACGTTACTGTCAGCCAGTTCTTCCTCCGAAATCATGTGAGAAGCCACCACTGGATAATGAACGCCAATATACGGATTCCAGGTCGCTGTCCGAGGGCTGGCCAAAGCCTTTGCCGTCCGTTTTACCGCCTGCTCTTCTTCGGGTGTAGCATAGCTGGAGGGAAGGACAATGTGCAGGCGACCCATATAAACGTCGAGCACTCCCATACCATAGCCAGAAGGATTCCGACCTGCGCTTTTTAACCTGAACATTGCCGTTTCGTCATCCGTTTCTTTTCCAAAACTTCCATACGTTTCGCTACCCCGTTCAGCAATCAATCGATATTCAGGTGAGGGGCGTTCCCGCGACTCTATTTTAACGAAGCGAAAGCGGTTATATTCTAGCAAATCCAACACGAAAATCCGCGCTCCAATATGGACATGGGCAAGCTCCAATGGCAGGAGTTCATGTGAGAGGTGAATGATAAATTCATCGGCGTGGACGGCTCTAATATCCAGTTTACCCGTTTTGCTCAATTCACCGTACAGCTCGGCGTATTCCTCGTTTTCATCCGCTTGCGTCAGCTCCAGCCAATATGCGCGATTATGTCTCCCCCGCTCCGTTCGGTAGGCAATACGCTGAGGTACCATCACTCTCTTCCATTGCATAAGCCAGCTCAGTACACCGTCCAAAAGCCTCAGCTCATGCGTGTCCCAATGGTTGGCACACCGTTCTACTACTCCTTTATAATGGTCGGATGAAAGCTCAGTTTCAGGAGCCGTATAAGCTTGCGCAAACAAGTAATCCTGATCTCCAACCATATTGAATATGGGCATATTCAGTAAGTTCATCAGATGCTTCGGATGCGGTGAGCCAGCAATGACGGCAATAGCCGCAAAACGCGAAGGATAAGCCTGTGCCATCGCCCAGGCAGCGTATGCGCCGTTAGAATAACCCGTCAGATAGATTCGGTCTTCTTCCACCCGGTACGCTTGCAGAATAACATCCAGCGCCTCCAGAAAAGCGGCTTCGCCAATGTAACTGCCCAGCGTAACTCCACGGCACGAAAAAGTGACGAATATCGCTTCCTCTTCCCAGCCCTGTCCAAAGCCCCGTTTCTGAAAATCCGGCAGACCCAGCTCATATCGTTTGCCCGGCATCAGGACGATGAGAGGATACTGCCGATCCGCCGAATAGTTTCGGGGAAGCTGTATCGTGTAGCGTTGCAGGCTGTTGTCCAAACGAGAGACAAAAAAGCCTTCGCCAATCCCGTCAGGGCACAAAAGGATGTTATCTTTCCGAGATGGATGCTGAGGCCGTTCCGTATATGCATGTGTGAAAATCCGTTTTAGCAGCTTGATATATTCCCGCACTATGCGATAATCCCAGATTTCAAAAGGGTCTTCCGGCAAAGCCGTTAACCTTTTCAGTTCCTCCAGCAAGCCTTCTGCCTGTAAATTCCTCACAGAGCCGGGAGCATCTATATTATAAAAATGATTATACTGGTCGTACTCTTCTTGCAAACCCTCCACAACCGCCGACAAAGGCCGCACAAGCATCGAGTACACAAAATAATGCTCTCTTGCCTCATGGTCCTGATATGTAACCGTAAAATGCAGCATTCCCGTATTCCCGGTAACTTCCTCATTCCAAACATATTGCTGCTCCTGTTCCCAAACCGCCTGAAACCGGTCCAGCAGCGTCCCCTCATCATTCGTTACCTCGACCCATAACGGCTGATCTACAGGAAGATCTATGCGATCCTTGCGCAGCAAATAAAACAAGACCGGACTGTCTTCTCCCTCCCTGCCAGCGGGTTTCTCCACCTCCAGCCATGTCATATGAAAACGTATATTGCGCTCTACGAATTCCTGATGCAGCTCCGCCACATCTGCACTGTCATAAATATGAGTTCCACTAATCCGAATAGAGCGAGCTTCATCGGGAATAAAGGCTGCAACGACCACCACCGTATGATTACCTTCCTCCAAATACAAGCGCAAAGGACCGGATTCCGCATATACCAATATGCCGTCCACCCAAATTTGTCCTGTTCCTTCAAACGGTCTGAAAATAACTTCCTGTGCTGCCGCGCAGCGGAGATTCGAAACCAGCAAAAGCCTTTCTTGCTCAGTCAAGGGCGGAAAGACACCTAAATTCAATTCGGCGTTTCGAGGGTCCAGCTCAGTTAATAAGCGGCACGCTACCTTTCCTCCAGCCGAAAGCTCCAGTCCTTCTTCATTACAAGCCCTTTCCAAATCCCATTCCTCAGGGGTAAAATGATCAGACCATGCCCTACCCACACCGCAATTTTCCGGCAGCTTGACCGGACCGACTGCATAAGCAGACGTCAGACGAACCGGATGATCCAACAGCACAGTTGTCGCTTTTTCCAGATGCGTGAACCTCATAACATTCCCCCTCCAGGTTTTTTGTTTCCTCAGAGACGTCGCGATAATACTCCGTTAACATTCATTTTAACTATATAAAGCTATTCGTTATCGCCTTTGCGTACTCCTTTCTTCTCTCAAAAAAAGAAGCTATTCTTAAAAACAAAAAAACGAAGAAAGCAGAGTGCTTAACTTCGTTATTGAAAATTTCTATACTTATAAACCTGTTTTTAGCTGTCATGATTATTGCTATCTCTACTAGGGTATAGTATGTTTAGGAAGAAGTTACTATTTCCAAATGATGAGGAGGGAAAACAATGGAAAAGATGTGTATGGAAATGATGATGATGATGTGTATGGAAGACATGATGGCTAAAATGAAAAGCATGAACATGTGCATGGAAAAAATGTCGGATATGGATATGATAGACATGAACATGGATATGATGATGACTAAAATGCAAGAATGCGACGAAATGATGACGATGATGATGAAAATGATGCGCGACATGAAACAAACTTCAAAATAATTTCTTTGTATTGAGCATTATTTTTTAACTGATTTTCGCAAATTCTTGGCATTGCAGTTACAGCTGCATGCCTTTTTTTATCTAGTTTTGTTATATTTATTGGTATGCCGAACCCTTAATAATGTGCATATCTCGCTTGAATTTGCTTTTCTAACTTGATGCGTTCCAGCTTCAGTTCCCAAATCTGTTCGCTCCACGAATTTCTCTCTACCGAATTATTACTATTTCGTAAAAGATCAAACAACTCCAATAATCTATCGTTGATCTGGTCAAAATGCTGCCAAAGCGCATTGATTTCAGAATCTTTAGTCTCTCTGCCATTCTCCAGCAATTGATGCTGTAAGGCTTCTTTAAGCTCTTGCTGCCACTCTGTATCGTTTAATTGTTTCGCATAATTAAGTAGATCCAAATAGTCATCCACTTGCAGATAGCTATGTGTTTTTATCAGTTGCATATTGTCTCTCTCCTTATGATGCACCCTATTACCAAGTATTATACTCGGTTATATAGGGAAATCAATACCTTCTTCCACATTTTCAAAAAAAAGAGGCGGCCTCAGCCACCCCTTCCTTTTCAAACGATTCTTAGCCTTGCAATGCCGCCTGTAAGTCTTCGATTAAATCCTCAAGATCTTCAATTCCTACTGAGATCCGTACCAGTCCTTCGGTAATGCCCAATTCTGCGCGGCGTTCTACCGGAATGGAGGCATGTGTCATACGTGCCGGAACACTAATCAGACTTTCAACTGCTCCCAGACTCTCAGCCAGCGTAAAATATTTCAGTTTTTTCAGTAGTGCTACCGCATTGGCATCGCTACCTACATCAAAGGAAATTATACCGCCAAAGCCTTCGGCCTGAACTTTGGACAGCTCGTGCTGCGAATGGCTTTCCAGTCCAGGATAGTACACTTTGCTAACCTTCGGATGTTTTTCCAAAAAGGCTGCAATTTCCTTGGCATTTTGCTCAATCGCTTCCATACGCAGACCCAATGTTTTAATACCGCGGATCAGTAACCAGGAATCATGCGGGCCGAGAATAGCACCAATGGCGTTTTGCAGAAAATGAAGCTGCTCTCCCAGCTCGTCGCTGTTCACAACAGCCAGACCGGCTACAACATCGCTGTGCCCGCCCAAATATTTGGTAGCCGAGTGAATGACAATATCGGCTCCAAGCGTAAGTGGTGTCTGCCAATATGGAGTGGCAAATGTATTGTCCACGATCAGCAACAGGTCATGCTTTTTCACCAGCTCCGAAACCGTACGGATATCCGTAACTTTCAGCAGCGGATTCGTAGGCGTTTCTACATACAGTGCCTTTGTATTCGGACGGATCGCTTTGGAGATAGCCTCCAGGTCCGTCGTATCTACAAATGTAGCCTCAATGCCAATCCGGTTAAGCACCTTGCTTACAATACGGTATGTGCCCCCGTATACATCATCGGTCAACAAAATATGATCTCCTGCATTAAACAGTGAAAATACCGCATGAATCGCTGCCATCCCCGAGCCAAAAGCAAAACCGCGTTTTCCTTCCTCCAGCTCCTTGATCAACTCTTCCAGCGCAAAGCGGGTCGGATTGCCTGTACGCGAATATTCGTAGCCCTTATGAACGCCGATTTCCTCTTGCTCATATGTGCTTACCTGATAAATAGGGACGTTAACTGCACCTGTATGCGGATCGGTAGGGAGGCCGCCGTGAATCAGCTTTGTTTTACGTTTCATTTTATATCCCGCCTTCATATATTTTTTTGCTCAGATAACGTTCACTGCTATCCGGGAAAATGGTGACGATATGTGCGCCATCCGCTGCGTTCTCTGCTTCCAGTAAAGCGGCATGTAATGCCGACCCGGAAGAACTGCCGACAAGAAGTCCTTCACGCGCTGCCAGCTCCTTGACACGGTCAAACGCATCGACGTCGCTAATCGTGTGAATGGCATTAAAATAACCCTTATCGATAAACTCAGGAATCAATTCCATGCCAATCCCTTCCGTTTTATGCGAACCCGATTCTCCGCCGTTCAAAATGGAACCTTCTGGCTCTACAATTACGGTTTTAATAGATGCATTTTGTTCCTTGAGGTAACGAGAGGTCCCCATAAAGGTTCCCCCCGAACCTGCTCCTGCTACAAATACATCTACTTTTCCGTCCAGATCGTTCCAAATTTCCGGTCCCATCGTCGTGTAATAAGCCTCTGGATTATCCGGATTGCTGAATTGACGCGGCAAATAGGCATCTTGAAATTCAGCAGCCAGCTCCTTCGTTTTCTCGATGGCTCCCTTCATCCCCTTACTTGTCGGGGTATGAACGATACGCGCTCCCAGCGCCTTCATTAAATCTTGCTTTTCTTGACTGAACTTTTCAGGCACAGCAAAAATAACCGAGATATTATAATGAAGCGCTGCCATAGCGAGACCGATACCTGCATTGCCTGCTGTGGCTTCAATTAAAGTTCCACCCGGCTTCAACTGACCTGTTTTTAAGGCTTTTTCAATCAGAGCCTTGCCCACCCGATCCTTCACGCTGCCGCCGGGGTTCATAAACTCCAGCTTGGCGAACAGACGAATTCCCCTCGGCAGAGAATAGCTGTTCAGTTCTACTAACGGCGTGCGCCCGATTAGTCCCAAAGTATTATGATATACATTCATGATTTCAAGCTCCTTTTAATGGCGAATCCTAATAAACCAATGGTCAAAAATACAGACCTATTGTCGGAGAAGTTCGCTATCATCTCCGAGAAAACACAGTAATACGGTAAGTATTGACGCAATAAGATTTTATGTGTATTTGAAGCTTTTGTCAAATGACATCCTTCACAGCACCCACACCCCTGACCTTCTTCCTCGATATGATAGATGGTATGTTCACAATGCCTACAATTATGAGGAGGATTCCATATGGGAAAGCAATTCATTAAAATAGCTGCTGTGTATTTTGCCCTCAGTGCGCTGCTTAGTGTGATTATTGACGTGTCGGGCGATTACAGCCTGTCCAGCGTTCAGTCTCATATTCATTTGCTCGGTTGGACGGCTCTCGGAATGATAGGTTTGATCTATGTGGCCTTTCCTGCACTTTCGGTTACTGTGCTGGCACGCGTCCATTTTTGGCTGCATAATATCGGCTTGCCGGTGCTGGTATTAGCAATTGTAGCCAAAAAGTACGGGGTGCCTGATATTGGAGTTTTGATCATCATGGGGTGGGTACTACTGGCGGCCGGAGTTGTGCTGTTTATGGTGAATGTGTGGGACAGACTGCGCTGAGACAGACGGATATTCCTTGAAAGAGCATGAAAAAAAGGAGCCTGATCCATTACATCAGGACTCCTTTACATACTTCGTTATAAGGTGGCTATCATAGCCAAGCGGTCTATTACGTTACTTTACGGCTCCGTCCTGCACATGCTCTTTGCAGAAGCTCTCAACAGCCTGCAACTCATCCTCTTCCAATTCAAGCTCGATGTAACGGTTCGTTACTTTTTCAATCAGCTCGTATTTCAATATTCCTGTTTTCTCTTCGTCTACTAAATAAAGGGTGCGAATATACAGCCCGTTTTCGGTGTAGAGCTCGTCGTCCTCTTCAACCTCTACATCAATTATAAATTCATAACGCTGCCCACTCAAAATACCAAAAGCGTCTTTAATCTGATCTACCGTGTGCGATGTAAAATTTAACATGTCTTCATTCCCTCCGGATTTCCTTCGATTACAGTGCATTCTACGCCCGCAGGCAGTAGTTGTAAAACCTGTGTACGTACTTCTTCGCGGTTCAGATCCTGGCCCATGATGGAGATCCAGCCCCGATCATTACGCGAGCGTATTAATCGCCCGATGCCTTGTCTCAGTCTGAGCGCCATGTGAGGCATATCTATCTCCATAAACGGATCTGTCGCATCCTTGCGCAGTGCCGTAAAAACCGGATCATTCGGAGGAAAAGGCAGCGACCAGATGATGACGTGCGACAGGGACGGGCCTGGAATATCCAGTCCTTCCCATAACGTTACAGCACACAAGACGCTTTCCTCATCATTCTGGAAAGATGAGATCAGATGGCTGATTTCAGCCGATCCTTCATATAGAAAACGAAAAGCAGACGCTTCATGGTAAGCTGCGAGACCCGTTCTGAATGCATCCAGTTCCTCCTGTGAAGGAAACAGGATAAGCGCTCTACCTTGCGATTTCTCCAGCAGGGCCAACGCTCTCTGGATTGGATCATGCCCCGCCTGCAACGGATATAATGCCGATTGCATCTGATCGTTGTAATCATACGGTGAAGCAACGGAAAACGTGAGCGGATTTTCTATACCGAGGCTTTTCGCCATATAATCAAAGGAGCTCTCCACGGAAAGTGTAGCTGAGGAGAATACAATCGGTATATGCTGTGCAAATACCCGTTCTTTGAGAATCTCTTTTACCATCTTGGGCATAACCACAAGCGTTAATCCATCCTGATCCTCCATCACCCACGAAATCAGGAGTTCCGGACGCTTAAACAAGGCCAACGCCGTTTGAATCATTTCCAGATGCTCTTCCACGATTTTGACCTGGTACTCATCCAGAGAGAATAACCCGCTTTCAAATACAAGCTCTTCTTCAATCGTGCCGATCAGATCGCCAAAGCGGTTTACCTCTCGAATCAGCGACTCATTCAAGGTAAACTCCTTGCGATTAGAACCCTGTACAGGCTGACTGTTCTTATCGAGCGCAGCGAACAAGGCTTCACTTTGGGATATCGCATCTTCAATCGTCATTGCCAGCGATTCTCGCACTTCCCCCTCCAGCAGACGGGTAATAATGGCCTCAAATTGAGCGTGCTTCAGCTTATAAGTGAGTGCATTCTGCGCCGCTGTCTCCAGCAGATGCCCTTCGTCAAAGACGACAGAGCTGTGCTCCGGCAGTAATGGCAGCTGGCCCTCACGCTTTCTCGCCTCATAGGTCCATACATGCTCCATATAAAAATCATGAGAGCAGATAACCAGATCTGCCGCTTTGCGATAATGATCGCGGGACAACGTCTGTCCACAACGATGCCGCTGATGGCAAACGAGACAATCTTGAAATACATCCCAGCCCAGTCTGCTCCACTGTCCGTCCGTTAGCTCGGGATACTCTTTGCGGTTCCCGTAAGGGGTAAAGGACTGTAGCGTATCCGGAAAATGGACAAAATCCGGCAGATCCTGATAGATATCACGGAACACATCCGCGTCATCATCCAATCCGCTTCGTACATTATCCAGCTTGTTCAGACAAATATACTGATCCGGCGACTTACCCAGTCGGGCATCAATCGTCAGGCTCAAATGCCGCGCCAGCTTGGCGATATCTCCCTCCGGCTTCACCAGTTGTTCAATCAGCGACTCGTCCGCACAGGCGATAATCGCGGGCTTTCTCATGTACCGGGCATATGCAATAGCGTACAGGAGGTACACCAGCGTTTTGCCTGTGCCCACACCTGCTTCCGCGAAAATCGTTTTCTTTTCCTTATAGGCACGCTCCAACTGGAATGCCATATAAATTTGTTCATCCCGAACCTCAAAGCCGACTTCAGGCAAAACTTCATAAAATACATCCGCAATCCAGTCACTTGCCTGCTCAATAAACGGCTTGGACGGATCAAAGGCAAAAGGATAAGTAGTCAATCGGGCTGTGCCTCCAATTCGTTCATAATGTGCATCCTTTCATTATAACGCAAAACAACCTAAAAAGAACATGTAAACTGTACGAACAGCTCACATTTTTTTATTTCGACTGAAATTATATAAAAGAAAGGACGCAGGGGTTCGGCTGTGTGAGGGCGCTGCGCGTAGGATTTGATCTTACGATCGCTGTTGTCGTGGGATTCTTGGATTGTCTAAACCTTTTTAAGATTAGAATTTTGTGCCAGAGAGCTAATAAAGAGATAGGAACCAAGGGAAGTTTCCCTGGCAAAATGTAAAACAAAGAAACCGGCTAATGCTTCTCAGGCACTAGCTGGTCTCTTGTTTACATTTTGCTTCATCAAATCCGGAATTTGTTCCAGGAATCGTTTTCCAAATTTCGCTGTTCATCAATTCATGATATTCGTAGAACTGGGGATAAAGACGGATGCTGTTCATGTCGTTGCAGCTCTTTTTTTATTCACAACCAAGGTTTTGGCACAAAGATCGTGTAGTCCCTGTTTTTTTGCAGTAAAAGCAACAACGATGTAAATAATATGAACAAATACACCAGAAATAGCTTTAATCCAATAACGCCCGGAGGCGTGCATGAATCCAAGACGCTTTCCTTCCTCGTTCACGACAATTAGAGAAAACGCAAGCTTGCCCGGCGTTGCTTGTGCATTTGACGACTCCCAAAGCACACAATACAGCCACGGCACTATGAGCCAAAAGATCAGCGGCCACAACATATGTAATGCTTTTATGAAACCAACCTCCTCCATGTCCAGCGGGACTGGGATCATGAAAAATACTCCGCCTACTAAAAGAGCCATTACAGTTACAATGATCAGATCAATCACAAACGCAGCCGTCCTTTTCCAAAACCCTCCGTATATCTGTTTTTCACTATCGTTCGTTGTTTCCATGGTGATGCATAACTCCTTTTTAAATGAGATTTAAAACCCAATTTATCCCTTTGTCCAAGAAGTTATCATACGGATGCCTACCCCATTTGTCAATTTACGAATAAATTCTCATAAACAAGCAACAGGACCTATATCCATGCATTAAAATGAAAAATTTTATAAGAGCTAAGAGCTTATCTTTAATATTTTTCCTCTGATTTAGTATGAGCTAAACAAAGCTATCCCCTCTCTTCTGCTAGAAGTAGTTCTTTAGCATCGAATTGCAATCAGCTATTTCGGTTATAAAAGAACAGCGTATATGTAATTGAAAATTACACACACGCTGCCTTCACCGGCCCTACAAGGCGCCTACGCAAATAATAGTCCGGCCTGCCGTAGATTTTCCGCATCCCGATTCCCCGATAATCCCGAATTACACACTAAACAAGCCTTCTTCTCCACGCAGTTTTGCCAGTGCCTCGACAAAGAAATAATCGCCGTAGATGATGGGAACGTTAATGTATTTTTGCTCGGGATAATGTACAGTTCCATTCATGAGCAGTCCCTCATGATCCTGCTCCCATGCTGTACATGTCTCATGCAAGCCCTTGAGAATGGATTTCGCTGCCGTCGTAAAATGCTCCGCACGCGTCGAATATTTTGCCAGCTCAAGCAGACCACTCGCCGCAATAGCCGCAGCAGACGAATCCCAAGCTTCACGGTGCCCCTCCTCCGCTCTAAAATCCCACACAGGCAGGCAAGCATCGCCCAGTTGGGACAGGAAAAAGTCTGCCGTGTTCTCGGCTACCTTCAAATAACGCGAATCGCGCGTGTACCCGTACGAAAGCGTAAAACCGTACAAAGCCCATGCCGTGCCACGTGCCCAGGCAGAGCCGGGTGCAAATCCCTGTCCGCCGTGCTCGGCGCGTTTTTTTCCAATCTCCGGGTCGAACTCGACCACATGCGCAATCGAACCGTCAGCACGGACAAACTCACGCGCTACGGTATCGGCATGCTGCACAGCCAGAGCGGCAAAACGCGGGTCTCCGCTTTCCTTTGAAGCCCAATAGAGCAGAGGCAGATTCATCATGCTGTCTATAATCGCTACGCCCCGCGTATCCATGTCCTTGGCGTGGAAATTCCAAGCGCGAATAAAACGGCCATTCACGTTAAAACGAGCAGCCAGCAGATTAGCGGCTAACAGCCCACGTCTTCTGGATTCTGGATCTCCAGTCAACCGATGGGCTGCCACACCGCTCAACAGCCAAATAAAGCCAAGATCATGGTCTACGGCTTCACTGTTGTAGAGCACCTTTTCCAGACGTTCCTCGCACTGCTGTGCAATGCTGGCAGCTCCGCTGTCAGGACGTGCCCGATTTACCAGCCACAGCAAACCTGGATAAAAGCCTGCCGTCCACCATTCTTCCTCACGATGATCATAACGTCCACCTTCTGCAACATGTGGAAAGGCGTTCCCCTGTCTTGCCGCCAAGGCAAGCGTTTTATCCAAAGCCAGCTCCCACGATTGTTCCAGCCATGCTTCCGTTTCAGTCATTGCTCTTCACTCTCCCTTTTCCACATGTTAAAAAATCGATTGTTCCGGCCCTTATTTATGCTGGCAAATGAATGATAAAGGAAATACAACTACCCTCGCATTCCAAACGCGCTCCCTTGAGTAATCCATTCCGACAGGCCACAGAAGCCAGTTCTTCTGGCCACACGACATTCGTTCCTTTCGTTGCTGGAATAACTTCCAGACTCGCACCTGCATATTCCACCCGAATGCTTTCCTTTTCTTCACCTGCCGACATGACATGGTGAATGACACTGCGTTCCCGGCCGTCATACGCCATTAAAGGAATAAGTGCCCCCACCGACTGAATATTGCCTTGAAGCTCATACGTCACTTCAATTTTGCCGGGTACCTGCCGATATTGCGTTCGAATTTCCCACACGCCCGGAAACGGACCCTTCCACAACAACGTAAAATCAGTCTCTCCATCAGATGTGGTGCTTTGCTCCATCTGTACCGATCCCCCACCGTCCAACGGATCAATACCTCCATCCCGGTCGAACCCCAGCGTGCCGGGGATGCCTTCCGACAGGCTGTGCCATTTCCCATCCTCCGTTTGCCAGGCCGGGGTATAGCTGAGCGGGAAAATATCCCCTTCCGCAAAGCCTGTAAAGCCGCGGTCTGCATGCCCCGCCGAGGACGGACCGATGAGCGGAGGCAGCGTGGAACGCTGAATACGCACGATGCCGGGAATATTGTACGGGTCATTGACCGATGTCTGCACGAGCATTTGCTGCCCATCTACGGTCGCAATGACTGTCTGGAACCAGCCGTCCGTTTCCAGCACTCGGTTGCCCATTTCCGCCGGAATTGAGCATGGTGAAATGCGCTCCAAATCCGCTCCGTGCAGAAGTGTATAAGCCAGCGCAGCAGCCGTCCACAGACTGTAGCAGGTATGGTTCGAGTACACCTCGAAGCCATGCCGAGTCTCGGACGAATAATGGTTGCGGACGATATGCAGCTTGCCTTCGTCGGTCTGCCAGCGACCAATCGCCTGCCAGCACAGGTCCGCTGCCCGCCGGAATGCCCCTGCCAGCCCGTGCTCGCCCGCTGCAAAAGCCTGCTGCGCATGTGTCGTGAAAACGAGGGCCGCCGCCGCTTCATTCCACTGATGCTGCGCGCTTCTTCCACGCGGCGGAATTTCCCCGTGTGGGGATAACGTCAGCAGTGAGCTGAGCGCTCCTCTGTGAAGATGGTCGCGCAGTTCAGCGGCACACCCGCCATCATATCCCGCCTCCAGCATCACGCCCAGATGAAAGCGTGTGACGATATCGTAGGCAAACGGGCTATTGGGCCGGTCCAGCGGACCATCCTGATACAATCCCAATCCGGTAAATCGAGGCAAATGATAACTACGGATATACGTCTCCATCCATTCCGAATCCGCGGCAATTCCTTCTGCCGCACGCATAAACTCACCGGAAATCATAATCGCGTTCCAGTTGATCATACGATTCGGATTTTTCATTTTGCTCATCGTAAAAATGTAGGTATCTTCCGGTTGAATCTGGCTCAACTGCTGCTTCCATGCTGTGGCCTGCTCTGGCAGCAGGTTTTTGAGCAGTCGATATGCCCCCATCATCATGATCGGAAAAAAGTCCGGATGGTGATCCGGGGCCTTTTCCTCCACCACACACGCTATGCTGTGTGTTAAAGCCGCAGCAGCGGATTCGAGCAAGTCATGCCGACCTTCTTTGACCAGTACCGCCGCTGCCAAAGCATAGGATGGAGTCGAGTAATACCGTTCACTATCAGAATGAGGGTCGATAATGGCCCCATTTTCATCCTGATGCGGAGTATAAGCACGAACCAGCTTTTCCAGCACAGCAAGCTTACGTTGGTGAGTCCAGCCGTCCTCCACTCGATTCAGCCCGATTTCCAACTGTTCATCCAACCGTTCTATAAATTTCTCCAGCTCCGTGTGCCAAGGATACACGCTGCCTGTGTGCAGTTTATTCATTCTGTCAGCCTCCCATTCAAAATGAAGAATGATTTATGGTAAAAAACAGCTCGCAATCCACGCTTGCAGCGCCGCCACAGCGATCCGAGGCCAGCCCTAACGATGTTTTATAAAACACAAACGGTACCCCGTCATGATCCATATGCTGCACAGCCTCTACCTCCAGATGCAGCAACCTGGCATCATAATCCAGCCTGACCAATGTATTCGCTCCCTTCCATTCCACGAAGCCCGTGCCCGTGTAAGGCTGAATACGGCTGATCAAGTTCTCTTGCACATCCCACGGCTGTATGCTCCCGTCCGAAGACGCTACAAACTCAAAATGATCTGTGACGGTAAGCCTCGCCCCCTCGTTCCTCTCCAACACATTCCATGTAAATGAGCGGGTGAACAGCGCCAATTCTTCTACGGGATACGCAGATGTCAAATCCAGCTTAAACCTTGTGTCCATCTGTGCCGCCCCTTGCTCTCCCAAGGCAATATCCAGCACAACTGCCTGTGCCTCCACGCCTGATTGCTGCATGATCCCGTTAATAACAGGCACAGAATGACCACCAGAGGAAATGTTGGTGATCGACTCTCGCCCCGGTGAGAAATAGGCTTTCGTATATAGGCCGGCTCCCAGATCACACAGCAGATTTTCACCACCACCATGAAGGATAAAATGTCCCAGATCATTATGATTGTGCGGTTCGTCGTTATGCCCCCCCTTAGCTGAAAAGGCAAATATAGCGGCCTGTTCAACTGTTGGAGTTCCAGATATACCGTGGTTGTGGCTGTGGCTGCGGCACATCAACCACCCGAGTTGTGGCAAATAATCGACTACAGCCTCACTGTTCCCAAAGGCCAAAGGATCCGTCCAAACCAGATTGCGCAATACATGCGCCCAACGACGGCAAGGGTCCTCCAGTAGACCCGGTATGCGGAAAGGCAGTGTAGACGGTCGTCCCTGCAAAGCATTCAAACGAGAGATGAGTCCGGATGGAAGACGTTCGGTTTCACTGCTGTCCGAATAATTGGCGAAAATGCCTTCCGACAGATGAACCCGCTCCGCAAAGGCTGCTATTTGCCTAATCTTTTCCGAGGTGAGGATATCCACAGTCCCCTCGGTAAACTCACGCAGCATATCGGCAAAATAAATAAAATAACCAAAGCCATACACCCAATAACCGACTCCTTCGGGACAACCACCGTCCTCCCTGTAGCCTGCCAAGAAGCAGTCCAATGAACCGAGCATTTTCTCGATAGCCGTAGCTTTGCGTGGATCGTCTTCTGCCAGCAGCAATGCAGCGATTCCACAACCGGAAGCACATACAGCCGCCCAGTTGTGATCCGCTGTCTCCCATTGAAAATGACGCGGCTCCCAAAATACCGGTTCTAATACACGCCGTTCGATCTCCCAGCGCACCTGAGCGACCACATGGCTATCCAGTTGCTCGCCGAGCAACAGTATGATTTCAGCCAGCGTTTGCGCGGTTTCGGAAGCGAATAAATCCACCTGCTGCCAGGGCGGCGTGACCGTATCCTCTTCCCTGACATGTGCAGGAAGTGCCCATGTATACTCCCTACAGATGTCCAGCAGACCGCGTTCCACCTCTTTGATCCGCCAAGGCTCTGGCTCGGCAACGGCTGCCAGCACGAGGGCAACCAGTCGTCCACGCCGTTCAAAGTACACATCCTCATACGGCTTGCGCTCCCCTGTATTCGCAAACTGCCGGAACAGAGACAACGAAAGCATCGGCCATGGCGTTTCCCGGTTATTCTCACAGACACGCTCAATATCCTTCCAAAGCCCGGCATATATCGGCTCAGAGACAGTTACCCGCAGCCTTTTCGTCCACTCACGCCTTAACTGTTGCCTTGCTACATCCTGCGAGCCGCCAGCCAGCACCGTGACGAGCCGCGAAGCAGGCCAAGCCTCCTTCAGAAGACTCATTTGTATTTCCTCCCCATGAGACACATTCGTTTTCGCCTTCTTTTTTTGTTAACGCTTTCATTGTATCTAACAATCCGCCTAAATTCAAAGGGGTAGAAAACAATATCGTCAAACGCAAAAGAACCTCCACGCCACGTTGTTGTGGTCGCGAAAGTTCTTGTTACGCTATTGCCAAGTTCTGTCCAGATTCGCCTGGATTTATCGTTTCTAGGCTTTGGGCTTTTCTGGTTTCCAGTTTTTAATCCCGTCATCCTCCAGAATACCAAGTGCTGCATCTGAGATATTAGGATCACGTAACAAAGCATCCTCGACTCTGAATTTGATATCATCCGCATCTGCCAGTGTCATTCCCGGTGTGAGCTCGATCAGCCCTTCTACATGATAATAGCGTCCCTCCTGCAAAATACGCATTTGGTAAATATCCGTCACATGCGTATCTGCAAGAATAATGGAAGCCACGTGTTCTTCGATATCAGGGGGAGCAGATACTCCAATCAAGCCCACCATATTGTCGTAGCCAACCCGAAACGCAACGCCTACCATAAGACAACCGATGAGAATACTCGATATCCCGTCCAGCAGTTTAAAATCTGTCAGCGAGGTAACCACAACAGCCAGCAGAGCAAGCACACCACCCGTTGTTGCTACCAAATCCTCATAAAACACCAGACGAGTTGGCGGTGCAGCACGTCCCACATTGCGAAACGCAGAGGTGAAAATGCCGAACCCTTTCGCCTCAACTCTGGATTCATGCAGCACTTCCTTCATCGCTTTGCTCCATACAAAACCGTCAACCACCAGAGACAAAATCAGGACCACCACATTAATCCAAAATCCATGCGTGGATTCAGCCGGATGCTGCAACAAATGGATGCCTTCCAACGCGGTTTCATAGGCCATGATCGTCACGACAATAACAGCGACCATACAAAACAGGTTAATCACCCGTCCAAAGCCAGTAGGAAAGCGCTTTGTCGGCTTTTTCTCTGCCAGCACACTGCCCGCGAATACAAACACCTGGTTCACCGCATCTGCAATCGAATGCATCATGGTGGCAAACATGGAACCGCTGCCTGTCAAGGCAAAAGCAATCCCCTTAATTATCGCAATACCGGTATTACCCAGTGCCGCCGAGCCTGAGGACTTGTTCCCCTTTTTCACCAGACTCCAAAATGAATCTTTTTTCTGCTGCTCATTCATCCTGTAGCTTTCCTCCTGAGGTATACATAATCTGATATCGCCACATTATGTAATCTTTTGTTATGTATTATTTTTAACCCGTCCATATTTTACCTAACCATTCGGGGAGAAGCAATACAAACAGCGATTTAAATGCCATAAAAAAAGAATGCTCCACGTCATCCTGTGACGCGAAGCATTCCCTGTTCCCCCCTCTGTGATACATTGCATCAGGTTAAGAACACGGATAACCTGATTACCAGCTGGCTTTCGTAACGCCTGGGATTTGGCCTTTATGAGCCAGCTCGCGGAACGCGATACGGGACAGCTTGAATTTGCGCAGGTATCCTCTCGGTCTGCCTGTCAGCTCGCAACGACTTTTCAGGCGAGTCGGGGAAGAATCACGCGGAAGCTTTTGCAATGCTTCGTAGTCCCCTTTTGCTTTCAGTTCACGTCTCAAATCTGCATATTTAGCTACAATTTCCTGACGTTTCTTCTCTTTAACTACTTTCGACTTCTTAGCCATGTAAAGCTCCTCCTTGTGATATATGCCAATCATGAAGGCTCTCCACGCCTACCACTGGATGGACGAACACGGAAATGGACATGATTTTCTTCTAAATAGTAATCGTTACGATTAATATTTAATATAATGCTATTTTAGGTGGGTTGTCAACCCAAGGGGCTTGGATCACAACATTATTAAAAAGCCGCTGAAACAACAGAACCGATTCATTGTGATTGAACGGTCTGCCGTTTCAACGGCTTCAAAATTTACTGGCTTAGTTCTGTTCATTCAGCCAAATGGCAAGCCACCCAGTGATCTGGACGAGCCTCACGATAGAGTGGAATTTCTTTGGAGCAGCGGTCAATAGCAAAGGGACAGCGAGTATGGAATTTGCAGCCGGAAGGTGGATTAACCGGACTTGGGATATCCCCTTTGAGCAAAATCCGCTCTCTTTTCAGCTTCGGCACCGGGATCGGTACAGCCGACAGCAGCGCCTTCGTATACGGATGAAGCGGATTCCCGAACAGCTCGTTACGCGAAGCCGTTTCGACCATGGAGCCTAGATACATCACTCCTATGCGAGAACACAGATGCTCCACCACGCTCAAATCATGCGAGATGAACAAATACGTCAGCCCCCGCTCGGCCTGCAACTTGGAGAACAGGTTAATAATCTGCGCCTGAATGGACACGTCCAGCGCTGATACCGGCTCATCTGCGATGATCAGATCCGGCTGGAGCGCCAGCGCCCGGGCAATGCCTATCCGTTGGCGCTGACCACCCGAAAATTCGTGTGGAAAACGGTCGATATGATACTCCGACAATCCGCACAGCTTGAGCACATCCAGCACAATGGACCGGACCTCCTCCTTCGTCGCCAGACCGTGGTCAAGCAGCGCCTCACCAATGGCATCTCCGATCCGCACGCGCGGATTCAGCGAGCTATATGGGTCCTGGAAGATTAGCTGAATTTTGGGTCGAAGCTCCTGCATTCCTTTGGCGGACAGGCTATGCAGGTCCACTCCTTTGTATTTAATGGTACCGTCCGTCTTGTCCGTCAATCTGACAATCGTGCGGCCTACCGTGCTTTTGCCGCTGCCCGATTCGCCCACCAGACCGAAGGTTTCCCCCTGACGGATCGTAAAGCTGATATCGTCCACCGCCCGCACATACCCCGTTGTACGGTTCATAAACCCGGACTTGACCGGAAAATACGTTTTTAAGCGGTCGATTTCCAGCAATGGCTCAGCCATGAACAACCGCCTCCTCATATAACCAGCAGGATGCCTTCTGCTGTGCTGAAACTTCTTTTAATACAGGCTCCTTCACTCGGCAAATGTCCATACAATGCCCGCAGCGGTCATGAAAATAGCAGGATGTTGTCAGCTCCAGTGGATTAGGCACTTGTCCAGGGATGGAGTACAGTTCCTTTTGACGCTGATTGAGCACCGGCTTGGATTTTAGCAATCCTTGCGTGTAAGGATGCTTGGGATGATTAAATAGCTGTACCACTTCGCCTTCCTCGACAATCTTGCCTGCGTACATCACAATGACGTAATCTGCCATTTCCGCAACAACGCCCAGATCATGGGTGATCAGCATCAGCGACATATTGGATTGCGCCTTGAATTCACGCAGCATGTCGAGAATTTGCGCCTGTATCGTTACGTCCAGCGCCGTAGTCGGCTCATCAGCAATGAGCAGCTTGGGTCCGCAGGAAACGGCAATGGCAATCATGATGCGCTGTAGCATTCCACCGCTCAGCTCATGCGGATAGCTTTTCATAATCTGCTCAGGTCGGGAAATTCCTACCTGTGCGATTAGCTCCAGCGCCCGCTTGTGCGCTTCCTTGCGGCCTATTTTCAAATGCTCGACTAGCGGCTCGGATAACTGTTCCCCAATGGTCATGACCGGATTCAGCGAGGACATCGGCTCCTGAAAAATCATGGATATCTCATGACCGCGAATCGTGCGCATCTCATTTCTGCTAAGCCCCAGCAGATCGGTATCCTCAAAACGAATACTTCCGCCTGCCACTTTACCGCCGGGGCTCTGGATCAGGCCCATGATTGACATCGCAGTGATGCTTTTGCCACAGCCTGATTCGCCGACAATACATACCGTCTCCCCCGACTTCACACGGAAGCTGACATCATCCACAGCCTTGACCGTGCCTTCTTCTGTATAAAAATGAGTGCTTAAATGCTCAATCGAAAGTACATTGTTCATGGTGTATGATCACCTACCTCTTATGTTTCGGGTCAAGTACGTCCCGCAGTCCGTCACCAAAAATATTAATGGCGATGACCGTAGCAAAAATGGAAAGACCAGGCGGTATCCACATCCACGGACGCTGCTGAAAATCCAGCACATTGTTGGCCGCATCAATCATGTTGCCCCAAGTCGGTGTTGTAGGTAGCACGCCAAGGCCGAAGAAGCTAAGTACAGATTCACTCAGGATAGCTCCGCCAATGTTCAAAGTGGCGATAACAATCAGTAGTGGCATAATATTAGGAAATAGATGCTTGAACAGCTTGCGTCGATTCGACAGTCCCAGCACTGTTGCAGCCTGCATAAATTCACGCTCCCGCAAACTAAGCATCTGACCTCTCACCATCCGCGCGATCCCTGGCCAATTGACCAGACTGAGCATCAGCATGACGATATACATACGTTGATCCGGGGGTACCTTCCAGTCGGACAGTAGCGCGCCCATAATGAACAGCAGCGGCAAACTCGGAACGGTCAGCAGCAAATCAGCGATACGCATAATGATCTGATCCGCAATCCCGCGAAAATACGCCGATATGACGCCCAGTGTAGCTCCCAAAAAGACAGACAACACCATAGATGCCAATCCCACGGTGAGGGAAATTTGGCCTGCCTGCATCACACGGGTCAGCACATCCCGTCCCAGTTTGTCCGTTCCCAGCCAGTGATGGATGTTCGGTGCCTTGTTCATCATCAATATATTCGTTTTGTTATCAGCATAGGGAGAAAATAAAGGACCGATAAAACAAAGTAAAAACATAAATACAACGACGAGCAGCCCGGCCATAGCCAGCTTGTTTCTGAACAGCTGCCGCAGCGCCTGCCGCCACATTGAAGATTTTGCAGCTATTCGCAGTCTGCCGCTGCTTTTACTCAAATTACTGCTAACGGATGACATTCCATAGCCCCCTCCTTACACCTTCACACGCGGGTCCGCGATACGATACAGAATATCGGACAGCAGCGTCCCAATGACGCTCAAGATGGCAATCAGCATCGTAAAGCCCATGAGCAGAGGGTAATCCCGAAGCGAAAAGGATAGCATGTACAGCTGACCAATTCCCGGCCAGTTGAAAATCTTTTCAATAATAAGCGATCCGCCAAACAATGCAGGCAATTCGAAGCCAATCAGCGTAATTGCAGGTAGTAACGCATTTCTCAATGCGTGCGTAAAGAGTACCTTTCTTTCCTTTAAGCCCTTCGCGCGGGCCGTACGGATATAGTCTTGCTGGATCACATCGATCATATTGCTCCGGAAGTAACGGGTCAGTGAACCCAGTCCCAGCAGCGTCATGACGGTCACCGGCAGGATCATATGCTGAAGGACCTCCTTCACATACTCCATACCCGTAGCATTACTGCCTGTATTGAGCATACCGCCCGGTGGCAGCCATTTGAGATCGACCGCTGCAACTTTGATCAGATACAGCCCGATAAAAAAAGATGGAACAGACATCGCGGCAAAAATCACCACCATGACGAGGGTATCGAACCACGAATACTGCTTATAAGCAGCAACCACACCAATAATGACGGCAATTACCCACGTCAGGAAGGTCGATACAATCGCCAGTAAAAACGAGTTCCAGATATATTCATTAAACAAGGTCAGCACTGGCTTTTGCTGGGCAAGTGAATAACCAAAATTGCCATGCAGCGCATTCCACAGCCAGCTTCCGTAGCGTTCCAGAATGGGCTTGTTCAGTCCGTATATTTCCCTCAGCTCCGCCTTCCTCTCTGGCGACAGCTTGAGATCGCCGCTGATGAAATCCCCCGGTGTCATGGCGTACAGAAAAAAAATCATCATCGAAGCGGCCAATAAAATAATGATCATATACGTCAGTCTTTTCGTTAAAAACGAGCTCATGACAGACTCCTTTCATTTCACCCCATTTGGGAGGCCCCTTGATCGGAACCTGACGATTCTTCACAAGGGGCCCGCAAGCATGGCTTTATTTAAGGGACCATTCAAACAGATTGCCGGACAAGCCAATGAACGGACTTACCTTTACATGTTCCATACGGCCATTGTAGGCATATACTGTTTTCTTATAGTTTGTGAAAATGACGGGCAGCTCATCGTTAAGCAACAAGTACAGTTCTTTATATATTTTCTTACGTTCCTCAATATTCGTCGTGGATAAGCCTTTTTCATACAGCTCTTTTACCTTCGAATTGTTATACCCCTTGATTTCCCCATCGACGAATTGCTCGATTCCATCAGATGGGTCAGTCAGCATCGGAGTGGAGAAGGAAGCCATATCGTAATCCTTACCATCTACCTTGGCGACCATCGCATTAAAGTCTGCAAAAATTTCCGGTTGGAAATCAACGCCAATCTCCTTGTAATTTTCAGCCGCGAGTGCAATAAATGTGTCTGTTTCCGGGCGTTTGGAGGTCAGCATGTGAATGGTCAGCTTCTGACCATTTTTCTCACGGATACCGTCACTGCCTGCTACCCAGCCCGCCTCATCCAGCAGCTTTTTCGCTTTTTCCGGGTCATAATTGTACGGGTTTACCCCGTCTGTCGTATAGGACCAGGAAATGGGAGAAGACGGAATGTTAGCCACCGCTCCTGCTCCCTGCGCTGCATCTACATAAATGGTTTTGCGATCAAGACCATAAGTTAGCGCCTGACGAACCTTCTTATCCTTAAGCTTTTCATTTTCCAGATTTAATTGAATATATCCGTAAGTGCTTGGGGTATAAGGCAAAATGTTTAAAAAGCCAAGCCCTTTCAGTTTATCAATGTTCTCCTGAGTCGCGGTGAATTGGGCAAAATCAGTATCGCCCGTCTCAATAAACTGCCAAGCATCGCCTTCCGCCGTTTTGTAGATAAAATGCTGTGTTTTCGGTTTGCCTTTGAAGAAGTTATCATTGGCTTCCAGACGGACCTCTTGCCCCGGAATGAACTTTTCCAGCTTGTAAGCGCCGTTACCCAAAGGACTACCATGCAGGTTTTTAAAGTAATCCAGTTGTCCAAACTTGTAATCCTTGCCGTAGTAAGCTTTGGACAAGACATCGGAGCCCAGAGTTGTCAACGCCAGAGCGTTCGGCTTCTCCAGCGTTACCGAGATCGTTTGCGGATCAATGACCTTGATCCCGTCAATTTGTTTCGCTTTGCCCTCGGTATAGGCCTTGCCGCCTTTGATGTTCAGCTTGCGGATGGGGCTGTCTCCGGCATAGGCTTTGTCATAAATCAGCGTCCATGTAAAAGCCACATCCGCTGCCGTCAGAGGGGAACCGTCGCTGAATTTCGTATCGGGAACCAAATGAAACGTGTACGTCAGATTATCCTTGGAGATATCCCAGCTCTTAGCAAGATTCGGCAGCGGAAGCCCCCTCTCATCTACCGTAACCAGTGGAGTCCACAACTGCGAAATCACGTTGCCATCATAGCCACTTTGGTTGAAATAGGGAGTGAACACCCCTGCCGGGTCGGTCAGACCGACAATAATCGTGTCGTTTCTCTTTTTGGACACATCCGGCAGCTTGGTCAAATCCGATGCTTCTACCAGACTTGTCAAAGGCTGTGCAGTAGCAGCCGTCTGTGCAGCATCATTACCCTGCGGAGTAGCGCTGTTAGCACTGTCCGATCCACCGCTAGAGCAAGCCGCTAATAAGGTTGAACTTAATAGTAGTAAACTGCTTAGTAGAATGATTCCTTTTTTCAAAATAATCCCCCCGCGTTAATTAGTTAAATTCCGATCAAACAAGTTGTAATTAGTAAGATAAATCTCATTATAGGAATCTAATACGGTTCTGTAAAGGGAGAACTCGATTTTTTTTGGTTTTAGACAAAAAAAACGCCGGATCATCTGGATTCCATCTCCAGGTGACCGACGTCTATTCGTTTAAAGTATTAAAGTCTATGGGTACGCCGCAGCTTAATTACGCTCCATATAGCCGAGGATGCTGCTATGCATTTCATTCACAGCCGAAAGCCGTGCGCTGTAGCCGAGCAATGTTTCGCCATCAAAATGAGCATGGATGAAACCAGAGGCACGAAGCTTGAAAATATGATCGTGCGTGATGCCCTTCGATAGCTGAAGGTGACGGACAATTTCAATAAAGGTGCGCGGTGTCTCGCTTTGGTACAAATATTTTAAAATCTTAAGCCTGCTTTTCTCCCCCAAGCTCCGGATCATTCGGTATTCCTGTGGGGATAAAAAGTCGTCCTCCTGAAAATAAATGCCCGCCGAATAATGACACAGCAGAAGCGATCCAAACCGATAAATGATATTAAGCGGCTGAAAATGGTATTGCGGTACCAGCAGTACCCGCGTCAGCCCATCGGAAGGCTCAAACCGGAAGCCATTGGTTATACGATCCACCCATTCCATAGTGCTATAGGCATCCTTCTCCTTGTTTCTCCGCTCGGCTTCCTGTTCCAGCCCAATCAGAATGTTAGCGTCCGCATAGCGAAAGTATTCCTCATACCAACCAGATAGCAACCGTAAAGCAAGACTGCGAAGCTTCTCCATATCTTCAGGCAACGGAATACCGTAGGCTAATGCCTGTTCATTTAGCTCCAGCGCTGTCCGGCTCTCCAGACGATCTACAACCTCTTCAATGCCCCCTTCATCGGAAAGCATACAGACGATCCCGTATATGACCTTCCAATCTGCATTGATTTCCATAGATCCCAGCAGCCCGGACAGATCTGGGGACAGCTTGTCACGCACCTGCTCGGCCCACGCGGATGACAAATCCGTCTTCTTGTATGCCTTGCGGCAAATAAAGGTATGCAAACTGCTCAGCAGTTCAAACACCGGTCCAAATCCCATATGTACATCGTAAGGGGCTTTCACGTCGTAGGTCATCGCTTTCCGTCCTCTTTTCATTCATGTCTGACGTTCATTATACATATTATTGTACATCCGTTCATTCCCAGTGATCCTTGCATACAAATATGAACGAAACAAGCGCCATAATCAAGATACAAAAAAAGCCTGATAGGATCAGACTCCAGTTGTTCCAGCTATGAATTAAAAAAAGGCTGTCTCCCGCAATATCGCAAGAGACAACCTTATTTAGCATAAGCTGAACTTTATTGAGCTATTTATTGATAGCTGCTACTTTCCACTCCAGAATTCCGGTAGATGCGGAACCCATGGATACCATTTCAATTCTTAATTTCGTTGTTTTTACAGGAGCAAAAGTGGTCGCATTATACTGATCTGCCGCAGTACCCAATCCTTTGGCCTGCTTGACATTAGACCAGCCTTGACCATTCCAGTACTTAATCTTGTAAGACTTAGGCACATCTATGCCAGCGCCATCCTTAAACCAATAGACATCCGTTTGAGATACCGTATGTTCTTGATCAAAATCATATTGAACCCATTGTGTTCCCGTTTCAGGCCAGTTGCCATACACGGCATGACTTCTATCGTTGGAATTGGCAGGTTCAAAGCCATCGTTTAGTGCACTCACATTTTCCCAAGATGAAGTATAAGAGCTGCTAGCTATTGCAGCAGGCCCAATGTTTACGATTTCATTAGGATCTGTTTCAATTGGACCCTCGTCGTCTTTAGTCGTGGTTGGGAAACGAGACGTATCCTTTTTGATCTGACTCCAGGTATATCGCAGCATCCAAATATCCCAGTCGGTGATATGATCGGAATCACCAGCCCACATAATGGTGTTGGTTGGGAAGCCACCCGGTGGACGCTCGTGTTCTTCATAGAAATCATTTAATCCAAAGCTATGTCCCATCTCATGTTCGGTAATCTCAATCTCATCAGCGTTCACTGTGCTCAGAACGTATTCATCATTCATACGCTGTCCCCAGTCGCCGCCGGCTCCCCCGCCGAAATTTTCTGTAGCCCAAAGATACATATCAAAGCGTTTATCCAATCCACCCGGATACGAATAGTTGGGGTCTGAAAAATGCTCAAATCTGGATATTTCATTAGGCGCAACGGGAAGTGCAGCAGGAATTTCCGGTTGTTCTGAAGCTAATCCATCTACAATTGTATCCGTATAAACAACCTCATCAGGTTGCTTGTCCAGCAGCAGTGAAGGATCGGCCACAGCCCAGCCTACCACTTTCACTTTAATATTCTTATAGGGCCAGCCATCATATCCCTGGAGATGCTCCGTCCAATGGTTCATCTGACGACCTAGCATTCTGGCAATATCTTGACGCTGTTGAAGCGTAACTGGCTTAGAAGATTGCCAGCGCACTACATAATTTAGAGTTCCTTTTCCCGCGAAAATTTGATCAAAAATCAAATTTTTGCGGTTAGTCGAGCCTTCGGTCAGCATTCTATTCTTCCAAACCCACTCCACCGATGATTTGAGATAAGCTGGCATGTCCGCCAATGTCGTATTACTTGTTGCCGCAACCACGGCACTCCCATTCATATGCGCATCCGCTGATACAAAACTAGCATTTCCCATCAGTAATGAACTAGCAATCACCACAGAAAAAGAAGCCGCCATCATTCCTTTTTTCTTCAACATTCGTTTCCCCTCCATAATTAATTCAAAATATTACTTATTGATTAGCTGCTACTTTCCACTCTAAAATTCCCGTGGATGCAGAACCTTTGGATACCATTTCAATTCTTAATTTCGTTGTTTTTACAGGCGTAAAAGTGGTGGTATTATATTGATCTGCCGCAGTACCCAATCCTTTGGCCTGCTTGACATTAGACCAGCCTTGACCGTTCCAATACTTAATCTTGTAAGACTTGGGAACATCGATGCCGGAGCCATCCTTGAACCAATATATATCCGTTTGAGATACCGTATGTTCTTGATCAAAATCATATTGAACCCATTGTGTTCCCACCTCAGGCCAGTTTCCGTACACAGCATGACTTCGGTCATTGGAGCTGGTTGGATCAAAGCCGTCATTGAGTGCGCTCACATTTTCCCAAGGTGAAGTATAAGAAGTGCTGGCCGTTGCAGCAGGCCCAATGTTCACGATTTCATCGGGTGATGTTTCGATAGGACCCTCGTCACCTTTAGTCGTGTTTGGGAAACGAGACGTATCTTTTTTGAGCTGACTCCAGGTATACCGCAGCATCCAAATATCCCAGTCGGTGATATGATCGGAATCACCAGCCCACATAATGGTGTTCGTTGGGAAGCCACCCGGTGGACGCTCGTGTTCTTCATAAAAATCAGTTAAGCCAAAACCATGTCCAATTTCATGTTCCGTGATTTCGATCTCATCCAAATTCAATGTGCTAAAAAGGTAATCATCATTCACACGTTGACCCCAATCCTGACCGGTTCCTCCTACAAAATTTTCGGTAACCCACAAATACATATCAAAGCGTTTATCATATCCACCAGGATAAGAATAGCGCGGATCCCAATAATGCTCATATCTGGACAAAGCTTCAGGCGCAACCGGGAGTACAGCAGGAATTTCCGGTTTTTCGGAAGCTAACTCGTCTGTAATCGTATCCGTATAAACGACCTCGTCAGGTTGCTTGTCCAGTAATAGTGAAGGATCAGCAACGGCCCAGCCTACTACTTTTACTTTAATATCCTGATAGGGCCAGCCATCATATCCTTTGAGGTGCTCCGTCCAATGATTCATCTGACGACCTAGCATTCTGGCAATATCCTGGCGTTGCTGTAGTGTAACCGGCTTAGAAGATTGCCAACGCACAACATAATTAAGAGTCCCTTTTCCCGCATCAATTTGATCAAAAATCGTGTTGTTACGAGCCGTCGAGCCTTCGGTCAACATTCTATTCTTCCAAACCCATTCCACAGATGATTTGAGATAAGCAGGCATATCAGCCAATGTCGAATCACCCGTTGCTGCAACCGCTACACTCTCATTTTCTGAAGAAGCCGCAGACATGATCGTAGCATTTCCCATCAGCAATGAACTGGCGATCACCGCTGAAAAAGAAGCCATCATCATGCCTTTTCTATTCAACATACATATACCTCCATAACTCTTTAATATGATTACGGTAGTTTTCCTGAAACGATTAATTCAATCACCTCTTTTTCGTGTTTCAGCATTTTGCATAATTCGATCCTTAACGCTCGAAAGTACAATATATAGACGAACTAAACCGTTTCGATCTATATATTGCTGATTTGAAATCGCTCTTGGGATTTATGAAAAATGCTCGTTTATGTATTGATCTATGAGATCAACGATAATCTATCAATCCTCCTTGTCGTTTTTTGTAAATAATCACAAATCATATTATCACTGGATTATTGCATCGTCAATATTTTCCTTAATGAATTAAATTAGGTATTTTGAGATCATATTGGAACGAAGTCGCCCCTTCATGTGCAAAAAACTGGTATTTTGTGAAATGAAAAAACCGCTTCTCCACTAAAATCAATTCCATCACAGAATTTGATTTTGGAAGAAACGGTCCTATTCATCAGCTTTTTCACACTATTCTACGTATCTTTTATCGGGTAGGAAAACGAGAGGTATCCTTCTTGACCTGGCTCCAGGTATACCGCAACATCCAGGTATCCCACTCTGTTATCTTGGAAGAATTTCCGGCCCACATAATGGTTGGTGTAGGGAATCCACCAGGCGGACGATCAGTTTCTTCATAGAAATCAGGTAAGCCAAATCCATGCCCCATCTCATGCTCCGTAATATGAACTTCATCAGAGTTCAGAGTGCTCAGGATATAATCATCGGGCATACGTTGTCCCCAGTCACCACCGGCTCCACCACTGAAATTAGCTGTTCCCCATAAATACATATCAAACCGCTTGTCCAATCCACCGGGATAAGCATAGTTTGGATCTGTAAAATGCTCAAATCTGGAAAGCGTGTCAGGAGCAACTGGAAGTTTAGCAGGGATATTCGGGTTCGTTTTGCTTAAATCATCTGTAATCGTGTCGGTGTAAACGATTTCACTTGATTGTTTGCTAAGAATCTGAGACGGATTTGCAACGGCCCAGCCTACTATTTTTACAGTAATATTGTCATAAGGCCAGCCATCATACCCTTTCAACTGCTTATTCCAGTTATTGACTTGACGACTCAGCATGGAAGCCATATCTTTACGCTGTTGAAGTGTGATATTTTTGGGAGATTGCCAGCGAACTACATAATTCAGCGTTCCCTTTCCTGCATATATTTGATCAAAAATCAAATTTTTACGGTTGGTCGAGCCTTCTTTGACGATTCTATTCTTCCAAACCCATTCTACGGATGACTTAAATTTTGCAGGTATATCCGTAGCAGCCAAGCTTATACTTGTGGACTCAATATCGGAAACGCTTTCAATATTAGAGGCCGCTGAACCCACATTAGCCCCGCCAACCAGTAAAGAAGCGGCCACTACCAATGAAAAAGAAGCCATGATCATTCCTTTTTTCTTCGGCATTTCTTTAACCTCCATATCATTTTATTTGATTATTGTATTCATAAAATGGCAATCGAAATCTCTTATCTCTCCCCCTTTCTTTTGTTTTGAAAAAAATTACAATTTTATATTATCATTAGGATGATATACCGTCAATATTTTCCTTTATCCTTTATAAAAAGATAATTCTATTGATTGTTTGACAAATTAAAAACCCCTTCTCTACATAAGAAGGGGTCTAGCATTGAAAGAGTAGACTCACATCTCTACTCTATGGATACTAATGACGATTCTGCCAGTGAAGCCAGCAGCTTCGCCGTTCCCGGCAACGCGCGTTCGTCCAGATCGAAGGCTGGATGATGCCATTCCTGACTCCCCGAAGTGCCGACAAAGACGAACACACCGGGGATGCTCTTCTGATAAAGCCCGAAATCCTCGCTCGCCGAGGAAGGTACGGGGCGAACAACCTCCAGACCAGTCGCTTGGGCCGCCTGCTCCGCGATGACGGCAAGTTTGCCGTCATTCAGTACAGGTGGCGGTCCTTCGATCCAGCGGATATTCGCTTTTGTGCCAAAAGCATCGGCCACGCCCCTTACGACCTGCTCGAAGCGTTCAGCCACCTGTGCGCGCACGTTCTCATCGAACGTCCGGATCGTGCCGTCCAGATGGGCACGGTCTGGAATGATGTTCCAGGCGTTGCCGCTGTGCAGCTTCGTCACGCTAATCACCGCGCTGTCCAGCGGGTTGACGCTCCGGCTTACGATGGATTGCAGCGCCGTGATAATGTGCGACGACACGACGATGGGGTCAATCCCTGCTTGCGGCACCGCCGCATGCGTGCTCAGGCCCTCTACCTCGATGTAAAAGCCGTCTGCCGCCGCCATCAGCGGGCCTTCCTTAATGCCGACCGTGCCTACAGGCAGGTCCGGCTTGTTATGCAGGCCGAATATGGCCTGCACGCCTGTCAGCGCACCGCTGTCCAGCACTTGGGCTGCGCCCTTGGCCTTTTCCTCCGCTGGCTGAAACACCAGGCGAACCGTGCCTTTCAGCTCCTGCTCCCGCTCTTTTAACAATACGGCAGCTCCAAAGAGGGACGCCGTATGAAAATCATGTCCGCAGGCATGCATTTTGCCCGGATGCAGCGAAGTATAGGACAAGCCCGTCTCCTCCTGAATCGGCAAGGCATCAATGTCCGCGCGAAGCGCTACAATCGGCCCCTCCTGCTGCCCGCCGATTTCCGCTACCAGCCCGGTGCGCAGCGGCACATCCAGGATGGTTATGTTCTGTTCTTCCAGCAGACGGCGGATATAGGCTGTAGTTTCAACCTCCTCGTTAGACAGCTCGGGATTTCGGTGAAGATGGCGACGAATGTCCACCAGCTTCTGCTCCAAAACCTGCTCCTTTGTCCCGGTTGATCCACTCATCCCTATTCCTCCTTCGTAAATCCAAAATGGTTACAACTTTCTCAAGCCAACAACACCTAGGACTGTACAGGCAGACCAGCAAAAGCTTCATGCAGCAGCTCAAATGAGCGGACGCGCTTTCCGATATCCCGTATTCCTGTCGTTACGATCAGCTCATCAGCCTGATATTTAGCTTGAATTTCCGTCAAAGTAGCATAGATTTCCTCTTTATTTCCCTTGTTGATTTGCGCCTGTGTAACTTCAATTGTATATTCTTCACCCGATTGCTTACCGAACTCCTCTGCACTTTCCAGCGTGCCCACCGTAGCCGTTTTGCCACTGGCCAGATGAATTTTGTACAGCTTGTGCTCACCTGCCAACTCCGCAGCTTCCTCGGAAGTATCCGCTACGATGACCGCAAGTGCAAAAAGAGCCTTCGGCTCACGTCCATGACTATAGTCAAAGGACTCCCGATACGTGCGGAATGCATCCAGTGCAACCTGTTCGTTACTGTTGATAAATTGCGAGAAGACGTAGGGCAACCCCGAACGTGCAGCAATTCCAGCACTGTCTGCACTCGTACCCAAAACATAAATATCCGCTGGTGTTTCTGGAATCGGATTAGCCTGTAGCCCTGCTAGCGGTCCCTCTTCGGACGGAATATTATGAATATAACGGCTCACTTCATCAATCTTTTCTTCAAGAGAAGGTGCATCATGCACGTCGCGTTGTAACGCCTGTGTGGATTTCGGTAAACCGCCCGGCGCACGTCCAATGCCCAAATCTACGCGACCTGGTGCAAGAGACGCCAGCACATTGAAATTTTCCGCCACTTTATATGGACTATAATGCTGAAGCATCACTCCGCCAGAGCCGATTTTAATGCGCTCGGTGCGTGCCAGCAAATGAGAAATGAGTACCTCCGGCGAAGAGCCTGCAACCTGCTCGGAATCGTGATGCTCCGATACCCAAAAGCGTGAAAAACCCAGCTCATCTATACGCTTCGCCAGCTTAATCGTGTTACGCAGAGCCTGTGCCGCCGTTTCCTCCTCATGTATAGGGCTTTGATCCAATACTCCGATTTTAATACTCATGTCTCCCTCTCCCGTCTAAATTGAATAGTTATATTCCGGTGTAATCCGTTTCAGGAATTGCTTCGTGCGTTCCTCTTGGGGACGATTGAAAATGTCGTCCGGGCTGCCTTCTTCGATAATGTGGCCGCCATCCATAAATACCACGTGGTTGGAGACATCCCGTGCAAAGCCCATCTCATGCGTGACGACAATCATCGTAATTCCTTCCTTTGCAATCTTGCGAATAACCGACAGCACTTCACCGACCAGCTCAGGATCTAGCGCCGATGTCGGCTCATCGAACAAAATCACTTCCGGGTTCAGCGCCAAAGCACGCGCAATACCGACACGCTGCTGCTGCCCGCCGGATAGCTGACTCGGATAATGATTCAGCTTTTCGCTCAGACCGACCTTTTCGAGCACTTCAATACTGATCTTCTTCGCTTCCTCCTGCTTCACCTTGCGGACGACGACAAGCCCTTCCATCACGTTTTCCAGCGCCGTTTTATGCTTGAACAGATTGTATTGCTGGAAGACCATAGCCGTTTTTTGGCGCAGAGCCAAAACATCCTTCTTCGCAGGTCGCTTGCAGTTTACCGTAAAATCGCCAATGCTGACCTCCCCGTCATTCGGCTTTTCCAGATAATTGATGCAGCGCAGCAACGTTGTTTTACCCGAGCCGCTCGGTCCGAGAATGACGACAACCTCTCCCTTATTCACGGTCAAATCAATGCCTTTGAGCACCTCATGCTTGCCGAACGATTTCGTGATATTTTGCAGACGGATCATGATGCTCTCCCCCCATTAAACACATTGATTTTTTTCTCCACCAAGCCGGAAATTCGTTCAATCAGCACTGTCAAACCCCAGAAAATCAGTGCTGCCGCAATATAAACCTCCAGGTACTTCCAGTTTGTAGATGCTAAAATTTCAGCCTGAGCCTGGATTTCAGTGACCGAAACCGTAAAGGCCAAGGTAGAGCCATGCAGCATTCCAATGACGGAATTCGTCAGGTTCGGCAGACTGACCACGAACGCCTGCGGAAACACGATACGCCGCAGCACCTGCCACGTCGTCATCCCGACTGCATAGGCTGCTTCAATTTGCCCCCGGTTTACGGATTGAATCCCGGAACGGACCACCTCGGACATATACGCACCACTTGTAATCGAGAACGAAATGAGTGCAAATACCATATAGGGAACATCTTTAGAATGAAACGACCAGCCAAAATGCTTGGCTCCCGCATCAATGAACAAAGGTAAACTGAAATAAATAAGCAGCAAATGCATCAGCATCGGCGTACCCCGGATAAAGGTAACGTAGCCATGGGAAATCTGGGACAACACAGGCACCTTATAAATTCGGGCCAGAGCCGTTATAATGCCGATGACCAGACCCGCCAGTACGGAAACCACCGTAATGATTAACGTGTTGGGCAACGCCGAGAACAATCCCAGAAAGGCCGTATATATAAATCCAAAATCCAGACTCATATGCTCTTGCCTCCTTTACTAAGACGGGGGTTCAGATAACGAACCACAAAACTTTTTCGTTTCTTAGGCTCGCTTTGGACTGTGTCCCGATGCTCATGCTTGAGAAGCGTATTTTCCAGTACCTTGAACAGTTTTTGCAAAATCAGACTGACGACCAGATAAATAAGAGACAACGCGATATAGGTTTCAACAAAATGCTGGGTAGCCGCGCCCAGTGTCTGCGATTTCCCCGTCATCTCCATAGCTCCGATGGTAAACGCCAGCGAAGTATCCTTCAGATTGCCGATCACCAGATTGGAGAATACCGGAACCACAACAGCCAGCGCTTGCGGCAATATGATACGTGTAAAAGTCTGATAGCCTGACATGCCGACCGACTGTGCTGCCTCGATTTGTCCCCGATCTACCGCCTCTACACCCGATCGGATAATCTCGGAAATAAAGGCCCCGCTGTTTAGCGCATAGGTCGCTACGGCAAACCACAACACATCCCATCTGGAGGAATTGATATTCACCAGCTTCAGCAGCTCAGGCAAGCCGTAATACACCAGAAAGAGCTGGATCAGAATAGGTGTTCCACGAAAAAATGAAACATACACCTGCGAGACACGTTTGAGAAAAGGAATATTATACATACGAGGCAGCGCAACCAACAGGCCGATGATTAATCCTAACAATAGCGAGCTTGCCACAATAAACAACGTGATGTGTAAATAAGACAGCATTTTCGGAATAAAGCTAAAAACATAATCGATATTAAACTCTCTGCTCATATGCCTGCCTCCTTTCCTATACATCAGCGGTCAGAATACACGGGGTACCCTGACCGCTGAAATATTCAAGCTTATCGCTATTTCTTGCTGCTTGTGCCTTCTTTTTTCACATCATCCAGAGACTTCGTGAAATCTTCTCCAAGCCATTTGATGCTCAGCTTCGACAATGTACCGTCGTCCTTCACTTCCTGAATAGCTTTATCCAGATCATCCGCCAATCCTTGCTCATTTTTGTTCAGTACATACAATACATCCGATTGAGTCAAAGGATCACCGACGGTTTTCAGAGCTACTTCTCCTTTTTCATCGGTGTTAAAGCGGTTCGCAAAGTCTGTCGTAATGGTAGCATCTATACGGCCGCTCGTAATTTGTTGCACTGTATCATTGGCTGCACCGCTTGTATAGACAATGTTCAGGGCATCCCCGTGTGTTTTGTTGTATTCCTTCAATACATATGCTGCATTACTGGTCGGACTGGTAAGTATCTTTTTGCCTTTCAGATCATCAATCGATTGAATGGTATTGTTATCCTTCGCTACAGCGACTCTGTTCAGGAAAATACTGTACGGATTTTTGTTGAACAGATACTTCTCTTCACGCTCCGGGTTTTTTTCCATTTGATGCGATACCAGATCAATTTTACCGGCATCCAGACTCAGCAGCAGATTGCCGAAGTCCATCGTTTTGAATTCAAATTCGTATTGAGGCAGGCGCTTGTCCAGCTCCTTAATCAGCTCAACGTCAAAGCCTGTTAAATTTCCATTTTCGTCAATAAAGCATACATTTTTAAATTGAGTGCCTGTACCTACAATAATTTTTTTCACGTCTCCGTTCGAACCGGACGCGCCAGACGCGTTAGACGCATTATCAGAGGAGCCGCAGCCTGCCAACACCAGAATAATCGCCATAACGGATAACATTGCAAACCACTTTTTCATATGAATCCCCCTCGTCTCTTTGTATATCAGCAGTTTGCGACATACATGGTAGCTGCCACAATAAATAATAATTCCTATGAGTTTAATTGGTTTTAGGATGTGACTAATTTAACACCTGCGCTCATTTACGTCAATCCACCAGGCAATAGAACATTTCTATAACACCATTGAAAAATCAAAAGCATTTTTTAAAAGACTCCTCACATTTGCAAAAAAACGGTTTACAAAACAGCACCCCGAAATCCTTCTGTCAATGCATCTGCAAAATCCGAGCTCACTGCACAGTCTTCTTTGGTCGCCACAATGCTAATCTGCATGGACACCCCGGCTACCTCTGGTACATGAATGCGGAACAGTTTTTTATCCTTCACCTCACGGTTCACACAAACGTCAGGCAAAAAGGCAATCCCCGCTTCTTCCAGCACCAGCTTCTTGGCTGTAACCACATTATCTACCTGAAAGGCAATATCCGGCGGTTGCTCCAGCGATTCAAAAGACCGATGAATCCTCATCCAGTCCAATGACCCGCATTCAAAAAACACCAGTGTTTCATGCTGAATATCCTGTATGCTGGCCTTTCCAGTCTTCATAAACGGATGACCGTCGTATACATACAGGGAAATGGGATCTTCATAAAAAGCAAGCGTACGAATGGCCGGATGCATCACTTTACGGACAAAACTAATGTCTACCTCACGGTTCAACAGCTTATGTACCAGTTGATCCGTCGTAGCCGTCACAATTTTGTAGTTAATCTCCGGATAACGAGCGCGGAGCTGCTTTAATATCTCAGGAATGATATAATTCGACACCGATATCGTGCAGCCGATTCGAATTTGCTGAGGAGTTCTTTTGCGCTGTTGAAGCTTTTGCTTCCCTTTTTGCAGCACTTGAAGCATTTGCTCGGCATAAGGAAGAAACTTTCGTCCATCCTCCGTCAAAATGGTTTGCTTGCTTTGGCGGTCGAACAGCTTGCATTCCAGCTCGCGCTCCAGCGTCTGGATCCGGGCTGTGACAGAGGGCTGTGATAAGAACAACGCATCTGCCGCCTTGTTAAAACTGCCATAATGGTTCACGTATACAAAGGCTTCCATATTCTCGATATTCATACACAAGTCCCCCAGTGAGTTTCAAATACATTTTATCCAATGCGCTAACTTGGTTTTTTTGTATCATAAAACTCACTGAACGCCCTGTCAATGTAAAAATTGAAAATATTTATTACTTCAGCACTTTGCATCATTCGATTCCCAACGCTCGAAAGTACAATATATAGACGAACTAAACCGTTTCGATCTATATATTGCTGATTTGTAATCGCTCCGTCAGCTCTTTTACAGAGCGATCCAGCCGTGAAACCAGTTCCTCCGACAGCCCATATGCTCCATCTGGCAAGCGTTCAACCCACTGATCTACCGCATACACACCGCCGAGAATATGTCTTCCTCCCAACGCGTTAAGCACTGGCTTCAAAGCGTAATCAATGACCAGCAGGTGAGCCAGCGTGCCTCCGATAAATAAAGGAAGTACGGGCTTACCTCGCAGCCCCTCCTGCGGCACCAAATCCAAAAATATCTTCAACAAGCCGGAATAGGCGGCTTTGTATACGGGAGAAGCCACGATAATGGCGTCTGCTGCTGCAATCAACGCAAGAGCTGCTGTAATATCGGGACTGTTAAAGTTAGCCCTCACCAGATCCTCGGCTGGCAAGTCGACCACATTCAGCAATGTGACCTCCGCTCCAGCCTGCTGCAATTGCTCGGTCGTATAGTTAATCAAGCCGTATAGACGGGATTGTGTAGACGGACTGCCTGACAGGATAACAACCTTGGACATGCTTTTCCCTCCTTCTGTTATGCGTCTATCTTCACTTTAGATTTAGCTGCTGTGTAGCGGTTCTCAGGAATCGGCACACCCAGGTTTTCACGCAATGTGCTAAATTCATAATCCTGACGGTAAATACCGCGTTCCTGCAAGATAGGCACAACCAGATTTACGAAATCATGCAGACCCGATGGTACATCAGAACCGATAATGAACCCATCCGCTCCTTTTCTTTCAAACCACTCCTGCACCCGATCTGCCACCTGCTCTGCTGTACCGATAAACGCAGTTCTAGGTGTTGCCGAACGTAATGCCACCTCGCGCAGCGTCAGATTTTGCTCTTTGGCCGTCCGTTTGATTTTATCCGTACCGCTGCGGAAGGAATTGCTGCCGATACCATCAAGCTCTGGGAATGGCTCATCCAGTGGATACTGTGAGAAATCATGATGATCGAAGAAACGGCCCAAAAATTTTAACGCAGCCTCAATCGTCACCAAATTGGTAATGTCCTCATACTTACGCTCTGCTTCTTCCGTCGTGCTGCCGATAATCGGTGAAATGCCCGGTAAGATGACAATATCCTCTTCGGATCTGCCATAGCGTACCGCCCGTTCCTTCACATCACGGTAAAACTGCTGCGCTTCCTCCAGCGTTTCGTGTCCCGTAAATACAGCATCCGCTTCCTTGGCGGCCAGATTTTTGCCATCCTCCGAGGAACCTGCCTGGAAAATAACCGGCTGCCCCTGCTTGGATCGTCCAATGTTCAACGGACCCTGCACAGAGAAAAACTCGCCTTTATGGTTCAAGGTATGCAGCTTTTCAGGGTCAAAGAACACGCCGGATTCCTTATCACGAACGAACGCATCCTCTTCCCACGAATCCCACAGTCCTTTGGTTACCTGCAAATATTCCTCCGCAATTTTGTAGCGCTCTGGATGTGACGGATGCTCGCCTTTATTAAAGTTAAGAGCGGAGCCTTCCAGCGGGGAAGTCACCACATTCCAGCCTGCACGCCCTCCGCTGATATGGTCAATGGAAGAAAACTGGCGTGCTACTGTAAACGGTTCGCTGTAGGAAGTCGATAGCGTGCCAACCAGCCCGATACGCTTCGTCACCCCGGCCAAAGCGGACAAAATCGTAATCGGCTCAAAACGGTTTAGAAAGTGGGGAATGGATTTCTCGTTAATGAACAAACCGTCTGCGATAAAAACAAGGTCAAACTTGCCTTCCTCTGCCTTTTGCGCCTGTGTTTTATAAAATTCAAAATTAACACTCGCGTCCGCAGGCACTTCAGGGTGACGCCAAGTCGTCATGCTACCTCCAACACCGTGAATAATGGCACCAAATTTGATTTGTTTGTCTTTAGCCATGAACTGTTCACACCTCTCTTGAAAATTATTGTTACCCAACGGCTAATCATTTGTTTTCAAGGCAGCTACGCTGCTAAATCTTTTAGGAAGTTTACACTTGTGCAAGGCAGCTATGCCTGCATTCTTTTATAAGTTATTTTTGTACAAAGCAGCGTAGCTACAGACCTTTTTTCGTTACTTATACCGCTTGACTGTAGCTTTCCAGCACTTTACCCAGCTCTTCCAGATCCGGGTTGAGCAGCGCCTCATATTTGTTATCCCCGCCTACCTCAACAACAGGGACAAAGCGAACACCATATTTAGTCTCCAGTACGTCACGCAGGGCATCATTTCCGTCCACCTGAATATTTTCATAAGGCTGATTTTGGGATTCCAGATACGATTTGATCTCTCCACAAAAATGACAGCCTGTTTTACTCCACAATACAACTTTAGGTTTGGATGACATATACATACCTCCGTGAACTTAATGTTTATAATCCCGATGAATTAAATAAGAATTATAGTTATAATGTATCCTGCCCACCCTTTTCCGTCAATCGCCTGTGTAATAGACATTGATAATGCAACGATAGAAAATTTTAATGCTATAGTTTTCTTTTATACTGGCAATATTGCTGATTTGAAATCGCTCTTGGGATTGTTGCAAAATGCTCATTTAAATCGTTTAACGGCAGATGAGTTAATTAAAATAAGAGATATTGGAGTTTAAACAGACCTTGGTGCGGACATGCTTGGAATATTAGCGCACTTGCGGCAGAATGAGATGAAATGAGGTTGAATATATGCAGGATTGGGCCGAGGTTGCTTTACGCACATTAATGGCTGTCGCTGTATTATTTTTAATTACCAAAATTCTCGGAAAACGTCAGGTTTCCCAGCTCTCCTTGTTCGAATATATCACCGGAATCACGATGGGTAACCTGGCCGCTACCATTCCTATGGAACGAGAATCCACTTGGTACTTGGGCTTTATAGCTTTGGCAGTATGGGTCCTAACAACATTTGTCATTGAAATATTGCAAATTAAAAGCAAGAAGGTTAGGGATCTTAGCGATGGAAAAACCAGAACCCTGATCAAAGACGGCAAAATTTTAGAGGATAATCTGCGAAAGGAACGACTTACGCTGGATGAACTCATGGAGCAGTTGCGGAGCAAGAATGTATTCAAGGTGTCTGACGTGGAATTTGCCATTATGGAGACCAGCGGTGAAGTCAATGTGCTGTTAACCAAAGAAAAACAGCCCTTAACGCCTAAGGATCTGAATATGCGGCAACTACCGGAGAAGGAACCAACAGCCATTATTATGGATGGACAACTCATGGAGCAGCAAATGGCATACATGGGAATTACTCAACAATGGATGGATGCAAAGCTGAAAGAAAAGAGCCTGACGGTCAAAGACGTATTTTTCGCGCAGGTGGACCCGCAAGGGGAGTTATACATTGACCAATACAGCGATAACGTACAGATGTCCAAGGTACAGGACTCTAATCAAGCCGTGCTGACGCTGCTGGAACAATGCACGACTGAACTGCAAAAGCTGGCAACGGGCTCCAGTGAGCAGCAAAGCAAGCAGCTTTTTGAGCAATGCTCACAAAGCTTAAAGCAAGCGATTCAGGAAATGAAGCCGATAAATCCAACTGAACCCTGAGTATATATGTGCATGACATAAGCATACGAGCATGGTAACCCGAAGGGAGCGTCTTCAAGGCCATAAATGGCTGAAAAGGCGCTCCCTTTGGCTTTAATCATTTCATCTATTTTATATTGTAAAAAAATAATCTCGTTCTACCTTGCTCACTCTTAAACCAAACGTTTTATACCATTCGGCTTTCCCTTTCTCCTGTGCTACCTTGTGCAGCTCGTTATGTTTCCAATTTTTTATAGCGTCTAAGGATTCCCAATAAGAAACCGTGATGCCTACTCCTTTTTGGTCACGAACACTTTCCATGCCCAGAAAACCAGGCTGTTCAGCAGCCAGTTCCTCCATTTTGTCTCCCATCTTTCCATATCCGCCATCTCCTTCAGTACGTTCAGAAGTAAAGATAGCAGCATAATAAGGGGGCTGTGGCGTTTTTGCAATTGAATTCATAGGTACCTCCCAGAAATGAAATGGTTATCAGCTTTTTTCTTAAGTCTGGATTTTGCAAAATCCTCAAGTTCGATTATAACCACAAAACTAAGATAAAAAAAATGAATATATATGATACTATGTATGAATATATTTCATTTAACGTAGGAGGACACATGAATTTGTTTAAATATAAGGTCTTTCTTAGCGTAGTAGAAACAGGAAGCTTCACCAAAGCAGGAGAACTTCTCAATCTTACACAATCCGCCATTAGCCATGCTGTTTCCGGTTTGGAACATGAATTGGGCTTGACTCTTCTGATTAGAGGACGTTCAGGCATCAAATTGACCAGCAATGGAGAACGTCTGATGAAGCATTTCAGAGAGATCGTACAAATGAACGAAAGGCTTTATCAAGAGGTCGATCTAATCAAAGGACTGGAGACCGGAACCGTAAAGATAGGTACGTTCTCAAGTGTATCCATCCAGTGGTTGCCCGGTATTATCCATAAATTTAACGAGCAGTTCCCACTTATTGAACTGAAACTGCTCGACGGTAACTACCATGAGATTGAGAATTGGATAGCCAGCGGAGAAGCTGATTTTGGCTTCGTTAATCTGCCTGCTTTAGACGTACTGGAAGTAGTGCCGCTAAAAAAAGAAAGAATGCTATGCGTACTGCCATCTAATCACATGCTTCGGGAGCAAACAACCATACGTGTGGATCAACTCCTCGATGAGTCCTTCATTATGCCTGCTTCTGGTTGCGACACCGATGTACGGAGAATTTTTTCACAGCATAAGCTTGCTCCGAAAATCAAATATGAATTAGAAGATGATCATGCCATTATGGCTATGGTGCAAAACGGACTGGGCGTAAGTATTCTTCCGGAAATGATTTTAGTTCAAAATCCTTATGAACTTTGTATTCGACCTTTGGATGGGCCATATTCACGTTCCATTGGTATTGCTGCTGCTTCTTTGAAGAACATGGCTCCAGCCGCCAAAAAGTGTATGAACTTCATTGCTGAATGGATTCGCTAGTAATCAATACATTAATAGCTATACATCCTGTTTAATTCAAAGACAAATAATTATTGCCCGTCTGACCACGGCAAGGGATTTTCAAAGTCAGACCAATCCATGTTCATCTCCGTATCGTTCAGTAGACATTGATCCAGTTCTATTTCCAGGTCCGATTGCTTCATTCCGATACCAATCATGACAATTTCGTTCATGCGGTCACCCCATTGCTCGTCCCAATTGTCCAGAGCTTCAGGGTTGGCTGCGACGATCTCCTGCCGTTCTTCCTCGGACAACGCCGCAAGCCAGCTTCCTGCCGGTCCGAACTGAATGGAGGGCCCTGCCTGGCTGATACTGGCTGCCCAATCCTGAGGGGTCGCAATCCAGGCCAAACCTTTGGCACGAACGACCTCCTCCGGCCAGTAGCTCATAAATTCAGCCAATCTGGCAGGATGAAACGGTCTTCTGCGGCGATATACAAATGAATTGATTCCATATTCGTCCGTTTCCGGTGTATGGCTCTCTAGCTCCAGCTCACGAATCCATCCGGCGGATTGGCTGGCCTTGTCAAAGTTAAACAATCCTGTGTTCAAAATGTCCGAAGGAGCGACCTGTCCTTTGGAAGTACGAATGATTCTGGCTTCAGGCTGCAATCTGCGCAGCACGCCCTCAAGTTTGTCCAGCTCCGCAGGCTGAACCAAATCGCATTTATTCAGAATCAGTACATCACAGGTTTCAATCTGGTCAATCAGTAAGTCCGAAATATCACGCGTGTCGTCTTCTCCCGTAGCCTGCCTGCGATCCAGCAGCGTTTCTCCCGATTCAAAATCATGCCAGAAACGGTTCGCATCGACCACAGTCACCATACAATCGAGCTTTGCCAAGGAAGCCAAATCAATGCCTGTCCCTTCATCGGCGTACGTAAAGGTTTGAGCGATAGGCACAGGTTCGCTGATCCCTGTGGATTCGATTAAAATATAATCAAACTCGCCTTGTTCCGCCAGCTTCTTGACTTCCAGCAGCAGGTCTTCACGCAATGTGCAGCAAATACAGCCGTTGGACAGCTCAACCAGTTTCTCTTCTGTTCTGGACAAGCCACCTTCTTTTTTTACCAGTTCGGCGTCAATGTTCACTTCGCTCATGTCATTGACGATCACGGCCACTTTCATTCCATCTCGATTGTTTAACACATGATTTAAAATCGTTGTTTTCCCTGCCCCCAAATATCCACTCAGCACCGTTACCGGGATTACTTTCTTATTCATTGGTGGTACGCTCCCTTTAATATAAACTCATCTTCATCATACTTTTTGTAAATCGTAATAATTACTATTAATACAGCTATTCAGTAATATACCTGATCCCTTTCGCCTTGTCAACAGCGAAGAAACCCTTGAAATGAATCATAAAAAGTTATTAATATATGATAATAACGATACTTAAAGAATAAGGTGAATGTTTTGCGATCAATCTGGCTAGGTGCATTGGCTGCTTTCTTTTTTGCTTTTACTTTTGTTCTCAATCGGTCAATGGAGCTATCAGGGGGGAGCTGGATATGGAGTGCTTCTTTGCGATATCTGTTTATGCTCCCCATTTTATTCGTCATCGTCTTGACCCAACATAAGCTTAAACCTCTTTGGAACGTCATGAGAGAACAAGCGTGGACCTGGATTCTATGGAGCTTCGTCGGGTTTGGATTGTTTTATGCTCCATTGTGTTTCGCATCGGCTTATTCCCCAGGCTGGCTGATCGCTGGAACGTGGCAAATTACTATTATTTCCGGTTCTTTGCTCGTCCCGTTATTTACTGAAATTGTGCAAACGGAGAACGGTCCTTTAAAAGTACGAGGGAAAATCCCCATTCAGGGACTTATGATGTCTTTGGTTATTTTACTCGGCATTATTCTCATGCAAATCGAACAGTCGCAATCCATTTCTGCTCAAGATTTTTTATTCGGTATCCTGCCTGTCGTACTCGCTTCATTTGCCTATCCACTAGGTAATCGTAAAATGATGGAAGTTTGTGCAGGACGGTTAGATGCCTATCAACGTGTACTCGGGATGACTTTAGCCAGTTTGCCGTTCTGGCTACTACTTTCGTTATACGGGGTTTTTAGCGTGGGATTGCCGAGCCAGGAGCAAACGATACAATCTGCTTTGGTGGCCGTGTTTTCAGGGGTGATCGCTACAGTCCTGTTTTTTAAAGCCACAGATCAGGTTCGTGGAAATATGCAAGAGTTAGCAACGGTTGAAGCGACACAATCTCTGGAAGTGCTTTTCGCATTAATGGGAGAACTGATCTTTTTATCTATGCAGATTCCTTCCCTTATATCATGGATCGGTATGTTCATCGTTATCCTCGGCATGATTCTGCACAGTTATAGTACACATGAATAAAAAAATCCTCCCTCGGATGATGCCTAAAAAGACAGATCACGTTTAGCGCAGGATTATTCTGTTCATGATCGCTTATCGTTCAGGTTCTGACAGGGCAATCTAGTAAAGAAGCAGCAGACTCAGGAGACTACTCCTGATCTGCTGCTTCTTTGTGATTCGCTTCTTGTCTTCGATAGGAAGATGCTAAATTACCATGCGTAGGCTTCCGGCGCAGGTTTGCCGGGGCCAGGGAAAATCTCATTCAGCTTGGTAAGAACATCCTCGCTCAATTTGACCTCAGGCACACGCAGAGCATCCTCCAGCTGATCCAATGTCCGTGGGCCGATAATCGGAGCCGTTACGGCCGGATGAGACAATACCCAAGCCAGCGCAATCACGTCTTCCTTTTCGCCCAGCTCGCGGGACAACGCTGCAAATTGCTCCAGCTTCCCACGATTTTGTTCAATCTTTTCCTTGGAACGTGCGCTACGCGAGCCTGTGCCTGCCAATGCATTACGTCCCAGCAATCCGCCAGCCAGCGGGCTCCATGGAATAACACCGAGTCCCAGCTCCTGAGCCGCAGGTAATACCTCTAGCTCGGCGGAACGCTCATTCAGGTTATACAAATGCTGCTCGGATACAAGCCCCAAAAAACGGCGTGCCTTCGCTTCGGCCTGCGCAACAGCAATATGCCAGCCCGCAAAGTTACTGGAACCGATATAATCGACTTGTCCCCGATCCACAACCGACTCGAATACACCCCACAGCTCATCCCATGACACGTTTCGGTCAATATGATGCATCTGATACAGCTCGATATGATCGGTCTGCAAACGTTTCAGAGAAGCATCCAAATGACGGCGAATTTTGTAAGCTGACAAGCCTGATCCTGTGTTCGGCCCGTCGTTCTCATTTTTCATATCCCCGTATACCTTCGTCGCAAGCACGACCTTCTCGCGTCTTCCGCCACCCTGCTGGAACCAGCGTCCGATAATTTCCTCCGTCCACCCTCTGCGGTCATGACCATATACATTGGCTGTATCAAAGAAATTAATGCCCGCATCCAGCGCAGCATCCATAATTTTAAACGCTTCCTTTTCTTCGGTTTCCGGCCCAAAATTCATCGTGCCCAGACACAACCGACTAACCTTTAAGCCTGACTTTCCCAAGTATGAATACTCCATATTGCCTCCCGCCTTTGCCTAAGAATTTTAAATACCGTAAAAATCCCATGCCAAAAAAGACCATACTTATTTCATTAACCAGAAAACACCACTTTGAAACACCCCGAAATGGTAATATATTTTTTAGCGCATACAAAAAAGCCCCACGCACTACCGAAGCAGCAAGCGCGATGCCATCCCCCCTCATACTACCCGCCGTATGTAAAAAAGAAAGTGACTTTACGGTGGTAGCCCCAGCGGAGCGGAGGATTTGAATCTGTAGAAGCGCCAGCGATCGTAAGATCAAATCCTTCGCGGAGCCGCTCACTTCAACCACCGTAACTCACTCTTTTTTAACAATCAAGGAATCAATTTCGTCTCTTTCGCTCGCTCAGCCATCTTCTTCGTATACTTGCTGAGCGGCTTCTTAAATACCAATCCAAACAGGAAGCAAACCCCGATAAATACAAACAGCATCACCACATCACGTGTCACCGTCGAAGGCAGCATCCCCCCTACCGTTTCCCGTAACAGACTAACCGCATAGGTGAAAGGAACGAACGGATTCAATGCTTGAAAAAACGGCGTACTCGTCGCAATCGGGAATGTGCCCCCTGAGCTGGAGAACTGAAGCACCAGCAAGATAACCGCCAGCCCCTTACCGATATTGCCAAACACCGAAACCAGTGTATAGGTCATAGCTGTGAATACGAGACTGATCAGTATGGAGGAAAGTACAAATGACACTTTGGCATCCACATATGCCCCGAGCAGGAACAAGTCACCGAGCGACACGCTAAGCGCCTGAAATATACCGATAGTGGAGAACGTCATAAGCCGTCCGAAGTACACTTGGTAGCTTTTGTATTTACCTTCCGAGTCTTCCACATCTACCCTGAACATCGACACCAGCAGCATTGCACCTACCCAAATCGACAATGTGGTATAAAAAGGCGACATCGCAGAACCATAGTTCGGAATCGGATAAATACGCTCCTGTTTCAATGAAACCGGACTACCGAGAAAATCGCTCTCCTGTTTCACATCCCCCTTGAGCAATGCAATGGCCCGTCCAAGGGCATTTTCGCCTTTGAGCTTGCGAATCGTGTCTGCGGCCTGACGTATGGAATCCTCAGCAGCAGGAAGATCCGTTCTCACAAAATTGGCGACCTGGTGCACCGCATGTTCTGCCTCAGGAAACTTGTTCTCAATCAGGTCAGCCATTTTGACAAACTGCTGCTCCGCCTTCGGCAAATCGTTGCGCACAAAATCCGCCGCCTGATGAATCTTACTTTTAACTGCTGGCAAATCGTTATTCACGAAGTCCGCTGCTTTGTTTACAGCATTCGTAAATTCGCCCATTCGTCCCTGAATCGTCGTAGCCGCTTCATGCAGCTTTTGCCGGTATTGCGGCAGATCCTGCTGGAGACGGGTCAGTTCTTCCTGACCGAATTGTGCGGCAGCCTGAGCGTCGTTTAATATTTTTTCAATATTCGGTAGCTGCTCTTGGGCCGTATTCAGCACATTCGCAGAATTGCGGGCAACGGTCTTAATTTGATCCAACGCTTTTTGAATGGCTGGTGCGTATTCCGTATCATAGTTGCCCAAAATGCTGTCAATCCCGCTGCTGATTTCTCCAGCAAGGCGGTCAGCGTTATCCAGGAGATTTTGTGCAGGCTTCTCGCCGTGCTGAATGGCATCCCCGATGCTTGTAACCGTGCTATTCAAGCGACGGAAACGGTCCTCTACACCGCTCACACGGGAAATGAGCGAATCCAGCGGCTGACTCGGCAAATATCCGTTAACACGGGACAGCAACTGAGAAATACGATCCAGCACTCCCACGGCAGTGGTCAGTCTTCCGCTAACCCGATTCACCGCAGCCTGTGCTGCTTTAGGATCAAAACCAACACCGCGGATGATCCCTGTGATCTCCGAAACTTCATTTGCCATTTGCTGTACCAACTGTAAATCCTCTTTGACCACCGTTCCGATTGAATCAAGCGCACCATCATTTTTATCCAGAAAGTCAAGCAATCCGGTTGTAAAATCCTTGCCCGCATTCGCAATTTGTTGTACTTCCGGCAACGCTTTTTGTGCGGCATTAATGACCTTAAGCGCCGTTTGCGTGTCCTCCAATGCCGTAGCCAATGCGCTTTCTACCTTACCGAAATTTTGATCCAGCTCCACGATCCGATCTCCGGCCTTTTGAATATCCGGCAGCCTTTTTTGTATATCTAAAATAGCCGCCGCCACCTTGTCCAGCTCGGGCAAGTTTTTTTCAATTTTGAGCACCAGATCGCCAGCACGGTTAATTTCAGGGATTTTCTCCTTCAATGCGATGATCTTTTGTCCCTGTGCCTTAATTTTCGGCAAATTCTGCTCCAGCTCGATTGCCTGCTTGCCTAACCTGTCGATATCCGGCAGTCGGTTGTTCAGCTCCAGCACCCGGTTCTCAATGTTGCGAATGGTTGGCAGCTCCTCCTCCAGCTTCACCCCGGCTTCCTTTAACTTGGTTAGTACGGCCCGACTAGCGGTTTCAATAAAGTTTTGGCTAATCTGATTCGTCAGAGCGGTTGCTCCGGAAGATGTAATTTTCGGTGCGACCGCATTAATTTTTTCATTGACGGCGTAATCAATCTCTGGCTTTTGCGGATTTTCCGTGAGCACGCTCGTAATTTTTTCGGAAAAATCCCTTGGAATGAGCAGACTCGCGTAATAATCTCCGTTCAGCACACCTTTTCTCGCTTCTGCTTCGTTGACAAAGGTCCAGCCCAGTTTCTTGTTATTTTGAAGGTTATGCAAAACCTCGTCACCGATATTAATCTTCTTCCCGTTCACCTCAGCACCCTGATCCTGACTCGTTACTGCAATTTTAATACCAGATGTATTCGCATAAGGATCCCACATTGCTTTCAAATTTACCCATGCATAGACGGAAGGCAAAAGAATGATACCTATGACTAATAAAGTCCCGGTTGATACTTTGAATACATTTTTCCAGTCTGTTAAGTAGATTTGCCATATCTTCCGCAACTTCACCACTCCTTGTATGTACATTAACCTGTCGTCCAGTGTTGTATGCACACGTATTGTAAACGATTCGAGCGAATGAAGCCAATTATTGTGTATATACTGACAAGCTCATCTTCAATAATATGCGGGGTACATGATATAATAAATGGGCATGGAGATGATCTTGAATGAGCGAGCTACTGGACCCACGAAATGACTTTGTGTTTAAACGTAATGAATTCTTATACGGATAAAGATGCTCCACTTGATAAGCAATCCATTTTTGACATTTGGGCCAAAACGGCAACAGGCAAGCATATTAACGTGGAAATGCAGCTATTTAATAAATATGATATTGAAAAACGAACTCTGTTTTATTGGAGTAAAAGATATTCGGGTCAGTAATTATCGAAGGTAAATGATACGTCCGTTCCAGTGGAAGGTGGCTTAATTAATTGGCTTCTCTTTCTGAAAGGGGCTGACAAATCCAACTGGGAGGTGCTTACCGTGAATGAACCAACTTTAAAAAAAGCGATGGATACACTCGAGTTCCTAAGTCAGGATCGGGAAGCGCGGCGTTTGTACGAGGAACGTCAAAAATACCTTTATGACGAAGCTTCTATGATTGAGTGGGCCACGGAAAAAGGTCTGAAAAAGGGGCTAAAAGAAGGTTTGGCTAAAGGTTTGGAAGAAGGACTGACTAAAGGCGAGCGTCAAAAAGCTGTTGAAATCGCAAGGAACATGTATCTTTAGGTATTGAGATTGAAGTTATTGCCAAAGCGAGCGGATTATCTGAATCCGAGGTTCAATCATTGAAACCGATTCAATAATTTATTTTTAACAAAGCGTTTAACCCTGAAAACTCGCCTTGTTCTCTCTAAAGAACAAGGCGCTTTTTGAGTTCCCCTCCCACGAAGAAACAACAAGAAGCCCCTCAGACCTAATTCATAGGCTCAAGGAGCTTCTTTATCGCTACGTTATCCGTTTTTTAATAATCTGGCCCCTGAAAAGGCTGCGCCGTGACGCAGTTTCCGCTTTTCCAGCCGTTTATGCAAGGAACGGTTATACAGAACTTGAATGACAAAATACGAGATAACCCCTAGGACCACGCCGAAAATCGACATGCCAATCAGAATGTGCAGTCCTCCATGCAGCAGGTCTCTGAATACAGACCAGTTTCCATGAAACAGCTCCATAAAGGAATGCTCGTGGAGCCTGCCTCCCCGTACATGTACCGGGTAATGGGACGGATAAATCCAAGCTCCCAATTGCTTGGCGAACGGCATCAGCACAATCGGCAAAAAGGTCAGCTTACCTACAACGTTGCCCACAATTGCCGCAGGCAGCGAGCCGCCGGACAGCCGGACAATCGGATAAAACACGAGATACACCAGTGAAGCCGTGGAGATAACAATCATCTCCAGAGCGAAGCCGATGGCAAAGCCCAGAGAGATTTTCTTCACTCCACCCGGCGCACGCAACAGCTTGATGAAATTCAGGCGAATCGCCCGCCATATATTTTGAAACACATTATATTTCTTCTTCGATTGGTTAGGTCTGAGCCTTTTCGGATTGAGCTTTATCAATAGGAGGACTCCTTCAACAGTACAATTCAAGTTCAGGAATGAGGTTATACAGCTACCCATCCTTACTTATGTCTATACTGTCATTATAACCCTCAGCGTTCGAAAAGCAATGCCATTCCGCCTGTTTCGCCGTATTAGGACAAGATTCGCTTGTTGACATCGTTTTGGAGAGGTACAATGTTCCAAATATCGGCCGCGTACTGCTGAATTGTGCAATCACTGGAAAACTTGCCGGCATGTGCCATGTTTACAATAGCACGCCGCGTCCACTCAGACGGATTTCGGTACACCTGCTCGATATGCACCTGAGTATCTACATACGCCGCAAAATCCTTGAGCACAAAGTATTCGTCATTGTGATCAATCAGGGATTGATAAATAGCCTCAAATTCCCGTTCATGCCGCGTAAAAGGAGCATCATTCACCAGTTGATCCAGCACTTCACGCAGCCGTTCGTCGCTGTTGGCTGTTTTGCGCGCTGAATACTGCCCGTCCCGGTAATACGCCTCGATCTGATCCACCTTCATTCCGAAAATGAACATATTGTCATCGCCTACCATTTCATGCATTTCTACATTGGCTCCGTCCAGCGTACCCAGGGTGAGTGCACCATTCATCATAAATTTCATGTTTCCGGTGCCTGAAGCTTCCTTGCCTGCCGTGGAAATTTGCTCGCTGACATCAGCCGCAGGAATAATCAGCTCGGCCAGTGAAACCGAGTAATTTTCCAGAAAAACGACTTTCAGCTTGTCCCTGACATCCACATCCCGATTGATCGTGTCCGCTACGTTGTTAATGAGCTTAATCGTCTGCTTGGCAAGATAATAGCCGGGAGCAGCTTTAGCTCCAAAAATAAACGTACGCGGCACCACATCCAGGGAAGGATTATGTTTGAGCTGATTGTATACGTGCATCACATGCAAAATATTAAGCAGTTGCCGCTTATATCCATGCAGTCGTTTGACCTGTACATCAAAAATCGAGGACGTATCCAGTCGCACGCTCTGTTTAGCAAAAACCTGCTCGGCGAGCCTGACTTTATTACTTCGCTTAATCGCCTGTAACCGTTCCTTGAACGACTCGTCCCCGCTGTAACGAAGCAGGTCGATCAACTCACGTGGACGGGTTCTCCAGCGTGTACCTATCGTTTCATCATACAAGCTTGCCAGCTCGGGATTCGCGTGCATGAGCCAGCGGCGATGGGCAATTCCGTTCGTTTTATTGTTAAAACGGCCGGGGTACAGCTCGTGGAACGGCTTCATTTCCCGTTCCTTCAAAATTTGCGTGTGCAGCGCAGCCACCCCGTTGACGCTGTAGCTGCCGACGATCGCCAGATGGGCCATACGAATTTGTTCACCATGAATAATTGCCATTTCGCCAATTTTAATGTCCTGTCCCGGATAACGCTCCAGCAGCATGGCACAATAACGCTTGTTAATCTCTTCAATGATAAGAGAAACTCGCGGAAGCAGCTCCCGCACCATATTGACAGGCCATTGCTCCAGCGCCTCGCTCAATATCGTATGATTCGTATACGAAACCGTCCGCGTCGTAATATCCCACGCTTCATCCCAGCCCAAGCCCTTCACGTCCATCAAAATACGCATAAGCTCCGGTATAACGAGCGTCGGATGTGTATCGTTAATATGCAGCGCTATTTTGTCAGGCAACTGGCTGTATGGCAACCGAAGCTTCTCAAACGTCCGCAAAATACTTTGCAAGCCGGCCGAGCAGAGGAAATACTGCTGCTTCAAGCGAAGCAGCTTGCCCTCATAATTCGAATCGTCCGGGTACAGAAACGCCGAAATGGATTCTACCGAACGATTATAGTCAAGAAAGCGGTAGTAACCGCCTTCGCCTCGAATCGGCCCTCGGACAGGATCAAGCGCTGATTCCGCACTCCAGATCCGCAGCGTATTCACCTGCGCATGTCCGTAGCCCACAAGCGGAATATCGTACGGAACTGCCCAGACCGTTTCGGCATCCTGCGTCTCGAAAACAAGACGACCATCCTCCTCCCGAGTTTCCACATGTCCCCAGAACTGAACCTCGACCTTCTTGTCAGGGCGGCGTTCCTCCCAGACGTTTCCTTTTTGCAGCCAATAATCCGGCAGCTCCACCTGATTACCATCCACAATGCGCTGCTCGAACAGACCGTACTTATAACGGATGCCGCAGCCATGTCCTGCGTAGCCAAGGGATGCCAACGAATCCATGAAGCAAGCAGCCAGACGGCCGAGACCGCCATTGCCCAGCCCCGCGTCTGTCTCCTGTTCTTCAATCTCTTCCAGATCCCAGCCCAGCTCTCCCAGTGCCTGCCGGACCATATCCAGCACGCCCAAATTCAGCAAATTGCTGCCCAGCAGACGGCCTATCAAAAACTCCAGTGAAAAGTAATAGACCTGCTTCTCTTGTCCTTCTTTATAGGCTTGGTTCGTTTCCGCCCAGTTCTTGCCCACTTGTTCGCGAATCATACCGCCCAAAACCTTGTATACGTCTTCTGCCTGAGCTTCCTGCATCGGCTTGCCCAGCCTTCCGACCAGTTGCTCTCGAAAAGCCTGCTTAAATGCTTCCTTATTGCTGAACAAAGGTGTGCCCTCCTGTTATTTCCGTTTTAAATGCTAAATCATACTTTTAAATCACACTATTTTTGGCAATGACATAGGGAACTCTGGCGTCTCCAATCAAGGTACGATCCGGTGAAAGCTGCACATCCTTATCCAAAATCACATTCTCCACCACTGCGCCTTTACGGATGACACATTTTTGCATAATGATCGAGTTGCTTACACGTGCGCCCTCCTCCAGCCGTACCCCGCGAAAAAGGATGCTGTTCTCCACCTTGCCCCCAATCGTGCAGCCGTTGGCGATAAGCGAATGATCCACCTCGGCAGTGTCCGTATAACGGGTTGGGGCTTCATATTTGATTTTCGTATGCACCGGCTGATTCTGGAACAGCGCTTGATACTGCTGCTGATCCAGCAGCTTCATGCTGTTTTTATAGTAACTCTCAATAGAATTAATCACTGCATGATAGCCTTCATAGGGATATGCATAAATGCGCAGACCGCTTGGATTTTTCTGAATGGCATCCCGAAAAAAATGGTTATCCTGATGAGCAATGCAATGCTTCACCTGATCAAGATACAGGCTTTTGTCCATGACGAAAATTTCCAGATAAATATTATGATGATCCTGCTCCTGATGAATGCCCGTCACCCGTCCGTCCTCATCAATCTCCAGCCGAACACAGGGAGCGTGCTCAGATTCGAGCTGTTCTATTTGTTTGTACACAAGGGTGACGTCCGCGTTCTTCTTCCGATGGTAACGGTATACATCCTCAATATCAACCTTGTTGACATGCTGGGTTCCGGCGTGAACAATCGTCTGACCCGATGAGCGATGAAAAAAATCCAGATTGTTGTGTACATGCTGCAAATCTCCAAGGGATGCATCCGTCGGATCATTCCAGTCTGGTGGCAAAATAAACAGTCCGCCCCGTCTGCGGTCCAAATCCCAAGGCCGACCTTCACCCAGATGATCCAGCAGCGATCGGTATTTGCGGCGGATGAACAGTGCAATATCATGCACCCCTGCATGCATCATGTTAGATAAGGTAAAATCAATGAGCCGATATCGACTGGCAAAGGGTACTGCGGCCCCGCACCGGAAATAGGTCAATTCCTTCAACTGATCCAGTTCGTGATCCAGGTTGATGACTCCAATGAGTCGGCTCATAGCGGACACCGTCCTTATCCGGGTTATATTCGTGCATGAAGCTGGCTTTCCTGATCGAACAAAATAATTTCATCCGAGCTGCCCTCAGATCCGATGACCGCGTTGTCTTCAATAATGATGTTTTCGCTCACGATGGCCCGGTGTATGCGAACATTGCGACCAATTTTGACGTTTGGCATAATGACAGAATCGGTAATAACACTCCCTTCCCCTACCTCAACTCCATAAAATAGCACAGAATGCCTGACCTCTCCGTCCACCACGCAGCCTTCATTCACGATGCTGTTTTTCAGAATCGCCCGTTGGGTGATATACTGAGCCGGTTGATTAGGACTACGGGTATAGATGCGCCAGAAAGAGTCATTCAGATCCAGCGGCGGGTCCTGAGCCAGCAGATCCATGTTGGACTCCCACAAGCTCTGAATGGTGCCTACATCCTTCCAGTATCCGGCAAACGGGTACGCATACAGCGACCGCCCATGCTGGAGCAGCAATGGAATGATATCCTTGCCAAAATCATGCGAGGATTCAGCATCGCTCGCGCTCTCCAGCAGATATCGGCGCAACACCTCCCATTTGAACAAATAAATGCCCATGGAGGCCAGCGTGCTTTTCGGCTGCTCCGGCTTTTCCTCAAAGTCGTATATTTTCAAATCATCATCGGCGTTCAGAATCCCGAATCTTTTGGCTTCCTGAATCGTGACGTCAATGACAGAAATGGTGCAATCTGCTCCCTTTTCCTTGTGATAGTCGAGCATGCGACTGTAATCCATTTTATAAATGTGATCTCCTGACAAAATGAGTACATGCTCCGGGTCATACTGATCCAAAAAATGCAAATTCCGATAAATAGCATCCGCCGTACCTCGATACCAGTTGTTTCCATTCTCCTTCTCGTGGGGAGGCAAAACAAAAACTCCCCCATCCAGGCGGTCCAAATCCCAGTCGCTGCCTACGCCGATATAGGAATGAAGCACCAGCGGTTCATATTGGGTCAGCACGCCTACGGTATCAATACCGGAATGAGTACAATTGCTGAGGGGAAAATCGATGATGCGGTAGGTTCCTCCAAAAAATACAGCCGGTTTGGCAAGTGTGCGGGTCAGTCCTTTGAGTCTTTTGCCTTGTCCGCCAGCGAGCAGCATGGCAACTACTTCCTTCTTTCGCATAACAAAGACCTCCCTGTCATGTGCCTCTGAAGCCATTGCGGCAGGATACTTGATAATATCCATTAAACGTGAATAGGTAGTCGTAATCGTTTCATGGCCGAAGGAACGGGTAAGATTTGATGGAAAGGGTAAAATCATAGTTATGCGGAACGGGCGCAATGAAGCACTAAATCGTGAAATCCCGTTCATCATTTCACATTTTGGATGATTTTAAATCGTTAGTTTACGACAACATGAGCATAAGGAGGCATGAATCATGAAGAATAAAAAATGGGTCATAGCGGCATTGGGAATGGGTGTTGCGTATCTGATGAAAAATAAAGGGGCGCGCAATAAGGTATTGAACAAGGCACAGACCTTGATCAACCGCGCGAGAACATCTACAAAATCGTAAAGCTTTAATCCAAGAAAAAAGAGAGCCTCTCTGAATAGTCATTCAGGGAGGCTCTGCTCTGACTTCCTCTGCATCCACGAACAAAATGCCCGCTCGAAGCAGTATTTGAAGAGGTCAGGCATTCTCCTGATGTTCTTCTACTTCCATTATATGTTCGACGGTAAAGGTTCGATGCGTCCATTCGGAGGATCGGTAGGCCTGTAAAAGTCCTGTTGTACGAATTTGCTCTTTATCTACCTTTTTGAAGGTATGGGTTATTCTCACCTTTCCAGTAAAAGGGAAATAGGAAAGGCCCACAGCCTGATCCGACAGCCACTCAGCCCGGACCCTCCCGCATTTATGGCAAACCGCCGGAAAGGTTAAGCCGTTAGCGAACCATTCATAATCTGCGGTAGGCGTACCCGGTTCCCTGCTGCACAGAAACAGACTCAATTCGTCGCAGAACAACATTCTGCGTACATCCGTCCGCACCTGATGGTCAAAGGTTACACCAAATGTCATCTCCTGTTTGAGCCTGTGCCGACGCTGTTCCTCTGCCTCCAGATAAGCACGCGCCACTTGCTTGTCCTGAGCATCCTTATGCTCGGTCCGTCCGACGAGCTCCTTGTACATCAGGCTGCATAGCAGCGCGGCATAGGAATTCACTTGCTCGACTTCATCAATCCCGAGACGATAGAACACAAAGCGTGGACTGAGTGGAAAATCAATAAATGTATAGGGTGCAGATACCTGATCATTCCAGAAAGGAGCGGCGTCCAACTCAATCCACCCCCGGTCATGCTCCCGAGCTGCATATACAAAATCCTGCTTGTGCCGTCGATTCTTAAAGGCACTTTCTTCCCACTGTGAAGCCAACTCACCTGAAATATGGGCATGGTCATGCTGCGTCGTCATCATATAAGCTTGGTCCGTTTCATAAATAACCACATGCTCTCCCCTTCCGTCCGGCGGTTCATCTGATTCGTGTAAAAAACTCTGTTTGAAGGCCATGGTTATACTTATCTCTATTATATCAGGATAAGGGTAAAAAGGCAGTGAAGTTTTCCGCCTCCTTACTTCTAATTACCCGTGTGCTTCCTTATTCGAAACTGCTGTGGCGTCATCCCTTCCGTCTAATCCTGCTGTTCATGAGTAGTACCGATCTTTTTGATTTTGGTGTCTAAAGTACAGGTGCAGCATTTTTTACAATCTATTGATTTACGAAAAAGACTATCCAATGGTACGATAAGACCACATGTTATTCCAAACATTACCTATACATCTAGATCAGGAGGATTAAGAAAAATGGATGAATTAGTTCGTTCGATTCAAAAACAGATTCGCATTAAAAGAGTTGCCTGCTGGGCGGGGATCATCCTGTGCGGGCTGTGCGCTTTAATTGGCATAGTTGCTCAAGAGTGGCTCATGGCCCTCATTACAGTTGCAGCTACTATTTTATGTATCTATAGCTTAATGCTTATGCGCGGGATGACGAAATTTTCTGTGGAATATCAACCGGGAAAACGCTTCCGCTACTATCGTCGTACCGTTCAGCAAAAGTTGCGTTATATCACCTGGGTGCAATGCTTGCTAGGAGTTTTTATTGTCCTGAATTTCACCGTGCTTAGCGGCGGGATGGTCCTTTTTGTCGTAGCCATCTTTGGTATTCTGACCCTTCAGTTCAGTATCAAGAAACGGATTAAAAATCATCAGGAGTCTGATGCCGCCGACTTGGCTGAGTTTGTACGTTTGGGGATCATCTCTCCCCATGAGCAGACGATTGGAGTGTATAAAGATTTTGTGCATCTTACCCATACGTTTCGGGGGAACCAAATTATGATCGTGACGGATAAACGCCTGATTTCCGTGTTTATAGAGGAACAGGGTCGTGCGTTGAAAACAGAAATGCTGCTCTCAAGCATAAATAAAGTACGTGCAATCGAAACGGGTTTTCAGGGTAAGGGATTATTGCTTTCGGTGAGCAACCGCGATCAAAATGAGCTTCACATTCATATGATCGGGCAAAGCATTTACTTTTCTCCAGAGCAGTTCGTCGGTTCTTTTCTACGGGCATTGGATGCGGCATTCAAAAGTGCACCGTACCTTTTGGAAGAAACATTCCCAGCCTACCAGCAGTTGAAAATTTCATTGCATCCATCAGAGCAGGGTGTTCTGCATAAGCCTACAACTGCTTAGTCTTCATATAACGACGCCAAATAGCAAGCAAGCCCGATTCGTACTGAGCTTACTTGCTATTTGGCATACTTTTACATCAAATATCTACTTTGCTGGAGAACTTCTTTTCTGCTTACTTCTGTCCAATTAATGATTTGCTCCATGATAGAACACTGAAATGAGGTCATGACTTGTAACAAACACCAGCAAGCTAAACAGACTGAGCGACAGAGGCTGTGAAATCAATTTTTTCATCCTTTAACACTCCTTTTAAAATAGTTATATATTGGTCTTGCTGTGTTGCCGTAGCTTGGGATCTGAAAATCTCAAATATCGCGGTACACTTCCTGAACTCATGCTCATGTTCCATACCCAGGGTATCTGACAGCATGAGGGATTGCAGAATATAGTCCAGCGCTACCGTGAACTGCTGCCGCTTGATGTAGTAGAGAGACAGTTGATAGCAAAAGCGAAAATAATAAGACACATTCACAGGCTCTTCGAGATATTTGAAATCGTCAATTTGTTCAGCAAAGGGCTCAAGCACATTCTCTAAAGAATAGTCGTGCCTGGATGCCCCCTCCACGATAGAAAGAAGCCCCGGTAACAGTTCTTCCGGATTGTCCTGAAGAAATTGAACGTATTCCTGCAACACTTCGAAGCCTGACAAAATATCAAGGGCGTACAGATTGGCTTTGGCGGCATGGCGATAATACTCGACTTCCGCTTCCCCGTGAGGATCAAGACCATTAAACCAGCCCAATTCTGCATACTTTTCGATGCAATCTCGGGCTTCATCATATTTGCCCTGTTTCTGGAAGGCCATTCCTTTCATCAGATGACTGTATCCATAGTAATATACTAGTGGACGTTTGGTATGTATGGGTTGTACGAGTTTCTTGTGCGCTTTGTAGAACTGTAACTCCTGATACTTCTGGCTGGCACGCTCGTACAGATAATCACATAATGCAATCATATTGGCTCCGTCGTTAAACGAAAATGACAGCTTAATCATATTAACAAGTGTATCTAAATCTGTGATGTCGGAGTGAACAAGTTCATCCACCCTCCCCACCTCCTTGTCCGACTTTTCATAATTCACGAAATAGAAAGTTCGCCAAACCAAAGAATTACTGAATATCGCTCATAAAATAACTTAATTACGTAATTAATACTTAATTAAGTTATATCATAAAACCAACTATGCCGCAAGCTTTTTATGAGAAAAAACCCCATTTACGCAGAGGTAAATGGGATTTGAGGATTTGTAATCCTTTACAACGTAACACCGTTTTTAAAAATAGCCAGCTCTCTGAAATTGTTCTTCTCGTTGTTCACCCAGGTTCCGCTAGCTACATCGACAATGTAATCCACAAAGCTGCGGAGCGCATCCTCCATACTAACATCCTCCACCAGTGAACCGGCGTTATAGTCGATCCAATGGGGTTTGGCCTTATAAAGCGGCGAGTTGGTCGAAACCTTCATCGTCGGAACGAAGGAACCAAAAGGCGTACCACGTCCAGTTGTGAATATAACGAGCTGGCAGCCCGCTGCCGCAAGCGCCGAAGAAGCAACCAGATCGTTCCCCGGTGCGCTGAGCAGGTTGAGTCCCTTGGTTTTGAGACGCTCCCCGTACTGAATGACATCTGTGACCGTGGAAGAGCCGGATTTTTGCGTACAGCCCAGCGATTTATCCTCCAGTGTCGTGATGCCTCCTGCTTTGTTACCCGGTGATGGATTTTCGTATACCGGCTGCTTGTAATCCAGAAAATATTGCTTGAAATCGTTAATCAGATGCACGATTTTGCCGAATACTTCCTCGTCTGCCGCACGTTCCATGAGAATCGTCTCCGCGCCGAACATTTCCGGTACCTCAGTGAGTACCGTCGTTCCGCCCTGCGCGGCCATATAATCCGACAGCCGACCGAGCAGCGGATTGGCGGTAATACCGGACAGGCCGTCAGAGCCGCCGCATTTTAGCCCGATATTCAGCTCAGCTAAAGGTACAGGCTCTCGCCGATCTTCCTGCACAGCCGCATAAATTTCATGAAGCAGCCGTACCCCTTCCTCCACTTCATCCGATACTTCCTGGGAAAGCAAAAACTTTACCCGTTCCGGGTCATATTCCCCAATGGCTTCCTTAAACTCCTTCATTTCATTGTTCTCGCAGCCTAAGCCAAGAACCAGCACGCCACCTGCATTGGAATGCTTGACCGCATCAATCAAAATCGTGCGCGTATATGCATGGTCGTCTCCCAACTGGGAACAACCATAGTTATGCTTGAGCACAAGTGCATTTTCAAAAGGCGAAATATCGCCTGCTTCCTGCTTGAAACGATTTAAAATAAGTTCGGCAATCCCGTTCACACAACCGACCGTTGGCACAATCCACAACTCATTGCGAATCCCCACGCGGCCGTCCTTTCGTCGATAACCCTGAAACGTACGGCTCTCCTGTTCATATAAATGAGCCGCTGGCTTAGGCTTGTAAGTGTACTCCTCCACGCCCGTCAAATTCGTCTTTGTATTATGCGTATGCACATGCTGCCCTGCCTGAATGGGCTGAATGGCATGACCGATCGGATATCCGTATTTCAGCACATTTCCACCTTCAGGAATGTCCTGCAATGCAATTTTATGCCCACGTGCCACATCCTCAGCCAGCACTACGCGCTGTTCTTCATGTGCTCCCCACGCCAACGTCTCACCCTGCTTGTAATCACGCAAAGCGACAGCCACGTTATCTTGATCATGAATTTGAATGAATTCCAGCATTCCAGTCTCCTCCTTGCTTATGCTCTGGGCACGCTGTTCCCCGTTAGAGAATCCAGCGTCTCCTTCATTCCCCTGCTTGTAATCTCATAGACATGCTGTGCCGTCTGTTCAGCCAACCCTGCAATCTGGTTCAGGTCTTGCTCCCACCAGGTCTGCTTGCCCAGTATCTGTGCCGTTAATTGCTTCGCTCCGGCAAGTGTTCCGTCATATCCGCTCCACAGCTCGCCAAACGCGGTCAACACTTCCGCTTCGTCTGCCAAAGCAATCGGATCGCCGTCTCTCTTTCCCCGGTAAAATACGAATAAAGACGCCAGCGAAAATACCGTTTTGACAGGTAATGCCTTATGTTGCTCCACATATTGAAGCAGGGAAGGCAAATTACGTGTCTTGAACTTGGATATCGAATTCAGTGCAATGCTCATGACATAATGACTCACATACGGATTATGAAACCGTTCAATGACATCATCGGCGTATACATTCAATTCCGCTGCTGGCGAATCCAGCGTTGGAATCACTTCTTCTCGAATGAGTGACTGGATAAAAGCACCCACGACATCATGCTCGACCGCCTGCCCTACCGTATCCAAACCATATAAATAAGCGACAGGCGTAAGCGCCGTATGTGCCCCGTTCAAAATACGCACCTTGCGTGTACGGTATGGCGCCATATCGTCGACGATCAGTACGTTCAGCCCAGCCAGATGAGCGGGTAATTCTTCCTTGAGCCATTGTGGTCCTTCGATGACCCACAGGTGATACTGTTCACCGACAACGACCAGGCTGTCCCTATAACCCAGCTCTGCTTGAATCTCTGTGATCCGGTCTTTGGGATAACCCGGCACAATCCGATCTACGAGGCTGTTGCAGAACGTATTCGCTTCCTCCAACCAGGATGTAAACTCGGCCCCAAGCTTCCACTGATCTGCATATTTCAATACAATTTCCTTGAGCGCATCTCCATTGCGGTCGATCAGCTCGCATGGGATGATTACCAGGCCCTTGCCTGGATCTCCATTGAAAAATTGAAAGCGCTTATACAGCAAAGCAGCCAGCTTACCTGGAAAGCTCTTTTGCGGGCGATCTTCTAGCCGATCCTCCGGTCCGTAAGCAATTCCGGCCTCCGTCGTGTTCGATACGACAAAGCGCAGCTCCGGTTTTTGAGACAACGCCTCATATTCTGACCAGTCTGAGCCGTATGGGTTAAGCCCGCGGGTGACGCACTCCACCAAGGTATGCTCCTTCACGGCCTGCCCGTCTTTCATCCCTTCGAGAATAACCGTGTACAGGCCATCCTGCTCATTAAGCTTCTCTACGAGACCTCCTGCCTGCGGCTGTACAATGACAACACCCGTATTCCAATCGGCCAGCTTATTCATTTTGTCAAATTGCCAATCTACAAAAGCACGCAGGAAATTCCCTTCCCCGAATTGCAGCACTCTTTCAGGATACGGTTCTGTCACGATAAAGCTTTTTCTGTTTAATTGGTCCAATTCATCTACTTGTTTCATCCGGAGTAACCTCCCATTATTACCTTAATGATTTCAACAACATTTTATCACAATGCACACGTTAACAAAATAGTTTTCTCAATATTTTTAGTTTTATAAATTATTAATGACAATAATATGAACACGTTAACATATAAACTATGCAACCTTTCGCGGATCTATGATTATCTTCCCGCTGTTTCGCACCTGAGCTAGGACGGTTAAGGCTAATTAGAATAGATGCAAGATAGCACGGGCAGGATAACGTTACTTACTAGGCAGGAGGAACATCTATGAAGACAATCGCAGATACTATTGTAGAAGTTTTAGTCAATGCAGGGGTCAAGCGAATTTATGGTATCGTTGGAGATTCCTTAAATAATATGGTCGATTCCATTCGAAGCAACGGTCAAATTGAATGGATTCATGTGCGGCACGAAGAAGTGGCTGCCTTTGCAGCCGGGGCAGATGCTGATCTTAGCGGCAGCATTGCAGTGTGCGCTGGCAGCAGTGGTCCCGGAAATCTGCATCTTATTAATGGATTATATGATTGTCACCGCAATCGGGTACCTGTACTCGCTATTGCGGCCCACATTCCAAGCGACGAAATTGGAAGCGAATATTTCCAGGCTACGCATCCCGAGCATCTTTTCGGGGAATGCAGCCACTTCTGTGAAGTCATTACGACTCCACGACAAATTCCAAGAACCGTTACGATGGCTATACAACAGGCCGTTTCACGTTCAGGTGTCTCCGTCATTGTTCTTCCCGGGGATGTGGCAGCTTTAGCAGCGGAAAAGGCGCCTATTCCTGAACATGTCTACCACCCCACTGCACCTGTGGTGCATCCGTCAGCTTCGGAAATTTCCCGGCTGGCCGAGTACCTGAATCAAGACAAACGAATCACTTTGTTATGCGGCTCCGGCTGTGCGAAATCCCACGAATTGCTCATGCAACTGTGCAACAAGCTGAAATCCCCTATGGTTGTTGCCCTTCGGGGCAAGGAATATCTGGAGTATAACAATCCTTATTATGCAGGCCTAACGGGGCTGATCGGGTATTCTTCCGGATACCATGCGATGATGGATTGTGACGTCCTGCTTATGCTCGGAACAGACTTTCCTTACAGACAGTTTTATCCCGAAAATGCAGTTGTGCTGCAAGTGGATATTGAGCCTGCCCACCTCGGCAGACGCACTCCTTTAACGTATGGGCTGTGCGGGGATGTAAGAGCAACGTTGGAAATGCTGCTTCCTCATTTAACGACAGAGCATGATTCCAAGCATTTGGAAAAAACCGTCTCCCGCTATACCAAGGTGCGTCAGGAGTTGGATGAACTGGCGGTTGGTAAACCGGGTCATACACCGATCCATCCGCAATATCTCACCAAGGTCGTCAGTGACGCCGCGCATGAAAATGCCATTTTCACCTGTGATGTCGGTACTCCCACTGTATGGGCAGCACGTTATTTGCAAATGAACGGCCAACGCCGACTTATCGGCTCCTTCAATCATGGAACGATGGCAAGTGCATTGCCGCAAGCGATTGGGGCACAAGCCACTGAGCCTGACCGCCAGGTTATTGCCCTCTCTGGCGATGGTGGTCTGACGATGCTGATGGGCGATCTGCTTACCCTGAAACAGCATCAGTTACCTGTAAAAGTCATTGTTTTCAATAACGGCGCCCTCGGTTTTGTTGAGCTGGAAATGAAAGCAGCCGGTTTTCTGGAAAACGGTACCGAGCTGGTGAATCCTGATTTTGGCGCTGTGGCGGAAGCCATGGGTCTCAAGGGAATTCGAGTCGAAGATCCGGCGATGCTGGAGGACGCGATTCAACAGGCATTGGCTCACGATGGTCCTGTGGTGGTGGATGTGGTGGTAAACCGTCAGGAGCTATCCATGCCACCCAAGATTAATCTCAAACAGGCTGAAGGTTTTACGTTGTGGATGATGAAAGCTGTGCTGAACGGGCGCGGTGACGAAATTGTTGAACTGGCAAAAACGAATCTTTTACGATAAAGGCCGCCACACTAGCACATATTTTAATAAAAAAGGGGCAGGAACAGCGCGTCATGCACTGAACCTGCCCTTTTTGGTTTGCCCTTTTCCAACAAAAAAAACTTAACGCTGTCTGTTTGCCGTTGATTTCCGCTTCATGAGCGCGGTTTCCATAAATATAAGCTCGCCCTCGTTCGACGGTGACTGGATCCGTTCCAAAATACATGCGGCTCCACGCGCGCTAATCTGCTCAATCGGTCTTTTGACCGTCGTTAATGGCGGGGTCGTATACATCGAAAAGCCGATATCGTCAAATCCAATGACCGAGACATCGTCCGGTACTTTTAAGCCGTGCTCAAATACTGCGTTCATCGCCCCGATAGCCATATCATCGTTAGAGCAAAATACCGCCGTCGGTGGTTCCTCCAGGGAAAGCAACTGCTTCATCGCTTGGCTTCCACTTTCGGTGTCATAATGGCCATGCATAATATATTCGTGCCTAATCGGCTTGCCGCTGTCAATCAGCGCATTCATGAAACCCTCGCGCCGTTGCTGGGTGGACTTAAAGCCTTCTACCCCTTCAATGATCGCGATGCGTTCATGACCGCTTTCAATGAGAAAAGAAACTGCCGCATAGGACCCTTCCTTATCGTTCGAAATGACATTCACAATACCTGCCCCGGGCACCTGCCGATTCAGCACGACGAGCGGAATGCCCTGACCGAGCACATGATAAATAAACGGGTTGTCCGCCTCGCTCTGACTCATCAGGATGATGCCATCAAAACGTTTGCGGTGAATGGCTGAAAAATCGGCGTAATCGTCAATCCCTCCCACAAACAGATTGTAATCCACCCCAATGACATGATTAACTCCACGGATAGTGTCCGCAAAAAAGCTGGAGCTGGTGCCTTCTGAAATACTGGTGAAAAACAGGCCAATCGTATGCGAGCGCTGGAGCACAAGGCTTTTGGCGTTAAAATTCGGAATGTAATTGAGTTGCTCCGCCAGCTCCATAATTTTTCGTTTGGTATCTTCTTTGATCAATGGGCTATTGTTGAGCGCCCGGGAGACGGTCGTATGGGAAACATTCGCCAATTTGGCAATGTCTTTAATGGTAGCTGCCATATACGTATCCTTTCTTTACTGAGGCTCTAAAAAATTATATACCCACCATACCACAAGAGCCGCCCGGAAAAGAAGACTTTCACAAATTATACGCGGTTATCAGCATGTCGACGCTGTAGCTCTTGAACCATTTCTGCATGTCTGCTGTCTGTCAGCTTGTACATTTTACCGATTACCAGCATGGCAATGAGCAGGGCAACAGCAGGATAGAGACACAGCAGCGCCTTAATTCCGAGCAGCGTTCCAGAGGTTTGAACCACATTCGGGACATACCCGATAAACGCCAGCCCGATACCGGAAAGAAAGCCGGATAAGGATTGAGCCAATTTGCGTGAAAAATTAAACAGCGAGTAGGTAATCCCTTCTTTCCGCTCCCCGGATGACCATTCACCGTAGTCAATGATATCGGAGACAAAGGCCCAGGTAACCCCGTTAGGAATACTAATACCAATGAACGAAATACTGGCCAGAATGGTGAAAATATATACATTCGATGGCATAAAGAAGTTCATAGAGTCGGCAATGACACTGACCAGCATCCCAAGCATGGCTGTTTTTCGTTTACCGAAGCGCCGCACCAGTTTGGGCAAGAACAACACACCCAGCAACGACGAACCGATAATAATAAAATTCATATAAGCCATTAATTCTACATGCCCCAAATTATATTCGGCAAAATAGATCAGCAGCGCGGACTTGATATTGTACGCGGATATGGTAAAAATCGTCATCAAAACGAGTACCAGCAGAGGCTTATTCGTCGTAAAGGTATGCACGATCACGCCAAAAGAGAGTTTTTCCTTTGGACCCGACTGACTAACAATACGTTCCTTCGTTCCCCGATAGCATATCATAAAAGCGATCACACCAATGAATGACATGATTCCCATCACAACAGGATAACCCACATGATGGTTGGGAAACAGCAAAATAAGCGGCATAACGATGACGCTGGTTACGAATAATGCTCCCAGTGAGCCTGCCTGACGGAAGGAAGATAATGAAGCACGTTGAATGGTATCCTGCGTAATAGCCGCCCCCAGTGAACCATACGGAATATTCACAATGGAATATCCAATCCCCCAGATCATATAGGACGCATAGGCATAAATAAGCTTACCTGTTGGTGAGATGTTCGGCGAAATAAATGTAAGAACCGTAAGAATAGCAAGGAGAACGCTTCCAGCGATAAGAAAGGGTCTGAATTTCCCACGCGGACCAATATGCTTGCGATAGTCGACAAAGGACCCGACAATAGGATCGCAGATGGCAGCAAACAGCTTGCTGACCAGAAAAATACCTGCGGCTGCTCCTGCTGAAACGCCTGCTACATCCGTAAAGAATTTCAACAGGTACAACTGCCCCAAATCAAACATGAATCCGTTTCCAAAGTCACCCATACCGTAAGAAATCTTTTCTTTCAGGCTGATATGCTCACCTGTCTTGTTGTCAGTTTGGATGCTCTCTTGAACGATAGGCACTCCCATACCCTGCTCACTCCTCTATTTTTTGTGATTATTTTCACATTCTTAATGAATACGTATTCTGTTTTCAATCCCCCTTACCCAGAGCTAGAAAATACTCCAGGCAAGGGCATCTATTGAAATGTGAATTTACAAGTTCATCCTGTATATCATCACTTGCTGTGAACAACCGTCGGGAAATTAAAATATTGCTCGGCATTGTTGTAGCTAATATTTTGTACCATCTCTCCAAGCAGCTCCAGATCCTCAGGCGCCTTGCCTTCTTGTACCCACGTTCCAATCAGATCACAAAGTATCCGACGGAAATATTCGTGCCGTGTGTAGGATAGGAAGCTGCGGGAATCCGTCAGCATACCAATGAAGCGGGACAGCACACCGTAGTTTGCGAGCAGCTTCAATTGCTCCAGCATGCCTTCGATATGGTCGTTATACCACCATGCAGTGCCAAACTGGATTTTGCCTGCTGTTCCGCCAGACTGGAAGCAGCCTGCAAGACTTGCCAGCACCGGATAATCAACTGAGTTAAGCGAATATAAAATTGTTCGCGGCAGACCACCTGCCAGCTCCTGTGCATCCAGCAATGCCGCCAGCGGACGAGCGATGGAGCCGTCATTAACTGCATCATAGCCTGTATCTGGTCCCAAGCGACGGAACATGGCAGTGCTATTGTTACGCAGCGCGTGAATATGGTACTGCATAGCCCAGCCATGCTCTGCATACTGTTTTCCAAGGAATACCAGGACGTACGATTTGTATTTCGCCTCTTCTAATGGAGTTACATTGCCTTCCTCCAGCGCCTTGCTGTATATCGCTGCCGCTTCCTCACGTGTCGTTTCTTCATAAACGACTGTATCCAGCGCATGATCGGACACCCGTCCTCCGACAGCATGGAAGTGACGCACCCGGCTCGCCAGCGCGTTCAAAAATCCTTCCAGACCGGAAACATCCAGTCCGCTCACTTCACCCAATCGAGCTACCCAAGGCTGGAATGTCTCACGGTTAATCTCTAGCGCTTTGTCCGGGCGGAAGCTTGGCAGTACAACCACCGGAAAATCGGTCAGCTTGCTGATTTGCTTATGATATTCGAGATGGTCCGTCGGATCATCGGTAGTGCACACAACGGTTACCTTTGAATTCACAATCAGATCACGTGCCCCAAAGCCCTTTCCTTGCAGCTTTTGGTTCACCTTTTCCCAAATTACAGGCGCATTCTGTTCGTTCAGCAGCTCATGGACACCAAAAAAGCGCTGAAGCTCCAAATGCGTCCAATGATACAGCGGGTTGCCAATCAGTGTAGGTACGGTTTTGGCCCAAGCCAAAAATTTGTCATAGTCTTCCGCATCTCCGGTAATCAGGCGTTCCTCAACTCCATTGGCCCGCATGAGTCTCCACTTGTAATGATCCCCGTACAGCCATGCTTCCGTAATGTTTTTGAACGTTTTATTTTCGTAAATTTCCTGTGGACTTAAATGACAATGATAGTCAATAATCGGCAAATCCTTGGCATACTGATGATACAAAATTTCAGCGGTCGGATTGCTCAACAAAAAGTTGTCGTCTAAAAATGCTTTGGTCATGGCTCATTCGTCCCTTCTATAATCATGTTTCCGAATAATTGTTAACGTGAACAAAAATGAATTCGATATCTCTGATATCCAGTAATAGCATTCAATAACGCATAGCAGGTTACCTGATTATATCAGATTATACAGCTATAATACGATACCTGTATGTCGAATCACCCTTGATTACTTCTCCTTAAATTTAATGTTTACGTTAACAACAATTACATTGTAACCGCTATCCTTTGCAGAGGAAAGTGATTTTTATCATGAGAAGGAACAAAAAAACAGACCTGGCCTCAACTTCGGCAGATCTGTTTCCTCCGTCCAACTTTATTTCAGACTATAGCCCGGCTTGCACAGGCTTGGTTCGCAACACTTGTTTTGTTACTCTGACATACGCCCCCTCACTTATTTTTGGGCATGGACATGGTTTGAAAATCCTTTATTTCCAAATCTCCGCACTTTTTATTTTTTCCTCTTGAACCGCTCTTTGAAAACGTTTTTATAAATTTTCGCTCTTTTTCAGAAAATATTGCTCTTGAAAATACCAGTTTCTGTATTATAATTGTCATATACAACCAATGTTTTACATTGAAAGTAATTCATTATCATATTCCGAAGAAGAGGTGATCGCGTTGAGCACAAAAGTGCAAGCTATCCATGCTAAAACCGGTACAAAAGGAGCTGACCTTGTTGTCGATTGCTTGATTAAACAAGGTGTAACACATATTTTTGGTATTCCAGGTGCCAAGATTGACTCGGTATTTGATGTCCTTCAAGAACGCGGCCCGGAGCTGATCGTATGCCGTCACGAGCAAAATGCCGCCTTTATGGCAGCTGCCGTCGGTCGCCTAACTGGTAAACCGGGCGTATGTCTCGTTACCTCCGGCCCCGGTGCGTCGAATTTGGCTACAGGACTTGTCACCGCAAATGCGGAAAGTGATCCCGTCGTGGCTCTCGCTGGTGCAGTTCCAAGATCCGAACGTTTGAAGCGCACCCACCAATCCATGGATAACGCCGGGTTATTCGAGCCTATCACCAAATACAGTGTGGAAGTGGAGCATCCCGATAGTGTGCCAGAAGCCATTACCAACGCATTTCGGATTGCGACCTCAGCACAGCCTGGAGCAACCTTTGTAAGTCTACCGCAGGACGTGTTGACTTCGTCATCCGAAGTAACCGCCATTGGGAAGCTTTCCCTTCCACAGCTTGGAACCGCACCAGCCGGACTTATCAAACAAGTAGCAGGCCAAATCAGCCATGCCAAGTTACCTGTTCTTTTACTCGGTATGAAAGCCAGCACTCCCGAAGCTACAGCAGCCATCCGCGCACTCATTCAGAACACAGATCTGCCTGTCGTTGAAACCTTCCAGGCTGCCGGAGCCATTTCCCGCGAACTGGAGGACCATTATTTTGGCCGAGTGGGCTTGTTCCACAATCAGCCGGGTGACATGCTCCTTGGAGCCGCAGACCTGGTGCTGACCATTGGCTATGACCCCATTGAATACGATCCGAAAAACTGGAACATTCCTGCAAACCGAACCCTCATTCATCTCGATGATCATCAGGCGGATATTGACCATGATTATCAACCGGATTACGAACTGATCGGTAATATAGCTCTGATCGTGCGCAGTCTCGCAGAAGAATTGCCTGCATTAAAGCTGTCTGAAGCCTCATGCGCCCAACTGAACCGTCTCCGCCACGATCTAAACGAGCAAGCTGCCGTCCCTGTCCGCAAGCACGACTATCTGATTCATCCATTACAATTCATTCGTACTCTGCGCAGCCTGATTGATGATAATGTCACGGTCACCTGTGATGTTGGTTCCCACTACATTTGGATGGCCCGGTATTTCCGATCCTATGAGCCGCGTCGCCTTCTGTTCAGTAACGGGATGCAGACGCTGGGTGTAGCTCTTCCCTGGGGCATTGCTGCCACTCTCGTTAATCCCGGTCAAAAAGTCGTTTCCATTTCCGGCGACGGGGGATTTCTTTTCTCATCCATGGAGCTTGAAACCGCGGTACGTCTCAACTCCCCACTTGTACACATCGTATGGAGAGACGGCACCTACGACATGGTCGCTTTTCAACAACAGATTAAATATGGCAGAACATCCGGCGTAGAGTTCGGAGATGTGGATGTCGTGAAATACGCCGAAAGCTTCGGGGCAACCGGATTACGTGTGCATTCCCCTGAAGAACTGGAAAGCATATTGCAACAGGCACTACATACCGATGGCCCCGTGGTCGTCGATATTCCGATTGATTATCAGGATAATATCCAGTTGGGACGTAAACTGCTGCCCAATCAGTTAAACTGACTTCACAGTTGCCCAATCGTGACGGCTTCGTGACAATGAATGGAGTTTAACGTATTTTTTATGAGTTTTTTTGGGTTATCCATGTTATTTACTGAAATTTTACGTTTATTATTGAAAAAGAAAGAAAATAAATGTATCCAATCACAAAAGGAAGTGTATTGCCATGACCGTTGCAGAACTGGAAACAAAGCAAGAAGCTGATCATGATATTTACCAAACGTCCACCATGCTCGCTTTATTGGATGGTCTTTATGACGGAGTCGTTTCCTTCAAGGAACTGCAAAAGCACGGGGATTTCGGGATCGGTACCTTTGATCAACTGAATGGAGAGATGATTGCGTTCGATGGTGAGTTTTATCACTTGCTTCCAGACGGTACGGCCCATCGTGTAAAACCGGAAGAGACAACTCCCTTTTCCACAGTCACCTTTTTCCGTGAAGATTTCACATATACTATTGATCGTCCCATGCATCGTGAAGAGCTGGAAGCCCTGCTGCTAAAGCTGTTTCCAAGCCGTAATCTGTTCTACGCCTTCCGTATGGATGGCACTTTTCGTGAAGTGAAGACACGTACCGTGCCTCACCAAGTGAAGCCTTACAAACCTTTTATCGAAGCGACCAAATCACAGCCCACCTTCTCTTTTAACGACGCTTCCGGCGTGATTACCGGGTTTTGGACACCTGCATATGCTCAAGGAATTGGAGTGGCCGGGTTCCATTTGCACTTTATTAACGACGAGCGTACCGGAGGCGGGCATGTCTTTGATTTTGTTGTCGACAAGTGCACAATCCGTGTTTGTCAAAAATCCAATCTGCACCTCGTCCTGCCCGATACACCAGATTATTTGACCGCCAATCTGTCCAGAGAAAATCTGGAGAAAGAAATCGCCATTACTGAAGGTGCGCAATAATCACAGGGCATGACTCAACAAGGTACAATGGAATTTGTTATAAATGAGATTCTACCTCATACAGAAACTAAAAGATCGCAGCCTGGAAGAGATGCTTGATGCTCTCCGGCTGCGATCTTTTATAATAAAGTTATATTTGCAAAAGTGACTTTTGCATTAGACTAAAACTATAAAATAAACACAATGATTAAGGAGATGGGTTATATCTAAAACTTCCCAAAAAATTATAAAAAAATGTAATTGCCCGAATCCTTCATTTCGTAATTTTCAAGAGCACTCTTAATTAATGCAGGGTTATATGGCACAAATAATGCCCCAATATTTCTAATAACATCGGGAGTACGTACTGAGTCAAATTCTTTTGATTTATTTAGGTTTACACCTATGATTGTACACTTTTTCTCTATAGCAACCTCAGCCTCCCATTTTACATATTTATGCTTACGACGTGTATCTTCACCAATAAGCATAACATAGTAACCAGACATATTAATGCGCTCTCTACAACGTTTTTTTATATAAGACTCTACACTTGAGCTGACCTCGGACGTTAATTGACAGTCGGTGAAATTAAAATCAATATTTTCATTATTTTTCCAAGCCTGCATTAAATGATAGTAGTGTATATCTGTACTGCTGAATCCCACAAACGTTCTAGGTAATCCCACTATTGCCCTCCATTCTTATGGTTCCCAAGTAATGTTAAGATGATTTCTTTGAAAAATTCTAATGTTTAAATGATTATAACAAAGGTGAATTTTGCAAAAATATCGATAGTTTATCCAACTGTTTCTCGGTACTCTCTCTTTCCCATTTACCAGGTAACATAGATTGTGCACGTTCTTTTAACTCATTATACTTTTCTGATTCACCAATACCAAAATATGCTTCTTCCAAAGTGGCAAGAATCCAGTACTTGTCACCTCTGCTTTCAAAGTTATTCTCTATAAGTGCCTCACATATTGAAATCACTTTTAAACGTGTTCTGGCTGCTAATATGTAATCAGCAATAGCATTGTTTTTGTCACTAATATTACCTCTCATGTTTAAGAGAAAGGCGAAGTTTATTCCATTGTAGTAGTCATTCTTAATATAGAAACCTTTCTCGTAAAAAAATATCGATTTATCTAACCATATTTTATCTTCTGTCGTTTCCCATAATCTTTTACTAACAGCTCCGAGTAATCCAAGAGTTTCGGGATCTGTCGTGACATCAGGATCTAACGTTTGCAATATATCATAAGCTTTATACAAGGAAGAAAGTAAATCAGGATTTTCACTTTTATAAGTTGCTAAAGCAATCTTTTGTTTAATAAATACACTATTAGGATCGATATTTAAAGCTACTTGAAATAAACTCTTTGCAGCAATAAAGTTTTTTTGGTTCATTTCTTGCTCTGCAATTTCCAAAACAGAACTCAACGATTGTTTTATATAAGTCACATTTTCGATCTCTGCTGCTTCTTTTAAAAAAGGTGGTTTTAAACCTTGTAAGTAAGTGTATACCGGACTATCCACATTTGGGTCACTCAAAATCTCCTGTATAGTCTCCTTAAGCTCCTTACGAAATCGTAACACTTCCTCGTGATCAATACCTACACCTAAATGCTCATATGGACGAATAACTGTATGATTTAAATCGAATGGGTTTTTTAAACTCTTCTCAGCAATCGCAATAGTTGTATGAGGTCTCAATGCATGTCTAATTCCTAATTCATAAAAAGCATTAGGGTTATAAGTAGATAAATCTGCTATAACTATATCTGCTTTCAATAAATATTGATACATAGGAACATCAATCAGACCTGAATGTTTTATGTCATCTGCACGTATGCATTTAAGACCTGCTTCCAGTACTGCAGGTTTAACTATATTCCGATATGTTTTATCTAAATCAAGATTTCGACCAGTCGAATAATCGGTTTTTATACCGTATCCCATAACAACAAAACATGTTTTCTGCTCCATATTTATTACTCCTTAATAAAATATTTTCAATCCATAGAAACTTTTTCTAAAATTATGTCCGCAATTTCCTTCGCACTATAATCTCTACCATCCAGATATGACCATTGGTCCGTAATTACACTGATATCTGAATCATCCAGTAATACCAACAGTAAGTTGTCCTTCTGCTCCAAAAGTTGCTTTGTTCGTATGCCACCCCATTCTACTTGGGTCCACTTCTTCTTTGTATAAGAGGCTGAATGAAATACAACTGTATATTTGCACTGAATAACATATACATCGGTTAGGTATCTGTACAGGTCATTTCCCCATATTTTTGCTACTTCATCTTTGTCATAAAAATAGCGCATTTCAGTTTTCTTAATATGATAAAGCACCATTTCTACAAAAGCACGATCTTCATTTGCGAATGACAGGCCAACATCATATTTTTTATCCTGCTTTGAATTCTGTTCTGAAGATTTTACTGACGCGGATATTTGTTGCCCAACAACACTGCTATTTTTCACAGTTCCACCTGTAATCATGACCCCATTGTTAACTATGGACCCGAATTTCATAACCTACACTTCCTTCGAGGTTCAATTTGTTATTTGTTCTGCTACTTTTGCAAGTTTATTTTTGAAATTGCCCTTACCTGTTATTTGAGAGTTGTTAATCTCTCCACCTGTAACCATGACTCCATTATTTACAATCACATTCTCTCGTGCTTTAAACTCTCTTGTATCCACATTAACTGCTTCAAGATACTCGAGAATACTTTGTAAAAGCCTTTTCTCTATTCTTTTTCTATACATGTCCACATCCGATTCCTGAAAGAAATTATGCAACTTATGATCTGCTGCGAGTTCTCTTATGCTCTTTCTAGCCCCATAGTTAAAAATTTGATTGTGTTTAATTTCCGTACGTATCATCTCTTTTTTATAAGATTGAGCTACAAATTCATTAAACCCACGCAAAACACCACCAATGGATTTAAAAAGTCCTGTAAATGTTGGGATAATGGAAGATAGAATGCTCTTTATAATAAAAGGTACTGGAATATCAGAGCCATGCTTATCTATTGCATAAAATTCCTTTTTCAAAGGAGGTAACAGATAATTCTGCATTTCTACAAACAGATTTTGTGGTGTAAAGTGCACTCTAAAAAATGTGCTGAACACAAAATCTCCGTCCCAAGCTGTAATTTGAATCGATTTATAGAATCGAACATGCTCTTCTTCTAGCTCTGTGTATTCTTGCAAAAATTTCGCATCAATCATTCTCTTAGGAGAACTCATTTCTTTCTCCAGGAACCTTGAATCATTCCTTATTTTACTGCCATCTACATAAAGAGCATTTGCAGTAGCCATGTGAGAAATATTTAGCTCTTTCATTTTGCTATCAATGTATGTATACAGATCAGCGTTGTTAAGTTTGATGTATTCGCCCGAGTTTTCAATTTTTGTTTCTGCCAAAAAAGACCATCCTGATAAGCGATTACCGGCTCCTACAAATGGTGAATCCCCTCCGAAATAGATTACGTTGCCTTCCTGATTCATCTCCTCCATTTTTTTCGAAAAATCATTCCCTATCTCTTTGAGATTAGGTGCTTTGTCACTTGAAATATTTTCTGAAGAAAGCTTGTTTGTTACATACCAGTAAGGATATATTCTAAATCCAATGTTAACTAGAAAGGATAAGAATAGCGGCCAAGAAATCAATAAATCTGTAAAAATCGCCGTAACAAACCATCCTAAAAGAAATAATAAAGCGCAATCCATAAAAAAGTCCCGTTTTTTTGCCTGTATACATTGAACAGCAACTTTAGCAATATCTGCTCCATAGCTAGGAGCTACAAAGCAGTAACGATTATAAACGATTTGTTCTAACACCTTTTGTCGAAAATTTCGATCTAGTTCTGCAGCAGCACACAAATAACGCGTTATCCCTGTTTTCATTAGTTATTTAGAACCCCTTTTCATATTTATACGAACTTTAGTACTATATCATTATGTTGAAGCATGTAATATTTTGTCAACCTAAATTTTCTTCATAAGATAAATTTTTGCACAAAAAAAGCGGCTCTCCCTCAGGAGAACCGCTATATAACCGTAGTTACGGCTTATTTAACATGTAATGATACTGCACTCAATACCCCAGCTACACGCTGAGCGTCGAAAATACGGGAAAGCTCCTCGACTGCCGTCAAGTACAGCAGACCGTTGCCTTCCCGCTTTGCAGAATGGCCGAGTGGAATCGTGCGCTTGATCAGTTGGGCGTATAGCTCCGGCTCAGTGAGATTCCGTTCAAAGCTCGCGTTCGACAACTGCTTAATCAGCGCCAGAGCCCCAGCTACATGCGGGGTAGCCATTGAAGTACCGCTGAAGGTCGCATATTTGCCGCCCGGAACGGTAGACAAAATATCTTCCCCCGGCGCAACCAAATCTACCTCATTATTGGAGTTGCTGAAATCGGAAGCATGTCTGTCAAAGTTCACAGCACCTACACTGATCACCTCATTATAGCAGCCAGGATAGCCCAGCTCGTCCGTTCTGTCGTCACCGTCTCCTTCATTACCTGCTGCGCAGACGACCAAAATTTGACTTGCCACTGCCTTCTGCACTGCTTCATGCAGCTCAGCCACATCCTCGGGACCGCCAAGCGACATTGAAATGATGTCTGCCTTTTGCTCAATCGCATAATGAATGCCCTGAATGATCCAGTCATATTGACCGGAGCCTTGCTTGTTCAGCACCTTGATAATGAGCAACTCCGCCTCCGGGGCGACACCCACCACACCATCCTCATTTTCTGCTGCCGCGATTGTGCCTGCTACATGCGTACCGTGACCGTTGTAATCCGTGAAAATATTCGGATCACTGTCATCATCATCTGTGAAGTTCCGGCCACCAATAATGCGTTCCTTCAAATCAGGATGGTCCGCATCACAGCCCGTATCCAGTACTGCCACCTTCACTCCCTGGCCTCGGGTTCGGCTCCACACCGCAGGGGCCTGAATCAGCTCCACTCCTCGCGGTATTTCATTCACCTGTTGCTCCTGCTTGATCACTTGGTAAGGAATGATATGCACTTTACGTTCCATCCTATTCCCTCCTTCATGGATTCAATCGGAAACCATCCGTCTTTGAAACCTTCAAAAACCAAAACTTTCAAAACCGAAACTTTGAAAACCTCTACTGAAACTCTTGTTTGAGGTTACTATATTCTAGCAATTTTTGAAAAGTTTGAACATCCCCTTTTGCTTAATTTTGTAAAAAAATAGACATCCCCCCATATCCATGGAGAATGCCTATGTATAGAGGTGCCTGAGAAACTACAACTTCAAGTGTCAGCCTGACAACGAATCCGCTTGAAGTTCAGCCTTGGACAACAGCGACTTGTGCTGCCATTTCCGACCTTTCCAGCGCAGGTAGTGGAAAATGCCTCGTACCCACTCATCGCAGGCATGTGCAATCCACACCCCAAGCACACCATATCCCAGATGAATGCCCAGCACATACGCCAACGGAATTTTGATCCCCCACATCGAGATGATCGCCATCATCAGCGGAAACTGTACATCCCCCGCCGCCCGCAAGGAGTTAATGACGACATGATTGAACACACGGCCCGGCTCCAGCAATATACAGAACAGCAAAATCGCTGCTCCCAGTTGAATAATCGCCGGCTCATCCGTAAAGATCGCCATCACTTCATATCGGAAAAAGGATACCACCACGATCACCGCAATCGTAATGACCAGAGACCATTTTAAGCTGCGCAGCAGTTGGTGATACGCCTTCTCCTTATCTCCTGCACCTATCAGGCGAGCAACAATAATTTCCGTCCCCTCGCCCACCGCCATTCCAAACACCATAAAAAAATACACAATCGTATTCGTATAAAAATGAGTAGCAATCGCCGTTGTCCCCATGAAGCTGACAAACCGGGTCACCATCATTTGGCTGAGCTGATAAGACAACCATTCCAGACCCGCCGGAATGCCGATTTTCAGGATGGCCACCAGCTTGCTCCATTGAAGCTGTACATAATACTTGATACGGATCGGCGCACTTACACGTTTGTATAACAGAATAAAAATCCAGACACAGGCTACAGCACGACTAATCACCGTTGAAATCGCTGCTCCTGCCACGCCCATTTGCGGCAGACCAAACCAGCCGTAAATCAGCAGCGCATTCCCCACAATATGCAAAATGTTCATACCAATGCCCACGATCATCGTGTCTTTGGTAAAACCGTGCGAACGAATAACTGGACCTGCGGTTAGCATAAGCGCTTCCAGAAACAGCGAGCCCCCTGCCAGCATCATATAGATCTCGGCATTTTCCTTAATCGTCGGGGTAATATGGTAAAAGGACAGCAGTAAATCCCGACTCACGATAAACATCAAACTCAGCGCCAGACCGAATACCAGATTAAAGGTCAGGGCCGAGGCCGTAACACGGCTCGCATCCACATGCTTTTGTGCACCCAATAGCTGAGCGATGATGACACCTACTCCAAGACCAAGCAGATTGAACAAAATAATCGTAAATTCAATCAGCTGTCTCGACACACCCACAGCCGATACAACCTCGTCCGACACATGGCTCAGCATGAACGTATCCACGCTACCCATCAAAATATGAAACAGCATTTCTATAAAGATCGGCCAAGTGATTGCAAAAACTGTCATCGTTTTCACGACTTGTGCTTGCTTGGAGCCGCTTTCCTGCGAAAGTGACATACTTCTGTATTCCTCCCAGATGAGAACCCTATATATACTCAGACATTAATATTGATACCGCTTACTCAATCGAGCATTTTGCATAAATCCCAAGAGTGATTTCAAATCAGCAATATATAGATCAAAACGGTCTAGTTTGTCTATATATTCTACTTTTAAGGTTGGGAATCGAATGATGCAAAATACTCAATCATAAAAAGTCATGTGCTTTTTCTCATTTTTATAATATTCCAGGCGATCCTGCAATTGTCCTGTGTGGAATTCAAACTTATGTCCGTCCGGATCTGTAAAATAGACTGACCTTTTGTCCTGTTCATTCCGCTCTCGTCCGGGCAAAATTGTGACATTGAAAGCTCTCAGCTTGTTAAGCATATCCTCAAAATCCGCTTCCGCTACCGAAAATGCAATATGCGAATAGGAATGATGAATTTCATTTCTCGGGATATCCTCCTCCACATTGAGAGCCAGCCACATGCCCAGGCAGTCCAGATAAGCCAGCTTACGTCCTTTGACGAGCAGCTTTCCATCTAATACATTTTGATAAAAATGTACCGACTTCTCCAAATCTGACACCGAAAAGCAAATATGATTCCATCCTTGTATACTCATATTCCCTATTCCTTTCAGCGAACCCTGTTCAGCCAATAAGTCCACGCTTCTGTATATTGATCGAGATCTTCTGAATGATGCCGAATGCAGGTAGCTATTCGAAAATATAATCCCTGTAGCACCTCCGTGTTCAGCTCGTAACTCCCTGTCATTCCTGGCTCAAGCTTCTCTACCGCTGGCAAAATCGTATCGACAGTCAGCATGTCCGGTGAAGAGCAAAAGGCGTATATCAGATCATATAACGGTTCTCCTACCACCGGATCAGGATCAATAATGCCCGTTAAAGTGCCATTTTCGGCAAACACGAAATTATGTATCCCACAGTCGCCATGGAGCAAATATTTAAGATTCCGTTGAGGCATTCCCGCCACAAGTGCATGAACAAACCGATGATCCTCTGGAGATAAAATGTCCTGTATGATCTTTCCGGATTCCTTTACCCTGTGCAGCAGAAAATCTCTCCATTCCATAAACGGATGGTCTGGATAACCATAATGGCGTTCCTCTCCCAGTGGCTTGTAGTGCGCTATCAGCTCCGTCGCCAGACTGAACAGAAGGTCGCTCTTGTTCCTTCCATGATAGCGGGTCAGCCCTGGCTTGAACATGTATACCAAATAACGATGCAGCGGATCAACATAAACCAGACGCGTTAATTTTTCAATCTGTGAATAGGTATGTAAAAATTCGGCTTCCGCTTCCACAATAACCTGATCATTCTGCTTGATCACATATCGAGGCCTGATTCCGTCCATAATGGCAATCACTTCGCTTGAGGTTCCTCCAGTCAAGGGCTTGAGTTCTTGCATATGACCTTCAAGTACACCTACTTCCTGAAGCTCCTTTAGGATCAGTTGAACGTCCATCAAAAGCCCCCTCCATGTCTTTAATCTGCTACGCGACTGGCGCTGGAATTCATCGCTATGACTCAATCCGTTCGCCAGCCGCATCTACTTTAAAAAGAAATCTTCTCATGCTCCGCATAAATTTCAAGCGCACGTTCCATTTTATGGACATAGTCCGCATCCTGACTGGTACACAGGAACGTAATGTGTCCCTCCTGCGATTGACCTGTTTTTGCCGGAGATGCCAGCAAATTGCGATCAGACAACACCTGTTTTAACCGTCTGACTGTTCCCTGACTTCCGTCGATTAGCTGAATATGGGAAGGAAGCAGCCCCTTCAAGATCTCTTTATAAAAAGGATAGTGGGTACATCCCAAAACGACCGTACCGTATAAGTCCAGATCGAACGCAGCCAGCTTACAGTTAAAATATTCGGCCATTTCTGTCCGGTCAAAATTTAACTGCTCACAATAATGCACCAGCTCAGGCAAAGGCAACGAATCCACACTTCCATGATCATCAACTCTGGACACCAGCGCTGCATAACCGGATTGTTTTAATGTCAACGGCGTGGCTAACACCAGCACTCTTTTACCATTCGCTCGATTCATCTCCACCGCAGGCTTCACGGCCGGCTCCATGCCAATGATCGGGATATGGTATTCGTTTCTCAGCTCCGCAACCGCGATACTCGTGGCTGTATTGCAGGCAATGACCAGCGCCTTAACGTCCTCTTTTAAAATAGTTTGTACCGAAGCCTTGACGTATCCGCACACCTCTTGCGGTGTTTTCGTCCCGTAAGGAACATGAAGCGTATCTGCCAAGTATACAAAATTTTCGTTTGGCAACCGTCGTAAGGCCTCAGATAATACCGTAATTCCACCCAATCCTGAATCAAAAAAACCAATCTTCAAGCTACTCACCTTTTTTCGTTCATCTGTTGTACCTATCCTGCTGACTACATGGTAATTTCATTCTTCGCCTATGGAATCCATTCTTCTAATCGGCTCATATTTAAATTTTACCGCAAAACTGATATTTTGCAAAAGAAACACATAAATTTTACAGTGTAAAAAATAAAGTAGCTTTTCAAAGTAAATTTAATATAGAAGTGTTGACAGATATTATCTTTATATTGTAATATTACGAGGTAAATGACTTACTTAACTTACCTAGGGGGAAATAAATCATGTCTAAAGTACTATTTGTCAAAGCTAACGATCGTACAGCCGAAGAATCCGCAACCGTTAAATTGTATAACTCCTTCGTGGAAAGCTACAAAGCTTCCCATCCATCCGATGAAATCACTGAACTGGATCTGTTCTCCGTCGAGCTTCCTTATTTGAACGCCAACATGATTAACGGCACGTTCAAATCCGCTAGAGGCTTGGAGTTGAACGCAGAAGAAGCTCGCTTGGCAAATATTGCTAACGGCTACCTTGATCAATTCCTGGCAGCAGATAAAGTCGTATTCGCTTTCCCGCTTTGGAACATGACGATTCCAGCTGTACTGCATACTTACATTGACTACCTGAACCAAGCTGGTAAAACGTTCAAATACACTGCTGAGGGTCCAGTTGGTCTCGTAACTGAAACTAAAGTAGCCCTGTTGAATGCAAGAGGCGGCGTATACTCCGAAGGCCCTGCTGCTGCTGCCGAAATGTCTTTGAACTTCATGAGCAACATCTTATCCTTCTTCGGTGTGAAAGACATCGTGAAGGTTGTACTGGAAGGACATAACCAAGCTCCAGATCAAGCACAAGCCATTGTTGAAGCTGCTGTACAAAGTGCAACAGAAGCTGCAAAATCCTTCTAAATCCATATATATGAACAGAAGAGGATATCCGCCCCTATTTGGGATGGATATCCTCTTTTTTGTTATAGCGTATGAAAAAACACGTGCTTCCCTGATATGAATCAAGTGAAAAGCACGTGTTTGTTATGCAATACCTTATATGTTAAGGAATGAACTGCTGCACGATTTTAACGACCTTACCGTCACGCAACGTCACATGGTATGGAAATTGGCTGAGATCCAATACATCTTTTTTGGCAAAATCTTTTTCAAACTGTGCCAAAGGGATCGATTCATTCCATTTTACATCTGTATCTTCTATACGACCTGTATGATCATAAATTTGTACCTCTACCGAAGCATCTGGGGCAACCTGGTACACGTCATTTTGCACGGAATTATTCACGATGTAGTAACCGTCTGGTGCTCCGTCCAACCCTGTGTTTCCTTCATGCTCCAAGAACGCCTGGTCTGCTGCCTTACCTTCATACCATTCAATCGGATCTGCCGACAAATAGATTTGTCCGTTACGCATCTCCAATTGATTTATATATACGGTCTCCTGATTTTCAGCAGGTGTTACGGGCGTGTAGCCTTGTGCTGTTGCTCCCGCCGCCGTCATCAGCATCATCATTAAAGCCAATACTGTCCATTTCGAAGCTAGTCTCATCATGTCTGATCTCTCCTTACCGTTTGGGTATGTACACGGTGTCTGTAAGCTTCATTACCCTTATGCAATTACTATAAACGTTGTACGGTTAAAAAGTGTATCAGATACGTAAAAAGAAGTTACGATTTTTTAAGACTTGGTCTTAAAACTTGCTTACATGTCTTATTTACGGCTTTTTATTTGATCAATCCGACCTGACGCGCCTGTTCTTCGGTGAGAATAAACTCTTCATTTTGCCACACCTCATCCTCTTTGGTTACAGCGAACATTCCCATAATCTCTGTCCAGATTCCTTTGTCGGCAGCTTCCTTTTGCGTAATGATAATTTTCATATCGGTTCCTCCTCCTTGTGTAATCGGTGGTTGGTGGTCTGTGTGGCCCACTACGCGAACAGATGGTTTCTCCGATCGCTTCTCCGAAATCCATCTGCCCGCTCCGTTACTCAGCTTATCTTTGCCACACTATGAGAAAAACTTCCGATATGAATCGACTGTCGCCTTTCTGAAATGTATACCTTTATTTAAGAGATTTCTAACACTTCTGTAGTTCGCTCAAGGGATTCTTGTCCCGCTTATAACATATGTACCCTTTTCCTGTCGAGTTTATTCGTTTCTTATTTGTAACCTTAAAATTTTAAATTATTTCCAAAGCAATGATTTCTATAAAAATAGCCAGCTATAAAAAGAAAAACGGCCGCAGGCTTAACCTACTGACCGTAATTCTCAAGAATTTTCTATGAACAGTTGCTCAAAAGCACCAAAGCAGCGAAGAGGACGGAATCGTTCTGAAGAAGCGTCAGCGTTCGCCTTTGTCCCCGGATTTTCTACCCTTGAATATATAATCAAGAAATCCGGGGGCAACAGCGATCGGAAGAATGATCCGTCCTCGTAGCGGCCATTAACCGCATACCGTTACTCAGTCATCCAGCTTCTATCAAACTTTATACAGAAAAGTAAAAAGGTTGCACGCATACCGGCTTGGACACGGTTACTTGTTGTCCCGTGTAGGTCAGTCGTCCACTAGCCTTGTCCACTTTAAATGTAACGATGTTATTCGTATCGCGGTTTGCCACGAGCATATGATCACCGTTTGGAGTCAAAGCAAAATGACGTGGATGCTCTCCTTCGGCAGAAACATGCTCTACCAGGCTCAGCTTGCCTGTTACAGCGTCTACAGCGAACACTACGATGCTGTCATGCCCACGGTTGGAACCGTACACATAAGCACCATCCTCCGAAATAGCAATCTCAGCGGTTGTATTTTCGCCCGTAAAATCAGACGGCAAAGTCGGTACGCTCTCAAGCTCGGTAAGCTTGCCTGCTTCTGCGTCATACGCAAAAGAAGTAATAGAAGAATCCACCTCATTAATGACAAAAGCAAATTTACCGTTCGGGTGGAACGTCAAGTGACGTGGGCCTGCACCTGCATGGGTTTTCGTTTCGCCATGAAGTACCAGTTGTCCTTTACTGTCATCAATGGTGTATACACGGATCAGATCCAAACCGAGATCCTGTACGAAGAGGAAACGACCATCAGGGCTAAAGAAACTGGAGTGTGGATGCGGACGATCCTGACGCTCAGGATGCGCTCCCTTGCCCTCATGCTGTTTAACATCCAGCAACTCGCCGATACGGCCATCCTCGGTTAGAGACACCAGTCCCACCATTCCTCCGTGGTAGCTGACTACGATCAGGTAGCGATCAGATGGATCACGCTGAATGTGGCAGGTTGTTGCGCCAACGTTTTCCGCCCGGTTAAGCAATGTAAATGTCCCTTTGACCGGATCAATTTCAAAAGCAGCAGCTTCGCCCACCTTCGCTCCAGTAGCAGAAGTCGTTTCTCCAATGGAATACAGCTTCCGGTTCTTCACGTCTACGTTCAGGAAGGTTGGATTTTTCAATCCGGAGAACTCATCCTGTAATGTAAGAATCCCTGTCTCTTCATTAAAAGTGTACGCATAAACTCCGCTGCCTTCCAATTCGGCGTAAGAGCCTGCGAAAACGAGCAATTTTTGTTGTGCTGTCATGGTTGTGTCCTCCTCAAATTAGAAAAATAATGGGCAATTGGAATGATTGCTCCTGGTTCAAATAGCGCTAAGAGGCGCGTTCCACGACGGGCTCTGTAAATAAAGCCACATTTCCCGCTACGGCACGTGAGATCATGCAAGAGCTCTCTGCCTGCTCTGCCAGCCGCAATGCCTGTTCGATCTGCGATTCTGTCGCATCGGCGGCCAAATGAACTCGCGGACGATGGATAATTCGACGATATGTAAAAATATTGTTCGTTACATCGACAATCCCTTCGGATTCCAGCGCCAGTGAAGCCACCAGAAGACCAGCGCGCTCCATCATCGCCGCCAATGTAATCAAATAGCAGGTCGCGGCAGCGCCTAGCAGCATTTCATCCGGATTGGTGCCCACACCGGGACCACCCATCTCTGCCGGGATCGAAATCGCTGTCCGCAGCTGTCCGGCCTCAATATGCCCAGCGCTGTTGCGCCCCCCGTTCCAGTCTGCCTTGAGCAGAAAGGTATGCTCCATTTCAGGTCACTCCTCTCTCTTGTATTATGAATCTTTACACAGGTGAATGTAAAGGTTAGTCGATCTCCCGATTTTTCGTTTCGGTACCCAGCAACCATACCGCCGCCGCTCCAATCAGGATCGCTACGAAGAAAATCACAAAGATAGATTGCAGCGCCATGCCCTGTCCGACCAGCATTCCGACCAGAAAAGGTCCGATCACGCCACCAATACGGCCAAATGCAGCCGCCATACCCACTCCGGTAGAACGGACGGCTGTCGGGTACAATTCCGGGGTATAGGCATACATGGCTCCCCACGCGCCGAGATTGAAAAAGGACAAGCAGATACCAGCAGCCAGCAGCATTCCTGCCGTTTCCGAGGTACCGAACCAAATAGCGGACACCGCCGTTAGCAGTAAATAGACGATCAGCACGAATTTGCGGCCCAGCTTTTCAATCAGATATGCGGCAGTAAAATAACCTGGCAATTGCGCCAGCGTCATGATCAGGACATACTCAAAGCTTTTAACCAGCTCAAAACCCTTCATAAACATAATGCTTGGCAGCCACAGAAACATTCCGTAATAGGAAAATACAACCGTAAACCATAAAATCCACAGCATTAACGTGGACTTGCGGTTCGGCCCTGACCAAATGGAAGCCAGTCTTGCACGCAGTGGAAGCTTGACACTCTGCTGCTTGTATCGCGGTGAATCCTCTACCGCTTTGCGTAAATAAAGGGCGTACAGGGCTGGTACTGCGCCGAGAATAAAGGCCATCTGCCAGCCGTACTTTGGAATAACAAAATAGGCAATAAGCGCAGAAAGAATCCATCCCGCGGCCCAGAAGCTTTCCAACAAAACGACCGCTTTTCCCCGTTCCTGAACCGGCACCGATTCCGACACCAGCGTCGAAGCTACAGGCAATTCCCCTCCCAAGCCTACGCCTGCAATAAAACGCAGCACCAACAGTACACCGAGCCCGGTCGCCAAAGCTGACAAGCCGCTTGCAATAGAAAAGATCAACAGCGTCCACACTAATATCGTACGCCTGCCGTAGCGATCAGCCAAAATCCCCGCTAAAGCGGCCCCAAATACCATCCCTATTGAATTCATCGCAGTCAGCAGACCAATCTGCTCTGAACCCAAATGCCACTCCTTAGCCAGCGCTGCGGCTATGAACGAAAGCAGCCCCACGTCCATGGCATCAAACAGCCAACTGAGTCCTGCGCTAAACAGCAGCTTTCGCTTTTTGGATGGTGGTAATGAAGTCAATTCACTCATGATTCGCTCTCCCTTAAAAATGCATCATATATAGCCGTATATTCAGGTGTCTTGTCACCTGTAGCTTAGCATCTATTGTACCGCAAGCTCCCTTCATCTGCGAGCATTTTAAAAAAATCTCTTGTTGCCGCTCTTGAAAGGAAAACGAAAAAAAGCGGAAGATTGCCTAGGGCAATTCTCCCGCCTTCTGGAACCTGCCACTTACCGGTTTTGGACCAGACCGATGATCGTCACCATGAGCACCAGCAGTTGGATGAGTGTATCGTTGCTCATTCCAATCGCCTCCATCCCATATGAGATACTCCTTCGGCCGTTTCCCCTCTCCCCGGATCATGACGCTTGTTCCCCAATACATACCTATGCAGGCGGCGGGAAGCTTATGATCTGTAGTGAATGAAAATTCTCCATATTTATTTAAGGCTTGATCCAGGACCATTGCAAATCCATTTCCTGAATGCATTCGCGGTTATCGTGTTCATCATTGGCGACCAGCGGGGTCACCGGATAGATGCTCATATCGCCCTGTTCATACGTGCACAGCAACGGTAGCAACTCATCTATGTTCTTAATGGACGGGTCCAGCCATGAATCCATATTCGAGGATTCCAAAATGGCGGGCATACGGCCGTCAAATTCACGAATATCCGCATTGGCCTGCACCGTCATCATCGTACAGGTACGTAGCGGCTCCTTACGGCTATCCTGCCATACCTCATACAATCCCGCGACCGCAAACATTTTCTGTCCCGGCAACACCACCCGCACCGCACACATACGTTTACCAAGCTTTCGCCAATAATAAAAGCCGTTGCAAGGAATGACACAGCGCCGGGTTTCGGCCATTTTGCGGTAACTCGGATTCACTCGTACCGTATTCAAATCGGCGTTGACACAATCCTTGCCCCAGTAGGGGATAAATCCCCAGCGAAATTCATCTAGCACCCGTTCCCCCTCCTGATGCAGCACGATGGGAACATGCTGGGTAGGGCTCATATTGTAACGTGTTTTATAATAATACATCACCCGTTGTATGCCAAAATGATCCCTTACCTCGTCCAAATCAGCCGATAACGAAAACCTTTTGCACATATGCTATTCATCCTTCCGCCTTCTTTTTCATCTATTGTGCGGTTATACAAGGAAAAATATGCATATAACAAAAAGCGCACGGCAAGAACATATAGCAATATCCCCGCAGTTTTGAAGCTGCGGGGATCGATGCTAAGTTATATCGTTACTATTTCTTTTCTACTGCATGACCGCCAAATTCATTGCGCAGGGCGGCAACGACTTTCCCGTTGAACGTATCTGCATCCAGAGAACGGTAACGCATCAGCAGGGACAACGCAATAACCGGAGTAGCCGCCTGAATGTCCAATGCCTCCTCAACCGTCCATTTGCCTTCGCCGGAAGAGTGCATAACCCCGCGAATTTCATCCAGATTTGCATCCTTGGAAAATGCACGTTCGGTCAAGCCCATCAACCAGGAGCGAATAACGGAACCGTTGTTCCAAACGCGTGCCACTTGCTCATAATCGAAGTCAAAGCTGCTTTTCTCCAGCACTTCAAAGCCTTCGCCAATGGAGGCCATCATTCCATATTCCACACCGTTGTGAACCATTTTGAGAAAATGTCCGCTACCGGATTTACCTGCATACAGATAACCATTTTCCACCGCTGTATCGCGGAAAATAGGTTCAACAAACGCCCATGCTTCCGGATCGCCGCCGATCATGTAACAAGCGCCACTACGTGCACCTTCCATACCTCCGGAGGTTCCGGCATCCATGAAGCTGATACCGTATTCCTTCAGACGGGCATGACGAGCAATCGACTCTTTGTAATGAGAGTTACCACCTTCAATAATAATGTCCCCTTTGGACAAAATCGGTTGAAGCTGATCCAGCACAGAATCAACAATTTGATGGGGAACCATAATCCACAGTACTCTCGGGGATTGGGTCGCCTGCACAAGTTCTTCCAGTGTGGAAGCACCTGTAGCACCGTAATCCTTCATTTCTTGAATCGCTGCTGCATTGACGTCGTAAGCGACAACTTCATGCTGGTGATCGATCAAGTTTTTTCCGAGATTCAAGCCCATTTTTCCCAAACCGATTAATCCAACTTGCATTGTAAAGGCCTCCTGCCGTAGCAAAAATATATTCTCAACGTAGTGGTGTGTACATGTTTACGAACGAACAACCGCTTTTTCAGAACGTTCTGACTTTTGATCCAGCCACCATGTAAAGCCCTGTTCCTCCAACAATTGGTCAGAAGCCTCTGGACCGTAGGAGCCTGCGGCATAGGTATGAAGCGGAACTTCGCCGCGAGCAAAAGCTTCCAGCACTGGCTGTACCCACATCCATGAAAGCTCAACTTCATTCCAGTGAGCGAAATAGGTGGAGTCGCCGCGCAGCGCATCAAAGATGAGGCGCTCATAAGCTTCCGGTACATCCTTGGCCTCTGATGTGTAATTCATCAGCACCGTCTCCAGTTGACCATTATTCAGTGGGTCCTTACTGTTCAGACGCAGTGTTACCTTTTCATCCGGATTCACATGAATCGTAAGCAAGTTCGGCTCGGAGGGCTGTCCTTGAGCCGCATACGGGTCTGTGCTATCCTTTTTGAATTCCACGACGATACGTGTAGATTTTTCCTTCATGCGTTTGCCTGTGCGAATATAGAACGGCACACCTGACCATTGCTCATTGTCAATCCACAGACGAGCTGAAATGAAAGTATCATTTTGTGAGTCCGGTCCAATGTCCGGCTCTTCTTTATAGGAAGGAACTGTTTTTCCGTTAATCTCACCGTTCGTGTATTGGCCTCTCACCACGCTGGAAGCAATATCGGAAGGATCGAGCGCACGCAACGCCTCCATAACCTTGCTTTTTTCGTCACGCACCTGATCTGCCGTTACATGTCCCGGCTTATTCATAGCCGCCATCATCAGCACTTGCAGCATGTGATTCTGCACCATGTCCCGAATAGCTCCGGAGTGATCATAATATCCTGCGCGTTCCTCGACGCCTACAGTTTCGGAAGCGGTAATTTGCACATTGGCAATGTATTGATTGTTCCACACACCCTGAAGCAATGGATTAGCAAATTTCAAGGCTTCAAGGTTTTGCACCATCGGCTTACCCAGGTAATGGTCAATACGATAAATTTCATCCTCGGCAAACGTTCTGCTTAAGCGATCATTCAGCTCACGTGCCGATTCCAGATCATGTCCGAATGGTTTTTCGATAATGAGCCGTTTCCAGCCCTTCGTTTCCGCCAAACCACTTTCCCGGATGTTGAGGGCAATCACATCAAAAAATTCCGGTGCCACCGATAAGTAAAACATGCGGTTCCCCGGAATTCCCAAGTCATTTTCACGTTGCTCAGCAAGCTGTAACAGCTTTTTATAATCTTCAGGGTGATTGACATTCAATGCACTGTAGCGGAAAGCGCTCAGGAACTGATCCATTTGTGCACGGTCATTATTCACGTGTCTGGAAAAATCCTTAATGGATTGTTCTACGTTACTTTGAAACTGTTCGTCAGCCACTTCACGACGCCCCATACCAATTACAGAAAAGGAAGCCGGAATTTTACCTTCTACAAACAAATTATACAAGGCAGGGTAGATTTTACGTTTAGCCAAATCCCCTGTCGCTCCAAATAAGACAAAAGTCATTGAATCCATGAATTATTCCTTCTTCCCATTATAAAAGATGAGGTTATTAAAAGTTACCTGAGGAATTAACGTAACCTATAATACACCCAAAATAAGGGGCAAGTCAATCAAATTTTAGCGAAATCGTGAACATTCGATATTTCCTGTAATGATAACGTTTTCTGTGGTATGATTGACGCAAGGAATGAGGAAAAACTGTTAAAAATGTCACAGTTGACACAAACCAAGATAGTTACTATTGGTATACAGAGTTACTTTTAGTATACTGTTTAAAACAACCAATGAAATTGAGGGGATTCAGATGAGCGACGACAGGCAGCCTAAGCTTTTGTGCGGCAAGGTGGAACAGTCCTTTCAGATCATCAGCAAAAAATGGACCGCTCTCATCATCCATACTTTGATGGAACATCCCAAACGATTCAGTGAAATTCATGTTTCCATACCTGATCTTAGCAAACGTATGCTGAATGAACGTATTAAGGAGTTGGAGCATAGCGGCCTGATCCTTCGCAATGTCATTACAGAGCGGCCCGTGCGTACCGAGTATTCGCTGACACGCAAGGGTAAGGAGCTCGGTGATGCATTGAATGGCGTAGAGAGCTGGGCCGAAAGATGGCTCTAACCGCTAACAGGAGATCGTCATACACGGTCTTCTGTTATTGTGTTACCCTTTAGGAAGCGCAATACAGGGCTATAATACGAAAATAATGGTACACCTACCCGACAGCTTATGATTTTGGAAGGAACCAAGGAAGGATGAGACTGATGGCGTTTGGTATTAATCGACAGGAGCTTTCGGCCTGGAAAAGAGAGGTCAGTCGCGGCGAAATTGGTTTTCTGACGCATTACTGGCTGGATGACCGCTTTCCAGGTATTACAACCGTAACCAAGGTGGGTTGTTCCAATTTGGACAAGTTACGTTTATGGTGCAGCAATAATGGATTGGATCCCCAATATATTCACCAGCGTCAGCCCTATCCCCATTTTGACCTGATCGGCAACAAACAAACGGAAATTTTGCGCAAGTATGGCATGAACGAGCAATTGGAGCGCTTCGGCCTTCATCTTCACACAGGTATATGTCCACCGTTTTAAACTGCAGCTCTTAGAGCTGCGGTATTTTTGTTTTTATACCGGATAATACTTTGTGTATCCAGATTGCTGACATTGCTCCTTCTCCCATCGCGACAGTCGCTTGCTCGGCATGGGCCCCCAAATCTCCGGCTACCCATACATTCTCTACATTGGTCATTTTGCTGCGGGGGTGAGTCTCAATATGTTTGTTATCCAGCAAGTGCACGCCCAACTGCTCGGCCAGCTCTGAATGGACTTGGTTGCCTCCAAAGGCCAAAAAGCCCCGCTCCGCCCGAACAACCTCTCCATTAGCCAGTCGAACTCCTTCAAAATATCCCGGTTCCCCGATCATGATCCTGGAAATGGCTTCCTCCTTGTATCCTATTCCTTTCTCGCGCAGCTTCATCATCAGATCGTCCGGCACCTCTGCACGCTCATGGTTCACATAAACCAGGTGGTCAGTACGCGCGGATAATATCAGAGCCATGGAAGCTCCGGCTTTTCCCGCCCCCATCACGACCGTACTGCGATCCTGAACCTCGTATCCGTCACAGTCCGGGCAGATATACACGCTATTGCCTAAGCAGGCCAGAAGCCCCTCCAGCTTTGGAAAGCGGTCGGTCAGCCCCGTTGCCAGCAGTATCGTCTTTGAGGAATACACCGTTCCCTCTTCCACTTGAATGGCAAAAAGCTCATCCCTCTTGGCAGCTTTCACCGCCTTACCTTCAACAAATTCAGTGCCTAGCTTCGTGGCCTCACTACGTCCAAGCCGTCGCAGCTCCTCACCTGAAATCCCGTCAGGAAAGCCCAAAATATTATGATACTGATGGCACAACGTGGATCGACCATAGCCCGAATCTATCACCAGAACCCGATGGCTGCTGTATCTTCCCAATTGAATAGCTGCTTGCAGCCCGGCAATCCCTCCGCCAACAATAATGCAATCGAATGGCATATATTTTTCCTCCCTCATCAATAACACCTATGTAACCCTCTCATACAAATTTAAACGTAGCATCACCTGCTTTTGCCTGAATTAACCCCTGAATCATCCCGTTTACAAAAAAGTACATATCCAGAAGCTCACTACTTAAAAATCGAATGGCAAAAAGCACTGTGGGTATCCACAGTGCTTTGATCAGACAAGCATGAATCGTCGTTGCATCGTCTGGCTTATTTAAACGTTTTTACGCGTTCTTCAACAGGTTGGAATTCTTTTTCACCTGGTTGGAATGTCGGTTTACCAAATGGCAATTCAGCAATCAGTTTCCAATGCTCAGGAATGTTCCATTCATTTTTCACTTTTTCGTCGATCAAAGGATTGTAATGCTGAAGGGATGCGCCCAGTCCTTCTTGCTCCAAAGCTGTCCATACAACCAATTGCAGCATTCCGCTGGATTGATTAGACCAGATTGGGAAGTTGTCCGCATAAGCTTCAAATTGTTGTTGCAATCCAGCCACTACATTGTTGTCTTCAAAGAACAATACAGTACCATAGCCGCTACGGAAGCCGTTCATTTTCTCAGCAGTAGATTTAAATTGCTCTTCATTGCCTACAACTTCGCGCAAAATATTTTCTGTAATATTCCACAATTTGTCGTGATGCTCTCCGAGCAGTACAACTGCACGTGAAGTTTGGGAGTTGAAAGAGGTAGGTGTATATTTAACAGCTTCCTCTACAATCTCTTGAATCCGTTGGTCGGAAATTACTTGTTCTTTGCTAATACCGTAATAGGAGCGTCTTTCTTTCAGAGCTGTGAAGAAATCTTTAGCCATTTTTGTTACCTCCTGAGAAAAATTAATTACTTTTCGTAACTAAATATATATTGTATTTGTCTTAAAGTCAAGAGATTTCTTTTTAAATATTACCATTTCCTTGATTCATGATGCGCCGTTTGTCCTTTCCCCGCTTGTCCCTTTCTCTCATTCTGATGGTGCAGGTCATCGTCAAATGGGATCATTTTCGCTTCCCTCCCTATCGGATTGGTGTCCACAGTATACTTTTACCTTTCAGGTCAGGGATTAAACGCAAAAAAAAGAAAATCTCCGCAAAGATTTTCTCTACTCACGTTCTTGTTTATAGTTTGTTGTTGAATTATTATGAACTGGATTCCCCTGTACACTCATGAAAAAGATGTGGTTTCAGCTTCTCTCCTGCAACAAGCTTCTGTACCAGTTGTGTGCTCGCAGCAGGCGTCATCTGACCATACCAGTCTCCTTGAGGGTATACGATCACAACCGCAGCATCGTGACAACGGCCATTACAACGAGTTCTGGTCGTATGAATATAAGCTTCTGCGTTTTGTTCACGGATTTCATCCCGAATTGCTTGTGTAACTTCTTCACCTTCATGCCGCATACACGTGCCCCCATTACAGATCAACACATGATGCTTCATCGGTTCCAATTCAAAAATAGCCATAGCTTCCCCTTTTATCAACGGTTGTTGATTTATTCATGCTTATCTGGATAAAGAACAAGCTGTGCTTCCATCTGCCCGGCTTCAATCGTCAGCACGATAAATGAATATTCGTCCTCGCCGCGCTTGTCTGTCGGAGATCCGGGATTGAGGACAAGCAGGCCGTCCAACTTTTTGACAACCGGAATATGCGAATGTCCGTAAATCAGGCAATCCAGCGTTTCTCCCTTAAACGTATTCAGTGCGATACTCTCTGTCGAACCGCGCCAGCCGTGACCGTGGACCATGCCGATCCGTTTGCCCTCGACTTCAACGATTCTTTGATAGCCCAGACGCTCTACGATGTCTACTCCATCATTGTTTCCGGCAATCCCTTGCACAGGTGCAAATTCGGATAGCCTTTCATATACGAACCAATCCGTCCAGTCTCCGGCATGGAGAATGAGATCGCTGCCTTTGAGCTCCTGTACAAGCCGACCAGGAAGCGCTTTGCCTCGGTGCGGCATATGAGTATCTGAAAGTACGATGATTTTCATAGCAATTCTCCTTACCAGCGTCTTTACACGGATGAACTCTGCTGCCCAACCCGCTGCTGAAGCGCCTGCTCCAGATCTCGCAGCGTAACCGTCTCGAAAAACGCTTGTATTTTCTGCTCTGCTACGGTATATAATCCGTCCAGCAAAGCGTCGATGTTCTTGCCTACCTCGCAATTGTGATTGCTATCACTATGGATAGCGAACAGCGGACCGTCGTCTTTGGTCGCTTCATATATCATTTTAAGATTAATATTTGAACTGGACATGCTCAGACGAAAGCCCCGTGCTCCTGGTGAGGAATCAACCAGACCGGCTTGCTTGAGTCGGCTCATGATTCTTCTAACAACGACCGGATTCGTATTGATACTGGAAGCGACAAGTGTCGAAGTCATCCGCTCCGGCGCTCCTTCAGCCAGAAGAAGCAGACAATGGATACTAACGGAAAAATGGGTACTCATGTTAACCACCTTTATATGTGTGCCTCATTAATGTTTGTGTACATATGCATAGTTCCATCATACCACAATGAGAGGCACCGACACAGCGCTTACTGCACCTTACTCTGGAAAATAGTCATTTTCAGGGCGTACTCGCACCTTTAGCTGGCGGACGCTATACTCCAGTTGCTTAACGATGTCCTCCAGTTGGCGTCGGTCAAGTGCGTTATAATCGGCGGCAGGCTTGGGTGCGTTTTTCAAATCACGTATGGTTGCCTGCTGCTCCTGCCACTTGTCCATCAGATCGGCTATGTTCGCATAGAAGCGTTCATAATCCTTTATCACTTCATCCAGAAAGGCGTCCACCTCATCAGGATCATAGCCACGCATTTTATTTTTAAACTGTTTTTCATGAATGGAGAGCGCGTCCAGCTGAATCCCCAGTTGCTTAAACAACTGCTTTTGCTTTTCCAGACGACGCTTCATATGTTCATCCATCGGTTATTCCCTCCTTAACACACTATTCTTTTTATATCACATTCTAGGCTGGGAATAAAAGTCTCTGCTGATTGCCCAGTCCTGTGAGCGGGTATAGAAAAGTATAAAGAAGCGATTAATGCGCCACTAAATCCAACCTTCAGCCTATACTTAGAACACCTCAAGTGAATTTGATATTATTCTTCCATTCTCAATTCACTGTGTCATTATCTAGTTTTTACAAAGTCCCTAGACCAAAACATGAGCGATGCAGAGTACTCGATAGAAGGTGGAATCAACTATAGAGCACTCCCTTTCAAGCATTTCCTCGAATAATGTCGCTCAACAGAAACGCCCGCACCCGCTCAGATGGTACGGCAATGATAAGATTTTCTTAACATTACTCCAACGTGTCTCTAGTCCTGCACCAAAGCGAGCTTCAAGACATTGCTTTCTGTACGGAAGAACTGGTAGGGCATATAACCCAGTTATTGGATAATCTTGAGGCTGGAATCCTGGGATAACCCGTCCGCCTTTAAATAAGAACAGAACGCCTGCAAGGCTTCTCTTACCGATTCTACCACCGCGTCCGTTACCTCATACCCTTCCTCCCACCACCAATTCTTGATCCGCAGTGGCTCGGTCCCCCGATGCATATCCGGTTCAAATCGGGCGACAAGTTGATTTCCATAAAGAACAGGAAGAACATAGTACCCGTATTTTCGCATGGAGACTGGCCTGTATACTTCCCAGCTATATTCGAAATGAAAGAGATCTTTGATTAATTTCCGATCCCATAACAGATTGTCGAGCGGAGCAAGGAAATGGACCGTCTTGTTAAAATCCGATTTCATATGGTTGTAAAATGTAACATCCTCAGTTTTCATATAAAAAGTTTCCTTTATACCTGCCACCTTGACCTTGCTCAGTTCACCCTCTTCAAACAATTCGTGTAAAATTTTAGTTCTCAAAGGCTTATCCGAGACGAAATGGCCCAGCCAGCCTCCTCCGTTCCGATCCCAATAGGCTCCAATACCTCCAATCCTTCTCTTGAAATACCATTTATAAAAATCATGATCATTCTCGAACGGATCTATTTGGTCCAGAATTTCTTTGGGCAAAAGCTTCTCGGTTAAATCGTATATTTTCTGGGTGTTTTTTTTCTCTTTAACCGATAAAGTTCCTGCGTTCCACATGTAATCCATCGCTGCGCTGGACAGTTTGCCATGCCCCCATCGTCCATTCTTCGCATTTCCTAAATCCAACTTCAGAGGTGAGGCGGGACCGTGACTCTCTATAAACGCTTTGACCTCGTCCACATATTGAATAGCTTCCAGCGACTGTCGATATGCCAGTATTCCTTCCATCTCTCTCACCTTACTAGCCCTGAGTCTTTGGAAAAATGGCCAGTCTTCTACCGAATAGATCGACATCATTTTATCCCAGCCATCAATCAATTTTTGTTTGCCGTACAACAGATGTTCCAGTATCACAGGATCGTAATTGGTAAATCGGGATTGCAGCATAAGATCCGGATTACGGCCGACCATGTTAAGAGGATCATATTGGATACACCCTACTTTTTTGATAAAATCGACAATAACCACTTCGTCCGCCAGGGGCTTCAGTGACGTCAATCCTTGATAGGCGAGCAGATACGCTCGCATCTCTTCCTGGGATACTTGAATCTCCTCCATGACCTTTCCCTCCTTCTCTTCTTGTCTCTCATACTGATCGAGTCGCGACGGCGGCCCTAGAATACGGTACGTCCAATTAGCCTGCCACAGCCGCCAAATGTTATGTTAAAGATTACGTTGAACATATGTATTTGTTGAATAATTTACACTTACCTGTAGCCTATGTATTCGTTCATCTAAAAAAGCAGCTTGTCCCTGTGACAGGCTGCTTTTTTATGCTTTCTGAGGACTCGTTTATCCGGTTTATCCGATTTCTACCCGTTTCCGGCTGCGTGCTGACTCGATACAAGCGTCGATCACCTTCATATTGCTTACCGCGTCTTCGGGTTCATACGGCAACGGAGCACCATCAAGTACCGCTTTGGCAAAAGCATCCGCTTGCAGCTCAAAGGAATTGAAGCCTTTAAGTCGTTCCTCCCGTGTAACCGAACCGACATGAACGAAAATTTGCGGGACGACAGATGATCTTTCCCAGCCGAACATTTTAGGCATCGCAATCGTCCCTTTGCTACCTAGAATCTCCATATTGGAACGGTTCGCTGCCCACATGCCACAATCGAAGGTAAGGTTCACCCCGCCCGGAAATCCCAGCAGGCCGGATGCCATCATATCGACATTGTCATGCTCTG
>NZ_JTHP01000011.1 GCF_000943545.1 Paenibacillus terrae
TCCTGTACAGGAGCTTTTTTTTGCGTTGTAGTGGGATGAGAACTCCTTGGGGAGTGTCGGAGCATAAGCAGCGCTAGCATAAACTTCGCAGCCACAACCGTTGGGATAATATTCCTCTTACGATGTATAGTAGCAGGTTCATCTACAATCTACGTGGATGTCAAATAAAAAAACGGCCGTGATCCCATCCGAAACGGAGGGAGACTACCGTTTTTTCATACATCCAGCATGAACAAACTATTTATAAATTTACACTGTCGCCTTCGCCTTATGTGCAAAAAATTGCGGCAAATGCTCCTTATGCGCTTCCAGCAGCTCATCCAACACGGTTTGAGCAATGTCACCGCTTGGAACGAGTGGATTCAGTGTGAAGGCTTGCAGCGCTGTTGCGTAGTCACCTGTAACCGCCGCTTCAATCGTCAATTCTTCCATCGCCTTCATCACTTGCAGCAGGCCGCGCTGTGCAGGCGGGAATTTGCCAAAGTTTACAGGTTCAGCACCATGCGCACGAATTACACTGGTAATTTCAATCGCGCTGTCATAAGGAACATCATCAATTGCACCATTGTTACGTGTGCTAACCACCATCAATGTGCCTTTGTTGTTATAGATGGAATTAATAATTTCACAGGCTGCATCGCTGTAATGCGCACCGCCACGTTTGGATAATTCCTCTGGTTTGTAATCCAGATTCGGGTCTTTATATAATTCAAACAGGCTTTCTTCGAGACGTTTGACGACTTGACCCCGTGTTCCTTCGTTTTTGGCTTCCTCTAATTCTTCCTTCAGCATGTTGTCTGTCATGTAGTAATACCGATGGTAAGGGCAAGGCAGCATTTTCAATTGACGAACCTGATCATACAGAAAGCGCATGTTCTTAATATTTTCAACGACTTTCTCTGGCTTTGCGCCGGGAGCGTACAATCCTTCAATGACTTGCTCTGTTAATTCGGCCCCGGTTTTGTCATAAACTTTGTGCCAATGAAGGTGGTTAATCCCTGCAAATTTAAAGAACAGCTCGTCTTCCGGTTTGTCCAGCACAGCCGATGCACTCTTGATCGCGCCGATTGGAACATTACATAATCCGATGACTTTGTCCCACTGACCATAACGAAGTACGGCTTCGGTGACCATACCCGCAGGGTTGGTGAAATTGATAAGCCACGCATTCGGGCAGAGTTCTTTCATATCTTCAACAATGCTCAGGATGACAGGAATGGTACGGAAGGCTTTGAACATTCCTCCGGCACCGTTGGTTTCCTGACCGATCATACCGTGTTTTAACGGAATACTTTCATCTTTAATCCGGGCTTCGAGCAAGCCTACCCGAAATTGAGTCGTTACAAAATCGGCATCAACCAAGGCTTCCCGGCGATCCAGCGTCAAATGCACTTCACAATCAATGCCTGCTGCCTTCACCATCCGTTTAGCCATGGCTCCCACGATCTCCAGCTTTTCGCGTCCTGCCTCAATATCTACCAGCCACAATTCCCGAATGGGAAGCTCTGCATAACGTTTGATGAAGCCTTCTACTAATTCCGGAGTATAGCTGGAGCCGCCGCCGATAGTTGCTATCTTTAAGCCTTTTTTCATGATTGTTGCCTCCTGAGTACATTTTTTTAAACCGCTTTCTTAAGCTTCTATTTCACTGTAATCTCTGTAATGCATTACAGGTCAAGTGCTTTTAAAAAACTTATTTTGGGAAGGTGACAATTATAGGGTCGGGCACACGAACATGCTAAACACGAACATGCTAAAATAGAAAGAACGAGGTGAGGACTATGGCGAATATTCATGAAATTGCAAAGCTTGCGGGTGTATCCTCGGCAACGGTGTCCCGTGTCATTAATAACCATCCGTATGTGAGTGAACCGACTAGACAGCGTGTACAGGAGGTCATAGACCGACTGGATTACGTTCCTAATTTGAATGCGATTTCTTTAAAAACGGGCATGACAAAGCTCATTGGAATTATTTCAGTTTCTTTTAATGATTCATTGAATTTATTTGTGCGTGGTTTTACGATGTATGCTCAGGAACATGGTTTTAATATAGCGCTTTTTATTACGAACGGAGATAAGGAGCGGGAGCTTGAAGCACTGGAAATGTTGCGGAGAAAGCAGTTGGATGCCTTGGTTTGTATGATTCGCGTCAATGAGTGGAGTGTGATCGAGTATTATACCAAATATGGTCCGATTGTGACATGGCAGCGTGTGACTATAGAGGCAATCCCGTCTGTATTTATGGATCAGTATCAGGGCTATACGCTGGCGCTGGAGCATTTGTATGCCAGAGGATATCGGAAAATTGTAAATGTATATGGCAATATGCGGGGACTTAATACGAAGGAACGCATCCGGGCCTATCATGATTTTTGTGAAAAATATGATTTGGACGCTGAGGCCTTCACGCATTTTTATGGTTTAAATTCAATAGCAGAGGGTGAACAAATCGCTCACTGGTGGGGAGAACAACCTAACAAGCCGGATGCGTTCGCTTGTTCTACCGATTATTTGGCAGCAGGACTGCTGACCGAAGCACGAAGGCTCGACGTTTCTGTGCCGGATCAATTTGCGGTGGTCGGCTTTGATAACACAGAAATTTCGCATTTGCTGGATTTAACAACGATTCATTACCCGATTGATAAACAAGCTGAGAACGCATTCATCCTGATTCGCAACACCCTTGAAGGGCTGGATGAAACGTTACATCATTTGGAGTTTAAATTAGTGGAGCGAGCGACTACCTGATTTGGGGAAAGGACTTTGGTTTGATATGCCAATATCAAGAAAAAGTATATTGACACATGCCAATATTTGGTCAATAATTTGAGGTAGGATTATAAAAATTGGATTTTTTGTGTGAAAGGTGGTTATGACTTGGAACATACACCTACGGTTTTAGCGAGTTGGACAATTATTTAAGGGAAAACAACTTGACTTTAGCAGAATTTGCGGAGTGTTCAGGTGTTCATCAAAGAACGCTTAATAATTGGATTCTTAAGCATCGTCCTGTTGCTATACATCAGCTTGATCGAATGACGCTGGCTATGGGATTACCAGAAGGCTCTTTTTACGAACGATACATAGAACATTACATCATCGAACGTTCCCCGGATTGGCGGCGAATTGAGCCAGTGTTGTATCGCTGTGCTGAACTGGATAAGCTGGAAGCGATTCAGCGTGTAGTTGGTCATATCATGGACAAGCTGTTGTATTCCCCGAAACTATTTGATGCGGCGGAACGGTTATTCGCACAAGGTCGGCACGCTGCTGCGTTGTTGCTCTATGAGGGGGTTGCGGAAGGAGAGAAGTACCAGCACTCTGAACGTCTGGCCATCTGTCAGTATCGTATGTTTACGATTCAGGTTGGAGACGATCAAAGCCGAAATCTCAAGGTAGCTACGCTATTTGAGCCCTTTGTCGAACGTCTGGATGAAATAGATCAACTGGATGCGTTGAAGGATTTGGCAAACGTGTACAGGTCTTTGCGTCAATGGGACAAAGTTGATAAAACAGCTCGCATAATGAAGGAGAAAGCGAAAATCCAGTATTCAATAAAGCATCAGGAGAAACGAAAGCCCAGAGAGCATGAAAAGAAAACAAGGGGTCCGTTATTTGGATACATTGCTTATGCTGACCTGTTGTGTGCAGGTGTCTATGAAGCCCAAGGCGATTATCAGCAAGCTCTACAATATACATACGCCTACGCTAATTTAGATTGGGTCAAAGAGACGGACGAGGATACCCGACACTGGGTTAACTTGTTCAGACATTGGGCAAAAGCTAATGTTATTGTGAATAAGCTTTTATCTGGAGATGTGAGTGTGCTATACGAATATCTTAACTATATTGATGCATCGTCAGATACAACTCAAGAAGATAGGGTTACTCAACTGCTGAACATTATGATAACGGCTAACCGATATCAGCTAGATGTAAATGATATACTTAAACAGTTTGAAACAGAGATTGAGTCTTTTTCACATCAACCGTCATCGGGTGATATTTATGTTCAACAAGTGATGCCGGATTATTTCGCGTGGTTTGGTTACGAAATGGCCTACTATTATTTACATCAGGGGATGTACAGTGATGGCTTTAAACATTTGATGAATGCATCGATAAAAGCGAATATACTAAATAATGAGACATATTTTATAAATTGTATGGGTTTGTTTGTGCGTTTCCAAGCCCATGCATTTCCTGAAACCAAAGCAGGTTTTTTCAATCTCATTGAAAAGGTGTGGTTAAATAATGTTAAAAAAAATGGTACTGCTAATCGTTGCGAGTAGCTTTTTGTTTATTCTAACTGTACCAGTGGAGTCGCATAATCATGATGATGGTATTCAACCTCTTGTACAACATGGAGGATTTTAAACGGATAGGAACAAATGAAATCCCCGCTAACCTTAACTGGTCGGCGAGGATTTTTTTGTTGAAGGAATTACCAAACCGTTCACCGAATGAATTATTGAAGTGATCATTATGAAGCATATACATATAAAGTGATTACAGTCGGATATCGAACTGTTTGTAGCTGTATTAAGTCAGGTAAGAGTGTGTGTCGTCCAGCCACTGAGCGAAGACTTGATAGAGGTTATAGACTATGGTGGGGCTGTAGAAAAGTTTTCGCCTGAGCCGATCAAGATTAACGGAAAGTATTTCATGCAGGATCAGTTTGATTTTAATCCTTACTTTTTATTATCATTTACTAATTTTAGTATCGGATTAAGGAAATCTTCAAAATAGAAGCTCCCTCCTTCACTGGGAGTAGACACTTTAGTGTGGTCAAAAGATTCGAAATCTTCTGGTGTTGAAATATGATAAAGTGAGCTATTTTCCATTAATTCTCCTAAATCCTTATATTCATATTTCGGACGGGCAAAGCAAAGGACTCCAGGATATTCAAGTATATATAAGTGAGTATCAGTCAATCTATATTCCATACAATACCACCTCCAAAAATTATGTTATAAAATTCATGATACATTACCATGAAAATAAAAACAATTTAATACAAAAAAAGGGAGACAATAGTGATGCATATGATATATAATTAATGAAGTTTATGGAAAAAATAATTTTCTCTAAATGAAACTATTAAGGAGAGGATCAAATTGAAAAAATTAGTTTGTTTAGTCCTGTCATTAATCTTTTTGTCAGTAGCCTATCTTCCAACAGCAACATATGCTGAACAAGGGAGTGAACAGTCTTATGTTACAAAATATGATATTTACATAGACCCAAACTCAAAAAATGATCAGTCTAGCCCCCCGTTTAACTCTTTTAGCGCTGTAACTAATGATGTCTATGACTCTTCGTCGAAAATCATTAAACCAACAGGCTATGCAGGGGAGTTAATAGTTACATGTGATCAAATAGCGGGACGGATGTATTGTAACTGGAATATAGTCCTGAGTTCACAATATCAAATTAGTTATGTGAACTTTGATATGCATTTTCAAAAATCCGGTTTAGGTACTTGGGACACAATCGGGAGGAAAGGGATTACTAAGAGGGGTTCCTTAACAAATAGACAGGGTGATCACGAAAGTTTCTACATTGCTGATTGGGGGAAAGGTTATTATAGAGCTAGAGTAAGCGGTAATATTACTACTGTGAGTAGCGGTGTAGCTTACATGCTGCCTCAGAATTCAAATACAGTCCCATTATGATCCTACTTTGTTTCGGCGTATTGTAATTAAAATCCCCGCAACCTTAAGGTAACGGGGATTTATTTTATTATTTACTTTTTTCTGAATATGAATATCCCAATAAGTGCAACAACTATTATAGCGGGAATTCGCCATGAATGCGGTAGAAATTTAGTTAACCATAGGGCAGCAAATACCGTGGCTATTGCCAAATAGCCTAATCGTTCATTGGGTTCAAATTTCTTCCTATTGAAGAATACATTCAAATAGCCTATCGGCGGGGTTATAATGATCATTAAAATTATGACCATTGGTCTTAAATACCACTTTCTTTTCATTCTTCCTCCGTTATTCGTCGTTGTTAACTAAAGGAATTATCAAATCCATTGTCCATTGTTACAGTCAGAATAGCGCGTTCACCAGTTGGTTATGTTGGTTCGATTACATTATAAACTTTTTTTCATCAGGAAGCGTTTTGAGATCTCCATCCCCTACATTCGTTGCAAATGCACCTTCATAACCTACACCCCGATTATAAAAGCTTATTCTCATATTCTTTGAATCACTTTTAAGCTTATATGAATCAATAGTTCTATCTGTGCCTAAATCAATCATAACCATCTTATCTTAAGGAAGTAAATAGATTCGATACATAACCCCTAGTGATAACTGAGGAGCTGGTAGTTCGGTAGGTCATAAGCTGGATGACTATCCAGACGGGACGAAAATTAAATTTATTGTTAATTAAATACTTTTTATTAAAAGAAGGTTGTTTTTTTAATTGATTTATTGTTCGACAAAATTCCCCTTACTTCTCACTATACAAAGTGTAATGTTTATAACTGTTTGAAATATTTGTATAGGAGGAGAATTATTATGAAAATTTTCAAGAAAGTGTTCGTCCCTTTATTGGCATCAGTATTACTCTGCGCGACTGTTTTACCTTCGGTGAGTAATGCTGAACAAGTCACTAAGCCAGAGGTAAACCTAGTTCAAACAGAAGTTATTCAGACTGATCGTGGAGAGGCGACTGTAACAACCAACTTTAATGATGACAATCATAGAATAACGACTGTTGTTGAGAATGGAAAAACAACTAAAATTGAGTATTTCACAAAAGATCAAACTTTGCTGATTGACGGTGTAAAACAGGAGAACTTTAATGTTAAAGAGAGCCGTTCTGATTTTTCGTTAAATGCTGTTCCTTCAGGTGGAACCTTTGTAGGCAAGTTTGATTACTCCTATGATTGGGTGAATGTAGGAATAGCTTATGCAGCAGCGGCAATAGCAACGGTTACTAAAGCTCCTGTATCAACCATTCTCACAATTTTAGGCGTTGGGGCAAGCTTGAATACCCAATCTTATTATACGATTTATCAATATTCTTATCCTAGAAAGTGTGAAGCTATTCCTTACGCTAATCATACGGTGTTCTATCAAGATGCTTCACGAAACAAAGTAACTGGTACGGCTGACTCTGCAAAGTTCTTTAGTTCGCAACCATACCCTATCGGATGTACTCCATGAACAAATTTTTAAAACGTTATACTGGTATTTTGCTAGGCTATGCAATAGGTCTGGGAATATTTTATGCACTGGGGTATAAGTTTCAAGCTATGATGTTTTATATTATTTTGACTGGAACTGTAACTGGAGAGATAATCAATTTTGCATTGTCGAAACGAGAGAAATGAATCGGTCTATCCCTTGATTGCATTAAAAATCAAGGGATTTTTTTTCATTATTTATGAAAAGAGATCAAATTGCAAAAGGGTTGTTATCCAAACCAAAGGAACCTCTGTCCCCACTTTAGTAGTGGAGACAGGGGTTCCTTTGCGTAAAACTTGTGGCTTCCCATTTTATGCGAACTTTTGGGAAAGTCCTTTTTTGGTAGGAGCATCATTAAAAAACCTAAAAAACATCTTTTTGTTCTAAAATATTACATATAGGAGGGGATCATGCTGATGAATCAAGGTGTGACTTTACTTCGTGTCGAGAGAGCCAGGAGGAAACTTTATCAAGTCCAGAAAAAGTACGGATTTTTAACACATCCCAAAGTGATCGAACAATCCAAGAAGCTGGATGATCTGTTGAATCATTACCAAACGGGCAGATCAGATCATTAAGCTAATGTGTATTACGTGTTGCATCATATATCTAAGACCAGGATTGGAGGTAATGAAAAGTTGAATCAACGAAAACCTGTAACCCCTTTTGGGTGGGAGATCAAACAAAAACTGATCGAGAAAAGAATGGATCAAAAAACGTTTTGTACTACATATCAAATTCCGGCCTCCAGATTGTCCAATCTCATTCACGAGACACGTAAGGCTACGAGATATAGAAAGCAAGTATCCGAATTGCTTGGAATTGAAGAATAGCGTATCTTTATCTAATTCTGGAGAAAGTCAGTTCTATCTATACGCATGAATTCACACCAGCAGGGAAATGAGTACAGGCAGTGTAGCAAGAGATATGACAGCACTGATGACGAAAGCAGAGGCCGTTTCCGATTCCAGACTTTCAAAACGTGTAGCAATCATGGCAGCGACGGCTGAGCCAGGGAAGGAAACGAGTAATACCGCCTTCACCGTATCGGCAGACGAAAGGCCGCACAGGTAGGCAATCAGCAGCATCAATAGAGGCTGTACAATCGTTTTTAACAGCGCGATGGCAATGGCAGTTATACTGAAACTGATATTGCGCACGCCGATGGTCACACCGACCGCGAATAAAGCGGCCCCGGACGTAATATCGCCAATTTGATTGAACGATTTGTTCAATAAATCCGGGGAGTGGAAGCCGAACAAGGTCAAAATAACACCAATAAGCGGCACCAGCGCCAGCGGTTCTCTTAAACCGTGGAGAATGGAGTCCCAAACAAGCTTCCCGAGGTGGCCATTCCGCTCTTTGCCTGAGTTCCGGCTGGCGACGGTAGCTATAATGGTAGCCGCCGGATCAAGAACGGCATTGACTACGATCCCGGTAATCGCAATCGGAATGGCAACAGCAGAGGAACCGTAGATGGCACCTAGCACTGGAATGCCCATAAAGGCAAACGTCGGTTGGGCCGAGTTCAAAGCAAACATGGATGCATCCTTTACCGATTGCTTCACCGCAAACCGACCCACCAGCAGGAGGACGGCATAAAAGCCGACAATACCTATGAACAGAGCCAGCAAGAAAGGCCATTGCTCGATAAGAGATTTCCTGCTGGTGGTCGTAATGCCGATAAATAAATGCGCGGGCAGCGCAAATTTGGTAACCAGTGAATTTAGGGCTTTCGAGGAAGAGGCATCGAAGCTTTTGTAATGGCCTGCCAACCACCCTAAAATAATGACGAAGAAAATAGGCACCAAAATATAAAAGATATGTCCGACACTCATGGATTGTTCCTCCTGAAAGCCCTCTTAATGCGGGTGGTGTATTACGTTTTCCACTGCTTTTACCTTCGCATATTCCGGTTTCCACATCGCATCTCGAATGGCTTGTTCAACATCTGAAATATGTGCCTGAGCTACCTGATCCTGAATCGCGGCCTTCGCTACCGCAACCGCAACAGCGTATGAAACATCCCGTAATTTTCGGATATGAGGGAGCAGCGCACCGCCAGGCTTATTCGAATCTACGCCATTGGCAACGGCATCTGCTGCGGCTGTAAACATGGCAGGGGTGATCCTTTTGGCTTTGACTACAATTGCGCCAAGACCAAGTCCCGGGAAAACAAAGGCATTGTTTGCCTGTCCAATCTCAAATTCTGTACCGTTATAGGTGACGGGCTCAAAGGGACTTCCGGTAGCGATTAAGGCTTTGCCATCTGTCCACTGAATCAAATCCTCAGGTACCGCTTCTGCAAGGTTTGTAGGATTGGACATGGGCATGATAATCGGGCGTTCTACATGCTTGGCCATTTCCTTGATGATCTCTTCGGTAAAGGCATCCGCTACGCCGGAGGTTCCGATCAATATCGTAGGCTTTACCTGACGGATGACCTCTAGCAGCGGTATTTTTTTGTCATCAGACCGGGTCCATGAGCTGACTTCATCTTTGTTCCGCACATACGGCTTCTGATAATCCAATACATCCTCCATATCGTCCGTTAGCAGACCTCGATAATCAAAGGCCCAAAACGGCTTGAAGGAATCCTTCTCTGCAAGACCGTCCACGATCATAGCACCGCGAATTTGGTCGGCGTTGCCGATTCCCGCTGCCCCCGGGCCGAACACAAGTACTTTTTGCTCACGCAGCGGAATCTTGGTGACGCCTACCGCCGAAAGAATTGCAGCCAGGGTTACCGCTCCTGTGCCTTGAATGTCATCGTTAAAGGTGAGAATGCTTTGACCGTATTTTCCGATAATATGGCGTGCGTTCACACTACCCACATCTTCCCAATGCAAAAGCGCTTTTGGGAATTGAGCTAACGTTTTGCTGATAAAGGTATCAATAAACTGGTTATAAGCCTCTCCGCGAACCCGTTTATGGCGATTGCCGATATACAGCGGATCATTCAGCAGCTTTTCATTATTCGTGCCCACATCCAGCACAATCGGCAGCACCCGCCCGGGATGAATACCAGCCGCAGCTGTATACACAGCCAGCTTGCCAATCGCAATATTAATGCCTCCCACGCCCCAGTCACCAATCCCCAAAATACTTTCGGAATCCGTCACTACAATCAGATCTACATTCTCACCACTCAAGCCAGAATTATAGAATGCTTGTCCGATGCCGTTCGGGTCATCTATCGATAAATACACGCCTCCGGGGCGATTATACTCATGACTATATTCCTGAATCGCGGTCCCCACCGTAGGTGTGTAGACTACGGGCAGCATCTCACTCAAATGGTCGGTTAGCAGCCGATAGTACAGCACGACATTTCGATTGTGAAGGTCATTCAGGGAAGCGTTTTTGCGCAGCATGGTCGGTTGTGCCAAAAATTGCTGGTACGCCCGGACGCTCTGTTTCTCCAGAGAAAGGATGGTCGGCGGAAGAATTCCTTCAAGACCCAGTTCTTTGCGTTCCTCTTCGGTAAAAGCGACCCCCTTGTTCAAAAGAGGATTGGCTAATATATCCTTTCCTCGAAGCGGGGTGGATAATGACCCGTCCTTATTTACATAAAATGCTTCCATAGAAATAACCTTCTTTCACTTCGTATTGATGACCATTCGTGACGAAAGATGACATGTTGTCCATAGTATGGACGTGTAAATCTAATTTATTCGCCTAGTTTTCTATGACAAAATAACCATAATACATTCTGTTTTTGATCAAAAAGAACTATATATGAAGAATGGGGTGCAAGGTCTTTTGACGCTTATTTTTACAGAGAAAAGTGGTTCTAAATGCTTGTTTTCTGCTAAATGTAAAATATCAGTCTCAATTCGACATTATCCATATATATCAAGATGTGTGAGCTATTTTATTAAAAAAATATGAAGGATTTGTAGCCATGTTTAATCCCTATAAGCAAACATTTTTAATTCCTTTTTAAGAAAATAGAACTACCCGGAGGAAAAGGAGATGTTTGTGTGCAGGGACCTATAGCCATTTTTAGCGATAACCACAGGGCTATTGATTATCCCAACGTGATTTATTTTTACGAGTATATTCAGTGTGAGGATCAGGAGGCTACTTCAGTCTATGAAGACGCATGCTGCTGCCTGATTGATTACAGGGAGCCTGGACAGGCTGTACGGATAGCCAATCAGATCCGTAGTCGCTTTCCGCAGATGCCGCTGTTACTGGTGACGGATGTATCGCATCCGTTCAGTGATCAGCATATGGTGCAGATTACCGGAATAGGTCGTTTGCGCCTGCTTTTTTGGCAAGCCAATGACAACGAAGAGATGCTTTCCGAAATTCAAAGCTTGCTCTATCCCGAGTATTCGGCCAAAAGCCAGCATATTGCTTTCATCTTGTCTGTATATAACGAGGAGCAGCGTTTTGTTCATGTCAAGAAGTTTGCTGAACGGCTGCAAGCTTTTATCCGCAGTCATATTGTGGAGGGCTCTATTTATCTCATTGATGATGGCAGTCATGATGGCACGAATGCCTTGATCAAAGCGCTGGAGGCGGCGACAGACCTGTCCGTGAACCGGATTAATCAGAATCTGAGTCCGCTGCTTCAAACCAGGGAACTGGGACGCAATACCCGCAAGGCAGGAACGTATCTGGAAGGGATGCGCACCATCGGCGCGGATTACTACGTATTTGTGGACGCGGACGACTCCTTTTTTATTGAGGATATTGCCAGAATGATTAATGTCGTTCAGCAGGGCTACTATGATGTGGTGATTGGAACCAAGGACATGACAGCTGAAAACCGTTCCTTATTACGATCTGTAGTCAGTTTCGGCAAACGTGTCATTTCCCGGCCCTTTTTACCGACAGGCGTGGTGGATTCCCAGACAGGGCTTAAAGTGATGAGCTCGGTCGCTGTGAAGCGGATGTTCCCGCATTTGAAGGAACAGCTCGGGCTGGCGCTGGATCTGGAAATGATGTTTATCGCCAAGCGGCTCCAGCTTCGGGTGCTGCAATTACCCGTCAAATGTATTGACCGGGACGGATCGCACATCCATGTCTGGAAGGATTCGATTCGTTTTTTGCGCTCCATTATTGATATTTGGCGGCTGGATCGGCGGGTGAGATAAGAACGTGACAAACCGCTTGCGAACGTTGATGTTTCCTCTATTTAATGTGCTGCTAAACGGATTTAATTTTTTCTTCCATATTGCAGCGAGCTGGTATCTTACCGGACAAGCTTATGGTCAGGCGAATGCGCTGCTGGCCCTCTTTGCACTTTTGTCCGTTTTGGGCCTGTCTATTCAGCTATTAACAGCCAAGCTGGTCTCCAAGGGAGACAGGAAGCTTCCATTGCGTAGCCTGCCACTCGGTTCCCTATTGCTAAAAGCACCACTGTTGCTAACCGTGCTTGCCATGGTAATTTTGCTGGCATTTCATCCGCTGCTGCGCTCGCTATTAGGTGTCGAATCCGGCCCGCTGTTCATGCTGTATGGCTTGGTAGAGCTGCATATTCTCGTCAGCTCTTGCCGTGGAGATTTACAGGGCAGGGAACGCATGCTGGCGCTGAATGTGAACTATTACTTGGAGGTTTTAGGAAAGCTGAGCCTGTTCTTTATACTGGCTGCATCAGGGCTGAAGCTGGAAGCCTTACTGCTGGCAAGCTGTGGGGGAATGCTGCTGTCGCTGCTTCACGGCTGGGCTGTTTCGGTTCGGGGCTTATCTTTACTCGGACGGACTGGAGAACGTATACCTTCCGGGCTATGGAAATCACTAGGTCAGGATTTTACGGATAGTCTCATTACGAATTTATTTATTTTGTTCTGTATCTCCATTGACATGCTCTATGTGCAGCATTACTTTCCCGAACAGGCCAGCGGTTATGCGATTGCGTTGAAATACAGCCAGTTGGTCTATTACGTGTCGTACAGCCTGATAGCTGCCTTTATTCCAAAGCTCGGTGCGCAGGGTCATGATCGCCAAGCTCTGGGCAAGCTGGTTGCCGTCTATGCCGGATTAATGGCTGTTGCAGCGATCTGTGTATATGTGGGCACTACCTTTGTATTCCCGCCTTCTATTCCCGTACTATTCGGGTCTTCATACCAGTCGGCAGAAGCCTATATTCCGCTGGGAGGATGGGTGTATTGGCTGTTTTCTATTGTGCTGTTCTTTGTTCATGTGCATGTATTGGTGGGCAGACGCAAATTTATGTTCGGGCTGCTGGCCGGAGCTGCGACTTTACTGGCAGCCTTTCATATTGCACATCAAAACCCGTCTGACTTTCTGCTATCTGAATTGATTGTTTACGGCGCCATGTCTCTCTACTTTGTGGTAGATGCCTATGTATATTTGTTCAAAATAAAGATAAGAGGGGATTCAACCCGTGAATACAATACCTGAACAGGATGGTAAAACCGTAGTTCTGTTGCTCTCCTGGCGTGACATTCGTTCGCCTAAAAGCGGGGGAGCCGAAATTTTTACCCACGAAATGCTCAAACGCTCGCAGCAAGACCGTTTTCAGTTTATTCATTTTTCGCCCAGGCTTGAGGGGATGCCCGAGGAAGAAATCATAGACGGAATTACGTATATCCGAAAAGGAAACATTTATAGCGTCATTTATTATGCCATGCGCTATTATCGCCATCATCGTAAGCATATTGATTATGTGATTAATCAGGCGAACACACATCAGTTTTTTACACGTTTCTGGGTAGAGGCATCCAAGCGTATTTTCTTTATACATCAGCTAACAAGGGAAATATGGTTTGAAAATGCCGGATTCCCGCTAAATCATATCGGATATCGCTTGGAGCCATTGATGCTCAAGCTTGCTCGTAAGGATCGGACAATTACCGTATCCCCATCTACTCGTTATGATCTGCTCAAGCTGGGCTTTCACCCGGATCGTGTTCATCTGTTGCCTGAAGGCATCGAGTTTGAACACTGGCCTCGGGAACAATTCTTAACCAAGGAGTCCAATCCGACCTTTATGTACGCCGGGCGCTTTGTGAAATATAAAGGCATTGATCTGGTGGTTGAAGCTTTTGGAGAGCTTAAGAAAAAATTTCCTCAGGCTATGTTATGGATCGCTGGAAAAACCGATAAAACCTATGTGGCAGAACAATTATTGCCGATTATGAAACGGTATGGATTGACCTACGGAGAACCGGATGAACAGGGACAATCACAAGCGGATATTACCTTTTACGGATTTGTTTCAGCAGAGCATAAGCTGGAACTGATGAGCCGCGCCCACGCGCTCGTATTCCCTTCCCTGCGTGAAGGCTGGGGCTTGACGATTACCGAAGCAGCGGCTGTGGGGACTCCCAGCATCGTCAGTAATTCACCCGGACTGGTGGACGCGACGGATTTTGGGAAAAGTGGATACCTGTGCTTCCACGGCGACGTCCGGGGATTATCTGAACAAATGGAAAGAGCAGCAAACGGCGGCGAAGACTATATGGCCATGCGTGAGCGGGCGTATCAGTATGCGCTGGGATTTCATTTTGATCATACAGCGGCTGCGTTTGAGCAGTTGATGGGAGATTGGGTAAAGGAGGCGGAACAGAGTGGACAAAGTGGTCATTCTCTTCTCCACGTACAACAATGAACGGACGATAGAGCCTTGTTTGCGGAGCTGTATGTGGCAAAATTACAAGGATCTGCATATCGTGATTGCCGATGACGGCTCGGAGGATCAGACGGTGGAGACGATTCGTGCGCTAGCCGCAGGGAGTCCAGTACCCGTAACGATATTGGAGCTTCCTCATGGAGAGCGGGGAGTCGCGAGAGTCAAGGCGGTTGAGGAAGCCGGACGTTTGGGTGCCGAATACATACTTGTATTGGATTCCGATATGATTTTAGCCGAGCATTTGATTCAGCAGAGCATCGACTTTTTTGACCATCATCAGGACATCGGCGCATTGGTCGTTCCCGAGGAGGCCTATTCGGAAGCGACCAACTTTTTTTCCAAAGTCAAAGTCTTTGAGCGGAATGTGATTAACAACGCGGGTGACACCTTGGGAAAACGTTCGATTGAAGCAGCACGCTTCTGGCGAATGAGCGCTTATGAATCGACAGGCGGATTTAATGCGGAGCAGATTGCTTTTGAAGAAATACAGCCAACCCTGCGTTATATAGAGTCTGGCGGAGTCATCCGGCGGGCGGTGTTTACACGTGTATATCATGATGAAAAACAGGTCTATTTGCGTGATGTATTACGTAAAAAAGCTTACTACTTCTCGGTGATGGATCGTACGCTGTCGTCTGAGGAGGGGGGATTGCGGAAGGCGCTGGAACGGTGGTACTTTTTCCGTCCGGTGCTATATACATGGAGCAATCTGAAAAGCTATATTCGTCACCCGCTGCTAACGGCGGGGATGCTGTGGATGTATGCATGCCTGACCCTGATTGGGGCAGCCGCCGTGTTGAAGGGCGGCGCCCGTCACTCAGGCGATCTCGCTAAGGCGGATAAGGCGTAAGGATGAACGGCCCAGGGTCAGCGTATCCACCGTGTACAGGTCGAGATCGGAAGATTCCGACTCATCATACGGTATATACAGTGAGTGTGCAGTTAACTGAATGCCTTCCTGTTCAGGATGACGAAGCGAGCTGCCGACAGGATACAGCTCAGCAAGTGCAACATGTACAGCGGTTACGATATCTTGCTCATTGAGCAGCATATAAGGTCGGTATGGAGCATTCAGAATGCTGTCTAAAAATACCGACAAGTTGGAAGCCGCGTTCTGGTCTGCATACAGGCGGTTTCGGTTGAGCTTGGCTTCATCAAGCGCCTCGTATAGAATCTTTTTCAGTGTGTCATCATCCAGCTCCAGTGGTTTTGTCAAAAAATGGAATACGCCCACTTGATTAATCGCGGATAAAATGGTCTGCGTATGCAGGTGACCTGACAAAATGATCCGCACGATATGGGGATAATCCTTCTTGATCATGCGAAGGAAGGTAATCCCGTCCAGACCAGGCATAAGCAGATCGGAAACCACGACATCAATCGGGTGCTGTTCCAGCACCTGCAAGGCTTCTTTGGTGGTATGAGCGGTATGTAAGGTGAACCTTTCTTCCGACAATGTCCGTTCAAGCAGGGACAAAACCATAGGGCTGTCGTCAACAAATAGAATGTTTTGGGGTGTCATAAGAACTGCGCAACTCCAATCAGGAAGTAAGAAATGAGGAACTACATGTATAATATCAGCGTTTTGGCATTTTTGAAAGATGTCAATACAGAACGAGCGCTGCGTCTTTTTTGTGAACGATTCGACTCGACTGAGCATGCGCTCTGGGAAAAAGGAATGCGTCTGCTTCACCAGTATCATGCTGCACGGCATGCGGGAGTAACCCTGACCGTCTCCAGCGCACTTCAGCATATGGACGATCGTCATGATATTTACATTGTTGATCTGCGCGAGTATAGCGAAGAAGAGCTGGATCGTTTATATATTGCAAAAACCTGCGAGTTGCTGCTGCTGACGGACGGGGCAACGGAAACCGCTGCGAGGTTTGCTGCACTCCAGCGCCGGACTCCCCGGCTGCTGTGCGCACGGCTGCCGCTAGTCAGCTACGAGCTGGAATGTCTGATGCAGGCCATTCTGGGCCGAATTGAACCGAATGGAGGGGACAGGAAAGCATGAAGCGATGGGCGTTGTTGAAACCGGGTTGGCAAAAGCTGATCCTGTACCTGCTTGTTCTGGGCATGACCATGTTTCTGGCCATTGTGCTTCAGTGGTTTATCGTTCGGGAGTTCGGCAGTCAATTGGCAGATATTCAGGACGAGCAGCTCCGGTATGAAGTGCAGGAATTGTCCAGTCGTATATCCGAGCATTACGCGACATGGCAGGCTGAGCTGAATGAGCTTGCATCCGGCCTTGGCAAAAACATACTGAACCAAGGGACGCGTCAGTATACTGATGGCTTAAAGCGTGAAAGCGGGGCATTTTATGTGCTGGATGAACAGTATCGTGTGATCGCAGGACGTGACAACCGTGAGATGAAGAGCGCGGTGCAGCAAATTAAATTGCTGCAAAACGGCTGCGCCGTAAGCCCCTTTGTGACAGAGGATCATCAGCCTGCCCAGTATATCGTATGCAGGATTCAAGGGGCGCAGACGGGCGGATTTATGGTGCGTACCATTGACTCCGGTATGCTCAGCGGCATGATCAAGAATAAACCAGTCAATCAGCATGAGACTTTATTTTATAATGATCAATTCAAGGTTGTAGCTTCCCTCAACACACCGGATATTAATCGGACAGACATTACGGGCGTGACCCGCAGGCTGCTGGAGGGCAATACGGGCGTTGTTGAAGATCAGGGAGTGAAGCACGGAATAGGGTTCAGCCGCATGGGGGAGGAGGCTCTTTACATTTCCGTTAAGGATGTCGATCAGGACACTGCCCAGCGGATAAGCTCTTTTCGCAAAAAGGTGTGGCTGGTCATGGTTGTGCTATTGTTTATGCTGTGGGCCATGCTCGTACAGTTTCGCAAACGGATCGTGAAGGATACGCTCGTGAATAATCAGGTGTGGGACCAACGACGGGATGAAGATATGCGTCAGCAGCAGGATACGTATTACTTGCCGTTAATGCAGACGGTTGAGCAGCGGCTACAAGAGTTGCAAGAGCAGACTACGCGCCTGACAGGCGGAGACGATTTGAAGCTGTTAGGCTTTTATCATGATCTGGCGAACCGCTTTGAGGCAGCCTCCAGTCAGGGAAAGGGAGCAACCCATGAGGAATTGGAATATTTCCGTGAGCTGAATGAAAATTTCATTCAGGGACGTCTCAAACAGGAATCCTCACTGGGAGGTCTGCTGACTGGAGTCCGCACCTTGCGTGACGAGCTGGAAGAGAAGATGCACGACAATAGCGGAATCAGTTTCACAGATATGAATGAAGTGTTGTCAGAATCGCTGAAATGGGCGAACCGTTCGTTGAACATGAAGGATATTCAGGTCATCTTGCGGCAAGAGCCAGTTCCGTCCATTGCAGCCCAAGCACCGTTGCTGTACAAGACGATTCAGGGACTGCTGGAAAACGCGGTGCAGGCGATGGGACAAGCGGATGAGCTACCAGAGCATCAGGATCGAAGCCGAACGGGTCTGCGCACCAAGCGGCAGACTCAAGTGCTTAAGGTCAGCTCGCGGCTGGAAGAAGGAGAAATCGTTATTACCATTGAGGATACGGGCGGCGGTATCGATGACAAGATGCGTTGGAGCTATTTCCAGCCGGACTATTCCCAAAACTCGCAAGAGCATACGTTCAGCCTGTATCATATGGATGCCTATCTAAAGACGATCAGTGGCCGCTTAAAGCTGCGTAATACGGATCAAGGCTTGCAGGCAATCGTTCGTTTGAGAAGATAATCGGAAATTTCAAGAGAGGAGGGGGCCAGGCATGGTGAGAAAATGGATATTTCGATACCGCTATGATATGGCAGCAATCTTGCTGATGCTGGCTGTGATTGGCGTATATCTTGCGCCTATCTATGGACCAGGGCAAATCGTATTTAGTGATATTGCCTTTGGAGCCACCTCTCATCGGTATCTGGAGGAAATTATGGGGGTATGGAACGAACGGTGGTCTACCTCTACCATGTTCAATGCTCCCCGTATCCTTTATATCTTGCCCTTCTATGGACTTTCGTTGCTATTCGGGGAAAGCGGCCCGGTCTTGCTGAAGTCGTTTATCACGGGTCTGCTGTTTGTTTCGGCATTTTCGATGTATGCCTTTGCCAAGCGGCTGGTCAGTGTATATTATTCACCGAGCTTTACGAAAACTCGCATTTTTGCCATCATGATCGGCGCACTGTTTTATGCACTGAATCCGTGGGTTATATTCCGCATTCAGCATATCTATTTGCTCTGTGGATATAGCTTGTTCCCGTTAATGCTGCGTTTCTTTTTCAGCGCGGTTGATCCCAAATTTCAAATTCAGCAAATTAAAAACTATCATCCTCACAAGCTGTACCAGCGGAACTGGATAGACTTGTTTCTGTTGGCTGCGGTATTTACCGTCAGCGCCGCTGCGATTCATTATTTTTTCTTCGGCATGATTTATTTGGGCTTGTTCACCGTGCTCTTACTGATCAAACTGACCTGGACGCACCGCAAGGCCGGTCGCACCTATTTACAGCCGTTATACGGCAATTTTTTGCGTAAAGGGATCATTTTTGGCGTGTTCTTCGGCCTACTCAGTTTTTACTGGTTGTCCCTGTATCTCGGCAGTATGGTGATGGATGCCCAGGCGTCGCAGCATAATATCAACGTCGTCGATACTTTGTCCCTGTTCAGTCGTAACAGCAGCTTATACAATGTGGGCTATTTGCTGAGCTATTGGTGGCCTATGTTTTCCTTTTCCTCACTGCCTGCGATGTTTTATGTGGGAGGGGGTTTTTTACTGCTCTTGATTGGCTATGCGATGGTGACGCGCTCACACAAAAATCCGATCATTCTGATCTTTTCGTTGCTTACGCTCCTGTTTCTCGTTGCCGCCACCGGGACAACCTTCCCGTCCATTGCCAAGTGGTTTGTCATTCTGGTGACGAAGACCCCTGTGATTGGCTCGGTTTTCCGTGATCCCAACAAGTTTATCGGGCTGATTGCCCTTAATTTCGGGGTACTGCTAACCTTCGGCGTGATTCAGATTATGGAATGGTTTGGATCATCGCCGCTGCAACGAGTGTATAAAAGGCTGGTGCTGGTCATTGTCGTCCTGTGCCTTGGCGTGTATTTTGCACCCTTGCGTACCCAATTCATTGAGGGATATTACAAGCCTGTTCAAGTGCCGGAGGCTTATAGCCAAATGGCTGAAAAGCTGACAGACCCGGACCGCTTCGACAGCAAAGCCTTGTATTTTCCGATTGCAGATAATATGATTCAGAGCTTTAACGGCGTAGCCACGCCCAAATGGAATAAGGGTAAGACAGCAACCGAGAAGGCAACCGGGGATTTTCAGGTATACTCTTCTCCTAAAAATACAATCTTTCATCATGAAGGCAATGACCCCGGTATTACATATTATATGAACTTTCTGGAGTATTTGCTGGACAACGGACTAAGCTCGCGGTTAGGCTGGCTATTCTCCACTTTTGGGGTCAATCAGCTGGTCTACCATGACGAATATGAGGGACAGGAGAAGCGGCAGGATTTCCACCTGTCTCAGTTGGAGGGTCAGACCGGGCTGAAACGCACGTACAAGAACGGACTTTTTTCCATATTTAATCTGGGTCAGCCGCCCCCTTACATGAACATATTAACGAGCAAAATTGTAACACCTTACGGGTTTAGCCGACTGGAGAGCTACAGCCATCTGCCTGGATTTGATTTTAGTCGCTTCGGCGTATTATTCAGTGCGTTAAAGCCTGAGCTAAAAACCATTCAGACGGTCAACAAGGGGGATTATGTGGAAGCGGCCTCCTTTAACGATTTGCTGTTGTCACAGCTTCCGGCAGAGGATTATTTGCGTCCGTTTGATGTCATTGAAGATGGCAACGCCTTTTTAAAATGGTCCAAAACCTTTGCCTCGACCAACGATTGGTTATGGTATTTATCGTCCCAAAATATACGGAATTTCCCGTTTGATATGGAAATGGACGCTGGAATTGCTGTCACCTTTGCCAGTAAGAAGCTGGATGTGGCCCCTTATCAGATGAGCAGCATTGAGGGGAAAACAGTCGTGGATTTTGATTCTATGCTGCGGACCGAAACCTTTTTCAAGCCGGATAATCCGCAGTTGTTCAGCGTGGAGGCTAACCCGCGTGAGGAATTGAATAATGTGCCAACCCTGCACGGCGAGATTATGAAGGGAGACCCGAGTAATATATGGCAGGTCGCCAGATCCGGTTTGCTGGAAGCCAAGGAAAATAACCCGTACCAGTTTCAGATCACCGTCTCTGGACGCGGCACGAACAAAATGCATGTTAAAATGAGGTTTTATGATAAGCAGATGCGTGAGCTGGGGGTTAGCTATGTCGTGGCACCTTCGGAGGGATACAATTTTGACGGTGTAAAATTTTACGGGGAATATGTGTCCCCGCCGGGCAGCTACTGGATGCGAATGGATTTGTTAACCCTGCAACGCCCGCAGCAAAAGAACTACTGGTGGATTCATGATATCCAGTTACGTGATTTGGGACAATATAGTAAGCCTAACGCATTTACGATGCACAAAAAGCTGGAACAGCCGCAAACCTCGCATGTATATGCGAGAGTGTTTATGAATAAGGCAGGCGGGAAGCTACAGGTTACGCTGCCGGGTGGAGTGGTTAACATCAAGACCCATGATGAAGGCTTGAATCAGTTCGAATGGGTCGACTTGGGGGAGCATGCCTTTCCCAAAGGGGATACCCCGATTACGGTGAATAACCTGCAAGGCTTTAATGCGGTCAATCAATTTGCGATTGTACCTGTAGACCAACTGGATGAACTATCTTTTCCGGTGGAGCAGGCATTGAAGCGAGGCAAGCTCTTTTTCACTCTGGAGGCCGAGAGCGATTTTAACGCCCAAGGAAATGTACAGTCAGAGCGTGCTCTGCCGAGGCTCAGCATGGGACGGGGAATCAGCTATCAGCAAGGTACATTAAGCAGGGATGTGGAGATCGCCAAAACCGGAACCTATTCCACAGCTATTTTAGCTGATCTACCTGCCGGGTATCATGGGGCATTGACAATGAAGTGGACGAATGAAGAGACAGGCAAGGTACTGACAAGAACGATCCATACAGGTGAATCGTATACGCGGTTGCCCGTTACCTCTTCATCCGAAAAACAGGTCATTGAAACGGTGCCGAATCAGGATGGCTTTGCCAAACAAATCATTCAAATTCCCGGTCTGCTGAACGATTATGGACGTGTAGAGTTCAAGAATCTGTTTTTAACCAAAGGGAAGTATCGCTTAACGCTGGTGCTGGACAGTCAGGTGCCGTCCATGAGCGGGTATGGAGATATTCATCGGATGGCTGCGCAGGAAGTGGCGGTTATGCCAGAGGATAACACGAAGGAATCTTTAACCAATGATGTAGGCTGCGTGGCGGATATTCAGCCTGGCAAGACGAGTCTGTCATCAGGCGGCGAGGGGTTGTCCATTCGTTACGCACCGAGCTATTCATGTGATTGGAATATATATGCGTCGAAGAAGATGAAGGCTGAGCCGCTGCAAGAGTATGCCGTACAACTGGATGCGCGGTCAGAACAAATTGGGAGTCGGCATATGAAGGTTATTTTTTTGAATAAAGCCTCCCAAATCCTCCAGACCTCTTATATTAACGAGGTGGAGGAGCGAGATAAGGAGCAATGGAATCATTATGATCAGATTGTGAAGGCTCCGGCAGGTAGCGTCTTTATGCAGTTTCAGATTTTGGCACATGCGCATAAGAAGCAGTCAGGCTTATTTCAAATGAAGAATTATTCTATCGTCCCTTATCAGGCGATGATTACAGTGGATCAGCTTACGGTGTTTGAGGGGACGGATATGGAAACCTTTTTTACGGCTCCCCATGCTTCAGAAAGTATTCAGGCTACTCGTGAAAATTCCATGGAACGCAGCTTTACGCTGTATAATCCGACGCATCAGCAGGTGCTGATTCGGGAAACCGAGTCGCCCAATCCACTGTGGGAATTCAGACTGGGAAGTGAAACCCAGCGTGCCCGTCTGTCGGTGAACGGAGTGACTACCGGATTTGTAACCAGTGGCAGCGGAAGCGGCAAGGTCGTCATTATTCTGGCTTCCGCCTACCGTTTTGGCTGGATACTGTTCATCATTGGGATACTTGGTGGAGCGGCTTGCTTTCTTCCATATCGGCGATGGAAAAAACGAAAGATTCCATAGAAGGAAGTTATCATGATGCAATTCAGTAGCCATTAGAGGGCACGGCTACATCTCGTATTTGTACCCTCGGCCCCAAACGGTGCGGATGTGCTGAGGATTTTTGGGATCACGTTCAATTTTTTTGCGGAGACTGGAGATATGTACGTCAATCGTGCGATCGAGATAGGCACCGTCTCCGCCTTTAATCCGATCCATCAGTTCGCTGCGGGTAAAGACTTTGCCTGGATAGCAGGATAGCTCTTTTATAATGGAAAATTCAATTTGAGTCACTTCAACCTCCCGATCATCGACCAACAGGCTGTGACGGTAATCATTCACCCAGACCCGCACTTTTTTGAGTTTTTTGGTTATGGATTGGGACTCGGCAGGCATGTTGCGGCCACAGCGGCGCAGTAAGGCTTTGATACGGGCGGTTAGCTCTCTCAGGTTGAATGGCTTGCATAAAAAATCATCTGCTCCGTCTTCCAGTGCTTTAATTCTTATATTCAGAAGGGTATTGTTGGAGATCACCAGCACAGGAACCGTCGTATATTGACGGATTTGGCCGATTAGTGAGCATTCGACCATACCGGAAAACATAAGATCGGTCACAATAATATCAGGCTTAAAACGCATAAGTGTCGGAAGTGCTTGTTTGGAATCGTAAATAAGTTCGGTATGATAACCTTCTTCCTGAAGATGAAGGGCGATCATATCTGCCAAACTTTTTTCATCTTCAATGATAAGTATTTTAATGGACATGACTGACAGCTCCTGTACAAACAAGTATACAAATACATGATGTAATCATGCATAAATTGCGATTTATGCATACTTATGTAATCGGCATATTTATGAAAAACGAACAGTGCCATGTGGCATGTATTTATTAATTTAGAGGAAGAAGGTTGCATAAATGCGTATGATTTTATTATCTGGAGGTTCTGGTAAACGTCTCTGGCCTTTGTCCAATGAGAGTCGCCCCAAGCAGTTTCTTACGATTCTGCGTCATGACGAACGACCTGAAAGTATGCTGCAACGGATTTGGCGGCAGTTATCTGAAGCAAATTTGGCAGGGGAGGCCTATTTTTCAACGAGTGGAACTCAAGCTGAGCTGATCCGTGGGCAAATTGGGGCGGACGCTGTGGTAATTGAGGAGCCAACCCGGCGGGATACATTTCCGGCCATTTCCTTGGCTGCGGCCTACTTACATGACCAGGCAGGTGCGTCGCGCGACGAGATTGTAGGGGTCATGCCGGTGGACGGATATGCGGGGGATGAGTTTTTCGAGCATTTACGCAGGCTTCCATCTATATTGGAGCAATCCGGGAGTGACATCGCACTCATGGGAGCTGTTCCAACGGAGCCTTCTGACAAATATGGCTATATTGTTCCTTCGTCATCTCCCTCCCCCAATCAGCCGTATCTCAGGGTTAGCTCATTTGTGGAAAAGCCGGATTTGATTCGTTCGGAGGCGCTGATCCGGGAAGGAGCACTATGGAATTGCGGTGTGTTCGCTTTCAGGCTTGGTTTTTTATTGGACATGCTGGAGCAAAAGGGTCTATCATCGAACTATGAATCTCTTTCGACAAATTATGCAGAATTACCCAAAACAAGCTTCGATATTGCGGTGGTGGAACAGACCCGTCAGCTTTCGGTGCTTCCGTATCGTGGGGAGTGGAGGGATTTAGGAACGTGGGATTCGCTGGTGCGGGAAAGGAGCTCGGAGCTGAGCGGCCCGGGCTATATTTCGGAAGCTTCTCATGATTCGCATATTATCAATGAACTGGAGATTCCAGTTAGCATATGGAATGTCCCGGACATCATCGTCGTTGCCGGACCGGATGGTGTGCTGGTGACCGATCGACAGTCGTCCACCGGGATTAAGGATATGGTGACGGAAATTGAGATTGGCCCTCGCTTTGAGGAGCGTTTTTGGGGGAAACAAACGGTGTTGTCCCACCAACAAGCGACCAGCGGCTTACAGACAGTCACCAAACGGGTAGTCATCTCTGCTGGAAGATTTATCAGTTATCATGAGCATCAGTTCCGCAAAGAGGTTTGGACTATTGTGTCCGGGGTGGGAAGCGTCTGTATCGATGGAATAATGCAAACGGTCAACCCCGGTGAGGTTATCGTCGTAGAGTCGGGTACGAAGCATTATATAGGTGCTGTCGAGGGGGATTTGGAGTTCATCGAATCTCAAATTGGGCATATTGTGTCAGAAACCGATATTATTAGATACGAATTTCCCGACTCCATTTAACACTAGATATCGTATGAAGTAAATCTATAATAATAGGACCCAGCCGGTACAGACGATGCTATCATAAGGTAGTGAAGGCGAGTTAGGAACTGTTTTTCTTGAAAACCTTAAATCATCTGAAAATTCCCCAAAAAGGTATCCATGCGGTGAACGCGTGAATACCTTTTTCTGCATGTAAGCTTGTCCGTAAGACACGGTATAGGACGATGCTTATAAAATCAGTTTCTTGGAAATCAGCCACTCTTTTACCACATCCGTACTGAGGTCTCTTTCAGGTGTCCATTCCACTTTATCTACCAGCTTGCCATGTCTGAATTCCGCAATGGTGGGGGTATACTTTACGTTGTATTCCTCTTTGAATTTATTCCATTGAGGCTTGTCCTTATGAATTTTGTGAACATTTAAAAAAGTGATTTTGGAGCCCAGATCATACTGCTCGATCATCTTATTAAAGTTAGGCTCAAAGCGGTTGCAGTCACCGCAACTGGGTCTGCCAACATAGACAAACACACTTTGATCCTGCTGGATCAGGTTTTTAAAACCATCAACTGTAACCGCATTCAAATGATCGTATATTTCGGGATAATTGCTTTTACTCGCTTGAATCTCTTTGTCTTTTTGCTGAACAACCTGCTCCAGATCCTGAAACTTGAACAAAGCCGAAATAGCGATAGCAATGACGAGCAGCACAATCACGCTTAAACCGATAATATATCCTTTTTTCACAGAAATCCTCCTTTATTTAACAGTCTTATACACACCATAAACGATATTTCCATTTTTCGCTGTAATACTTGTCTCATTTTTACTTTTTTTCTACGAATCATGACATAAACATAAAAAAGGATATACTTGTAAAGAACTTAGTTGAGGGCAAATATAAGCTGCAGTGGGAGGAACGCAAAAGAAGCTCCCCGCAAGGGAAGCTTCTTTTATACGTGAGGCAATGTTACTATGTTAATTCATAATTAGATAACTACTGTCATCAAGTAGTCTTCACGTTTCACTTCAGATTCTGCTGTTTTCAGAACATCCAGGTACTTAGCAGAATTCGTCACAATGATCGGCGTAGCCGTTGGGTAACCTGCGGCTTTAATTTGCTCAATGTCAAATTCGAGCAGCAGTTGTCCTTGAGTAACGATGTCGCCTTCTTTTACGCGCTTGTCAAAAAATTGTCCTTTCAGCTTCACTGTATTCACGCCAACGTGGATCAAAATTTCTGCTCCGTCATTGGAAGTAATACCGATAGCATGTCCGGTCGGAAATACCGTCGTAATTGTTCCGTTTACAGGAGAAGTCAGTACGCCCTCTGTAGGTTCAATCAGAATTCCTTTACCCATAGCCCCTGAGGCAAAAGCGACATCAGAAGATTCTTCGAGTGGCAACACTTTACCTTGCAGCGGACTTACGAGAATTTCCTTCTCAATCACAGTTTCTTTCTTCTCAGGTGTTGGTGCTGCTTTGACAGTTTCTTCTTTTGGATCATCAAAGCCCAATACCATAACTAGCACCATTGCAAGTACAAAGGCAACGAGCAAGCCGATGACAAGCCACAAGAATCCAGCACCAAAATAAGTAGGCAATGCCAACAAACTAGGCAGGGAGAAGGATTTTGCAGTCGCTCCGCCGGAAGCGATAATAGCCCCTCCAATACCACCGGAAATACAAGCATAAATAAATGGCTTTTTCAATTTCAAAGTTACGCCATAAATCGTTGGTTCTGTAATCCCAAAAACAGCCGCCAGCGTAGAGGAACCTGCCAAAGCCTTCATTTGAGTATTGCGGGATTTCAGGAATACGCCTAATGTTGCACCAGCCTGAGAAAGTACGGCTGCTGTAAGCATCGGAAGCATCGTGTCATAGCCCAATGTTGCAATATTCGACAGCATGACCGGAACGAAGCCCCAATGCACGCCGAAAATAACAAACACTTGCCAGAATGCCCCGGCAACAGCACCAGCGACCAGCGGGCTTAAATTGTATACCCAGGTAAAGCCGTTCGCCAAGCCTTGACTGATCATGTTACCTATTGGACCAAAGGCCAGGAATGTCAACGGAATAACGACCAGCAAAACCAGCATCGGAACGATAATATTTTTCACCGATTGATGGATAAAGGAATTGAACCAGCGTTCCACATAGGACTGAACCCAGACTGCGAGAATAATTGGAATAACACTGGAACTGTAATTAATCAGAATGATCGGAATACCCAGAAACGCCAATCTTTCCGGGTTGCTTACCGCTGCTATAACCGCCGGATAGACCAGAGCTCCGGCGATTGCGACCGATACAAAGGTGTTTGTCTTAAATTTACGGGATGATGTAACAGCCAGAAATACTGGCAGGAAATAAAATACGCTGTCCGAAGCAGCGCTTAGGATCAGATACGTACCGCTTTTATCATTAATCCAATGGAGTGACAAAATTAATGCCAGAATCCCTTTGAGCAAACCGGCTCCGGCAAGAGCGCCCAAGAGAGGCGAAAAAATGCTGGAAATGACATCGACGGCTTTACCAAGAAAGTTCGTTTTTTCGGAAGACTCTTCCTTTTTCTCACCTGCATTTTCGGCATCCTGCAAATTCGTTTCTGCCATCATATGCTCAAATACTTGGCCTACATTGTTGCCGACGACAACTTGAAACTGGCCGCTGCTTTCAACCACCGTAATGACACCGGGCGTTGCTTCCAATGCAGCTTTGTCTGCTTTTGTACGATCATTTAATTTAAATCTCAAGCGTGTAGCGCAATGGAATACCGAATTGACATTCTCTTCGCCGCCAACGAGGGTCACTATTTTTCTGGATAGCTCTTTATCGCTCATGTTCAGAACTCCTTATGGGTTATTCTTGTTATGGATAGGACTCTCTGTTTACTTCATGTTGCTAAGATGCGCCGGCGTGCATCTTTTTAACCTTGTAAACAAGAAAAACCTAAACTCGTAGCGAAAGCAACACGTCCTCTCCTTAAAGAAGAACGTGGATTTCGCCATCAGTTTAGGTTTTGCCTGCCTTACCAGTCACAATCCTTATACGATGAAATTATGAAGTTTTTAGCCAGATTTATGGTTTGGCTTGTTACTTGGCAATGTTATTCCGCAATATTATTTCGCTCGGTCACTCGATGAATATGAATGGTCAGATATACATATTCGTCCTTGCTTAAATATTGATCGTATGTTTTTTCCAGATACTCATTGATCTTTTGCGCACAAGCGAAAGCTTCGGTATACGTCTGCTTTACCTGGTTGTACAAAAATTCTTCGCCACTGTGAATGACCTCTTTACGAATCACCCGCATCGCAAAATATTGCAAATGTGTCAAAAATCTCGAATAGCTAAAGGAGGACTCATCCAGCACAATACCGTAATGATACGTAATAATATTCAATATATGCTGAACAATCTCGGTCATTTTCAGCGTAGACTTCATTTCGTTACCGTCGATCCGAGCATTCACCATATGCAATGCGATAAAGCCCGCTTCGTCTTCGCCCAGCTTCACACCAAGCGTATTTTCAATTTTTTGCAGAGCATCCAGCCCAACCTCAAATTCTTTCTTGTAAAAGCGCTTAATCTCATACAGCATCGCGTTTTGGAGCGCGAGCCCCTTCTCTTGCCGCTGTATCGCAAAATGAATATGATCGGTCAGCGTTAAATAAATGTTATCGCTTAATTCCGTATCCAGCACTTCCGTTGCATGGGTCACAATTTCATTTACGACCTCCAGATGCGATACAGGAATATCGTTCAGCAGCTCCGTTAATTTGGCTGTGAACTCGTTTTCATTTAACATGAAGATTTTATCTATTTTATGATCATCGACTTGGTCCCCAGCTACCTTTTTGAAGGAAATGCCTCTTCCCATCACGATGACCTCTTTGCCTTTGTCGTTTTTAGTCAACAGGACGTTGTTATTGAGCACCTTCTCAATAATCATTGAAGTTCCCCCTCCCATCCTTTACCAATAAAAAATGCCTAAGCACAATTCAACACTATTGTTAGCAATAGCACTCAATTGAACTCAGGCATTGCCCGCATCACCGGTCACAATCCTTTATATAGTGCTATTGTAGCACAAAAAAAAGCGATTTCAACATATTTTATTCTTATTCGACAAAAAACATTACAAATGAATCAATTTCATAAATGATTAAGCCAACGAAATGTATACTACATATAGACAAACTAAACTATTTTGATCTATATGTATTCTTTATTAAAGCTACTGAGGGTATTATGAAATTGATTCAAACACAGGTCCTTTCGCCTAGCCCCTCAGTTAAGCGTTACTCTAAGTAGTCGTGCGTTCAATGAGGCTGTATTGCAGGGGTTGCAGCTCCATTTGGCGGCCTACGAGCTGAGGGGAAAGCATGTAAAAGGCATTTTGCGCCTGAGCTTCAATTGGATTCTGAACGGTTGTAATGCCCATCGTATGCGAGAGCTCCGTGTTATCAAACCCGACGATCGCCAGATCTTCCGGCACGCTCAGCAGTTGTCTGCGTGCTTCGCAGAGAATACCAACCGCCACATAATCGTTGGAGCACAGAATAGCCTGTGGGAATTCGTCCCGATACTGTAACAAATCGCGCACTACCTGCTCACCGTCACGGATGTTATAGATGGAAGATTGATTCCAATGCTGCAATACAGGAAGATTATGCTGCTCCATGATATACGCATAGGCTCGTTGTCTGCTGTGGGTGTTGATGCTGCTTGGGCGGCCAAAGGCATTGGCTATACGAGTATAGCCTTTTTGTATCAAGTGTTTTAGCGCTAGCATGTATCCTTCGTATTGGTCCATGGCGACGGAGCGAATATCGGTATGATCCATTCGTTGCCACGACACGATCGGGCCATACTTGCAATAAGTGCTTAACAAATCGGTATCATTTACACAGGAAATGATGACCAGCGCATCAACTCTTTTTCTTTTCAGATCTTCGAAGGCCTGAAGCTCTTTCTTCTTGTCTTCTCCCGAAGTATAAATTATCGTTTGAAATTCGTACTGGCCCGCCACCTCTACAAAGCTATTCAGAAATGCGAGAACAATTTCATTAATGGTTGAAGTGATGATGCCAATTTGAAGGGTCTGACCCTTGGATAAGGAAATGGCGTTCCGGTTGGGAACGTAATCCAGCTCCTGCATGATTTTTAAAATCTTGCTTCTCGTCTCCTGGCTAACATGGGGGGACTTGTTTAACACTCTGGATACCGTAGCTTTGGAAAAGCCAGCCAGTTTGGCAATTTGATCAAGATTCGACATGCTGCTTCTCCTCACATATGAAAAATATTTGACATGAAACGCGTTACAACGTTTAGGATGCTTATGAGGGCATTACTTCTATTTTATAGCATCTGTCGATGCATTTCAAAAAAACGTTCCTTATGTTGTGGTATTATTCTGGCAATACTTGCGATATCGTAAAGCTAAGCCTTTAGGAAACGAGGGGATTTGCGAAATGACGATTCAAATTGCATATTTAGGATTTGGCAAAAGTACAACCAGATATCATCTGCCCTATGTTCAGATCAGGGACACCTTTCAAGCATCGAGAGTGTTCACACGCCAAGTGCGGGAGGACATGGAAACGGCCTACCCGGACATTCAGTTCTCGGATCAAATTACGGACGTTCTGGGCGACCCGGAAATATCACTCGTCGTTGTATGTACGCCAGCGGCATTAAGCAGCCTTCCCCGTCAATCGTTGATTTCCGGCGATAGACTCGCCATCAAGAAAGGAAGTTACGCTATATGAAGCTCGGAATGATTGGAACTGGATGGATCAGCACAGAATGGGTTAAAGCCGTGAAAGAAGCTGGCGGCTGGGAGATTACAGCACTCTTTGTTCGAAATAAGGACAAAGGCGGAGTTTTTGCCGCTGGGTGTCAGCTTGAAAACATTACGCTGTATGACAGTTTGGAAGAGATGGCTCAATCCGATATTGATGCCATTTATATTGCTACGCCCAATTCCTTGCACATGCCGCAAGCGCGTCTTTTTTTGGAGCATGGCAAACATGCGATTGTCGAAAAACCGATCAGCCTGACAGAACAGGAATTGCGAGAAGCTTACGAGTTGGCTGACCGAAATGGTTGCTACCTGCTGGAAGCGGTTCGTCATATTCATGAGCCTAATTTTTTGCGCCTTAAGGACAACTTGAAGCGCGTGGGCAATATCCAGGGTGGCACCTTGTACTCCATGCAATTTTCCTCCCGGTATGATCAGTTGCTTTCAGGAGATACTCCTAATATCTTTTCTCTGTCTTATGGCGGGGGTGCATTAATGGATCTGGGTGTGTATTCGCTGTATTTTGCCATTGATTTGCTTGGAGCCCCGACATCAGGCTTGTACCGTGCCAAAAAGCATGAGAATGGCGTGGATTTGGGTGGCCCGATCCTACTGTCGTATCCCGATTTTACACTGGTGATCCAACTGGCCAAAAATGCTGTAACCACCAACCGTGTTGAAATTTACGGGGACCAGGCCACTATGATCTCCAGTGGTGTCTCTGGTATCACGGACGTAACGGTTCTGGATGTCCGTACTCAGGAAACAGATACTGTAAGTGCTCCTGAAACTCATCATTTCATGTTTTACGAGGCTCGGGAATTTTATCGGATCATTGCCGAAAAGGACAAAGACCGCTACGAAGAATTGAAGTCATTGAGCATTGAGGTTCAGAAGATCAGCAATGAGCTGCGCCATCAAAATGGCATTTATTTTGAAGATGGACAAAAATAACTAAAGAAAAGAGGCTCTCATACTATGACTAAGATATTAAAAGGATTTCCGAAAAACTTTCTGTGGGGCGGGGCAACCGCAGCCAACCAATTGGAAGGCGCTTTTGACGTAGATGGAAAAGGATTGTCCAGTGCGGACGTGATTGCTTATGTACCCAAAGCAGAGCGTACAAACGATCATGCTATGGAGGTTTCGTCCGAGCGACTCGAAGACGTTTTATCTGGCAAGGTAAATGCCCGTTTTCCAAAGCGCGAAGGTGTGGACTTTTTCCATCATTACAAAGAAGATATCGCATTATTTGCGGAAATGGGCTTTAAGGTATTCCGCATGTCCATCCACTGGTCGCGGATTTTCCCGAATGGCTATGATGCCGAGCCGAATGAAGCAGGACTGCAATTTTACGACAATGTATTTGACGAGCTGCGCAAGTATGGGATAGAGCCACTGGTGACATTGTCCCATTACGAAACACCGCTAGGTCTGACACAGAAGTATAATGGGTGGCTGGGTCGCGAAGTAATACAGCACTACGTCAATTATGCTGAAACGGTGTTTACACGTTATAAGGATAAAGTGAAATACTGGCTGACTTTTAATGAGATCAATGTGATGACGATGAGTCCGTTCACAGGTGGTGGTGTGGTCATTGATCGTGTAGATAACAAGCAGCAAGCGATCTATCAAGCTCTGCATCACCAGTTTGTGGCGAGCGCATTGGCGACAAAACGAGGCCATGAGATTATTCCAGGCTCTCAAATCGGCTGTATGCTGGCTCGTATGGAAAGCTATGCACATACGTGTAACCCGGAAGACGTGCTGAAAAGTCAGCATGAAAACCAGATGAATCTGTTCTTTACGGATGTACATGCCCGTGGGGAATATTCAAATTATATGAACCGTTATTTTGAAGAAAATAATATTGTCTTGCACACAGAACCCGGCGATGCCGAAATTCTGAAAAACAACACGGTCGATTACATCTCATTCAGCTATTACATGACCTTGATCGTCTCTGTAGGACCGGAAGGCGAGAAGGCAGCGGGGAACCTGTTTGGCGGCGTGAAAAATCCATATTTGCAATCCTCTGACTGGGGCTGGCAGATTGATCCGATCGGCCTGCGTGTTACGCTGAACACATTATATGACCGTTATCAAAAGCCGCTGTTCATCGTGGAAAACGGCTTGGGTGCATATGACAAGGTGGAAGAAGACGGCTCCATTCACGACACGTATCGCATTGATTATTTGCGCCAGCATATCGCTCAAATGAATGAAGCGATTGCGGACGGTGTGGATCTGATTGGTTACACTAGCTGGGGACCTATCGACCTTGTGAGCATGTCTACTTCCGAAATGTCCAAGCGTTACGGATTTATTTATGTTGATCTGGACGATGACGGTAACGGAACACTGAAGCGCTCCAAGAAGGATTCGTTTGACTGGTACAAAAATGTAATTGCCACTAACGGCGAAGAACTGTAATCCAAGCTAACTGAATATAACCCGATATGGTCTGGGTGCGGGTGCGGCGGAGAACATCATGAAGATGAATCTGGCTGCGCCCGCCCTTATTTTATAGGCTCATCTTAAGATAACCAAACGACTTCACAAATTTTTCACTTGTAAAAAGCTGAAAGTTTTCTGTATAATAAAAAACAATTTCATATGTCTGGTTGATGTTTGCGGGAGATGGAACGTAAGTTCCGACCGAAGGGGCAAAACTCTCAGGTGCTTGGGCTGATTACAGCAACAAGCGGGACCGTAAACGGACAGAACTCTGGAGAGACCCTTAATTGGGCGCCGAAGGTGCACCGCAGATATCATCTGCTTAAACTCTCAGGCAAAAGGACAGAGACGCGAATAACCTGTGACAGGGGATGCCCTAGGCTTTTTTATGAGCTGTTAGTGGCTGAATCCTGCACAAGATGGTTGTATTTTTTCGTGCCTTTAACCTCTCCAGGAGTCGAATCAGCGGATTTGACTCTTTTTTGTTTTTTAATATGCTGGAGGAGCGGGTTGAAATGAATTTGGTACATGTGTTAGAAGCGATTAGCAGTTGGATATGGGGTGCCCCTCTGATCATTCTCGTTATGGGAACAGGTCTGTGGCTGACCATACGGTTGAAAATGTTGCAGGTTTTCCGCCTGCCTCTGGCGATCAAGCTGATCGGAAAGGCCCCAAATGAAGGTAGTGGGGATGTCAGCAGCTTTGCGGCCCTGAGTACGGCGCTGGCGGCTACAGTAGGTACAGGAAGTATTGTCGGCGTCGCGACAGCGATAAAACTGGGCGGACCGGGCGCCCTGTTCTGGATGGTTGTTGCAGCCTTTTTCGGGATGGCGACGAAATATGCCGAAGGTGTGCTTGCAGTAAAATACCGGGTGAAGGATCGGAATGGACAATTTTCCGGCGGCCCTATGTATTATATTGAAAAAGGGCTTGGACGCCGCTTTAAACCGTTGGCGATGCTGTTTGCTTTTTCCGGGATGCTGGTAGCGCTGTTCGGGATAGGAACATTTCCTCAGGTCAAAGCGATTGTATCCTCAACCGAAAACAGCTTCGGTGTTCCGCCAATTGTAACGGCATTGATTATTGCTACCCTTACGGGACTCGTTACCATTGGAGGGCTCAAGAGCATTGCCAAGGTATCGACCAAAGTAGTCCCCTTCAAAACAGGCTTGTACGTGTTGATCTGTATGATCGTACTGATTCGGTTCGCCGATCAGATTCCTGCCGCACTCGCGCTTGTGCTGCATTCGGCATTTTCCACGACGTCTGCGACGGGTGGATTTGCCGGAGCTACGATTATGCTGGCGATGCGCAGCGGGGTAGCCAGAGGGATTTTTGCCAACGAGGCCGGATTGGGAAGCGCACCGATTGCAGCCGCAGCCGCCAAAACCAAATGGCCTGCGGAGCAAGGGCTGATTTCCATGACAGGTGTGTTTATAGATACGATGATTATTTGCGTGATGACCGGGCTGACGCTGCTGGTTAGCGGCGTATGGAGCGGTCCTACCGATGCGGGCTTGATGACGCAGCAAGCTTTCTCCAGCGCATTCCCGCTTGGTGCGGAACTGCTCACAATCATTCTGATTATGTTCGCGTTCACCACGATGCTTGGCTGGAACTACTATGGAGAACGCTGTGTTGAATATTTGCTGGGTGTCAAATGGATTAAGCCGTACCGTTATCTGTTCATTGCGCTGGTTGCCGGAGGCGCGTTTATTAAGCTGGATGCGATCTGGTTACTGGCAGATATCTTTAACGCCATGATGGCTTTCCCGAACTTGATTGCACTGCTTGGCTTGTCGGGAATTGTAGTTGCAGAAACCCGTACCTATATGGATTCCTTGTATCCTGACAAGAAAAAGGGAATACTTGCAGGTGCCAGTGCAGGAGCAGCTATAGACATAGAAGAAAAAGGACAAACAGTCAGCTCGTAAAGTCCGATATATCCGGATTTAAGAATATTGACTCTGCAAGATCATTTGCCAGGATAACGAAAGGGAGTGTCCCTCAGCCATTACAGGCTGGGAGGACACTCCCTTTTTGCGTTTTAGAGCAGGATAAAGCTGGCTCAGTAAATCTAATCTTTGACCGCTCCAGCTGCAAGATCGGAAATAAACTGGCGGCTAATGAAAAGAAATAAAATGATAAGTGGCAGTACAGCCAACAGGGTGCCAGCAATGACCATCGCATAATCCGTATTGTAAATACCGTTTAATTGGGACAGCGCAATCTGGAGCGTAAATTTGCGCTCATCGGTTAATACGATTAACGGCCATAAATAATCATTCCATGCTCCTATGAAGGTGAATGCGCCGAGAAAAGCGAAGGCAGGACGTAGAATCGGGAGCGCCACATTCCAATACAGCCGAAAAAAGCTGCATCCGTCCATCCGTCCTGCATCCAGCAGCTCCTTTGGAATGGATTCCTCTGCATATTGGCGTATCCAGAAGATGCCGAAGGCATTCACCATCCCCGGAATGATCAGCGCTTTGAACGTGCCCACCCATCCAAAGGCGGCCATCATGACAAAGGAGGGGACAAGCGACAGTTGGGAAGGGACCATCATCGTAGCCAGCAGAATGATGAATAATGCTTTTTTGCCCGGAAAATCAAACTTGGCGAATGCAAACCCGGCCAGTGAATCGAAAAACAGCACCAATAGGGTAACGGAGCTGGCTACAAAAAGCGTATTAAAAAAAGCTCCGGCAAAATCAATCTGCTGCAACACTCTCGTCACATTGCTCCAGAAGTGGCTTCCAAACCATAACTGCGGTGGAAAACGATAGATGTCCGAAGTTGTACGGGTAGCCATGACGATAAGCCAGTAAAAAGGAAACATCGACAGAATCATTCCCGCCAACAGCCCGGTATATAAAATAACGGATTTTACACGTGCCTGCATCATGTTGTAGAACCCCCTTTCTGCCGTTATTTTTTACCTTGTACGAGCTTCCAGTTCACGATGGAGAACAGGGCAATAATGAGGAACATGCCCCATCCGACGGCTGCACCATATCCAAAATAGTTGTTAATGAACGATTCACGATACAGATACAACACAATGGTCATGCCACTTGCTCCGGCACCGCCGTCATTACCGACCAGCACCTGCGGCTCGGTGAACAACTGCATGCCCCCGATGGTGGACGTAATTACGGTAAACAGGATGACCGGACGAAGCATAGGAATGGTGATGCGAAAGAAGGCTTGCGCTCCGGTTGCTCCATCTATTTTCGCAGCCTCATACAGCACATGCGGAATACTCTGGAGTCCGGCCAGGTAGATGATCGCGTTATAGCCGGTCCATCTCCATACAACCATGGAGGAAACGGCGATTTGGATCCCCCACGGCAGATTAAGCCACTGGATCATAGGCAAGCCCAGAAGTTGCAGCAGGTAATTGAGAAATCCGAAATTATTGGCAAATAAAGCGCCAAAGATGATGGCAACAGCCACAATGGATGTCACGTTCGGCAGAAAAAATCCGACCCGCCACAGGGTACGCATTTTGACAAAAGGTGCATAAAGCAGGAAGGCAATAATCAGTGCAAAAAATAGCATCGGAATCGTCGAGTACACCCAGATCGCAAAGGTATTACCCACAGCCTGCCAAAATTCGTTATCTGTCACAAGGTAGCGAAAGTTACCCCAGCCGTTATAGGTCATGTCTCCGATACCATCCCATTTATGAAACGCCAGATATAATGAAAAACCGATCGGAAACAAGCCGAATATGCCAAACAGCAGGTAAAAGGGCGAGATTGCGGCATATACGGCACGGTGCTTCCAGATTTCTTTCAGCATATTGACCACACGCCTTTTTTAAATTTTTGATTTTTTACCGCTGTAATTCCCGTTCTATTCGGTCCATCGTTTCCGTCCATAATGCATCGGGATCGGCATTCTGCTTGGCGACATTGGCAAGGCGGCGGGTCACAATGCCGTGGATGACAGGATATCGTTCGCCGAAATAACTGCTTTTGACATTACGTGCGGAGGCGGCAAAGATCAGTCCGGTGGCCTGACCGCCAAAGAAAGGCTCGGGTGTCTCCATGACAGGATCGTTATAGACGCCGGGAGTGGACGGGAACAGCCCGATTTTTTGGTAGGCTTCCAGTTGGTGCTCCGGGTTTTGCAGCCAGGTCAGGACTTCAAAGGCTTCTTTGGGATGTTTGCTGGATTTGAGGATGGAAATGAAAGATCCACCCAAATTGCCGTCCCCTCCAGGGGCACGGGCGACTCTCCACTTGCCCGCAGTATCCGGCGCGGCCTCCGTGAGAACCTGCTTCATCCAGATTGCACCTACAAAAGAGGCAACTTTTCCGTTATTGACCGAAGCATTCCATTCGGGGGTCCAGCCATCCGCATTGGCGAGTAGATGCTTCTTGTGAAAAGCCACGGCGGTTTGCCAGCCCAAACGGATATGAGGGGATTGATTACCGATGTAGCTGCCGTCCGGCTTGAAGTACAGGTCTGTATTTTGAGCAAGCATCTGATTGTAAACGTTTACAATATTATCAGTTAAAAACGAACGGCTTCCGAGCTTTTGCTGAAGCTGTTCTCCGGCGGCCATATAATCGTCCCATGTGCGAATCGTAGCACTGACCTTTTCAGGATCACTGGGCAGACCAGCCTGTGCAAAGAGATCGCTGCGATAAAAGAGGGCGGTGGGACCTGTATCCATCGGAAAAGCAATCATTTTGCCGTCAGGGGTAATGCCCTGATTCCATTTCCACTCCAAATACTGATCCTTGAATGGATCTGCTCCCAGTGTTCTCAGATCATAAAAACGATCCGCACTAGGAAATAACTCTACCATCCAGTCGTTCAAAGCTACGATGTCCGGTTCACCGGAATGGGCTGCCAGAGTCGTCTTAAGCTTGGCTTTGAAATCACCGCCGATTTTTTGGGTGTTCAATTCAATGTCGGGAAACTGCTTTTCGGCACGAGCGAGTAGTTCATCGTCAATAGAACGGTTCCAGTACCATAATGTAAGCGTTATCTTTTTGTGATTTGGCAAATTGCTTTCAGATGAATGACTTTCAGAGGACAGAGGGCCGCTACAACCACTAATCATAGTGAGGAAAGCAAGACATAACACCAGCCATCGTACTGTCTTCACGTCATTTCCCTCCTTGCTGTCTGAGATGGTCTACCTGCTGAACAAGTTGTGAATGGTTTAGCTCCATCATATGAATCTGTTATCCATTTATGTGCATAATACCTTAACCAAAAACAAAAAAATTGAAATAAAGCATGTATAGAAATTAAATACTCTAAAGATACTATCGAAAAATGATAAAGCAATAAGTCAGATATTATGACAAAAGTATCTCAATCGTCAATGCTGGGCAATATCCTGGAAAAATCCAATGATGAATTCGAAGAACGACTTCTCTATAGCGGTGTGCAGTTCCCCAGCAGGATAGGACAGATAGATTGTTCGCATACATCGAGGCTCCCTGATTTGAAGCAGCTTGATGTCTTCGGTTACGATGTTTCTCCACAGGATAGAAGGAATAAAGGAGATGCCAAGTCCTGTTTGAATCAACCCTCTTACCGTAGCCGGATCATCACTTTCAAAGACGATGTTCGGTTCAAAAGGGGTATGAGTAAAAAAGCGGTCCGTTGTTTTCCTAAGCGAATTACCAGGTGTAAGGCTGATAAACTTCTCATGCTCTAGATCTTTCAGGAATACGGTGTCCTGAGCGCTCAGAGGGTGAGATTTTGGTACGCCAAGCAAAATTTCCTCCTCCAGCAGAATCGTATGCTCGTTGTCTGCCAACTCTTCGGACGTAATCGCAAAATCGTACGCCAGTCCTTTCTTCACCATCGCAGGGTGCTGGGTCAGGTTGAATCTAATTTGAGGGTAGAGATCGCGAAACTTACCGACAAGGTTGGGCAATAGCATAGAGCCGACGGCGACGTATAACGTGATTACCTCTACCTTTTCGTTCTTCATTTCTTTGACTTCGGATATGCCTTGCTCTAGCGCTGAGAGCGACTGATTCACTCTTTTCAGGAACTTCTTTCCATATTCATTCAGCACGATATGTTTTCCTTCGCGGTCAAATAGCTGCACACCCAATTCCGTCTCCAGGTTTCTAATCATTTTACTTAAGGCAGGCTGTGAAATAAACAACTCGTTCGCGGCACGTGTGACATGTTCATACTTCGAGGTCACTTGAAAATACTTAAGCTGCAAATAATCCATTATGGAGTATCTCCTTTATAACCATAAGGTTATCAATTATATGTGAATATATATATTTTACAGGTATTTGCTTACTTATTACAATTGACAATGTAAGAAAATGAATCCGCTAAAGGTGGTGAGATTCTGAACATCGTTTTTACATTTCCCGGCCAGGGGTCACAGGTTCCTGGAATGCTCCAAGATGTGCCCGAGTATGTGAAAAAGGCAACAAGTATCATCGGAACTGAACTGCGTGATGATGAGGAGGCCATGGGCTCAACGGTCTGGATTCAGACGGCACTCTTCGTTAAGGAGACGGCAATAGCCTACCGCTTGATCGAGCAGGGAATCCGGCCCCAATTCGTGGCAGGGCATTCCATTGGTGCATTTCCTGCGGCGGTCATCGCGGGAGTTCTCTCGTTCGAGGATGCGCTTCGGATCGTATGGCTCCGTGCCCGGTTGATGGAAGAAGCCTTTCCTGAAGGCTATGGAATGGGTGTAATTATTGGGCTTACGAAGGCAGAGGTTCAACAAGCCGTGCTTCTCTCCCATAGTGAGGCGACGCCAGTCTATATCTCGAATATAAACGCAGAGCAGCAAATCGTCGTATCCGGATCATTGGTAGGGTTAAATAATGCATTTATGCATGTGAAAGAGCTTGGGAGCGCTAAAGCGACGCTTCTGAAGGTTCCGATTCCTTCACACTCCCCGCTGATGTCAGAGGTAGCCAATAAGCTATTGCTGAAAATACACACTTTTTCTTTGCGGGACGCTCAAATACCATATTTGGTAAATCATACGGGCAGAAAGACGAAAGCCAAGGAAAAAATTGCAGAGGACCTTGCCCTAAACGTAGCATATCCCGTCCGGTGGATGGATATGGCGGCTGTCTGCGTCGAATCGGGAGCTGACTGTTTCATCGAAATGCCGCCGGGCCATACTCTTTCCAGACTTGTCAAGCAAGCCCACAAGAGTACCCGGCAAATGGCCGTGGACGAAATCGGTCTGGAAGCGACTCAGTATCTGATTAGAAAATGGAAGGAGCAAGAAGAATGAATAAAGTACTGCGATCCTGGTCACAAAAACGTGATAAAAAGCAGGAAAAGTTAGGAAAAGTGGAAAAGTGGCTGGACGGAAAATATATCGACTCCTCCCGAATCGTCGACCTGATGGAGGCGTTAATTGAGCCAGGCGCGAAGGTCGTCCTGGAAGGAGATAACCAGAAGCAAGCGTCTTTCCTTTCCCAGAAGCTGCTGGAAGTCGATCCTGGCAAGGTGCATGATCTGCATATGATTATGTCCAGCATTTCAAGACCTGAACATTTGGATATTTTCGAGAAAGGCATCGCCGGGAAGCTGGACTTCTCCTACAGTGGCTCCCAAAGCCTGCGTGTTGCGCAAATGATTGATGACGGGATGCTTAAGCTCGGTGACATCCATACGTATTTGGAATTGTTCGGACGTCTCTTCATTGACCTTATTCCAGATGTGGTGCTGGTAGCGGCAGACAAATCAGATCGCGAGGGCAATCTGTATACCGGAAACAATACGGAAGAAACTCCGACGATCGTGGAAGCGGCCGCTTTCAAGGATGGGATCGTGATCGTGCAGGTTAACGAAATCGTGGACGAGCTGCCGCGAACCGATATTCCAGCGTCCTGGGTCGACGTCATTGTACAAGCCGACAAACCGTACGCATTGGAAGCACTGTTTACCCGTGATCCGCAGAATATTACTGAACTGCAAATCCTGATGGGCATGATGGCGATCAAAGGCATTTATGGAAAACATCAGGTGCAGTCGCTTAATCACGGCATTGGCTTTAATACTGCAGCGATTGAGCTTTTGCTGCCGACCTATGGTGAACAGCTTGGCCTGAAAGGGAAGATTGCCAAACACTGGGCCCTGAATCCGCATCCGACTTTGATTCCGGCGATTGAATCCGGTTGGGTCGAAAGCATTCACAGCTTTGGAGGCGAGGTCGGTATGGAGAAATACATTGCGGCTCGTTCAGATGTGTTCTTCGTCGGCAAGGACGGATCTATGCGCTCCAACCGCGCAATGTGTCAGGTTGCAGGCCAATTCGCTGTAGATATGTTTATCGGATCAACGCTACAAATGGACAGTGCAGGCAATTCGTCTACCGTTACTTCCGGCAGACTGTCCGGTTTTGGAGGAGCACCGAATATGGGGCATGATCCTCGGGGACGGCGACATGCGACGCCTGCCTGGCTTGACATGATCGAGCGCCCGACGGAACTCTCCAAAGGCCGGAAATTGGTCGTGCAGATGGTTGAAACATACGGTGCCAACAAAAAGCCAGTATTTGTGGATTCGCTAGATGCCATCAAGGTGAAGGATGAATCTGGCCTCGCCATTACGCCGGTCATGATTTACGGGGATGATGTCACCCACGTCCTTACCGAGGAAGGCATTGCATATCTCTACAAGACGGACAGCATAGAGGAGAGAAAGAAGGCGCTCGCGGCAATCGGAGGCGTAACACCTTTAGGAATGGAAAGTAATGAGAGCGATGTAAGCCTGTTGCGTGACAGAGGGATCGTGGCCTATCCGGAGGATCTTGGGATTATGCGCAGACAAGCCAAGCGCTCGATGCTGGCAGCACAGACGATTAACGACCTCGTAGATTGGTCAGACGGATTGTATGATCCACCGGCTAAATTCCGGAGCTGGTCTTAAAGCCATGCTCACGATGAAGCATTCAGCCTTCGCGGCTTCTCTGGCTGCCAAAGCTGTAAAGGCACTGATGGAAGAGGCTCTTCTTACGCCCAAGCCTGGACTTGTCGATGCCAGAGACAATGGCTCTCATACAGATATGTCCATCAATCTAATGCTTGCATCCGCAAGAGTATTGGAGGATACGTTTCGGGAAATAGCCATTGTGTCATACCTTCACCCGGTGGACCAGACTTTGCGCGAGCAGATCGCTCTAATCGGGCGGGAAGGCGAAAAGGTGATGCTCAGGGCTACGAATGGTGTCAATACACATAAGGGCGCCATTTGGGCCCTGGGGCTTTTAACGAGTGCACGGGCAGCCTTTCCAAAGGAGCGGGACCCTCATCAGATCATGAGCATTGCAGGAAGAATCGCATCGTTCCATGACCGATACCGCCCGATGCAGCAGACGAATGGACGAACGGTTAAGAAGAAATACGCGGTAGTGGGGGCAGAGGAAGAAGCGAAGCTAGGCTTTCCGCACATCCGGGACGAAGCTTTGCCTGCTTTGCTGCGCGCCAGGGCTTGTGGGAAGAAAGAGGTCGAAGCACGCTTAGAAGCTTTATTGGCCTTGATGGCATGTGTGGATGATACCTGCATCCTGCACCGCGGTCAGTTGACGGATCTGATGGCGATTCAGAGTATGGCCGCAGCGTTCCTTGCAGCAGATGGATTAAGAACCCAGTCGGGCAGAAAGCTGCTCTACCGCTTGTCCGAGTATTGTAATGTTAGACAGCTCTCACCCGGAGGCAGTGCCGATCTGCTAGCTGCCACATTATTTCTAATCGATTGATACTTTTAATTGGAGGTGTTTCTGAAGGATGGAAAAATTACAGTTTCAATACCAGACTACGAAGCCCATCTGTAAGCCGGCACATATCGGTGTTGTCGGTTCGGGAGATTTGGAGATTATTGTAGAGCCTGTAAAAGGCCAGACCACCAATGTCAGCATTTTAACAGGCAGTGAAGGATTTGAACAAGTATGGGAGAATGTGCTGACACGTTTTTTTACCCGTTATCCGATTACTGCCAATATTACGGTTCATGACTTCGGAGCCACTCCGGGGGTAGTAATGCTTAGATTTACGCAAGTGCTGGAGGTGCTTGACTATGCAGAATAGTTTTGTGGAGCTGAATGGACGCGAGAGAGCTAGGGCGCTACTGGACGAGGGGACTTTCAGGGAGTTGCTTGGACCGTTAGACAAAATCCAATCCCCGCACCTTGAACCGCAAGGTATTGTTCCTCAGAGCGATGACGGAATCATTCTGGCTTTTGGCGAAATACGCAAACAGAAGGTCTTGATCATTTCGATGGAAGGCGCTTTTCAAGGAGGGGGGATTGGAGAAGTCAGCGGCGCCAAAATTTCCGGAGCGCTCGAACTGGCACTGGAAGAGAATAAGAAAGGGAACAAACTATATCCCGTCATGATCTTTGATACAGGGGGGGTTCGGCTACAGGAAGCGAACTATGGGTTGTTGTCGATTTCGGAGATTGCCACCCAGATCGTTGCCCTGCGTAAATACGTCCCTGTTGTCGGACTGATCCCGGGCCGCGTAGGGGCATTTGGGGGGATGTCCATTACTGCAGAATTGTTTACCACTCTGATTGCTACGAAGAAAGCGCGCCTCGGTCTGAACGGGCCGGAGGTCATAGAGCAGGAAGCAGGGGTTATGGAGTTCGATGCCAGCGACAAAGCCTTAATTTGGAACACAATCGGAGCCAACCAGCGCTTCCAAACCGGATTGATTGACGTAATGGTGGAAGATACGACGGATGCCGTTATCGAAGCGATTGATACTGCGCTCAAGGCACTGGCGAAGCCTGCTAAAACAGAGCAAATTGATTTCTATCTGACCCTGTTAAACACTCTTGATCCTACAGAAGCTTGGACACCTGAGCGCTATCGCGAATTTTACACGCAGATACAGCCTGTGCAGCAGCCTGTCCCGCTGGCAAAAGAGGGCGCGTCCGACATTTCGGATAGTAGAGGTTATCGCTGGTTCTCCCGCTTGACGGGCATTGCTCACCCAACCAGCGATGTTCCTTCAGTGCTTGCAGCAGACGTGGATAAGAACGGGCAACTGTGCAGATATATCGCCATTGTTCCGAATGCCACCAATCGATTCCCGCGCGTCAGAAAAGGCGAGGTTGGTATGCTTGAAGGCTGGACGGTGGCTCAAATCATTAGGGACGCAATCCGTCAAGATGAGAAAAAGGAAACGAAGCGTCCGATCATTGCCATTATTGATGTACCGAGTCAAGCCTATGGCTATAAGGAAGAAATGGTCGGTATCAGTCTTGCCCTGGCTGCAAGTGCAGATGCTTACGCAACTGCTAGATTAGAAGGCCATTCAGTCATCGGTGTGATTGTCGGTAACGCGATTTCCGGGGGCTTCCTCGCGCATGGGCTGCAATCGAATCGTTTGATCGCACTGGATGACAGCAAGGTCAATATTCAGGCAATGTCCAAGGCTTCTGCTGCTCGAATTACCAAGCGGACGATTGCCGAGCTTGATGAAGCTACCAAGAAGGTTCCAGCTATGGCCTACGACGTTCGTAGCTACAGTACTCTGGGGGCATTATATCAGATGCTGAGCGGTATCCATGCAGACGATCCACAGAGCAGCGATGTAGCCATCGTGGAAAAGACCGTTTCCGAGGCGATCGAGAGTACGAAAGGAGCGCCCCGTGACCTTAGCTTCCGATTGCAGACCAAGGAAGCTATGGCGGGCGGACGGACTGCAACCCGCGGCGTTCGAGATGCGCTTTTGGAGCAATGGTAATCCATCCACATGATCTGATTGAAGTGTCCAATTTGAAATATCTCTCCTTAAATGAAGACAAGGAGTGGGTAACCGCCTCGCTGAGGCGGACCCCCTTTGTGGTCGTTCGCCGAGCCGATCCGTCGGCAGATGGTTATATTCCCGTCGGAGTACGTGGACAGGAACGGAATCAACGGGAAGCTGCATTTCTGGACCCGAAAGGGGTGTGCCAGATCGTGTCTCCCTATGCGATAGCGAAACGTCAGATGTGGAACTTCTTGTCTACAGAGAGACGACAACAGCCTGTTCTTCAGTTGATGGACGTTGTAGCAGAAATGATGGCAGATTGGCGCTGGGGACCAGCGGGAAGTGCAGGATTCGAAATAGCGACAGGATGCCCCGCTGTGAAGGCAAGCAGTGATCTTGATCTTGTAATAGATGGTTCAGAGGCTATTGATTATTCTACAGCTGAAGGCCTGTTGCGCAAGCTGGAGCAGTTGGACGTTCGAATCGATATTCAATTAGAGGTGAAGGAAGGCGCCTACGTCTTGCGCGAGATCCTTGAGAGACGGACCAGCACCGTGATGCTGCGAACTTCTTCAGGTCCGAGGCTCGTCCGCAATCCTTGGCAATGATGAATGTACTATAATAACGGCAAAAGGGAGGAATGCACGACCATTTGACGTATGCCAACATAAGCTCTCAAAGGGGAAGTGCGTATTATGGAAAACACTACCGGCCAAAAAGTTAATATTAATGAAAGTGACATCTTAAAGGTGTTTGCGGTCAGCGGAGCGATCCTGCAAAGCGTTCTGGGCATGTTACTGAAGTATGCCCACACTAACACGGATATGGCCTTACTAGGCGTTATTTATAATTTAGTGAAATATACCGCGCCGGTCTTTATTTTTGCCATCGTGTATGGCATGGTGATGAATAATCAGCATACCAGGGTATCACATTTTTACAAGGAAAAATTCAGCGAGCTCGTGATTCCTTATTTTCTGTGGGCGTCAGCCAGCTTGCTCTTCTTCCCGAACATACAGGTTAATCAACACGTTACTTCGTTTTGGACGCTCATTGAGTCTTATGTGCTCGGTAATTCATCACCACAATATTGGTACACGGTGATGATGCTGCAATTTCAATTGCTGATGCCAGTCATTATTTTCGTCTGCTATAAGTACCTGGCTAAGCCTTTACGGGTCATTCCGCTGCTTATTGTGAGCTTTATAATCTTCGGCGCCTGGGTATGGATGTATTATATCTATGTATTCCATGGAGCTTATGCGACCAGTTTGCTATACCTGGACCGCTTTTTCGTCAGCTATTTTATTTATGCTCTACTAGGCGGAATCGCTTGGGTGTTCAAGGAAAAATTCGACGGGGTGCTCCGACGGATTCAGTTCATACTCATTCCGGTGATGCTGCTTATTCTCATTTGGATAAATCGCGAATTTTTCAGCTTTGGATTCAAGCATATGTCATTTGGCAATCTGATTTATCTGAAGCCGTCCATGACCTTGTACAGCTTGGTAGTGATTTTCCTGATTTACATGCTGGCAAGACATTTGATCAGCGTAAATTCCCGTTCACTTCCCTATTACAAATGGTTTTCTACTTATGCGTACAGGGCCTTTACAGCGAACGTATTCATTCTGGTCATCGTGCTGCGCTTGGTCGGTGACTTGGTAAGTCAGCTTCCTTTATTTGTAGCGCTGCTTTTGGTTTATCTGACGACTGTGGCCTGCTCCTTCGGCGTCGTCTATGCCTTTGCGCAGATAAAGGTAAAGGTATGTCGTGAATGGTTATTTTTGAAACAAAAAAGAGCGCACAGCACCAATCTAAGATAAGTACCTAAAAGAAAATAATACATGTAACAACGTATATATGACACTATAATTTAGATGTATCTAAGTTATTGGCGTATTGACGGCAACCCAAAAGGGTATCTCGATGATTGAAGAGATACCCTTTTCGTGTAAAGCAGCATCGGAGGAATTCAAGAGCCATCGAATCTGAACTTACTTACATCAAACGCTGTATTTCATCTTTTAGAATTTCGGATCGCGTACCGAAAATAACCTGTACCGTACCGCTGCCAAGCCTGATGACTACCGACGCTCCGAGCTGCTTGAGAGCTTGGTCGTTAACCGCTTTGTCGTCTTTGACGACGAGACGCAGCCGTGTGATGCACGCATCGATGCTTTGGATATTGTCCGAACCACCGAGATAGGTCAGCACCTTGCCTGCATGACTGGACTGACTGTCGGATGCAGCACCCGCCTTTTCATTGGGTTTGGGTTCGTTAGTGTCAGGCAGGAGGCTGTCTTCTGCATCGTCTTCACGCCCAGGGGTTTTTAGGTTGAATTTGAGAATGATGAATCGGAACAGGAAGTAATATACGACGGCAAAAGCAAGCCCGACCAGGATCATTCGCAATGGGTGGGTGGAGAGCTTCATATTGACCAGATAGTCGATGAGTCCTGCCGAAAAAGAAAAGCCGAGTTTGACATCCAGTAGGTACATGATCAGGCCACTCAGACCTGTAAGCAGTGCATGGATGCCGTAAAGCAACGGTGCAACGAACATAAAGGAAAATTCGAGGGGCTCGGTAATTCCGGTCAGGAACGATGCCAGCGCAGAACCGATGAAGATGGAAGCGACCGCTTTACGTTTTTCCGGTTTGGCCGTATGAATAAACGCGAGGGCAGCCGCAGGCAGAGCGAACATCATAATGGGGAAGAAGCCGGACATAAACATTCCTGCCGATTTATCGCCTGCGAAGAAACGTGTCAGGTCACCATGAACGACCTCGCCTGCCGCATTGGTGTAGTCACCGATTTGAAACCACGCGATAGCGTTCAATACATGATGCAAACCGAGCGGGATCAGCAGCCGATTAGCGATCATGAATACCATCGACCCGATTCCGCCAAAGCCGACAATCCAGTTGCCGAAGGCTGCAATCCCATCTTGTATCGGACTCCAGATCATACCGAGCAGAATGGCCAGAATCATGGTCGTGAAGGCCGTGATCATAGGGACGAAACGTTTGCCCGAGAAGAAACCGAGCCAATCCGGAAGCTGGATGTTGTGATATTTTTTGAACAGAAAAGCAGACCATCCGCCGATAAAAATACCACCCAGTACCCCCATGTCCAGCTTGACGTCATCCGGGATATATGCAAATATGCCCGGTACTGCCGCCAAAATGCGGGTCAGCACCATGTAGGCAATGACTGCTGATAATGCGGCTACAGCATCCCCGGCCAGGCCAATGGCAACACCGATGGCGAAAATTAACGCCAGATTGCCGAAGATGGCACCCGCCCCCTCGTTCAGAAAAGGAGTGACATAATGATTCAGAAATCCGCCCACTTCGGGACCAAGCGGTATGTCCGTTTCATAGTTAATCAGAGCCAATCCTTGTAAAATCCCTGCGGCGGGTAGTGTGGCTACTGGAAGCATTAACGACTTGCCGATTTTTTGCAGAAATTTCAGCATAACATTCTTCCCTTCTTCGTCGAGTTTGGGAGCGTCGTACCATCCTGAAATCCTTACCGGACAACAAAAAAGAACCGCAAAGCGGATCTCTTTCCTTTCGCTTTCTAGCTCATAACTATGAGCCTGGTCGTATGCCCAAAGACTGGTTTGACCATTTTTTTACATCATAAATCGGGGAGTCTGACATGGTCAACGATTATTTTAGTACATGGAAAAACGTAAATCCGCAGTTGACATCGCTTACATGCTTATATAATATCAAATTTAAGTTAATAATCGTGACGGAGATAAGAGAGCCACGCAGACATCCCATGTTAGAGCACAGGGGGTGGTTTGTGATGGCTTTTCTTTTTTTGTGCGCGGTGAAAGCGATTGAAAATCAGTTGATCTATTGAGGAGGTAGGTTGTATGTCGCCATACGCAGCCGAATTCATAGGGACGATGATCCTTATTGCCCTAGGTGGCGGAGTGTGCGCAGGGGTGTCCCTGAAAAAATCCTTTGCCCACGGCTCTGGCTGGATTGTGATCGGATTGGGGTGGGGGCTCGCGGTCGCCGTTGCAGTATATGCAGTTGGTCAGATCAGCGGAGCACACTTGAATCCGGCGGTGACGCTGGCGCTTGCATTTCAAGGAGCTTTTTCGTGGAGGGATGTTCCGGGCTATATTGTAGCTCAGCTTCTTGGGGCCATGGCGGGTGCCGTGATTGTGGTTTTGCATTATTTGCCCCACTGGAAAGAGACGGAGGACACAGCAACCAAACTCAGTGTATTTGCTACAGGACCGGCTATGGATCATCCGTTTGCCAACGTGCTTAGTGAAATGATAGGTACTTTCATCTTTGTTCTTGCTTTGCAGTCATTCGGTGCCAACTCCTTCGCTGAGGGATTGAATCCACTCATTGTGGGTTTTCTAGTTGTCAGCATCGGCTTGTCCTTCGGAGGGACTACAGGTTATGCTATTAATCCGGCTAGAGATTTGGGCCCGCGTCTTGTGCATTGGTTGCTGCCGATTCCCGGTAAAGGCACATCGAACTGGAAATATGCCTGGGTGCCAATTGTAGGTCCGTTGCTGGGGGGCTCTTTCGGAGGGTTGTTTTACCAGACCGTATTTAAAGGGAATATGACTCTAGCTTTCTGGATTGTGTTGGGTATGATTGTAGTGGTGCTTATGCTTACCTTTCGTTTCAGCCGTACTTATAAAAGTGATAAAGCTCATAAAATGACAGCATAAAATGGATTCATTACAGGGGAGAGATCAACGATGGAAAAATATATTTTGTCACTGGATCAGGGAACAACAAGCTCAAGAGCGATTTTGTTCAACAGTAAAGGGGATGTGGTGTACTCGGCTCAGCGGGAGTTTCCGCAATACTTTCCTCATCCCGGCTGGGTGGAACAGAATGCGAATGAAATCTGGAGTTCCATTCTGGGGGTTATTGCATCCTGTCTATCCGAATCCGGTGTAAAAGCGAACCAGATTGCCGCCATCGGCATTACCAATCAGCGTGAGTCGGTAGCGGTGTGGGACAAAAATACAGGACTGCCTGTGTATAACGTACTTGTATGGCAGTCGCGCCAAACCTCGGAAATCTGCGAAGAACTGAAGCAGCAAGGGCATGAAGAGCTATTCCACAGTAAAACAGGGCTGTTGATAGACCCGTATTTCTCTGGCACAAAAGTGAAGTGGATACTGGACCATGTAGAAGGTGCGCGCGAAAAGGCGGAACGGGGCGACTTGCTGTTCGGTACGATTGATTCGTGGCTGATCTGGAAGCTGTCCGGCGGCAAGGCGCATGTGACAGACTATTCCAACGCAGCCAGAACGCTGATGTATAACATTTATGAGCTAAAGTGGGACGAAGAGCTATTGGACATTCTAGGTGTGCCAAAAAACATGCTGCCTGAGGTACGACCTTCTTCCGAGGTATACGCGCACACCGTGGATTATCATTTCTTTGGTCAAAATATACCGATTGCTGGCGCAGCAGGTGACCAGCAGGCGGCTTTATTTGGTCAGGCTTGTTACGAAAAAGGGATGATCAAAAATACTTACGGCACAGGTTGCTTCATGCTGATGAACACGGGCGATCAACCCGTGGAATCCAAGCACGGACTCATTACGACCATCGCTTGGGGGCTGGAGGAAGGCAAGGTGCAATATGCGCTGGAGGGGAGTGTCTTTGTAGCGGGCTCGGCCATCCAGTGGCTTCGTGACGGTCTGCGCATGTTCCGTGAAGCCAAGGACAGTGAAGCCTATGCAGCTCGCGTTTCCTCTTCGGAAGGGGTGTATCTGGTACCTGCTTTTGTTGGCTTGGGCAGTCCGTACTGGGATAGCGAGGTGCGTGGAGCGATGTTTGGCCTGACACGGGGCACCACGAAGGAACATTTTATCCGCGCAACACTGGAGGCACTTGCTTACCAGACGAAAGACGTGCTTGCCGCGATGGAAATTGACTCCGGCATTGCCGTGAAGACATTGCGAGTGGATGGGGGAGCCGTGCTGAACAATTTTCTGATGCAATTCCAGAGCGATATTCTGGATGCCACAGTAGAACGGCCTGTGATCTATGAGACGACAGCACTGGGAGCCGCATGTCTGGCAGGTTTGGCGATTGGATACTGGAAGAGCATGGATGAGCTGCGCAAGCGTGTGAGGGTGGAGCGATCTTTTACCCCCGGTATGGATGAAGAAACGCGCAGCAGTTTGTATGAAGGCTGGAAAAAGGCTGTGAACGCGACGATGGCCTACAAGTAATAGCTTAAACGAAGGATCTCTTCTAGAGCAACGCAATATCATTTTCGGTTACACGTAAGACATTTGAATTGGGCGTTATATTTTATCCGCTCCACTGTTGTTTACTCTGATTAAAACTTAAATACCCCGTAAGATGGACACTTTGAGAGAAAGTGTCCATCTTACGGGGTACAGTCATGTAACACTGAGATGACTCCCTTTTTTCGTTAAAGAGTTATAGAAAGCTGGCACACTCTATGAGATATGTTATTAGCCCAACTTATCTTAGCTCTTAACCATCGTATGGTTCCAATTTTGCCGGGCTCCGCAGGAGCTGCGAATGACTAGCTCCGGTTCTACTTTAATACATTTCGTTTCCATTTGTTTATTCATCAGGTCAAATAGCACCATAGCGGCTAGTCGGCCTATTTTTTGTTTATCTTGTTTGACAGTGGTCAGTGGAGGATCGGTGTAACGACAGGCTTCTATATCATCACATCCCACCACAGCAATATCCTCGGGTACCCTCAAGCCGCTTTCCTTGAAAGCACGGATGACACCGAAGGCAAGCAGGTCGGTAGCCGCAAAAATAGCCCTTGGTAAATCTCCTTGCTGTATCCACGTCTTCGCTATCTGGTATCCATCTTCCGCTGCGTAGTCCTTAGCATACACGACCCATTCGGGTCTGACATCAAGACTAAACCGTTTTAGTGAAGCAATAAAGGCTTCTTCTCTCTCCTTAATCACCAGGGACGGGCGTTCAATTCCAATAAAACCCATATCTCGGTAACCATTCATGTAAAAATGCTCAACAACCTTCATTGAGATTTTCTGATTGTCGGACATAATGTAACAGGAACTGTCTCCGGTTAATTCAATATCCACACCGATGCAGGGGATGGGGCTGGCGTCGAGATCAAAAACGCTCTTCTCCACTTCATCTCCGGCAATAATAATGCACCCGTCCACTGAAAAATATTTCGAACGAGCCAAATAGTCCTCTCCATTGTCCAGAAATTTTTCATTCGAAAAAAACAGCAGGTCGTAACCGAGCAAGCCAATCTGTTTTTTGAAGACATTAATGATATCTACAAAAAAAGGATGGCTAAAATCGACATTCAGCTTGCCAGCGAATATAACGCCTACCAGATTTGATTTTTTGGTAGCAAGCGTTTTAGCCGAGGAGGAGGGTCTATAGCCTGTTTCCTCCATAATTTTAAGCACCCGCTGCCGGGTGTCCTCACTGATATCCGTATAATTATTTATAATTTTTGAAACCGTTGCTACAGAAACGCCTGCCATACTCGCTATTGTTTTTATATTCATGAAATCCTCCAAAACTAAACTGGTTTAGTTGAATTGACTTTTCATTCTAAATTTAATGATTACTCGTATTCTATGCTACCTCATAGAGGAGAGTCAACAGTGCTTTTAGGATATATTTTAATATAATATGGAAAAATAAGTTTAAATTAGTGGTGGCTCATCTTTTTTTAATATTTCACAAATCTCTATTTACAAATACAGAGCATTCGTTACATAATGGTAAATGTAAACAGCGAAACTGCTTTCGTAATGTGTGGATGTATGTATTCTAAAATGTTATGGGGGGATTCTGCAATGCTAAAAAAGAGTGTTTCTTTACTTCTTGTAACCGCTTTAATCGTGGTATTGGCCGCTTGCGGTAAAGGTAGCGGAACTGCACAGGAGGGGAATAAGAAGGTCACGTTAAAGATTATTCATTGGCAGCAGGAAAATATTAATAACTATATAAAGGAATTCAATAAAAAGTTTGAAGAGAAGTATCCAGATGTTCAGGTGGAGTATACGACGGTTCCTGCTGATTCAACTTATGATCAACTGATGCAAACGCGTATGAATGCTGGTTCAACCGGTGATGCAGACATTATTCCTCTGAAATTCAGCTTCGTAGGCGCACCGCAGGAATGGTCCAAGGGAGCAGCTGATCCAATGTGGAAGCAGTGGATTGACGGAGGGCTCATTGCAGATCTGTCAGATCAAGCTTTTATCAAAAACTATAATCCTACAGATGTCAAAAATGCCATGACCTATAAGGACAAGGTATACGGGGTAAATATGGGTAAGGTGGCACTGACAGGTCTGTTTTACAACAAGGAGATTTTTGGAAAATATAATCTTGCTGTGCCCACAACTTGGGATGAGCTGGTACATGTGATGAAGGTGCTTAAGGATAACGGCGTAGAACCGATTGGTTTCGGCGGTAAGGATGTATGGCCTATTAACCTTGCTGTCCAAGGGCTTCAAGCCTCTATCCATGATGATCAGCTGGAATATATTAAAGGGCTGTGGACAGGGAAGACAAAGCTGACAGACCCCGTCCAGCTTGAAGTGCTGGAAAAAACACAAATTTTGATGAACAATGCCATTGGTGGATTTATGGGGATTGACTATGGAACCCTGCCAAGCTTGTTTGCTACAGGGCGTGTAGCTATGATTGCAGATGGCACGTGGGATGCAACGACGATCCAGACAGCCAATCCAGAGATGAAATTTGGTTATTTCCCGATTCCAGGCAGCAATGATCCCGCAAAAAATAAAAACCTTGCAGGCAAGTACGATATGACATGGATGGTATTGGAAAAGTCGCCAAACAAGGATTATGCGATCAAATGGCTTGAAATGCTTTCCGAAAAGCAGAACTATACGGATTTTGTGAACGCCGCCGGATTTTTGCCGACACAGCCTGATGTGAAGATAAGTAGTGAATTTGTTAATGAAATCCAGCCCTCACTGGAGAACTTCAAGCTCTCTTGGGATCAGCTGTTTATCAATCGTAAGAATGTTGGACAGTACATTAAGGATGCCAGCGTACATGCTGAATTTCTGACGCCTGCCGGTCCGCTAAAGACGCCTTTGGAGCTTGCCCAAAAATCTCAGGCAGACTGGGATGCGGCAGCCCCTAAATAAATCAAAAGGCTTTACATGAACGCAGATTGGCAACTGTAAAGCTCCCATAATAATGTAAAAAGGTGTGAGGCCCATGTATCCCTTCGGAAAGGGTGCGGCCCGGTTAATGCCGTATCTTTTGCTGAGTATTCCGGTGCTGCTCTATTTGCTTCTTGGCTTTGGTCCCTCAATGGTAACCGTACTGTTTTCCTTTACAGATGCTTCAGGGGTTCCGGGACAAACGTGGAATTTTGTTGGATTCGAGAATTATATGACCTTTTTTACCTCTTCCGATTCTGGAGATCGAATCGCTTCTATTGGTCGTTCCCTATATTTCGCCGTAGCTGTGGTTGTGATTCAAAATGCAGTAGGGCTGTTCATGGCCGTCATTATTAATAAAAAGCTCAAGGGTGATGTGTTTTACCGCGCTGTATTTTTCCTGCCCGTTGTGCTTGGGGTAACAGTATCCGGACTGATCTGGCAGCTGATTGCCAATCCGCTTGGCGGTCCTGCGCAAGCCATGATGAACTTTTTTGGAACCAGCTCCAACTTTTTCGGGGACTATGATATTGCATTTGAACTGATTATTTTTGTGCAAATTTGGATGTACATGGGTTACTCGATGACTATTTTCTTAGCCGGACTCCAATCCATTCCCAATGATTTATATGAAGCAGGGTATATGGATGGCGCTTCTGGGTGGAAAGCGTTCAAAAACATTACCTTTCCGATGATTGCGCCGTCCTTTACAGTCAATATGCTGCTGTCCATTATTGGAGCCTTGCAAACCTTTGACATTATTTATGTGCTGACAGGTGGTAAATTCAACACGACGACACTTGCGTTTGATGTGTATGCAACAGCCTTCGGCTCCGGGACGTCGGATTACGGCCTTGCCTCCGCAGTAGCTATGATCCAGTTCCTGTTCGTATTTACGGTGTCGATGATTGCTCTGTATTACTTGCGCAGAAGAGAGGTGGAAATGTAATGAGCAGTACCAAAGGAACAAAATTACTGAGCTACATCATCGTACTGCTCATGCTTTCGTTATATTTATTCCCGCTATTCTACCTCTTTAATGTATCGATGAAGACTCAAAGTGAGTATCTGATTGATCCTGTGGCTATAGCCAAGAGTCTGCGCTTGGAGAATTTCATGGATGCTTGGGAAAAAGGGAATTTCTCTCAGTACATGTGGAACAGTATTTTGTATACGGGCGTATCTACGCTATTAACGTTGGTGATATCCGTGTTTGCAGCTTTTCCATTGGCGCGGGGATACGTTAAGTTCAGCACCTTCTTTTATGTGTTTTTCCTGATATCCATGTATCTTCCGAACCCGCTGATTCCGCAATTTGCTCTCATTAATAGTCTGGGACTTTACAATACCCAGCTTGGTTTTATTATGCTGAAAACAACGGGTACTGGCATTGCCTTCCTGATGTTTGTGGGATATATCAAGTCTGTCTCCCGAGAGCTGGATGAAGCGGCTGCTATGGACGGGTGCGGATATTCCCGCTATTTGTTTACGATTCTTGTACCGCTGATGAAGCCGGTGTTGGCGACAGGCATCATTTTGACAGCGATTGGGGCGTGGAACGATATTATAGGTCCTACCATTTATTTGTCTGATCCCGCGTATCAGCCAGTGACCAAGGGATTGTTCTCCTTCTACGGACAATATATGAACAACTGGCCGCTGCTCGCTTGCGGTATCCTGATTGTTACACTACCGCTGGTTATTTTGTATATTTTCCTCCAGCGCTTTATTGTTGGCGGTGCAATGGCCGGAGCTGTGAAGTCTTAAATCCTGAAAGGATGATACCAAGTATGAGTGAGAATACCTTTTTATTTCCAGCCACTTTTATGTGGGGAACCTCGACCTCTTCTTATCAAATTGAAGGTGGTGTAGCTGAGGGAGGAAGAACGCCTTCCATTTGGGATACTTTCTGTCAAGCACCCGGGAAGGTGATAGGCGGTGACAGCGGAGATATGGCTTGTGATCATTTTCACCGCTTTAAGGAAGACGTGCAATTAATGAAGCAGCTTGGCTTTCTACATTACCGTTTTTCCGTGGCCTGGCCGCGCATTATTCCCGCACCCGGCGTGGTTAACGAACAGGGATTACTCTTCTATGAGCGCCTGCTGGATGAGATTGAGTCGGCCGGGCTCATTCCGATGCTGACACTGTATCACTGGGATCTTCCGCAGTGGATCGAGGACGAGGGAGGTTGGACAAATCGAAGGATTATTCAGCATTTTATGACGTATGCCTCTGTAATCATGGAGCGATTTGGACAGCGTATAAGCTGGTGGAATACGATCAATGAGCCCTATTGCGCCTCTATCTTGGGCTATGGTACAGGAGAGCATGCTCCCGGCCATCAGAACTGGAAGGAAGCCTTTACTGCCGCCCATCATATTCTGATGTGTCATGGGATAGCCATCCATTTGCACAAGGAAAAGGGTCTGACAGGTAAGATAGGCATTACACTGAACATGGAACATGTGGATGCCGCTTCTGAGCGACCTGAGGACGTAGCCGCTACCGTCCGCCGAGATGGCTATATCAATCGTTGGTTTGCCGAGCCGTTGTTTAACGGGAAATATCCAGAGGATATGGTGGAATGGTACGGGGCGTATCTGAACGGCTTGGATTTTGTACAGCCTGGTGATATGGAGCTGATTCAGCAGCCGGGGGATTTTTTGGGCATCAATTACTACGCCCGCAGCGTCATTCGAGCGGCTACAGACGCTTCGTTGCTTCAGGTAGAGCAGGTTCGCTTCGAGGAACCGGTAACGGATATGGGATGGGAGATTCACCCCGAATCCTTTTATAAGCTGCTGACTCGGATTGAGAAGGATTTTACCAAGGGCTTGCCCATTCTGATTACGGAAAACGGAGCAGCGATGAAGGACGAACTGATGGATGGGAAGATTGAGGACACTGGACGTCAGCGCTACATTGAGGAGCATTTAAAAGCATGCCATCGCTTCATCGGGGAGGGAGGGCAACTCAAGGGCTATTTTGTCTGGTCATTCCTTGATAACTTTGAATGGGCTTGGGGCTACAGCAAACGTTTCGGTATTGTACATATCAATTACGAAACGCAGGAACGGACACCCAAACAAAGTGCGCTGTGGTTCAAGCAAGTGATGGCGAATAACGGGTTTTAAACAGAGTATCATGATAATTTAAGCCGTCATGCTGCAATAACAGAGCATGACGGCTTTTAAGACTGCATAAATTTTTGTGTAAGGGGGACTATGCTGAAATATCTTGCATATCCAATATAACAGGGCAGTGGTCGCTGCCCGTAATATGGCAATCAATGCTTGCATCTATCAACATCGGGCGAAGTCTGTCCGAGACGAGGAAGTAATCGATCCGCCAGCCGATGTTCCGTTCTCTCACCTTCGGCATGTAGGACCACCAGGAATAAACATCCGTCCTGTCAGGATAAAAGTATCTGAAGGTGTCTATAAATCCGGCTTCGAGCAGCTGTGACATTCGCCCCCGTTCCTCAGGCGTAAATCCGGCATTGCCGTAGTTGGCTTTTGCATTTTTTAAATCCATTTCCTGATGAGCCACGTTGAGGTCACCACAAACAATGACAGGCTTCAATGCATCCAGCTGTTGCAGATAGCTGCGGAAACGGTCCTCCCATTCCAGTCTGTACGGCAGTCGGGTCAAATCCCGTTTGGTATTCGGAGTATATACATTAACCAGATAAAATTTCTCGAATTCCAAAGTAATGGTTCTGCCTTCAGGCTCCCCATTTTCTTCAAGTCCATAATGCACAGAAAGAGGCTTGATTTTGGTGAAGATAGCTGTGCCGGAATATCCTTTTTTCTCGGCATAATTCCAGTACTGTGTGTATTCCTCCATATTCTCCATCAGGATTTGTCCCTCTTGAAGCTTGGTTTCCTGTACGCAAAAAATATCAGCATTCGTTTCTTTTAGATAAGTATAAAATCCTTTGGTCACACAGGCTCTTAAGCCATTAACATTCCAAGATATTAATTTCATTGTTGATCTCCTTATACTCATCGCGGTCAAGCGGTGTGATTGAATTTATCCTCGGTTGAGTAATGCATAGTGGAGACAGCCTTTCTACATTAAAATAGCTTGTAATATGATACTTGAACCTTAAAAGAGATACTCTCTATCGGTCGAGACTGCGAAGCTTAGGCTAACGATGCTTATGCTCCGACGTCCCCCTAAGGGGATTCTTATCCCACTGGAACACAAAAAAGCTTCCTACAATAAGTAGGAAGCTTCTGCAGTACGTCCCAGGAGGGATTCGAACCCCCGACCGACGGCTTAGAAGGCCGTTGCTCTATCCAGCTGAGCTACTGGGACATAAAATTCAAGCGAATATTAATGTATCACATGAGCAAAAAAGATTCAAGTCTTTTTTCATATTATTTGATTGTTTTAGTCTTTGTGCAGTATAAATTCAGAGTAGGTGTGGTTTTTTTTGCCTTATAAAAGGGTATGTTAGAATACAGGTGAATATGTTGAAGACGAGAGGTTGGACTTCGGCCGCTGTTTCTCATATAATCTACAAATACTTTAGCTTACGGAGGAGAGGGGGTGCCTTGAATAAAGGACTCCAAGGTGACGACAAAAGAAAATAATATTGTATTGTTTCCGAAGACACTGGATTACTATCAAATTCAACTCACTGTGATGCTTGAAAACGAGCGTTACGGAGAGGCGATGGCGATGCTGCGTTTTTTGATGCAGTGTCAGGGACAGGAACAGAAGCAATACGAAGAGTGGGAGGCCCTTTTACAATGGCTGGAGGCCGCATTTCCACAGTATGCCGACAGAGGGGCGGACACGGACGCTACGGCAGAAGATGAGGTCAATGAAGCAGAACTGGCCCGCCGACATGCGCGCTTCAAGCAGGAGCAGGATGCAGGCTACGGCAACAAGCTGCTACATATGGCTATGGATGAACCGTTGTCGGAACAGACGATTTTAGCGCTGGAACAACTGTCTTATCTGGATCTGCCAGAAATCGACGATGCGTTGCTTAACTGGATTAAGGAACGGGAAATCCACCCTCTGCTTCAATTCCGTGTTTTGCAGACACTGCGGCGACGCGGAATGGAAGGGACGATTGAAATCAGCCGGGGAGATGAAAAGGCGGAAATCGAGATTGAGTCGATTCCGCTGCAGCCGGATGAATTTCCTGAGCCGATTATGCGTATTCTGGAGCGGGTGGCCGATCAGACTGAGGTACATGAGCCTACGCTGTTCTATTTTGCGCAGGAGCTATGGTCGCAGTTTGTGATGGCAGTGTACGGTACAAAAGATTACAGATCAATGCTGGTGGAGGAGGACGGGATGCCAGATATTTGGGCGGCAGCACTCCATCAGACGGTATCGGAGAGTCTGAGTGGCCACAAGGATGAGGAAGAAACCCGTGCTATATATGGCATTACCGATGCATTGCGCTTCCGTTTTGAGCAGGTATATCGGTCGATGCGTCTATTCGTAGCGGCGGGAATGAACACTCCATAACGGCCGGAAACGTTTACCTGTGAAGCATTCAAGGAGCTGCCCTTGAAAAAGATAGTAATGTTAGATATACTATAGTGGTTATTTTGTGTGCGTTGATCATATGAAAACTAAGTGAAGATTTTGTTGGAGGGGAAAGCATAAAATGAAAGCAACTTGGGAGAAAATAGAGAAGAACCTTGGGGTTCTTGAAGTTGAGGTTGACGCGGATCGTGTAGCCGCTGCACTCGACAAAGCTTTTAATAAAGTGGCTAAACAAGTAAGTGTACCAGGATTCCGTAAAGGTAAAGTACCACGTCCTATTTTTGAAAAACGTTATGGTATTGAAAGCTTGTATCAGGATGCAATTGACTTCCTGCTGCCAGAAGCCTACAGCCAAGCTGTAGAAAAAACGGATATTTTCCCGGTAGACAGCCCTGACGTTGAAATTGATCAATTCGCTAAAGGCGAATCCTTCAAATTCAAAGCCAAGGTTACTGTTAAACCTGAAGTGACTTTGGGTGAGTACAAAGGCGTTGAAGTGCCTGTAAGCAAACTCGAAGTAACTGACGAAGAGCTGGCTCAAGAGCTGGAGCGTTTGCAACAACGTCATGCTGAGCTGGTTGTCGTTGATGAAGATGCTGCACAATCCGGCGATACGGCTATTATCGACTTCGACGGTTCCGTTGATGGCGCACCATTCGAAGGTGGACAAGCTGAGAAGTATTCTCTGGAGCTGGGCTCCAATACGTTCATTCCCGGCTTTGAAGAGCAAGTGATCGGTTTGCACACAGGCGATTCCAAGGACGTTGAAGTAACGTTCCCTGAGAACTACCATTCTGCTGATCTCGCTGGCAAACAAGCAGTCTTCAAAGTGAAGGTTCATGAACTGAAACGCAAAGTTCTTCCTGAGCTGGATGATGAATTTGCAAAAGACGTAAGTGAATTTGATACACTGGCTGAATTCAAGGAAGACTTGAAAAAGCAACTGCTGGAGCGTAAGGAAAACGAAGCTAAAGCTGCCCGTGAGGGTGCGGTAGTAGAGAAGGTTGCTGAGAACGCAACAATCGACATTCCTGAAGCCATGATCAAAAGTGAAGTGCAAAACATGGTTCGCGATTTCGACAACCGTCTGCGTAGCCAAGGCATGAATCTTGAAATGTTCCTCGGATTCTCCGGCCAAAGCCAGGAAGATCTGGAAGCGCAAATGAAAGTGGATGCTGAGAAGCGTGTACGCAACAACCTCGTGCTGGAGCAAGTGGCAAAAGCGGAAAACATCGAAGTTTCCGAAGCGGAAATTGATGAAGAGCTGAAAAACATGGCTGAAGCTTACAAACGTTCGGTTGAAGAAATTCGCAGTATTCTGGAAGGGAACGGCTCGTTCGCAAACCTGAAAGAAGAAATTTCACTGCGCAAAACGATCGCTTTGTTGTTGGAAAACAGCAAAGAAGTTGAAGCGCCAGCTGAAGCTGCCGAGTAATTCAAACGATAAAATATATGGGGTATGCCGAACAGGCTGCAACGTAGCAATTAGATAGGGATAAGGCACGTAGTGAAAGTTACGTGCCTTATTTTTAACTTAGGCAATCCATATTTTAGTCGTTTATGGAAAGTGCTGTGAGTTGCGCTTTCTTGTTGTACATAAGTCACTGCTGTACATTTGCACATACATACGAAACATGGTTAAATATGAGAAGGTCTCGGCTAAGCACGTTGTATAACAGCCCGCACTGCATGTATGAGCGGATGCAAATATGACACGAGACTCTGAACATGTTAAAATATTTTGTAAGGTATTCCCGTTTCATGCTTGCCGCTTCCGTTTTAATGGGACTTAAGGAAGTGGATGAATACTGGTGTTCATTTCAATAAAGAAAAGAGGTTGGTCGTGATGAGTCTCGTCCCTATGGTTGTGGAACAAACGAATCGAGGAGAACGATCTTACGATATTTACTCGCGGTTGCTTAAGGATCGCATTATTTTCCTGAGTGGCCCGATTGATGACGATGTCGCCAATCTCGTCATTGCACAGCTATTATTCCTTTCTGCGGAAGATCCGGAGAAGGATATCAATTTGTACATTAACTCGCCGGGCGGTTCTGTAACTGCGGGCATGGGTATATATGATACAATGCAATTCATTAAGCCAGATGTATCGACGATCTGTGTAGGCATGGCTGCCAGTATGGGTTCTTTGCTGCTCACAGCAGGTGCTCCAGGCAAGAGATATGCGCTTACCAACAGCGAAGTCATGATCCATCAGCCGTTGGGTGGCATTCAGGGGCAAGCCTCCGATATGCTGATCCATGCGGACTGGATTCTCAAAACGCGTGCCAAGCTGAATCAAATCTATGTAGAGCGTACGGGTCAGCCCCTCGAAAAAATCGAACGTGATACTGACCGGGATTTCTTCATGGAAGCGGAAGAGGCAAAAGCATACGGCATCATTGACCAGGTGCTGTCTAGACCGATTAATCTGTAAAGGGGTGGCTCTATGTTTAAATTTAATGATGAAAAAGGACAACTGAAATGTTCCTTCTGCGGTAAATCTCAGGATCAGGTTCGCAAGCTAGTTGCTGGACCGGGCGTATATATATGTGACGAATGCATCGAGTTGTGCACAGAAATCGTGGAAGAGGAATTGGGTCATGAGGAAGAAGTAGATCTGAAAGACATTCCGAAACCAATGCAAATCCGTGACATTCTGGATCAATATGTAATTGGTCAGGATCAAGCAAAAAAATCGTTGTCCGTAGCGGTATATAACCACTACAAACGTATTAATACGCAGAACAAAATTGATGATGTGGAACTGCAAAAAAGTAACATTTTGATGCTCGGACCTACAGGTTCAGGTAAAACGTTGCTTGCGCAAACCATGGCTAAAATCTTGAACGTTCCTTTTGCCATTGCAGATGCCACTTCCCTTACGGAAGCAGGTTATGTGGGCGAAGATGTTGAAAACATTTTGCTGAAATTGATTCAAGCTGCCGATTATGATGTGGAAAAAGCTGAACGCGGCATTATCTACATCGACGAAATTGATAAAGTAGCCCGCAAATCCGAAAACCCGTCCATTACGCGTGACGTATCGGGTGAAGGTGTGCAGCAGGCTTTGCTTAAAATTTTGGAAGGCACGGTTGCTTCTGTACCTCCACAAGGTGGTCGTAAGCATCCTCATCAAGAGTTCATTCAAATTGATACCACGAACATCCTGTTCATTTGCGGCGGTGCCTTTGACGGTCTGGAGCAAATGATCAAACGTCGTGTCGGCAAGAAAGTCATCGGCTTCAATGCGACTACAGATCAAAAGGATTTGAAACCGGGTGAATATACTTCTATGGTATTGCCTGAGGATCTTTTGAAATTCGGTCTGATTCCAGAGTTTGTAGGACGTTTGCCGGTTATTTCTACGCTGGAGCCGCTTGATGAGAACACATTGGTTCGTATTTTGTCTGAGCCGAAAAATGCGTTAGTCAAGCAGTATCAGAAGATGCTTGAACTGGATAATGTTACTTTGGAGTTTAAGCAAGATGCTCTGGAAGCCATTGCCCGTGAAGCCATCAAGCGTAACACAGGTGCCCGTGGTCTTCGTGCGATCATTGAAGGCATTATGCTGGATGTGATGTACGAGGTTCCTTCCCGTGATGATATCACGACTTGCGTCATCAATGAGCAGGTTGTAAAAGATAAAATCGCACCTGAACTCGGTGGTACAGATAAGGATAAAAAACAAGAAGAGAGCGCCTAAGGATTGATACTTCGCGATCTCTAAAACATGAGAAGCCGGATCTCCACTTCACTAAACCCATATGAGGTTTTATGGGGTGGAGGTTTGGCGTTAATGGGAGAGAAAAGTACATGTTCTTAAGACAAGACACACGTCCCGTTAAAGTCGGGAATCTGACGATTGGCGGCAGCAATGAAGTCATCATCCAAAGCATGTGTACGACCAAAACAGCAGATGTGGAAGCTACCGTCGCTGAAATTCTCCGTTTGGAAGAGGCGGGTTGCCAACTTGTACGTGTCACCGTCAACAATGAGGAAGCTGCCGCAGCCATTAAGGAAATCAAAAAACAGATCCATATTCCGCTCGTAGCGGATATTCACTTTAACCACAAGCTGGCCTTGCTGGCGATTGAAAACGGAATTGACAAGGTTCGTATCAATCCCGGCAACATTGGTCGTCGTGAAAAAGTGGAAGCTGTCGTTAAGGCATGCAAGGAAAAGGGAATTCCGATTCGGATTGGTGTGAATGCCGGGTCATTGGAACAGCATTTGCTGGATAAGTACGGCTATCCTACGCCGGAAGCGATGGTAGAAAGCGCACTGTATCATATCGGTATACTGGAAGAGCTTGATTTTCACGATATTATCGTGTCGCTGAAAGCATCTGATGTGCCTATGGCGATTGCTGCTTATACGAAGGCAGCCGAAATCATCAAATATCCGCTACACCTGGGTATTACCGAAGCGGGTACGCTTTTTACCGGAACCGTTAAGAGTGCAGCGGGGATGGGAGCTTTGCTGGCAGCAGGTATTGGTTCGACTATGCGTATTTCGCTGAGTGCCGATCCAGTTGAAGAAGTGAAGGTTGCGCGGGAACTGCTCAAAACCTTTGGGCTGATCACGAATGCTGCGACTTTGATTTCCTGTCCGACTTGTGGACGTCTGGATATTGATCTGTTCTCTATCGCCAACGAAGTCGAAGACTATATTGCGAAACTCAAGGTGCCGATTAAAGTGTCGGTACTGGGTTGCGCGGTGAACGGTCCGGGGGAAGCAAAGGAAGCCGACATCGGTATTGCCGGAGCGCGCGGGGAAGGACTTCTGTTCCGTTATGGAAAAATGATCCGCAAAGTACCCGAGGCTGACATGGTTGAAGAATTGAAAAAAGAAATTGACATCATCGTCAAGGCGTATGAAGAGACGGGGAAAATTCCGGGTCGCGAGGAACGTCATACAGCTGAGAAGGTATAAGCCAAATCGGTTCTCATAAAGAGGCATAATCATATTCTATTGCCATCATTTAAACGCCGTGGAAGGCAGCTCTGCTACAGAACTGTTCTTCGCGGTGTTTTTGTATTTTCTCTCTGATCTTTTGGAAGACTGCCGTTTAGCTATTGGGGAAAAGGAAATACTGTTTTTCATAGACGGCATTTTAGCGGCATTTTCAAAATGCTGAGATGAGAAACGGAGGAAATACGATGGACTTTACTATGATTTTGTTGTTGGTGCAAATGTTTTTTGGGATTGTCATCGGTCTGTATTTCTGGAACCTTTTGCGGAGCCAAAAGACGAACCGCAGCGCAGTGGACCGGGAATCCCGCAAGGAACTGGATAAGCTGCGCAAACTGCGCTCCATTTCATTAACCAAACCGCTGGCTGAACGCACTCGTCCCGCCACATTACAGGATATTGTCGGTCAGAAGGACGGACTGCGTGCGCTCAAGGCAGCGTTATGCAGTGCGAACCCCCAGCATGTTATTATTTATGGCCCACCAGGAGTGGGCAAGACGGCTGCTGCGCGCGTGGTGCTGGAAGAGGCTAAGAAAAACCTGTCCTCCCCGTTCAAGGGAGACGCCAAATTCACGGAGATTGATGCGACGACTGCCCGTTTTGACGAGCGGGGTATTGCAGACCCGTTGATTGGTTCGGTGCATGATCCGATTTATCAGGGTGCTGGAGCGATGGGGGTGGCGGGTATTCCGCAGCCCAAGCCCGGAGCTGTAACGAAGGCACATGGTGGCATGCTGTTCATTGATGAAATTGGCGAGCTGCACCCTACACAGATGAATAAGTTGTTGAAAGTATTGGAGGATCGTAAAGTACTTTTGGAGAGCGCGTACTACAACTCGGAGGATTCGAATACTCCTGCTTATATCCATGATATTTTCCAAAATGGTTTGCCTGCCGATTTCCGTTTGGTAGGTGCGACGACCCGTTCGCCGCACGAGCTGCCGCCTGCCATTCGTTCCCGATGCATGGAAATTTATTTCCGTGCTCTCCAGCCGCAGGAAATTGCTCGTATTGCTGAGGATGCGGTCCACAAGCTGGGCTTCGGTCCTTGCCCGGAGGCGGTTGAAGTTGTACAGCGCTACGCCACAAATGGCCGGGAAGCCGTCAATATGATTCAGCTTGCTGCCGGATTGGCACTTACGGAGAAACGGGAACGTCTAAACGCCTCGGATGTGGAATGGGTAGCAGGCAGCAGCCAAATTCAACCGCGTCCTGACCGGAAAATACCGGGTCTGCCACAAATCGGATTTGTTAACGGTTTGGCCGTATATGGCCCGAATATGGGCATGCTGCTGGAGATTGAGGTTACAGCAGTTCCGGTTCCTGCGGGAAAGGGAACCTATAATATTACGGGTGTAGTTGATGAGGAAGAGATTGGCGGTGGCTCCCGTACGCTACGGCGTAAAAGTATGGCCAAAGGCTCTGTGGAAAATGTGTTGACCGTTTTGCGTACACTCGGTTTATCGCCGTCGAATTACGATTTGCATATTAATTTCCCCGGAGGAACACCAGTAGATGGCCCGTCGGCAGGTATTGCGATGGCAACAGCTATTGCTTCTGCAATGCGGGGAATTCCGGTGGATCACGAAATTGCGATGACCGGAGAGGTCAGCATTCACGGGCGTATTAAACCGATTGGCGGCGTATTAGCCAAGGTTGAGGCTGCTTTTCAGGCAGGAGCTAAAAAGGTGATCATTCCGCAGGACAACTGGCAGTCTCTTTTTGACAGCATTGAAGGCTTGAAAGTCATTCCGGTGCAGTCGGTTACGGAAGTATTCCGGCACGTATTTGGAGATCAATTGACGTCAGATTTACCTGTACACACGCCAATTGAGACTTTTCGCCCATCCCAATCTTCCCTGTTGCAGGCCGATGGGACGCATAACGGGACGATATCGGACACAGGATCTTGCTAATGAACTACCCTTTCATTGGTTTTTTCATAAAACATTTGATAAAATATGAAAGATAACAACGTGAAGGATTGTAAAATCCGGAACCTGAGAATCACTGGAGGTGCGAAAGCGATGGGACCCAACAAGACAAAAGGTCGTCGTTTTCCTTTGCTGCCTTTAAGAGGACTTCTCGTCTACCCGAGCATGGTTCTGCATCTCGATGTGGGCCGGGAAAAATCGGTCAAGGCTTTGGAAAAAGCGATGGTTGAAGATAATTTGATTCTCCTGTGTTCTCAATCAGAAGTAAATATTGAAGAACCCGCACAAGAGGATATTTTTAGAGTCGGCACGGTAGCCAAAGTGCGCCAGATGCTCAAGCTTCCCAATGGAACGATTCGGGTGCTGGTGGAAGGGCTGGAACGTGCCGAGATTATTCAATATACGGACAATGAGGAATATTACGAAGTACTGGCGAAGGAGCTGCATGAGGCAGAAAACGTGCATCCCGAGACAGATGCGCTTATGCGCACGGTTCTGACCCAGTTCGAGCATTATATCAACTTGTCCAAAAAGGTAACCCCCGAGACGCTCGCTGCGGTATCCGACATTGAGGAGCCCGGACGGCTGGCTGACGTGATTACAAGCCATCTAACGCTCAAAATCAAGGAGAAGCAGGATATACTGGAGACGATCGACGTAACTCAGCGTCTGGAGAAGCTTCTGGATATTTTGAATAACGAGCGTGAGGTACTGGAGCTGGAACGTAAAATTAACCAGCGCGTGAAGAAACAGATGGAGAAAACGCAGAAGGAGTATTACCTGCGTGAGCAAATGAAGGCGATCCAGAAGGAGCTTGGCGAGAAGGAAGGTCGCGCGGGAGAAGTAGAAGAACTGCGCAATCAGCTAAGTGAGCTGGAGCTACCCGCTCCTGTGAAGGAGAAGGTTGAAAAGGAAATCGACCGTCTGGAGAAAATGCCCGCAAGCTCTGCCGAGGGCGGGGTTATCCGTAATTATGTCGATTGGCTGTTAAGCTTGCCATGGAACAAGTTTACGGATGATGATCTGGATATCGTCAAGGCTGAAGAGGTACTGAATGATGACCACTATGGACTGGATAAGCCGAAGGAGCGGGTGCTGGAGTATCTGGCTGTTCGCAAACTGGTGAAGACCATTAAGGGGCCGATTCTGTGTCTCGTAGGGCCACCGGGGGTCGGCAAGACCTCGCTGGCTCGTTCCATCGCCAAGTCCATGGGGAGGGAATTTGTCCGCATCTCGCTCGGGGGCGTGCGGGATGAAGCGGAAATTCGTGGTCATCGCCGCACTTATGTGGGCGCGATGCCAGGGCGTATCATTCAGGGGATGAAGACGGCAGGAACGTCTAATCCAGTCTTTTTGCTGGATGAGATTGATAAAATGGCTTCTGATTTTCGAGGTGACCCTTCGGCGGCGTTGCTGGAGGTGCTTGATCCCGAACAGAACAATACGTTCAGTGACCATTTTGTCGAGCTGCCCTTCGATTTGTCCAATGTGATGTTCGTGACGACAGCCAATGCTGCGCACAACATTCCGCGTCCGCTGATGGACCGGATGGAGACATTGTACATTCCGGGTTACACCGAGCTGGAAAAGCTCGAAATCGCCAATCGTTATCTACTGCCCAAGCAGAAGAGAGAGCATGGTTTGGAAGAGGAGCAGCTGGACATCGGGGAGGATACGCTGCTGCGTGTCATCCGCGAATATACCCGTGAATCCGGCGTGCGGAATCTCGAACAGCAAATGGCTTCTCTGTGCCGCAAGGCTGCGAAGTCAGTGGTATCCGGCGGAGAAGGCCCGATTCGAATTACACCGGATAATCTGAAAGATTATTTAGGCGTCGCCAAATTCCGTTACGGTGTAGCGGAGCTGGAAGACCAGATTGGTACGGTTACAGGCTTGGCGTGGACAGAGGTCGGCGGTGAAACGCTGATGATTGAAGTGACGGTCGTGCCCGGCAGTGGAAAGCTGATTCTTACAGGTAAGCTGGGAGACGTTATGAAAGAATCCGCGCAGGCAGCATTTAGCTATACTCGCTCCAAAGCGGTTGAGCTGGGCATTGCTACGGACTTTTATGAGAAAAATGATATTCATATCCACATTCCGGAGGGAGCGATTCCGAAGGATGGGCCATCGGCGGGGATTACCATTGCTACAGCGTTGATTTCAGCGCTGACCAACCGTCATGTATCCAAGGATGTGGCTATGACGGGTGAAATTACCCTGCGCGGCCGCGTATTACCTATTGGCGGATTGAAAGAGAAGTCGCTGGCAGCCCACCGGGCAGGCTACAAAAAAATTCTGCTTCCCAAGGATAATGAACGGGATCTAAAAGATATTCCCGACAGTATCAGGCAGGATGTTGAATTTGTTCCCGTTGCCCATATGGATCAGGTGCTAAAGCATGCTTTGGTTGAGCAGGCAAGGGTACATTAGAGAGGAATTAAGGACACGATGAAAGTAACAAAAGCAGAATTTATTATTAGCGCGGTTGGCCCCGATCAGTTCCCTGTGGACGCTTTGCCGGAGATTGCTCTGGCGGGGCGTTCCAATGTAGGGAAGTCGTCACTGATTAATCGGTTGATTAGCCGTAAAAACTTGGCGCGCACCAGCTCTACGCCGGGGAAAACACAGCAGCTCAATTATTACCGGATTAATGATGATCTCTATTTCGTCGACTTTCCGGGTTACGGCTACGCAAAGGTATCCAAAACGTCCCGTAAAGCCTGGGGGCAAATGATTGAGTCGTATTTGCTGGAACGGGAGCCGCTCAAGTTGGTGCTTCAAATGGTCGATTTGCGTCATCCACCGTCTAAGGATGATATCATGATGTATGACTGGTTACGCCATAACGGACTCCCGGTATGCGTTGTAGGCACGAAGGCAGATAAAATCCCCAAAACACGGCGGGAGAAGCATTATAAAGTAATCAAGCAGGAACTCGGAATACTTCCTGGGGGTTTGTTTATCCCCTTTTCATCTGAAGAAGGCATGGGTAAGGATGAGCTATGGTCGGTCATCTCCAGCTATATTGAGAACGACGAAGACGAGGAACAACCGGAAATCTAAGAAGAAGGACGTCCATGGAGGGCGCTCTATCGGAAAAGATATATGCGAAGAATAACCATGGATTTATTCCATGGTTATTTGTTTTAAGACTGGTTCAAACTATATCAAACGATAGAGAATATTTTGGATGTTGGAGTTTGCCATCCAATTTTCATAAACAATTCATAAAACAGCCGGAGGAGATTCGGACTTCTGTGATATAATTAACATAGTTTATGATAACAGTGGTTATTCTTATTACAGTTTAGGCAGGTGAACTTGCAATGCACATCGTCGTTGTTGGGTTGAATTATCGTACGGCGCCTGTGGAAGTCAGAGAGCGTTTTACATTTGCGGAACAAGATTTACCAAAAGCGCTGGAACAACTCAAACTCACCAAAAGTGTGTTGGAGGGCGTAATTGTCGCAACCTGCAATCGGACTGAAATATATGTCGTGGTGGACCGCCTTCACATGTGCGGTTATTTCATACGCAGTTTTATGGAGCAATGGTTCGGTATTCCCCGCGATCAATTTACACAGCATCTATATATATATGAGGACGAGCAGGCCATCCGGCATTTGTTCCGTGTGACTTGTGGCCTGGATTCTATGGTGATCGGAGAAACACAAATTTTGGGACAGGTGAAGAACGCTTTTCTTCAGGCTCAATCCCAGAAAATTACGGCAACGTGGTTTAATATGCTGTTTAAGCAGGCCGTCACATTGGGCAAGCGTGCCCATTCGGAGACGTCCATTGGAGAAAGCGCCGTATCCGTCAGCTATGCAGCAGTTGAGCTTGGCAAACGGATTTTCGGGATGTTTACCGATAAGAAGGTGCTGATTCTCGGTGCGGGTAAAATGAGCGAGCTTACCGTTAAGCATTTGTACAGCGGGGGAGCAGCCGAGGTCATTGTGGCGAACCGGACTTTGTCCAGAGCGGAAGATTTGGCTTCCAAGTTTCACGGAACGCCGGTCACGATGGAGGAAGGTATGAATCGGTTGGCGGATGTGGACATTGTCATTAGCTCGACAGGTGCACAAGGATATATTCTGGATCGGGAGCGGGTTGAAGCCAGTATGAAACGCCGTCGGTCCCGGCCTTTGTTTATGATTGATATCGCGGTTCCACGTGATTTGGACCCGGCTATTGGCGAATTGCAGAATGTTTTTCTTTACGATATTGATGATCTGGAAGGCATCGTGGAGAGTAATTTGGAAATGCGTCGTACCGAGGCTGCCAAAATTGAGCATATGATCGAAGGGGCACTTGGCGAGTTTTATCAATGGTTAAAAACGATGGGAGTGCGTCCGGTGATTCGTGCTTTACAGGAAAAAGCAGAGTCTGTGCATCAGGATACGCTGGAAAGCTTGTTCAACAAGCTTCCCGAGTTGGATGAACGACAACGCAAAGCGATTAGCCGTTTGACGAAAAGCATGCTGAACCAGATGATGCATGATCCGATCAATTCGGTGAAGGAACTGGCTGTCCAAAAGCAGGGGAATGAGGCGCTTGAACTGTTTAGCCACATTTTTGCTCTGGAGGATCGTTTGGAGGACGCCGCTCAGAAAGTAGATAAAAGCGATGCATCCGCGTTAATGAAACCGGAGGCCGGTATTCATGAAAAATCTGGTCAGGCCCAAGCCTCGCCAGCGTCGTTTGCGCCGGCTGGCCTGTAAAGGCGGGTGAGTGGACGTGGCTTTAAGCACGCTTATATATGATTCGATGATTTATGTTTTTGCCCTGAGCCTTCTGTTTGTATTCTCGGATGGCATTCGCCGTAATGCGAGTGCCAAACGGACAGGTACAGGGCTTCTTGTTGTCGTTCTTGTGCTCCAGCTTGTATATATGGGAATAAGAACCTGGAACGAAGGACATCTTCCAATTTTCGTAACCTACGATTTTTTATTTCTGTTTTCATTTATTTTGGTCCTGATTTCTTTAATTCTCTCACGCTATCAGCGGTCGGAATTTGCGGTATTGCTGCTTAACATTATTAGTTTTGCGGTTCTTGTGCTCAATAATATATGGATGGAGCCCACCGACAATCCGCTTGGAAGTTGGCATACGGTGCATGGGCTGCTTCTCATCCATATCGCTTTGGCCAATCTTGGCTTTGTAGCCATGACGGTAGCGGCTGTATTTTCTGGGCTTTATCTGTTTTTGCATCGTAAATTGAAAGTCAAGAAATGGAATGATACGATCCGGCGTCTGCCGAGTCTGGAAATGATGGATCGGTATACCCATATGGCGCTGTTGATTGGTACTCCTTTGCTTGGGGTCTCCATTGTAGTTGCCGTCATTTCTATTATTGCTGAAGAACGCTGGCGTCTGCTACTGGATACTAAAGTATTGATGACAGCGATAGCCCTGTGCGTGTATATTGTATTTTTAGTGAGCAAAAGATTCAATCAGAAGTCGGGCCTCGTGATGGCAAAATGGGCATTGGTGGGCTACACGCTATTGATTCTTAACTTTTTGCTGAATTCCTGGTCTGTATTTCATCAGTGGACGGGAGAGTGAATGGCCATTTGCAGCATTTTGTGCCGATTTCGCTGAATTGTAAAAATAAGATCTGCTGTATTGTGGGCGGTGGAAGGATAGCGGAACGCAAGGTAAAGGGACTGATGGAAAGCGGGGCGTTCATTACCGTCATCAGTCCGAATATAACGCCGGATTTACAGGTTCTAGCCGATCATAAGCAGCTCCACTGGGTAAATCGCGTATACCGCGAGGGTGACCTCCAGGGAGCCTTTCTTGTATATGCGGCGACCGATCGGAGAGATGTGAACGATGCGGTTGCGCATGAGGCCGGACAAAGGGGTATACTGGTAAATGTGGCGGATCGTTCGGAAGAGGCGGACTTTATAACGCCGGGCATCATCCGGCGGGGCAGGCTAACGATCAGCGTATCCACCGCAGGTGCAGGTCCGGCTGTTACGTCCGAAATTACATCGGCTTTGGATACGCTGTTTGGTTGGGAATACGAACCGTATCTGGATTTCATGTACGATATGCGGCAAGCGATTAAACGTATCGTATCTTCCCCGCAGCAAAGGGCGAAACTGCTGAGACGTTTGGCGAGTAGCGGAATTTTGGAGCAAATACGACGTCAGGAATTTACGGTATGGACTCAAGAAGAGATAGACACATGGATTGCGCAAAATCAGGAGGAATAGCATGCGAACAATTGTGGTAGGTAGCAGACAGAGCGCGCTTGCGCTAACTCAGACCGGGCATGTCATCGAGGATTTGAACGCGTTGTGCGCGGAGCATGGGCTGGATATGCAGTTTATCGTAAAAAAAATATTGACCAAGGGCGACCGGATTTTGGATGTAACGTTGTCCAAGGTGGGTGGCAAAGGGCTGTTTGTCAAAGAAATTGAACAGGCCATGCTGGCTGGTGAAATTGATATGGCAGTACATAGTATGAAGGATATGCCGTCAGAATTGCCTGAAGGGCTAGTGAACGGCGCGGTGCCGCGTCGGGAGGACCCGCGGGATTGTCTCGTTACCCTGGGATTCAAGAGTCTGGAGGACCTGCCGCAAGGGGCAAAGGTCGGCACAAGCAGCCTGCGCAGAGCTAGCCAGATCAAGTCATTACGACCGGATCTTCAATTGGAGCCTGTGCGCGGTAATATTGATTCCCGCCTGAAAAAGCTGGAGACTGAAGGATTTGACGCCATTATTTTGGCTGCGGCAGGTTTGAACCGGATGGGCTGGAAAGACCGAATCACGTCCTATATACCGGAGGAAGTCTGCTTGCCAGCAGTCGGACAAGGAGCGCTCGGTATTGAGTGCCGTGCAGACGATGAAGAGCTGCTGGCATTGCTGCGCCTGTACAACGACGAGGATACCTCGGCTACGGTTGCGGCAGAACGAACCTTTCTGGGCGTGCTGAATGGGGGATGCCAGGTGCCAATCGGGGCTCACGCAGTCTGGGCTGACCAGGAAATCCGCCTCACGGGCATGGTAGGCTCGCCGGATGGCGAAGTTATTTTGAAGGAAACGCTCCAGGGAAATGATCCGCAAAAGCTGGGAGAAGCGGTGGCGGCCAGCTTGATCGCCAAAGGAGCGGAACAGATTCTGGCGCAGGTGAGGGGGTAATGGAATGGCGGGAAAGGTATATTTAGTAGGCGCAGGACCTGGTGACGCAAGACTGATTACGGTCAAGGGCTGGGAATGCATTCAACTGGGTGATGTTATTGTCTATGACAGACTGGCAAGCCCGCGCCTTTTGGGTTTGATGAAGCCGGGTGCCCAAAAAATATATGTCGGCAAGCTGCCGGATCGTCACACCATGAAGCAAGAGGAAATTAATCAGTTGCTGGTGGACTTGGCCTTGGAAGGAAAAACGGTTGTTCGGCTCAAAGGGGGAGACCCCACCATCTTTGGTCGGGTTGGAGAGGAAGCCGGGCTGCTGCGTAAACACGGTATTTCCTATGAAATCATACCCGGCATCACTTCAGCAATCAGCGTACCCGCCTATGCGGGCATTCCGGTTACACACCGGGATATGGCCTCATCGCTGTCTATCATTACGGGGCATGAAAGTCCGGACAAGCTCGACAAGAGTATTCATTGGGATAAAGTAACGAACGCAACGGGCACACTGATCTTTATGATGGGTGTGGCGAAGATCGGCTATATCAGTGAGCAGCTGATGAAACACGGCAAATCGCCAAGCACACCCGTTGCTTTAATCCGTTGGGGAACCCGGGCGGAGCAGGATACACTGGTGAGTACGCTGGCAGATATTGAGGCCAAGGTGAAAGCCGCGAATTTTCAGCCTCCCGCCGTTATCGTCGTCGGAGAAGTGGTTAATCAGCGTGAACAGTTAAAATGGGCTGAGGATATGCCTTTGTTTGGCAAGCGGATTTTGGTTACACGTGCGCGCGCCCAGGCCAGCAGTCTGGTTCATCGGATTGAGGAGCTCGGTGGAGAGCCTTATGAATTTCCCGTCATCCAGACGGTTGTCCCTACGGACGAGCCAACGAAACGGCAAATTACTGAGGCGTTTGCACGATTGCCTGAATACGACTGGGTATTTTTTACCAGCGTTAACGGAGTGGAATACTTTTTCACTCATCTGAAGGAACAAGGCAAGGACGTTCGTTCGCTATTTAAGGCGCGTATTGCCGCAGTCGGACCGGCTACAGCGGCGGCACTTCGCACGCACGGAATTGAAGCGGAGCAGATTGAAGGCCCTTTTCAGGCAGAGGGCTTGCTCGAAGCGTTTGAGCAGGATTTGCAGGCAGGGCAGAACGTATTTCTGCCAAGAGGCGATCTCGCTCGGTCCTGGCTGCCGGAGAAGCTTAGAGAGCTGGGACTTGAGGTGACCGAGGCCGATTTGTATCAAACCGTGCTGGCGGCAAACGCACAGGATGATGAGCTACTCAAGCTGCTTGAGGAACGTGCCATCCATGCGATTACTTTTACTAGTTCCTCAACAGTAACCTTTTTTCTGGAAGCACTCAGGCAGATGGGAGTCGAAAATCCGCTGTCGCTGCTGGAGGGAGTGACGATCGCTGTGATTGGCCCTCTCACTGGAGAAACAGCGACCCAAGCGGGCCTGAACGTCAGCTTCATGGCGGAAAAGGCAACCATTGAAAGCCTGATCCAATCGCTATGTGACTGGAAACAATCAAGCGCTGTGACATCATAATTATATTTTACCAATATGGATGTATAAAAACTGGAGGTTTGCAATCATGAGTGTTCCTTTTACCAGACATCGGCGTTTGCGTCAATCCGCTGCTATCCGCAGTATGGTGCGTGAGACGGTATTGAATCCAGCTGATTTTATCCAGCCGATCTATGTAACATTCGGTACAGGAGTGAAGCGGGAAATCAGCTCCATGCCGGGTGTGTACCGATTTTCTCTGGATCAACTGGAAGAAGAATTGAAAGAAATTAGTGAGCTTGGCATTCCTGCCGTGCTCCTGTTTGGCATACCGGAGACGAAGGATAGCTTGGGGACTTCGGCTTTTGTGGACGATGGTATTGTTCAGGAAGCTACACGTCTGATCAAGTCGCGTTATCCCGAGCTGCTGGTTGTGGCTGACACTTGTTTGTGCGAGTTTACGGATCATGGGCACTGCGGCATGGTCCACATGCATGAGCATGATGGTGAGGTATGTGGTGAAGTGCTGAATGACGAATCTCTGGAGGTGCTGGTACGTACAGCCGTTTCCCAGGCGAGAGCGGGCGCTGATATTATCGCGCCATCCAATATGATGGACGGCTTTGTGCAGGCGATTCGACAAGGGCTGGATGAGGAAGGCTTTTCGCATATTCCGATTATGTCGTATTCCGTCAAATATGCGTCTGCTTTTTATGGTCCTTTCCGGGAAGCGGCAGATTCTGCACCGCAATTCGGTGACCGCAAATCCTATCAGATGGACCCTGCCAATGCACGTGAAGCATTGCGAGAAGCAGAATCGGACGTGCTGGAAGGTGCGGATATGCTGATGGTGAAGCCATCCCTTTCCTATCTGGACGTTATGCGTACAATTAAAGACCAGTTTGATCTGCCTATGGTGGCTTACAACGTCAGCGGTGAATACGCGATGGTCAAGGCGGCAGCTCTTCAAGGCTGGATTGATGAAAAAGCGATGGTGCTGGAGATTCTGACGAGCATGAAACGTGCGGGTGCGGACATGATTATTACCTACTCCGCCAAGGATGCGGCAAGATGGTTGAAGCAGTAAGCGTATCTTTCAGAAGACAGGAGTGATCAGAATGATCAACGAACAACGAACAGTGCGCGAAGATGCGCGCTCCAAAGTAGCCTTTGATGAGGCAAAGCAATATATTCCGGGTGGCGTAAACAGTCCGGTCCGGGCTTTTAAATCCGTCGGCATTACGCCCGTTTATATCGACCGTGGAGAAGGATCGCGGGTATATGATATCGACGGTCAATCCTATATTGACTATGTTTGTTCATGGGGACCGCTCATTATGGGACATGCGCATCCTGAGGTCGTTAAGGCTCTACAGGCTGCAGTTGTCAAAGGAACCAGCTTCGGAGCGCCGACGTTGGCGGAAACCGAAATGGCGAAGCTCGTTTGTGAGCGTGTTCCTTCCATGGATATCGTTCGTATGGTCAACTCGGGAACCGAGGCGACGATGAGCGCGATTCGACTTGCACGCGGATTTACGAGCCGCAGCAAAATTCTTAAATTTGAAGGCTCTTATCACGGTCATGCTGACAGCTTGCTGATTAAAGCAGGCTCTGGTGTTGCTACACTGGGTCTGCCCGATAGTCCAGGTGTACCCGAAGCCGTGGCCACACATACGATCACCGTTCCTTATAATGATTTGGCTTCGGTGAAACTGGCCTTTGAAAAATTTGGCGAGGAAATTGCCGCCATTATTGTCGAGCCGGTAGCCGGGAATATGGGAGTCGTACCGCCACAATCCGGATTTTTGGAAGGACTGCGCGAAGTGACCCGGCAGTATGGAAGCCTGCTGATTTTTGATGAAGTTATGACCGGATTTCGGGTAGGACTTCATTCAGCTCAAGGTCGCTTTGGTGTGACCCCGGACCTCACATGCCTGGGCAAAGTTATTGGTGGTGGACTGCCTGTCGGTGCTTATGGTGGACGTCGCAATATTATGGAGCAGATTGCACCATCGGGGCCAATCTATCAGGCGGGTACGCTTAGCGGAAATCCGCTGGCTATGGCAGCAGGCTATTCGACGCTTAAATTGCTGACGCCAGAAGTATATGATCGGTTGGAAGAGCGGGCAGCACGGCTTCAGGCCGGATTCGAACGTAATGCACGTGAGCTGGGCATACCTGTCACGATCAACCGTGTAGGTTCCATGGTTTGTCCATTTTTCACGGAAGAGAAGGTTGTCAATTTTGATACCGCCAAAACAAGTAATCAGGACCATTTCCGTCGTTACTTTACCGAATTGGTGAACGAGGGAGTTAGTGTGGCGCCATCCCAATTTGAGGGCATGTTTGTATCGGGCGTGCATACGGTGGAGGATATTGATGCTACCATTGAAACGAACTATCGCGCGCTCAAACGTCTATGAGCTGGCAAGGCGGCTGGAAAAGACGGGGACCGTGGCTGGAAGTCACACCGGGACGGGAAATCACAGAGGGGGAACATCGCACCGATGCTGTAGATCACTGGTTGCTGAACCGTTTGGAGCTACCGGACAAGCTGTGGCGCAGACTGCGACACGAAAAGCAGATTGAACTTGCGGGGGACCGGCTGCGGCTGGCCCTTTTTCCCGTTACGAACCTTGGTGTGACCCCTCGCTGGTACGATTTAAAGGTGCTGTATGAGGATGATTTTTGCCTGGTCGCACACAAACCGGCGGGTATGGCGGTACATCCGGACGGAGCTGTTAAAGAGGGTCCACTGACGTTGGATCATGCGGTCGCATCGTATTATGAGATGAATGGCATCCATGCAGCAGTACGGCATGTGCATCGCCTGGATACGGATACGACAGGCCCGGTGCTGTATGCCAAAAATGAATTCGCGTTGCTCAAGCTGGACGAGCAGATGCGGGCCAAGGATATCGGTCGCCGTTATGTGGCTTTGGTACGGGGTGAAGTCCCTTCATCACTGCGGACGCTGGATTGGCCGATTGGCAAGGACAGGCATCACAAGCAGCGTCGCCGTGTTTCTCCGACCGGACAGAGCGCGGTTACCCATGTGGAACTTGGTGAAGTGTGGGGGAGCGGTCAAAAGGCGGTTAGCCTCGTATATTTAACACTGGAAACAGGCCGAACGCACCAGATTCGGGTTCATCTTAGCCATGCGGGCTATCCGTTATTGGGGGATGTATTATACGGGGGACGGGCTGCTGATTTTGGCAGGCAGGCGCTGCACGGAGAGCGTCTTATCTTCCGTCATCCGCTGAGCGGTGAAACGATTACTGTGGAAGATGCTCGGCCGGATGATTTTCAAAAGCTGCATCAACAGCTATAAAAGATGGCATGCCTTCTATTTTGGCGCATATACTTGAACCTAGAAACGGTTTGCAATATGGAGTTTCCGTGCGCCTGACAGGAGTCAGAGGATGTGCGGAGGCTGCCCAAAGGAGGATGCCATCCTTGAACAAACAACAGAATGATCAGCCGCAAGGCTTGCGTTTTGATATTTATGAACGCATTCATTTGACGGAGGAAGCTGCCGGGATTGCTGAGTTGGAGGAAATTGAGCTTCTGCCACGCATTCAGGTTGTAACCCACGGCGACCATGCCGCTTTGCGAGGGCATTTGCTGCTGGAGGGCGTGTACCGCACACCTGAACAGGTAACGAACGAGCTTCATCATTTGATCCCTGTGGAAATTACGATTCCACTGAATCGGGTAGGAAGACTGGAAGACATTTCAGTTGAGATTGAGAATTTTGATGTGGACCTGCTATCATTACGTAGTCTGAATATTACAGGTGTTCTCTCCCTGCACGGGGTGGAAAGCTCCCATGCAGAGGAGACAGCGGTTTGGCTGGATGAGGAATTTACGGTGGTGCACGCACCTGAACATCCCGCTCGCCCCTTTTCCGCGAATGCAGAGCAGCGTCAGGAAGAAACTTATGCCACCCAGGATTCTGTATCCGATCATACGACGGAGTCTGAATCTTCATACAGGGTGCCAGCTCAGCAGGAGTACGCTTCCTGGGAACATCCATCACAGGAGTATGGGGAGCAGAAGTCATCACCGGAACACCAAGGTTATGAGCCTGCTGTAGACCCGAACCGGATCTATGAGCCTTGGACGGGTAAAGCTGTTGAAGACAGCACTTCCGAGGTAAAGCATGAGCATGAGACACCAGAAGTATGGGGATTTCAGCAAGAGGAAGCATGGACGGGAAGTGACCCGAAAATATCCTCCACCACTCCCGATGTGGTCTATGATCCTTTGCTGGCTGAACCGCATCATGCTACGGAGTCGGAGATCTATCTGGAGCCGCAGCTGGAAGCAGGTCAGGTGGATGATTTTAGACGTGAGACATTAGAGCAGGTGGACGCTGTGTCCCATGACATTGTTGCAGACGATAAACCGGAGATGCGCGTGGCGCTGAACAGCAAAAAGGACGAAAAAGCAGACGAGCCGGACCCAGTGGTCTACTCATCATTGCTACAATCCAGTCGTTCGGTGAAGGAAGCGGAATACCAGCAGCAACTGGAGCAAGAACCGCAGGCGCAGGCGCAGAAAGCCCAAGAAGAGCGTGAAGATGCCAAATGGAAAAACCTTTTTTTTCATACACAGGATGAAACGCCGTTCCGCAAAGTCCGATTATGCATCGTTCAGCGTGAAGATACACTGGAAACGATTGCTGATCGCTATCAACTCAGCACACGGGAGCTTCAACTGTATAACAAGCTGGCAGAGCATCATGTAGAAGAAGGGCAGGTATTGTACATCCCTTAATTCGGCCATTGGAAAATGAGCAACGGGTGTTGACTATAGTCAATGGGAAATGTATGATGTGGTATAGCTATTGAAAGACTGAGATCGGGAAGAGTAGGCAGCAAGCCCTTCAGAGAGTGGAATTGCAGCGCTGTGAGGTTCCGCAGGAAGCTACTGGCCGAAGTCACCCGGGAGTCGCCTGTTCGAACGGTCCCTCATTTAATCCCAACGGAAGGTACGAGGTTCACGGTAGAATAAGGCCGGTCCGCAGCCGTTATCTGCATAAGTGTCACACCATGTGTAATGGATCAGTGGATACATACACTAGGGGTGAAACAAAGGTGGTACCGCGAGAGAACAGCCTTTCGTCCTTTGAGGATGAAGGGCTTTTTTTATTTGCCAATTGAAAAATCATGGAGGTATCCTGATATGTCAGAACAAGACAACAAGACAACCTTGGAAATGCCGACAACGTACGATCCAAAATCAGCCGAGAAAAAATGGTACAAAACGTGGATGGAGAAGGGGTATTTCCGCGCTGGGCGACTTCCAGAGGCAGAGCCTTTTACAATCGTTATTCCACCACCGAATGTTACAGGCATGCTGCACATTGGACATGCTCTTGATTTTACTTTGCAGGACATTATTATCCGCACCAAGCGGATGCAGGGCTATGACGCATTGTGGCTGCCAGGGGCAGACCATGCGGGCATTGCCACCCAGACGAAGGTAGAGCAGAAGCTGCGTGAGGAAGGCTTGACGCGCTACGATCTGGGACGCGAGAAATTTTTGGAGAAGGTTTGGGAATGGAAGGATCTCTACCTGGACAACATTCATAATCAATGGGAAAAAATGGGATTCTCTCTCGATTATTCGCGTGAGCGTTTTACGCTGGATGACGGGTTGTCTCAAGCCGTTCGCGAAGTATTTGTCAAGTTGTACAAGAAGGGCCTGATTTATCGCGGTAAACGCATCATTAACTGGGATCCTGCTGCACGTACGGCTTTGTCAGATATTGAAGTGGAATACAAAGAGGTAAACGGAAATCTGTATCACCTGCAATATCCGCTTCAAGATGGCAGTGGGTTTATCACTGTAGCCACCACGCGTCCTGAAACCATGCTGGGCGATACAGCGGTAGCCGTACATCCTGAGGATGAACGTTACAAGCATATGATCGGCAAAACACTCGTACTTCCGATTATCGGACGGGAAATTCCGGTTATTGCGGACGACTACGTAGAAAAAGACTTCGGTAGCGGTGCGGTTAAAATTACACCTGCTCACGATCCGAATGACTTTGAAATGGGCCAACGTCACCAGTTGCCACAGATTACTGTTATGGACGAAACAGGTACGATGAACGCCGAAGCAGGCAAATATCAGGGCCTTGACCGCAGTGATTGCCGCAAGCAAATCGTCGCTGATCTGAAAGAGCAGGGTGTGCTGATCCGTATAGAGGAGCATGTGCATCAGGTGGGCCACAGCGAACGTACAGGTGCGGTTGTAGAGCCTTATCTGTCTACACAATGGTTCGTGGAAATGAAGCCTCTGGCAGCCAAAGCGATTGAAGTGCAGAAGGCTGGCAATGGCGTAAACTTTGTCCCGGATCGCTTTGAGCGTACTTATCTGCACTGGATTGAAAATGTGCGTGACTGGTGTATTTCCCGTCAATTGTGGTGGGGACATCGTATTCCGGCTTGGTACGATGAAGAAACCGGTGAGGTTATTGTATCGGTGGAGGACCCTACAACCTTGCCTGAATATGCTGGCAGAAAGCTGAAACAGGATGAGGATGTGCTGGATACATGGTTCAGCTCTGCCCTGTGGCCGTTTTCGACACTGGGCTGGCCTGAGCAGACTGAGGATCTCCAACGCTACTACCCGACCAATGTCTTGGTTACAGGCTATGACATTATTTATTTCTGGGTGTCGCGGATGATTTTTACAGCCCTGGAGTTCACAGAGGAAATTCCGTTCAAGGATGTGTTGATGCACGGACTGGTTCGTGATGCGGATGGAAAGAAAATGTCCAAATCCCTCGGAAATGGTGTAGATCCGCTCGACGTAATCGACAAATACGGTACGGACGCCATGCGTTACATGGTTTCTACAGGCAGCACGCCTGGACAGGACCTTCGTTTCCGTTGGGAACGGGTAGAGCAGGCTCGTAACTTTGCCAATAAAATCTGGAATGCGTCACGCTTTGCGCTGATGAATCTGGAAGGGGTCACTGCGGCGGATATCGACATTACCGGTGATTTGAGCACAGCGGATCGCTGGATCCTTCACCGTTTGAACGAAACTTCACGCGATATCACGCGTCTAATAGATGCTTATGAATTTGGCGAGACAGGCCGCCTTCTGTATAACTTTATTTGGGATGACTTGTGCGACTGGTACATCGAGTTTGCGAAGCTTTCCCTGTATGGCGAGAACGCAGAGGCGAAAAAGAAAACACAGTCCGTACTGGCGTATGTGCTGGATCGGACACTACGCATGATTCATCCGTTCATGCCGTTTATCTCCGAGGAAATATGGCAGCATCTTCCGCATGAAGGCGAAACGATTACACTGGCCGCTTGGCCTGTTTACGATTCGGCTTTCGAGGACAAGGATGCGGTAGCTGAAATGAATTTGCTGATCGACGTGATTCGCGCAGTGCGGAATATCCGTTCTGAAGTGAACGTACCGATGAGTAAAAAGATCGAATTGCTCGTAAAACCCGGCGATCAAGCCGTTCTCGATATCATTAACCGCAATGGGGAATATGTACGTCGATTCTGTAATACGTCTGAATTCGACACGGGATTGGAACTGTCTGTTCCAGATAAAGCCATGACTTCTGTAGTCAGCGGAGCAGAGTTGTACCTGCCGTTAGCCGGCCTGCTTGATATTGCCCAGGAAATTAGCAGACTCGAAAAAGAGCTTCAGCATTTGAACAGTGAAGTGGAGCGCGTGGAGAAAAAGCTGTCCAACCAAGGCTTCGTGGCGAAGGCACCAGCCAAAGTCATCGAGGAAGAGAAGGCCAAGCAAGCCGATTATTCGGACAAGCGCACCAAAGTTATCGCACGGATTGAAGAACTCAAGGGATAATTCCACTAACTATAAAATGACCTGAAGGTGAAGAGGATGTCAGATACAATCAGGGGCGGGGGAGCGGCTCCTTTACAAAGCTATGATGAAGCAGTGGAATGGATTAATGGTTTGATTCCGTTCGGAATCAGACCCGGACTGGAACGGATTGAGCAGTTAATGAGCATGTTGGGTGATCCGCAACGGCATCTTAAATTTGTGCATATTGCGGGAACCAATGGCAAGGGCTCAACCTGTGCTTTCTTAACCTCTGTTCTGCTGAAATGCGGTTATGATGTGGGAACCTTTACGTCTCCGTATATCACCCGGTTTACGAACCGATTCCAATTCAACGGGACGGATATTCCCGATGATACACTGGTCTTACTTGCCAATCGTTTGTATCCGTTGGTCAAGGAAATCGCGGCCAGTGATTTGGGATCACCCACGATGTTTGAGGTATCAACAGCGTTGGCTATTTTATATTATGCAACGGTGACTTTTCCAGATGTTGTGGTATGGGAGACGGGCCTCGGGGGAAGGATGGATGTAACTAATATCGTGAGTCCTATCGTCTCGGTCATTACGAATGTAGGCTTTGACCATACGGATATTTTAGGGGATACACTCGAACAGATTGCAGGCGAAAAGGCTGGAATTATCAAGCCAGGCGTACCTGTTGTTAGCTGTGTATCTCAGCCAGAGGCTATTCAGGTTATACGGGAAACGGCGGCAATGCAGGGAGCTACCTTGTATCTAGCAGGAGAACAGTTTACGTATGAACGGCTGAATGGGGACGAAACAGGACAGACTTTTTCGTTTGCGGGACCCTTCCGACACATGGAAATCGGCATCACGTTGTTAGGCGAGCATCAATGTGCTAATGCGGCAGGAGCTTTGATGACGCTTGAGGTGCTTCGTCAGTATATGGCTTTTGTGCTGGATGACGCTGAACTACTGGAGGGCTTTAGAGAAGCAGCCTGGGCAGGTCGTCTGGAACAGGTCAGCAGTTCGCCGCAAATTGTTATTGACGGTGCTCATAATCCAGAAGGGGCGCAGACGCTGGCAAAGAGTCTTCCCCAACTGTATTCGTACCGAAAAATGGTTTTAATGATGGGTATGCTGTCAAACAAGCATCATGAAGCATACTTGCAGCATATACTGCCACTAGTGGATACGCTTATCCTGACCGAGCCCGATTTCCGCCGCAAAATGAATGCCGCTGAACTGGCTCATCTCGTGGAGAAGCTGCGGCCGTCCTATGCCAAAACGGATTTGAAAATTATTGTAGAAGGTGACTGGAAAAAGGCTCTTCGCTTGCTTCAGTCACATACGGAAGCGGAGGATCTGGGGGTGGTGTCCGGAACACTGTATCTCATTGCGGATGTACGGGCTACCCTTATGTATCAAACCGATTCGGAAAAAGGTTGGTGAAATTTGTTGATTACTTCGGAACATGTTCATTTTATCGGTATCGGCGGTTACGGGATGAGCGCGATTGCTCGGGTCATGCTGGAGATGGGATATACCGTGACAGGCTCAGATGTGGCATCACAGGAGCTGACAGAAAAACTGGCGGCGAAAGGTGCAAAAATATATCTCGGGCACACGCCTGAGCACGTTACAGGGGCGGACATCGTCGTTTATTCGACGGCACTGTCCCGTGACAATGTGGAGCGGGTGGCAGCAGAGGAATTGAATATTCCGACCCTGCATCGTTCCCAGATGCTCGCACGGTTGCTTAACGAGCGTAAGGGAGTAGCTGTTGCGGGAGCGCACGGCAAAACGACAACCTCCTCGATGATCGCTTTGGTCATGGAGAGATGTAATGTCGATCCAACATACATTATTGGTGGCGAAATCACGAATTTGGGGACGAATGCCAAAGCAGGCAAAAGCGAGTTTGTCGTTGCCGAAGCGGATGAGAGCGATGGTTCTTTTCTGCAATATCATCCTTGGCAAGGTATCGTGACCAATATTGAAGCCGATCATTTGGAAAATTATGATGGCGACTTTAATCGTCTGAAAAATGCCTATGTACAGTTCTTGGGTCAAATCCGGCCGGATGGCGCGGCTATCGTATGTGCTGATGATCAGAACGTACGGGAAATGCTGCCTCAGATTCAGACTCGAGTCATTACCTATGGAGTCGAGCATGAAGCAGATTATACGGCAACGGATATCCAGTTGGGCGACCGTCGTTTAAGCTTTACCATGAATCGCAAAGGGACGGCGCTCGGAACCATCGAATTGTCTGTACCGGGTAAACATAATCTGTACAACGCTATGGCTAGTGTGATTTCTTGCTTGGAAGCAGGCATCCCATTTGAGCAAATTGCTGCGGCTATTGTGGAGTTTCACGGAGCAAAGCGTCGTTTTCAGGTGCTAGGCGAAAGCAATGACATTCTTGTTATTGATGACTATGCTCATCATCCAACAGAGATTGAGGCTACGATTAGTGCAGCTACAGTGACTGGCAAGCGTATTATTGCTGTTTTCCAGCCGCAACGCTACAGCCGAACTTTTTTCCTGCTGGATGCGTTCAGTCGTGCGTTCAGTGAGGCGAATGAAGTCATTATTACCGACATTTATTCTCCAGCGGGAGAAAAACAAATTGAAGGTGTGCATTCTTCGAAGCTCGTGGATTTAATCGTAAAGAACAGCAACGCGAATGCCATCTATCTGCCAACCAAGGAAGCTGTTATCGACGAGCTGAAGGATCGTCTTCAGCCGGGCGATCTTGTGCTGACAATGGGCGCGGGAGATATCTGGAAAGCAGGCGACGCGCTAGCACGTCATCTGCGCGAGCAGCAAGTGTAACAAGCATGCATAAAGTGTTACGCCGATGAAATACAACCATCAAGGGTATTCCGAACACGAAACGTGTCTTCGGGATACCCTTTTTTGTAATGTCCGGGGCATATTTTATCTTCCTGACTCATACAACAGACTATGAGGAAGTATGGGACAAGGAGGGAGCGCATCCGTGAACAAGGCAAAGATGACATTCCGGTTCGAGCAACAGACGCCGGAGACAAGCCGTGAGGAAAAGCTACAGGTGCTTCCATATAAAACCGGGCCGATAACTAGCCAGCAGCGTGAAACAAATAAAGAAGCGGAACGGTATGAAAGCGAGAAACAGTATCAAGCTGCTAACCAGCATGAAAGAGCGGAAAGAATTAACGGCATAGGTGCAAACAGCGGGACTGAACGAATTTCAGAAATTAACGAGCCTCTGGGCGTGAATAGACCTAGTACGAGGCGGCGTTTTGCTCCTGCCCCCATCGTGAAGGAAGGATGGGATGATCCGTTTGGGCGATCAGCAGCTTCCTGGTCAGATACGGATTTTCTGCCAGATCGTACGGAAGAGGATGAAGAAGAAACTCATCGTTCCAGTCAAGAGTACCGAAAGCGTCCGCCCCATCCCTCCAGATGGAAGCTGATTGGCTCAGTAGCCAGTGCGTTGATGACCGGGGGGATGTTTGGATACATCATGTTGCTGCTTTTTAACGGAGGTGGAGCTGTTCCTGGATCAGATCCGTCAACAGAAGAGGCTATTCCGGTTTTTAAAGAATCCGTTAGTACACATACACCATCTGTAAAAGAGAATTCCGCTCCTGTTACAGTTGTATCGGCTCAGGTCCCCCCACAAACCTATTACCTGCTGCAATACGGAGTATTCAGCACCCCTGAACGGGCTTTGCAAGCAAAGGAAGAGCTGTTGAAGGCAGGCATTGCCGCCGGTGGGGACACCGAGGATCAGAACCGAGTCTATGCAGGAATATCGCCAGACAGGGAACAGGCCAAGCTGCTCAGCAATCAACTGAAAACACAAGGAGTTGAGCTGTATGTCCGTGAGCTTCAACTGCCAGGATTCGAAAAAGCAGCTTTTGGGGGCGATGGTGAAAAGCTCACTACCTTTTTTCAGCTAAGTAGCACTTTGGTCGGCAAGCTGAGCGGGCTTTCCTCATCCTTGCTTGAAGCAGGCGGATCAGGTAAGGCAAATACCACCGAAATGAAGGAACTGAACGATCTGCATCAGCAGTGGACACAAAATATCGCTGCGCTTCCCTCCGGTCTGCCGAAGGAAGCGGCTGCTTCCGCATCCACGCTGGAAAAGGCGATGAACAGTGCAGTCTCGGCACTTGGAGAATATAACAAGAACACAGCCAAGGAGCATATTTGGGAAATTCAGTCTTCGATGATGGAATATGTTTTGCATGAGAAGGAATTTATACAATTCATAAAACAATAGATTCTCAATGTTTTCCGGCAAGGAACTGGAAATAGTTCCCCATGCCGGATTTCTGTTTGTATTGCAGTTGAAATCACCGTATAATAATGAAGGTGTCAAAAAATGGCGAGGGAAGATCAGGATGAAAAAAAATGTAGGAATGCTTATACTGTTTTTGTTGCTCGGTTGGCTCTTGGGTGCATGGATTGCCAAAGCCCTTCAATCGATCAAATTCCTTTCCTTTCTGACCCACCCCACTACGATATCCTGGTCGCCGAGAGCGGATCTGGATATTATCAGCTACAACATAACGATAAATTTTGAATTGAGCCTGCTTAGTCTGATCGGCATCATCGCCGCGTTCTGGCTGTACCGCAGGCTCTAACTGATGAAAAGGAGCTTCCCTTATGGACGGGAAAATTACGCCCCGCATTATTCTGGCATCGACTTCACCGAGAAGGAAGGAATTGCTTTCATTTCTTAGACTGCCCTTTGACGTGATGCCAAGTCATGCGGATGAAAGCACGCCTGAGAGCTGGACGCCTCAGCAAATTGTGGAGACCCTTGCGGTACGCAAAGCCGAAGTGGTCGTGAGCATTGCCAGCCAATCCGAAGAAGATGGATTAGTAATTGGCAGTGATACCATAGTCGTGCTGGATGGTTTGGTACTGGGTAAGCCTGTCGACCATGCGGACGCGGTTCGCATGCTGACAGCATTGCAGGGAAGAACCCACCGTGTATTCACCGGGGTGGCCTGCATATATACCGCAACCGGCAAAACGCTTGTCAGCCACCGCCAAACGGAGGTTACGATGAAGCCCCTGAGCCATGAGCAAATTGTGGCATATGTGAATACAGGTGAACCTTCTGACAAAGCGGGAGCGTACGGCATTCAGGGTTTGGGTGCTACGCTGGTGGAATCTATTCAGGGTTGTTATTTTAACGTCGTAGGATTGCCGCTTTCCCTGCTGTCGGACATGTTGTCCGAATTTGGAGTGAGCGTGTTGCAACCTTAAAGGGGATAAACATATGTTAGAGTCGCCAACACTGATGCTTCGCGACCTCCCTCATGAAGAACGACCAAGAGAGCGCATGATGACATATGGGGCGGATGCTTTGAGCAACGCGGAGTTGCTGGCAATATTACTGCGTACAGGAACACAAAATGAGTCATCGGTGCATTTAGCGCAGCGTATTTTGCAGCAGGCGGGGAACTTGCGCCAACTGGTGGATATGAGTATGACCGAATTGACCCAGATTAAAGGCATTGGCAATGCCAAGGCGATACAGCTCAAAGCGGGTATCGAACTGGGGCGACGGTTGGCATTGTCACGCCATTTGGAGACCCCGGTGATCAGTTGCCCACGGGACGTGGCAGATTTGCTGTTTGAGCAGCTTCGTTATTTGCAGAAGGAGCATTTTGTATGCCTGTTCCTGAATACTAAAAATCATGTCATTGCCCAGGAAACGCTATCCATGGGCAGCCTGAATGCCGCCATCGTACATCCTCGTGAAGTATTTCGGGCAGCGATCAAATGCAGCAGTGCTTCGATTATTTGCGCTCATAACCATCCGAGCGGTGATCCGAAGCCAAGCCCGGAGGATGTCCAGTTGACCCGTCGCCTGATGGAAGCGGGCAACATCGTGGGCATCGACGTGCTCGATCATATCGTGATCGGGGACGGAACCTTCGTAAGTTTGAAGGAACAAGGTCTGATATAATATACTATTTAAATCAAACATTTAAATCCGACCGGCTAGGCCGGCCTGAATAAACCGTTTATACATGGATAACAGATTTCAGGGAAGAGAAAAGGAGATTAACATCATGCTGGGTGGCTTTACAAAAGATTTAGGAATTGACTTGGGGACGGCAAACACGCTGGTATACGTAAGAGGAAAAGGGATTGTGGTTCGTGAACCTTCTGTAGTCGCATTACGTACAGACACAAAAACCATTGAAGCGGTTGGTGAATCTGCAAAAAAAATGATTGGTCGTACACCGGGGAATATCCGTGCGATCCGTCCGATGAAGGATGGCGTTATTGCGGATTTTGATACGACAGCAACGATGATCAAATATTTTATCCGTCAGGCGCAAGCTCAACGTTCTTTGTTTCCGCGTCATCCGAACGTGATGGTTTGTGTGCCTTCAGGCATTACTGCGGTGGAGCAGCGTGCTGTTGAAGATGCAACGAAGCAAGCAGGCGCGCGGGAAGCGTACACGATTGAGGAGCCCTTTGCAGCTGCAATCGGCGCTGATCTTCCCGTATGGGAGCCAACGGGTAGTATGGTTGTCGATATCGGCGGAGGTACAACCGAGGTAGCGGTTATTTCTCTGGGCGGGATTGTGACGAGCCGTTCCGTGCGTGTGGCTGGTGATGAAATGGACGAGTCCATCATCCAATACGTGAAGCGTCAATATAATCTGATGATTGGTGAGCGGACTTCAGAACAGTTGAAAATGGAAGTCGGGTCCGCAATGCCGCTGGAACAAGTGGAGACGTCGGAAATTCGTGGACGTGATCTGGTAACAGGTTTGCCGAAGACGATTACGATTACTTCGGATGAAATCAGTGAAGCGTTGTCCGATACAGTGAATGCAATTGTGGAAGCAGTCAAAGTGACACTGGAAAAATGCCCTCCCGAGCTGGCGGCGGACATTATGGACAGAGGTATCGTATTGACTGGTGGCGGAGCACTTTTGCGCAACTTGGACAAGTTGTTGGCGGCTGAAACCGGGATGCCAGTTATCGTAGCGGAAAATCCTCTGGATTGCGTGGCAATCGGCACAGGCAGAGCGCTGGAAAATATTCATTTGTTCAAATCGCGCAGCAGTTCCGCCGTCCGTTCCAGACGTTGAATCGGGGGTGTAGGAACTGTTTAAGCTGTTTGGCAATAAAAGACTATTTATTCTATTGATCGGAATCGTTCTGTTTATTGCCCTCATGGGGATCACACTTGGACAGAGAAATTCCTTAACCTGGCCGGAAAAGTTCGCCAGAGATTCAATTGGTTTTGTGCAAGGTATCTTCTACAGGCCCGCTTCAGCAATAGCGGGCTTCTTTGAAGATATCGGGAATATGCGGAGCATTTATAGTGAAAATGAACGGTTGAAAATTGCCGTAGCGCAGTTAACCGCTGAGCAGATTCAGACTTCTAACTTGAAAGAGACAAACGCCAGACTTGAGCAAGAACTGAAATTCACCCAAACGCAAAAGTCCAAAAATCAATATGATTATCGTATTGCACAGGTAAATAGCGTCAGTAATGATTCCAAAACGCTTGTCATTGATATTGGTGAAAAGGACGGGGCCAAGGTTGGTCAGGAAGTCAGATCACTTGAAGGGTTTGTAGGGGTTATTAGTCGCACAGCGAACTTCACTTCTACGGTTACGCTATTGACTACATTAGACCCTAAAAATCCAAATTCTTATGCTATCGCAGCGACAGCACTAGGCAAGGAAAATAATTCGTTCGGTATGATTGAAAGCTATGATCCGGCTACGAACAGATTTCAAATGACTCGCATTGAGGAAAATGATCCAATCGCAAAAGGTGATCAGATCATTACGTCCGGAGCAGGCGGGAAGTTCCGTAAAAATCTGTTGATCGGTACGGTAGAAAAAATCCAGGTTGGCGAGTTCGGACAAACACGTACAGCGATTATCAAACCCGCAGCCAGCTTCGTGGATTGGAAAGAATTGCTCGTTCTTTACACTCCTGAGGTACCGGAATAATGAAGATACGCGGTCAGGTTTTAATACTGCTGCTGTTTGTACTGTTTATAGCTGAAGGAACGATTCTTCCGTGGCTTCTTCCGGATAGTTGGCATCCAAGAATGGTTCCGAATCTCGTGTATGTCGTCATTTTGTTTGTATCCGTGTATTATAGTCGCCATACGGCATTGGTACTGGGTATTGTTTTTGGACTTATTCATGACGTTGTGTATTACGGGTTTATTATCGGACCTTACTCTTTTGCAATGGGATTGTCGGCTTATTTGCTGGGGCTGGTATTTACAGCTCGACGTGCGCCGATGCCTATTATGATGGGAGCTGTGCTGCTCGGCAGTTTTCTGCTGGATTCGATGCTTTTTGCCATTGATCATCTGTTCCAGTTGAACCATCAGACTTTCGACTGGGCGTTGGCTCAATATATGATCCCTGATTTATTTATCCATTTTCTGTTCGCCCTCATCATTTACGTCCCAGTTCGCAAGCAATTGCAGCGTTTGGATATCCGTGTGAAAAAGGAAGAGAAAGTCTAGGTCTTTTTACACACATTTTGTCCGGGTTAGCAGGGATTTCACGTTCCGGGGACGAAATGATTGAGATAGGAGGGACAGGCTAATGGCGGTAAAATCGAATCATGTCACGATTAAAGGCATCAAAGACGGCCTGGTATTCCTTCTGGACGATCAATGCGAGTTTGAGGATTTGCTGGGTGAGCTGCGTTTCAAGCTGGAGCACAGTCATCAAAATATTTTAACCGGCCCGATTATTCATGTAGACATTAAGCTGGGAAGCCGGGAAGTGACGGAGGAACAGAAGGAAAGCATTCTGGAGATTTTGAGACAGAAGGGGAATCTGCTCATACGGTCCGTCGAATCGCCCGGACTGCCTTCGGAGGTGCAGGGAAAAGCTCCCATTCACACCGTGACAGGGATTATCCGTTCAGGCCAGGTGCTTCATCATAACGGGAATTTGCTCTTTTTGGGAGATGTGAACCCCGGTGGAATTATAACGTGTACTGGTGATATCTATGTCCTCGGTGCCCTGCGAGGTATGGCGCATGCGGGGATGGAGGGAAATGGCGAGGCAATTATCGCGGCCTCCTATTTTGCACCAACACAGCTGCGAATTTCCGAAATGATCAGTCGTCCGCCCGATGAATGGGAGACGCGTGAATCCGGAATGGAATTTGCGTATCTCAAGGACGGCGCCATGCAAATAGATAAAATGAGTAATATTGTGCGTCTGGGCCGCGATTTTAACGTGTTCAAAGGGGTGTAGCACATGGGAGAGGCTATCGTCGTCACTTCAGGAAAAGGCGGCGTCGGCAAAACGACGACGTCAGCCAATATAGGAACAGCGCTGGCACTGCTCGGCAAAAAGGTGTGCTTGGTGGATACGGATATCGGCTTGCGTAATCTGGATGTTGTTATGGGTCTGGAGAACCGGATTATTTATGATCTGGTCGATGTAGCGGAAGGTCGTTGCCGTTTAAATCAGGCTCTGGTCAAGGATAAGCGCTTTGAGGAGCTGTATATGCTGCCTGCTGCTCAAACCAAGGACAAGAGTGCCGTAACGCCGGAGCAGGTTAAGGATATTATTTTGGAGCTTAAAAAGGATTTTGAGTATATATTGATTGATTGTCCTGCGGGTATTGAGCAAGGCTTCAAAAATGCTATTGCCGGAGCGGATCAGGCCATTGTCGTAACGACACCGGAAAACGCTGCTGTGCGTGATGCTGACCGGGTTATCGGATTGCTGGAAAGCTCACATGTGATCTCACCAAAACTGGTGGTTAACCGTATCCGTAACAGTATGGTCAAATCCGGGGATATGCTGGATATTGACGGCATTTTACAAGTGCTTAGCATAGACCTCATTGGGATTGTGCCGGATGATGAAATGGTGATCAAGTCAGCCAATACAGGAGAGCCTACCGTCATGAATCCGGATTCACAGGCAGCGATTGCCTACCGTAACATTGCTAGACGGATTTTGGGTGACACAGTGCCGCTCATGCAGCTGGATCAGAAGAAAAGCGTGATGACTCGGTTTAAGAAATTTTTTGGTATGGGTGGATGAAGAAAACAGTGGATTATGGCTGGGAGACGGCTCCGCGTGTGATTTGATCTTACGATCGCTGTTGCCACGGGATTCTTTTATTTGTAAAACATTTAGTGGTAAGAATCCCATGGCAAAGGCGAACGCTTCGCTTCTTCAGATTCAAATCACCCGCTTCGCTACTGCCTGCAAAATTCCTACACTGTTTTAAGTAAGAGTATGGATGTAGAGGAAAGATACGTACGAAGAATTACAGGCTTTCTTAAGCCGCGTAGTCCTTTCATCTTAATAACGAACACTTAAATAAGTAATAAACTTATTTAAGTGTTTTTGGTTTGTCTTTTTAAACTTCTATAAATCCTGAATCTTAATTTCAGACTCACTACATAACCGCCATATATACAGACCATCCGGTGCGCTTGCGTCGGATTTTTTCATTTTCAGATACGTAATCCTGAACCGGACAACATAAGTTGAAGCCCGTCCTCATAAGATGTACCAAACATACCTCGCTGGGGGGCTGGAACAGGATGAATAAAAACTCCGGAATCAAGCAGCGCAGAGAAGAACGCATACAGCAGCTGATCGCGAGAAACAAAGCGGAAGAGTATTCCTCAGGCATGAATCAGGACAGGTACAGGAACAAGGAAATGAAGCCGATGCCAGCAGTCAGTACCAACCGGCCCAGAGACCCGGAAACCGAATGGAAAAATGAACGACAACGCTGGCAGCAATCTTTTGGGGAGAACCGGCGTCCGTCTTTTTGGGTTTCTTTTTGGCGCAGGTCTGTGTTCGCTACAATGCTATTTGGGTTGGTGTGGGGATTATTTCGCTGGGATGTTCCCTATGCCGTCAATTTGAGAATGTTTATCGCGGATGCCTTAAATAAGGATATGGATTTTGCAGCCGCCGGACAATGGTATGAAACTTATTTTGATGGGGCCCCGTCCTTTTTACCGATCTTTGGAGAGGAACCTGAAACACACAAGGTGAACGCAGTCCGCAAAGGCTCTCCGCCAATTCAAGGGAATATAACACAGCCATTTGCGCTAAGTCTCAAAGGAGTGGAAATTGCACCCAATGCTGCTGGTAATGGGGCAATCGCTGTCAAAAGTATAGATGCGGGACGTGTGCTGGACATATTTAATCACCCGGAAAGTGGAATTACAATTACGATTCGTCACACTGGCGGTATTACGGTAACGTACGGACGTCTATTCCGCTCTACCTTAAAGGTGAATGATTGGGTCCAGGAGGGGGACGAGGTCGGTGTGCTGCCAGCAGGCCATAGTGGCAGTGAGGCGGCGACTCTGTTTTTTGCGGTGCAGAGAGGAGATCAGTATATTGATCCGGCGGAAGTGGTAGCCCTTGATTAATGTCCGGGGCGTGACTTTGTCTCTGCATCCACTGTTCGTACTGGTGATGCTAACCTCTGTGTTGACAGGACATTTTATCGAGATCATGACTTTGTTTACGCTGGTGTTCATTCATGAACTGGGGCACGCAACAGCAGCCACGTTGTTGGGCGCGCGAGTACTGACCATACAGATGCTACCCTTTGGAGGGGTGGCCGTCATTGACGACCAGGGGAAGCTCAACGTGTGGAAGGAGATTGTCATTGCGTTAGCTGGCCCTCTGCAAAACGGAATTATGATTGTCATCCTTCTATTGCTTAGAAATGTGAGCGGGGGGGAGCATGAATATATAAATTATATGATTCAGGGAAATGCCGTCATTGCACTGTTCAATCTGCTCCCGATTTTACCACTGGACGGCGGAAAAATAATGCAGGCGCTGATGAGTTTATCCATCCCGTATCACCGTACTCTAGTTTGGACTTTTCGAGCCAGCATCATGACCAGCCTGCTATTTTGTATCTATGGTATTTCGCCGTTATTAAGGCAAAGTGGACCTGTGCATTTAAATCTGCTGGCGGTAGGGATTTTTTTGCTTTATTCTAATATTGTGGATTATCGTAATATCCCCTATCGTTTTATACGTTTTTTGCTGGGAAGGGACGAGCTCTTTTACCGCGAGGCTGCCAAGGGAAGTATTGCCTTGCCAATTGTATCCTTGCCTATGAAACATTTGGAGCCTGTTTTGCGTCTTTTCAAAAGGGACCGGTACCATATGGTTTATGTCATGAATGAGCAGGGACGGATTGTAGCCGTATTGCCAGAGCAACGCCTTATTCGCTCTTATTTTGCAGCGCGTCCGTCGGATGGCGGAAAATCTAAGCCTAAATAGAAAAGTTAGAAGTTTTTATGGAGTTGAGGAAAGAGGCTGTATCCAGAGAGGTTGAAAAACCATGAAGCAAATGATCGTACAATGCCAGCAGCAGATGACTCAAATGGCACTGTTGGAAGAGGGACGATTGGTAGAATATGCAGCTGAATTGCCGCGAAAGCGGGGAATTCTGGGTTCCTTTTTCAAAGCCAGGGTCGTCAATGTACTACCGGGAATGCAAGCCGCCTTTGTTGACATTGGACAGCGAAAGAATGCCTTTTTATATGTGGATGACGTACTTCACGCCCATTTGGACAAGCAACCTGAGTTGAAGCCGTCCATTTCCGAGCTGTTGAAGGTGGGACAGGAAATTGTAGTACAGGTGCTGAAAGAGGCCGTGGGTAGCAAAGGGGCCAGAGTAACCACTCATTTTTCACTTCCAGGTCGCTGGATTGTGTACATGCCTCGCGCCGATTATGTGGCTGTATCCAAAAAGATCGAGCGTGAGGGAGAACGGGCTCGTCTGAAAGCGATGGGAGAGCAGCTTCGAACAGGTGAAGAAGGAGTCATTATCCGTACGGTTTCGGAGGAAATGAGCAGAGAAGCGATTGAAAATGACCTGAACCAGTTGCGTCAGCAATGGAAAGCCATTCAGCGTAAAGCTGCTGAACACTCGGCTCCATGTGAGCTGCACCGGGATTTGAGCATCGTCCAGCGTTTGATTCGGGATGTGTTTACACCGGAGCAGGATGAGCTGATTATTGACAGTGAGGAACAGGCAAAGGAAGCGGAAATATTACTACGTCAAATCAGTCCGGAGAAAGCTCATGTGCGCATATTTCGTGGTGCAGAAGAGACCATATTTAAAGCCTATGGCATCCATGAGCAACTGGAACGTGATTTTGCGCGAAAAGTATGGCTTCAGGGCGGCGGATATATCATCATCGACCATACAGAGGCACTGACTGTCATTGATGTGAACACAGGGAAATTTACGGGGGGCAGCAATCTGGAAGAGACGGTGACCCGGACTAACATCGAAGCGGCTGAAGAGATTGCCCGACTGGTGCGTGTGCGTGATATCGGGGGCATTATCATCATTGATTTTATTGACATGGAACAAGAGGAGAACCGACGTGAAGTGTCCTCTGTGCTGGAGTCTAGGCTGAAAAAGGACCGAACCAAATCATATGTCGTGGGCTGGACACGGCTAGGACTTCTGGAGATGACTCGAAAAAAGGTACGCGAGGAAAAGACGATTTTATAAGGCACTGCGTTTCCAAAATCATTTTAAACTAGAGGTTGAATGTGGACGAAGCTTATGCTACAATCTTTTAGTATGTGTCATGCGTAAGATTGGCTGCACATGCTGTAACCGCTCCAATCAGGTACTGAAGTACAGCATCTTCAGGGAAGTTGTCACCTGCGATTAGGCGAGTCTGAGACATAAGGAGGTGCAAGCAAATGTACGCAATTATTGAAACAGGTGGTAAGCAATACAAAGTTCAAGAGGGCGATGTATTGTTCATCGAGAAGTTGGAAGCTACCGATGGTGAAACTGTAACGTTCAACCGTGTTCTGGCAGTATCTAGCGACAATGGCTTGACTACAGGTACACCGCTTCTTTCTGGAGCTACTGTAACAGCTACAGTTGAGAAACATGGTCAAGGCCAAAAGGTCATTGTATACAAATACAAACCTAAAAAGAACTACCATGTGAAGCAAGGTCATCGTCAACCGTACACGAAAGTGACGATTGGAAAAATCCAAGCGTAAGAGGGTGCGATAAGTGATTATCGTGCGTATTACACGACTGGAGGATGGCAGCATACAGGGATTTTCCATTAAGGGTCATGCGAATTACGCCAAATCTGGCGAGGATATCGTATGTGCCGGCGTATCAGCGGTAACTGTAGGGACGGTCAATTCGATTGAAGCTCTTACAAACGTTGATATGGAATCGGAAATGGAAAACGGCTTTTTGAGCGCGTATCTTCCCCCTGGAATTCATCATGAGACGAACGCACAGGTACAACTGTTGCTGGAATCCATGGTAATCATGCTGACAAGCATTGCTGAATCATACGGTAAGTATATTCAAATAGAAAATAAACAAAGAAGGAGGTAGACATCATGTTGAAATTGACATTGGATCTTCAATTATTCGCATCGAAAAAAGGTGTAGGTTCCACAAAAAACGGACGTGACAGTCAATCGAAACGTCTTGGCGTGAAACGTGCTGACGGTCAAGCAGTTACCGGTGGTAGCATCCTGGTTCGTCAACGCGGAACGAAAATTCACCCGGGCACGAACGTGGGCATCGGTAAGGACGACACTCTGTTCGCGAAAGTGGACGGCGTTGTGAAGTTCGAACGTTGGGGCCGTGATCGCAAAAAGGTGAGCATCTACCCGATCGACGTTGCTCCAGTAGCAGCTACTGTAGAAGCTTAATAGCGGCTTAGACACGCTGAAAAGCCTCCGGCAATTTTGTCGGAGGCTTTTTTGTATGATGGTAATGAACTGGAAAGTCAGTCTGTGCTATACTGGATTAAGGTTCTTTATTAATCCATTTTAATTATCGCAGAACGGAGAGAAGCTATGTTCCAGCGGATAAGAGCGCCTCATCTGGCGTTGGGTTCCATTCTGATTCCTTTGGTTTTTTCACTGCTCTATCCTGCAGCACTAACGATTATCATATTAGCCGTGTGGTCTGTTATTGCCGTCTGTTTTAGCATGTGGCATATACAGAGACAGGTTGAAGCTGAGCGGAAAGCTGCTTTACGTTCTTTGGAGCGTACAGCTATCGCAGCTCTCAATCATCACCGGCATGACTGGATGAATGACTTGCAGGTGCTTTATGGCTATATTCGTATGAATAAGCATGATAAATCGGCTGCTTATGTGGAAACAATAAAAGGGCGCGTAGCAGAGGACAGTAAAATATCCAAGCTGGGTATTCCCTCGCTGGTGTTTTATTTGCAGTCTTTTCGCGTGAACGCCGGAAATTTACAGTTGTCGGTTCAGGTTGAGGAGCACTTAAAGTTGGACGCTGTCATGTCTCCCGAAGACGGCGAGTCGCTTGCCTCGGCCGTCATAGAAACGGTACGTGCGTATCAATATGGCGGGGGCCGGTCGTCCTGGGGAGAAGTGCGCAGATTAACACTTTATTTCGGTATGGATCAGAATGATGTTATCGTCCGGTTTGAAGGCAGTGACGTACCTGCTGAATTGAATTTGTTAAAGCAGGTCAGATCCGGACACGGAAGTGAACGCATTCGAACAGAGAAGCTTCCTACGGGAGAAATGCTTCAAATTCGGATGCAGTGTCAGACATAAGGAAGGTGTAACCATGTTTGTAGATAAAGCGAAGATTTTTGTTAAGGGCGGCGACGGTGGAGACGGGCTGATTGCGTTTCGCCGTGAGAAATACGTTCCTGAAGGCGGCCCTGGTGGTGGTGACGGGGGTAACGGTGGAGACGTGATTTTCCGCGTCGATGAAGGCTTGCGTACCTTAATGGATTTTCGGTACCAGCGGCATTTTAAAGCTAAACGTGGAGAAAAAGGCCGCAACAAAAGCCAACATGGAGCCAATGCGGATCATATGATCGTACGCATACCTCCGGGTACAGTCATCATGGATGATGATACGGGTGAAGTAGTGGCAGATATGACACGTCATGGTCAGCAGGTCATCGTGGCCAAAGGTGGACGTGGGGGGCGCGGAAATATCCGTTTTGCCACACCAAACAATCCAGCGCCTGAGCTGGCTGAGAACGGCGGAGAGGGACAGGAACGTTATATTACCCTTGAGCTTAAAGTAATGGCTGACGTAGGCCTGGTTGGTTTTCCTAGCGTAGGGAAATCTACATTACTGTCAGTTGTCTCCTCTGCAAAACCAAAGATTGGCGCGTACCACTTTACAACGATTACCCCGAATTTGGGGGTTGTGGATGTAGGCGACCATCGCAACTTTGTTATGGCTGATCTGCCTGGATTGATTGAGGGAGCTCATGAAGGCATAGGACTGGGACATGAATTCTTGCGGCACATTGAACGGACACATATCATTATCCACGTCGTGGATATGGCGGGCTCCGAGGGTCGTGATCCGTTTGAGGATTGGACTAAAATCAACGACGAATTAAAGCAATATAACGCGGCATTAGCCGAGCGTCCACAAATTGTGGCGGCGAATAAAATGGATATGCCGGAATCGGAAGAAAATCTGGCTCAATTCAAGGAGCAAATTGCTTCAGTTCGTCCAGATCTCGAAATTATGCCCATTTCCTCGTTGACACGCCAAGGCGTAAAGGAACTGCTCTATCGGGCTGCTGATCTGTTGGATCAAATACCGGACGAGCCAGTTGTTGAGGAAGTAGCGGAAGTGAATGAACGTAAGGTGTTTAAGCTGGATAAGGCAGAGGATGAAGGTTTCACCATTGTACGTGAAAACGATACATTCGTGGTGCACAGTGTCAAAATTGAGCGCATGATGAAGCGTATGCAGCTTAATTCGCACGATGCGATTTTAAAGTTAGCAAGAACATTGCGCCACATGGGTGTGGATGCTGAGCTGCGCAAGCGTGGTGCCGTTGATGGAACGCCTGTACGCATTGCCGATTTCGAGTTTGAATTCGTGGAAGGCAGCAGCTATTATTAAAGATGAAATACTTGTTTGAAGTATGGACGGTTACTACGCTATAGGAAACCCTATAGACGGCAGTAGCCGTTTTTTTGTACCGTTAGCTTGCCGATTGTCAGGAGTTTCGATATAATGTCCTCTATACAAAAACATAAGTCTTTGAGGAGAGGACGTTCGTGAAAGAGCGCTATTACTTAGTACGGGAAGATATTTTGCCTGAAGCTATCGTTAAGACGATCCAGGTCAAGCTGCTGCTTGCTTCGGGAGATGTTAAAACCGTGCATGACGCCGTGGAGCAAGTCGGGCTAAGTCGAAGCGCCTTTTATAAATATAAGGATGGCATTCATTTGGTCAACCAACTGGAGCGTGAGCGAATTGTCAATATCTCCATTGATTTGGAGCATCAATCCGGCATGCTGTCCAGAGTTCTCGGCAGGGTGGCAGATTACGGAGGCAATGTGCTGACGATCCAGCAGAGCATCCCGCTGCAAGGCAGAGCCAATGTAGTCATTTCGGTAGAAATGTCCAGACTCAGTGAAGAGCTAGGGGTTCTGCTGGAGGGCCTGGAAACCATCTCCGGTGTGAAGCGCGTTCGCCTGATCGGGCAAGGTTAAGAGCTATAAAGCTCATCAGATATAAGTTAGCAGGAGGGGAATGGATGAAACCGGTCAAAGTAGGATTGTTAGGGTTAGGAACGGTAGGAACGGGAGTCGTTCGAATCGTGGAAGGAAATCAGGAAGATTTGAGCAGACAAGTCGGTTCGCCGATCATTATTGAAAAAATAGCTGTTAAAAATATAGAGAAATATCGTTCCATTGAAGTCGATCCCGCCAAACTTACAGAGGACCCGTGGGAGGTCATCCGTGATCCAGAGATTGATGTTATTATCGAAGTCATGGGTGGCGTGGATCAGACGAAGAAGTACATTCTGGAAGCGCTGGAGCGCGGCAAGCATATCGTAACAGCGAACAAGGACTTAATGGCTCTTCACGGCTCTGAAGTACTGGCGAAGGCGCAGGAAAAGCAGTGTGATATTTTTTATGAAGCAAGTGTAGCGGGCGGTATTCCGATTATTCGGACGCTGATTGAAGGCTTCTCCTCCGATCGCATTACTCGTATTATGGGGATTGTGAACGGTACAACCAATTTCATTTTAACCAAAATGAGCCAGGAGGGGGTTTCTTACGAGGAAGTTCTCAAGGAAGCGCAGGAGCTTGGATACGCGGAATCTGATCCGACTTCAGACGTGGAGGGACTGGATGCTGCCCGTAAAATGGCTATACTCGGTACGCTCGGCTTCCGTACGGATGTAGAGCTTAAAGACGTAAGCGTTACTGGTATTACAAAGGTATCCAGTGAAGATATCGCTTTTGCCAAAACACTGGGCTATGAAATGAAGCTGCTTGGCATTGCGGAGCGTCAGGGTGATGAATTTACGATCAATGTTCAGCCGACGATGGTACGCAAACAGCATCCTTTGGCCTCGGTGAACGGGGTATTCAACGCAGTTTATGTACACGGTGAAGCCGTGGGTGAAACCATGTTCTACGGTGCGGGTGCAGGAGAAATGCCAACAGCTACATCGGTTGTGGCCGATCTGGTGGCTGTAGTGAAGAACCTCAAGCTCGGCGTGAATGGGCTTAAGGCCATCGTACCTTATAACCCTAAAAAAATCAGCAGTGACGAGGACGTGTATTTCAAAAACTTCGTACTTCTGCATGTAGATGATAAGGCTGGAGTATTGGCGCAGATCACACAGGTATTTGCTGAATTCGACGTCAGTCTGGCATCTGTGGTGCAGCAGCCAAATGAGGTCAATCCAGATGCTGAAATTATTATCGTTACCCATTTGGCTAGTAAGGCGAGTATGAAAAAGGTTCTGGAGCATTTTGAATCTCTGAATGTCATTCGCCGTATCAAGAGTGTGTATCGGGTAGAGGGATAGTTCAAAAAAAGCAGGAGGAATTGTTTGTATGACTGTTTTAAAAACAGCAAGAGTGCGTGTGCCTGCAAGTACCGCCAATCTAGGCCCCGGTTTTGATACACTGGGCATGGCGTTGTCCTTGTATGCATGGGTTGAATTGAAAGAAGCCGGACAGACGGCTTTCCATTTATACGGGGACGAAATGAACGGCATTCCCCGGGATAAAACGAATCTGATTTATAAAGTAGCACAAATGGTTTTTCAGGAGGCTGGAGTACCAGTTCCTGAGCTGGATATTTCGATGTATTCGGATATTCCACTTACCCGTGGTTTAGGCAGTAGTGCTTCAGCGATTGTGGGTGCGCTTGTAGGTGCAAATACGCTGATCGGCTCACCTCTGTCAGATTCCAAGCTGTTTGACATGGCAAGTGCTATTGAAAAGCATCCTGACAATGTGGGAGCCTCCTTGTTTGGCGGCATTATTACAGCGATGTGGGATGGCAAACATGCCAAGCATTTACGGCTTGAGCCGGATGCAAATCTGGAGGTTTTGGTAGTCATTCCAGATTTCCAATTGTCTACCTCCAAGGCCAGAGAGGTTCTACCCGCGCATGTATCCTTGAAAGATGCCGTATACAATGTGAGCCATGCTTCGATGCTCGTAGCGGCATTGGCATCAGGCCGAACCGATTTGATCGCCGAGGCGATGCAGGATCGGCTTCACCAGCCTTATCGGGCGGCGCTTGTACCGGGTATGACGGAGATTTTGCAGGAAGCGCATCATTATGGTGCTTTGGGGGTGGCTCTCAGCGGAGCTGGACCGACATTGCTGGCATTGGCGGATCGCCGGGAAAACCGGAGAGCGGAACTGGAACAGTATTTAACCGAAACGATGAGCAAGGAAGGAATCACTGCATCTGTTTTAAAATTGCGCCCAGAGAGCGAAGGCGTTAAAGTATATACTGATAAGAAAGAGATTTCTTTTATGGACATGATTAAAGGAGAAGTTACGATATGAAACGAATTGCACTTCTTCCGGAGGGGACCGTTTCCCATGAAGCGATTCGTTATTTGATAGGGGATACGCCCTATGAATTGCTGTTTTATAAGTATATAGCAGAGGTATTTCAGGCTGTGGACAAGGGAAAGGCTGACTACAGTGTAATTCCGATTGAGAATACAATTGATGGCTCTGTAAGTCTGCATATGGATTGGGTTGTACATGAGGTGGACATTCAGATGCAGGCGGAATGGGTGTACCCTTCTATTCAAAACCTCATTGGATATCGCAGTGAATTTACCAATGACCGGGGCGAGCTGGATTTAAGCAAAGTGGTCAAAATTATGTCTCATCCCGTGGCGCTTCCCCAGTGTAAGGAGTTCATACAGACTACGGCTGCTCAGGCTGAGCTGGAGAGTGCAGGAAGTACGGCGGAAGCCGTCGAAATTGTTAAACATAACCCGGGCAAGGGCTGGACTGCTTTGGGAACCAAGCTTGCGGCTTCCAAGCACGGACTGGATATTTTGGCCAGCAAGGTGACCGATCACGATAATAACTTTACCCGCTTTGTCCTGATCGGCCATCAGCCTATCAGCCTCCCGCGTAAACCTGAAGGTCAACGGACCAGTATTTTGGTGACACCACCGCAGGATTTTCCAGGGGCGTTGCATCAGGTATTATCTGCATTTGCGTGGCGCAGGTTGAATCTGTCACGGATTGAATCGCGCCCGACTAAAAAGCAACTGGGGAACTACTATTTTTACATTGAAATTTTGGAATCTCTGGATTCCATCCTGCTTCCCGCAGCATTTGCAGAGATTGAGGCTTTGGGATGTCATGTGCGTATCCTTGGTTCCTATCCAAGCTACAAGTATGTTGAAGCAGCGATCGAACCTATTTTAGAAGAACAATAATCGGAGGTGCAGTTCTTAATGGCAGAGCAATGGATTTATCTAGATGGACAGCATGTAACTAAGGAAAATGCAAAGGTTTCGGTATATGATCATGGGTTTTTGTACGGGGACGGGATATTTGAAGGCATTCGCATTTACAATGGTAATATTTTCAAATGCAAAGAGCACTTGGACCGTCTGTACGATTCTGCAAAATCAATTCAGTTAAACATTCCGCTGTCTCCTGATGAAATGCTGGAAGCGATGGCGGAAACGATCCGTCTTAACGAGATGCGTAATGGATACATTCGTCTGGTTGTATCGCGTGGTGCTGGAAATCTTGGGCTTGATCCTCTTCGCTGTCCGAAAGCAAGTATTATCATTATCGTGGAGCAACTCGCCATCTACCCCGAGGAAGCTTATCTGACCGGGCTTAAGACGATTTCCGTCTCTCAGCGTCGCAACATTCCAGATGCTTTAAATCCGAAAATCAAATCGTTGAATTACCTCAACAACATCCTGGTGAAAATCCAGTCTAACTATGCTGGTGTGGGCGAGGCTATTATGCTAAATTCCCAAGGCTATGTGACGGAAGGTTCCGCGGACAACATTTTTATCGTCAAAAACGGAGTGTTGTATACGCCGCCTTGCTATCTGGGAGCGCTTGAGGGTATCACGCGCAATGCTATTATCGACTTGTGCGCCGAGCTTGGTTATGCGCTCAAGGAACAGCCTTTTACGCTGCATGATGTGTATGTCGCTGATGAGGTGTTCTTTACGGGAACTGCAGCAGAAGTTATTGCTGCTTATGAAGTAGATGGTCGTACGATTGGTTCTGGAGTTGCGGGTCCGGTGACTTTGGAGCTACTGGCCGAGTTCCGCAAGGTCGTGGATCAAGACGGCTATAAAGTGTGGCAGGACTAAAAATAGTGAATCCTTTTGACTGGATGCCCGCAAGGGGATTCGGTTGAGAGGATTTTTTTGTTTGTATGGGGTCATTCGCCCGGGAAGTGCATAGGATGTAATAACAGAAGCCGGGCGTTTACCTATCCTGCCCGAACGAATGTCTAGGAGGTTTGTGACCTGTGAAAATACACATCGTCAAGAAAGGCGACACACTGTATTTGCTTGCCCAGAAATATAATGTGTCACTGGAAAAAGTTATTGCGGCCAATCCCCAATTGGCTGACCCGAATCAGTTAAGTATCGGCGAGAAAATCAAAATTCCGGCAGACCCTGTTGCGATGCAAGAACAGCCATCCACGGTTTATCAGCACAAAGTCAAGCAGGGTGATTCATTGTGGAAGTTGTCCAAGGCATGGGGAGTCCCGCTCAAGCTAATTATTGATGCCAATTCCCAACTTAAAAACCCGAACGCTCTACTGGTCGGGGAAACCGTCAATATTCCTCAATACAAAGGCGAGGCGAACAGTCCTGCTTCGGATCAAAAGAAGAACACAGGTGTCAAACAAGAGCTAACACAGCCTGAATCAGAGTCACCAGCACCAATTGCAAATAATGAAAACGAAAACCTACCTCAGACCAAGGCGGAACAGACTCAACCTAAAGCGGAGCTAACTCAGCCCAAGCCAGACAACACACCTATCCCTAAAGAGCAGGTGAACCAGCCTAAGGAAATAGTGAACGTTCCCAAGCTGCCTGAATTGAAACTGCCCGAAATTCCGATGGCGCCCGTAAACCCTGCTCCTCCTCAACCTATAGCTTTGCAACCAGTTCAACCAAAACCGCAGCTGCCTGCAAATGTTGAACTGAAACCTGTAACTGAGAAATTTTGCGGTTGCACGAACTCGGAGCCAGCGACAAATTCCCAATGGCCGATGCAGCAGCCAACGCATGATTACATCTCACCAACAAATACGGGACCAAACTCATGGTACCCAGGCATCGGGGTTGCCCAGCCATGGGGGAATGCGCCAGTAAATACTTCCTTTGTAGAGCAATGGGCTCCTTCGGTAGCCCCCAACCAGGGATATCAGCAAGACTGTGAGCACCCATGGAGTTGGGGAGCTGTACAAACAGCGCCTATAAATGTTCAACCGACACCATATCCTGTCTATCCGGACTGCATGTGCCCGGGGTATCATCCAAGCTATGAAGCGGCTGAGAATACATCCTATCCTGTCTATCCTCCATTTATCCATCAAGGTTACCCGCAACATCCTGAGAGTGCAGTCCAAGGCAGTCAGTGGGGCCATGAATGGGCCCCCCATCACAGCTTGCCTATGGGCGGGTATGTATCGGACTATAGCCAGTTACAAGGGCAACAATCCGCGAATCTCCCGCATCATCCGTTCGCCCATGAGAATGCACCTGTGAATCCATTAGAGGGGTATACCACTCCCTATATGTTTCTGCCTGACTGCGGCTGCCGGGAGGGGAACGTGGAGTCAGCACCAGATTTTTCTGGAACGCAGGGAAATGGCGAAAATCTGAATATTGGATCCCAAAACGAAGTTAACTCTTCTCCCAAACATAAAGATAGCAACGTGCGTAAAGGCAAGGGGAAAGATACCTCAGGCAATACAGCCAAAGAAGAGACATCCAAAGCCAAGGTTTCAGGTAAAAATGGTACTGCTAAAAATCAAAATTCCCACAAGACGGTAGCAACAGCTTCCCATTCCACTGCCCGTAGTTCCCGCTCTCGCAAAAATCCCTGGATTAAGGACTGACAAAAGGGAATTAAAAGTAGAGGTAACCTTTATGAAGGTGAAATCAGCCTATGATTAACCTAAAAGAGTGAAATGATGAAATAGAGAGACTGTTATTCCTCAGTGAACTGTGACCCTATTTGTGGACACATAG